>JAAYAJ010000051.1 GCA_012719455.1 Acidobacteriota bacterium | reverse complement strand
TGGTGAGGCAGATCGCCGCGGCCGGGCACGAGATCGGCTGCCACGGCTACGCCCACCAGCGCATCCACCGGCAGGACCCCGGCGGTTTCCGCGACGATGTCCGCCGCGCGCGCCTCTGCCTGATGGACCAGGCGCAGGCGCCGGTCGAATGCTACCGGGCGCCCAGCTTTTCGATCACCCGGTCCACCCTGTGGGCCCTTGACGTGCTGGTCGAGGAGGGCTTCCGGATCGATTCGTCCATCTTCCCCGTCCGGCACGACCTATACGGCATTCCCGACGCCGAGCGGTTCCCCCACGTGAGAAACGGGATCGTGGAGTTTCCCCCCACGACCGTGCGCATAGCCGGGGGCAACCTGCCGGCCGCCGGGGGCGGGTACCTGCGGATCTTTCCCCTGGCGGTGACCCGGTGGGCGATCCGGCGGGTGAACAGGGTCGAACAGCGCCCGGCCATGGTCTACTTCCACCCCTGGGAACTGGATCCCGGGCAACCCCGGATCCGGGCGCCCCTGCGTTCCCGCTTCCGCCATTACACCCGGCTTGGGGGGATGCAGGAGAAGGTAGACCGGCTGTTGGGGGAATTCCGGTTTTCGACCGTTTCGGACGTCTGCCGGGAGCTGGCCCTGGTCCCCTGATTCCCCCCCCGCCAATGCCTATTGACGCCCGCCGTGAACGATTCCATAATTAAAGTCCCTCATCAACAATCTGGAGTGTGCCATGAAGATCCAGGAACCCCCCAAAACCTGCGGGAAACGTTTCCAGAGGAAGGAGGCGGAAAGCATTTTATAGTTTTCATTGAACCCTTTTTGGTTTCGGACCGATCAGTTCATTGACGGTTGTTCCAACGATGAGAACGGAAAGGCTATGTGGCGTTACCTGGCGTTGAGGAAGTTTGGAATCGTTTTCGCGGAGACCCTGTTCCTGACGGGCTGGATCCTCGTGGGCCATCTGATCTACTTCGGGCAGATATGGCCTCCGGCGCCCAACTATTCCGCCATCCTGGTCAAGGCTTTCCTCATTGCCATTATCTTTCAGCTGGTGATGCACCTGAACGACATCTACGGCTTCCAGGGGTCGCGCCTCTCCCGGACCTTCGTCATCCGTATATTCCAGTCCCTCGTCATCGCCTGGTGCATCCTGGCGGTGCTCTTCAAGTTTGTGCCCCATGGCGACCTGAGCAGGACGGGGCTGATATACGGCATGATTCTCTGCTCCGTCTTCCTGATGCTCTGGCACACCATGTTGCGGCTCTACATGCGGGTGCGGACCCCGCACACCAACCTCCTGGTGCTGGGGACGGGCAACCTCGCGCGCGAGGCGGTGAGCGAAATCCTGCGCCACCCCGAGCTCGGTATCAAGGTGGTGGGTTTCGTTGACGCCAACCCCGGCCTGGTCGGGGTGTCGATCGTGAACCCGCGCGTCATCGGCGGCTACCAGGACCTGGCCAGGCTGGTCAGGGTCCACCGGGTGGACTGGATCGTGGTCGGGCTGCAGGACCGCCGGGGC
>JAAYAJ010000050.1 GCA_012719455.1 Acidobacteriota bacterium | reverse complement strand
ATCTTATCAGAGCGAACTCCGAGCATACATGGTTACCAATTCGGTTCTAACCGCAGGGAACGCCAAATTAGGATACGGTGACTGCGGGCTTTCAGGGAAATGCGTACTTGGTGCCGGGATTGCAAGCCCCCAAGCGGTTCAAACGATCAATCAGCTCCTCGCCAATCCGGCGAACCGATATGGCATAGCGCCCAACTACGGGGTGATACCTGCGAACCAAGGTCCTCGATTGTATCCATCACTCACCACTCCGAGATAATGGGAGGTACGTTATGTCCGCGCGGCTACTAATCTTCGTCTTTCTTTTGCCGATCTATGGATATAGCCAGAAAATATCGCAAGTTCAAGGGAATATGGGCACCCATTATCCCAGGGTGATCCGGGGAGAACTGCCTCTATATCCGCCCGTTGCGCACACTGCACACATAAGTGGGACGATTGACATCGAGGTTACCGTCGAGAAAGGTGTCGTAACATATGCAACTGTTAGGTCCGTTGATGTCCAGATCATCGACCCCTCAAACCGCGCTGTTTACGACGAACAGGCCAGGATTAAGGCAGGCCGAAGCCTTTCAAATCCTTCCGTCGAAAACGTGAAGACCTGGCGCTTTACGTCAGAGGACCGAGCTGTCTTCATGGTGAGATACATTTACCGAATCCAAGGAGAGGCAACACCCCAGGCTGAGAATCAGAGGATCGAACTCGATCTGCCGCATGTTGTAACGGTAATAGCAAGGCCATTCAAGCCTGGCTGCAGCGGTTGCGGTGCCGAGAACCCGGATGGGTAACGATGTGCCAGCGATCGACTGCGACGGGAAGGGTGACAGTCACCAGCGTCCCCAGCCCCGGATCGTGCTCAGGATTTCATGTATGATGTAAGACCTGTATGTATGACGAACTCTGGGCGTTGCTCCTCAATGCAGTGTTCGGCATTTTCGCGAGATTTCACCGGCAAAGAACGGGATGCGGAGACGGGATTGGATTACTTCGGGGCAAGATATTATTCTGGCGCGCAGGGAAGGTTCCTATCCGTTGATCCAGGAAATGCAGGAGCCGTAAACGAAGATCCTCAAAGCTGGAACGCCTACGCATATGCGAGGGACAATCCCCTAAAGTATGTCGATCCTAATGGGGAACTATATCTTATCTGTAGCCACTCGAACCCGAATGAATGCAAAATTTCCACGGGAATTATTCATTGGGGGCTGCTAGACTGATACCTCATGAAACCGCCCATTCCCCCCACCGCCCTCACCATTGCCGGCTCGGACCCCTCGGGGGGGGCCGGGATCCAGGCGGACCTGAAGACGTTCCACCAGAGGGGGGTGTACGGGGAAGCCGTCCTGACCCTGGTGACGGTCCAGAACACTATGTGCGTCGCCGACGTGGAGGTGCTCTCCCCCTCGCTGGTCGGCGCCCAGCTTGACGCGGTGCTCGGGGACATCCCCCCGGGGGCGGCCAAGACGGGGGCGCTGGGGGATTCGGCCGTCGTCGAGCTCGTCGCCCGCAGGGCGCGGTCGTTCGCCTTCCCGCTGGTCGTGGACCCGGTGATGATCAGCAAGCATGGGGCCGCGCTCATGACCGCCGAGGCGCGGCGGGCGCTCGGCTCGTTGCTGCTCCCGGAAGCGTTCCTGGTCACGCCCAACCTCGCCGAGGCGGCGGAACTGGCCGGCATGCCGGTCGACGACCTCCCCTCCATGAAGGAGGCGGCCGCACGGATCGCCTCGCTCGGGGTGGAGGCGGTGCTGGTCAAGGGGGGGCACCTGGAGGGGGATGCCGTGGACCTGCTCCTGTACCGGGGCGAGATCGCCCTCTACCGCGCTCCCAGGATCGAGACCCGGAATACCCACGGGACGGGATGCACCTTTTCGGCCTGCATCACCGCGGAGCTTGCCCGCGGGCGTACGCTGGCCGAGGCCGTGGGTACGGCCAAACAATTCATCACCCGTGCCATCGAAACCGCCCCCGGGCTGGGCGGCGGGGCGGGGCCGGTGAATCACCATGTGCGGGTCGAGCCGTGATTCCGGTCCGGCCCGTACATTCCAACGACCGCAGGAGACAGCTGAATGACCGACACACCGCAACGACCGCTCAAGGCCTACCGCAACCACGCTTTCCTCCATGGTGACGACGCGCGCGTCATCCGGATTATCAGCGAATATCTCGAGCCGGCCAGCCGCCTGAACCGTCATCGCATCCACGACACCATCGTCTTTTTCGGCTCCGCCCGGATCGTGCCGCCGGAGGAAAGCCGGAAGCGGCTGGAAGAGGTGCGCCGGCGCGCGGCATCCGGGGAGGAGATCGAGCGCGCGGAGCGGATGGTCCGGCTGTCCCGCTACTACGAGGACGCCGCGGTCCTGGCCGGGTTGATCGTCGACTGGGCCAAGACGCTCAACGGCAGCCTGAAGCGCATGGTGGTCTGCTCGGGAGGAGGGCCGGGAATCATGGAAGCGGCCAACCGCGGCGCCGCCCGCGCCGGGGGGCAGTCGCTCGGGTTTTCGATCAGCCTGCCGATGGAGCAGTCGGTCAACGACTACATCCCCAAGAACCTCGCTTTCGAGTTCCACTACTTCTTCATGCGCAAGTTCTGGTTCGTCAGCCTGGCCAAAGCCATGGTCATTTTCCCCGGCGGCTTCGGGACCATGGACGAGGCGTTCGAGACGCTCACCCTGGTCCAGACCGGCAAGGCGGGGAAGAAGATGCCGGTCGTGATCTACGGGACAGAGTACTGGAAGGACGTCGTGAACGTAGAGGCCATGGCCCGCTGGGGGACGATCTCGCCCGAGGACCTCGATCTCATCTACTTCTGTGATGATCCGCAGGAGGCGTTCGATTACCTGAAGCGCGAGCTCACCCGGATCTACAACCTTTAGCCCGGACCGCCGCCCGTTGGACAAGGCCATCGACATGGAAGAGTTTCTGCTGGAACGCCGCTACCCGGAGGAGGCCCCCTCCCCACGGGATCACCGTCATGCCACCGAGCGCGACCGGGACCGGATCCTGCACAGCTCCGCCTTCCGCAGGCTGCAGGGGAAAACACAGGTGTTCGGGATCGGGCAGGCCGATTTCTACCGCACGCGCCTGACTCACAGCATCGAGGCCTCCCAGATCTCCCGGGCGATCGCCCACAACCTGCTCTTTGAGCAGCCGCAGCTCGGGCCGTGCCTGACCCCCGAGCTGGCGGAGGCGGTCGCGCTGGCGCACGACCTGGGGCACCCCCCCTTCGGGCACGCGGGGGAGCAGGCGCTGGATGCGTGCATGCGGGAAGTCAGCCGCGGAGCGAAGCTGCGCGGGAAGCAGGGCTTGCGCTTCGAGGGGAACGCCCAGACCTTTCATGTCCTGGTGTCCGCCGAACCGAAATCCCCCGCCTACGCCGGGCTGAACCTGACCCGGGCGACGCTTTCCGGGGTCATGAAGTATCCCTACGAGCAGGGTGCCGGCAACGACAAGTTCATCTTCACCTCGGACCTCCCGACGGCCCGGTGGGCCCTCCGGCGCGGGGGGGGAGTCCTGAAGGCTCCGCGGCGGGGGGCGCAGGCGCGGCCCCGTACCTCCATCGCCTGCCAGATCATGGACTGGGCCGACGATTGCGCCTATTCGGTGCACGATGTGGAGGACGCGCTGCAGGCGAAGTTCCTGCACCCGGGGGACCTGGGGCAGGCGCGCTTCGTCCGCAGGGTCCTGGCGCATTACGAGGAAACCCGGCAGCAGGAGGCGGTTCCCCGGCTGACGCTCGCGGAGGTGAAGGAGCGGCTCGGCGACCTGAGACGCAGGATCCTCCCGTCGGACACGGGGGACGAGCGCGCCGAGCGGAAATCGGCCATGCGCAACATCCTCAACGACCTGATCACTTCCGTTTCGGTCGAGCGGCGCGCGGGGAGCCGGCGCGCCGATTTCGCCTGGCAGCTCGTGGTCCCGGCCGAGTCCCGCATCCTGTCGGTCCTCTGCAAGGCGGTCATCTGGGAGGCTGTGATCACCGATCCCCGCGTGGCCGCCGTCAGCACGAAAGGGAGGGAAATCCTGCGGGAGCTGTTCCAACTGCTGCTGGAGGAGGTCCTGGAGAAGAAGAGCGTGGCGCTCTTCCCGCGCTACTACCGTCCGATCATCGAGGGGTGCCTCGACGGGGGCCCCGGGGCGGCGGCGCGCGAGGTCTGCAACTTCCTCGCCCTCCTGACCGACATGGACGCGCTCAGGCTGCACGCCCTGCTGCGCGGGTCCAAGCCCTCCTCGATCTTCGATTTCATCTGACTTCCGGTTCGGGGGCGACGGGGGGCGCCGGACGCCACCCGAAGGCATTGCCCCACAGGGTGGAAGCCCACCACCCGGCCGCCTCCCCCCAGCCGAGCGGGGACGATTCCACCCGCACGAGCCCCCGCTTTACAGCCGCGATGATCGATGATACCTCGGGCTCCGCGTAGATCCAGGTGAAGGTGCGGTCGAGCTGCCACAGGTAATGGATGTCCCCGAACCCCACCAGCGGCTTCTGCGCCGCGCGGGCGCAGGCGACCCCCCGGCGGTTGAAATCGATGCCCCGGACCCGGAAGCCCGAATACTCCACGGCGTCGAAGACGTCGAGGTTGCATGTCAGCCGCTTCCCGAGGCTCATGGGTCCCGGGTAGAAGGGGTGCGGGGCGATGACGAGCGTGTCTTTGCCGGAACGGGCGCGGATCTTGGCCAGGGTGTCGAGGTTTTCCGGGGCGGTGCGGAAATTGTAGACCAGGATGTGGCGTCCCCCCTCGGCGGCCACCTCCATGCCGGGGAGCAGGACGATGCCCCGGGCGCGGGCGTATTCCGCCAGGCCCGGCGTCCAGATGTCCAGGTTGTGGCAGGTGATCGCCAGCACCCGGTAACCCAGTTCGGCCGCCCGCCCGATCAGCTCCTCGGGCGAATGGGGGCAGATGCGGCAGTCCGTGGGGTCGAGGCTGCAGTGGGCGTGCAGTTCAGCCTTGAGCCAGCGTGCGCGGGAGTTCCCGCCGTCGGTCATTTCCATGTCGCTCATGTCCCGAAAAATATATCAGCCAGGGGCCGCCCGGGCAAACGGGTCCGGGCCCCGTTCACTCTATCGGCCGGCGGCCGGTCCCCGATGCGCAATTTGCGCCCGCGTCCCCGTAAAAAGAGGGTGGGCGATTGACTTCCCGCGCCGCCTTTTATAGGATTTTTCTCTTCTGGACATCAATACGAACCCTGGTGCTTGGAAAGGCGGACTATATGTCGGATCAGAAAATTCCCTCCCGGTCGGAAGATTTCTCGGAATGGTACAACACTCTCGTCCTGCGGGCGGAACTGGCCGACTACGCGCCGGTGCGCGGGTGCATGATCGTGCGCCCCTACGGGTGGGCCCTGTGGGAGAATATCCAAAAAGCGCTCGACAGCCGCTTCAAGGCGACGGGGCATGTGAACGCCCAGTTCCCCCTGCTCATTCCGCAGAGCTTCATCGAAAAGGAGAAATCGCACGTGGAGGGCTTCTCCCCGGAACTGGCGGTCGTGACGCACGGGGGGGGGGAGAAGCTGGAGGAGCCCCTGGTGATCCGTCCGACCTCGGAGACCATCATCGGGCACTCCTACGCCCGGTGGATCCAGTCATACCGGGACCTGCCGCTGTTGATCAACCAGTGGAACAACGTGTTGCGCTGGGAACTCAGGACCAAGCTGTTTCTGCGCACGCTCGAATTCTTCTGGCAGGAGGGGCACACGGCCCATGTCACCGCGGAGGAGGCCGAGGCCGAGACCCTGCAGATGATCGACATCTACCGGGACTTCGCCGTCAACGAGGCCGCCGTGCCGGTGATCGTCGGGCGCAAATCCGCGAGCGAGCGGTTCGCGGGCGCCGACGAGACCTACACGATCGAAGCGATGATGGGGGACGGCAAGGCGCTGCAGTCGGGCACCAGCCATAACCTGGGCCAGAACTTCGCCAAGGCTTTCGAGATCAGGTACCTGGATCGGAACGGGGTCCTGCAGCACTGTTGGACCACCTCCTGGGGGGTGTCCACCCGCTTCATCGGCGCCATCATCATGGTGCACGGGGACGAGCAGGGGTTGATCCTGCCGCCGCGGCTCGCCCCCTGGCAGGTCGTGATCGTCCCCATTTACAAGAACGATGAAGAAAAGGCCGCGGTGCTGGAGGCGGCCCGCCGGGTGCGTGCGGAGCTCGGCGCTTTCCGGGTGATGCTCGACGAGAGGGAAGGCTCGAGTCCCGGCTTCAAGTTCAACGACTGGGAGATGCGGGGGGTTCCCCTGAGGATTGAAATCGGCCCGAAGGACGTGGCCAAGGGGACGGTGGTGCTCGCCAGGCGCGACCAGCCCGGACGGGAGGGGAAATCGTTCGTCCCGCAGGAGGGGATCGCCGCGGCGGTCGACCGGATGCTGGCGGCGATCCAGAAGGCGTTGTACGAGCGCGCGCTCGCTTTTCGCGAGGCCCGTACCGCCGATCCCGCGGACTACGCCGAGTTCAAGTCCGCCGTGGAGCGGGGGTTCGCCTTTTCCTACTGGTGCGGCGACGCCGGGTGCGAGAAGCGCATCAAGGAGGAGACCAAGGCGACGCTGCGCTGCATCCCGCTCGAGCAGCCCTCCGGTGGGGGGCGCTGCATCTGCTGCGGCGCCCCGGCCGGGGAGAAGGCCTATTTTGCCAAGGCGTACTGACCCGGGCTATCTCATGGCGCGCGCGAACCGGTCGGCCGATTCGTAGTTCATGTAGGGGTTGTTCCGCTTCTGCTCCCCCAGGATCGAAGTCGGGCTTCCCCCGTAGTCGTGGCCGGGGTAGAGGAGGGTGGAATCGGGGAGTTCCCTCAGCGTCCGGCAGAGGCTGCGCCACATTTGTTTCGCGTCTCCTCCCGGGGTGTCCACCCGCCCGCAGGCATCCACGAAGAGCGTGTCCCCCGAGAAGAGGCATCCTTCCACCAGGAAGCATTGCGATCCGGGGGTGTGCCCGGGGGTATGCAGGCACTGGACCGCGAGATCCCCCACCCGGACGATCTCCCCGTTCGACACGGTGTGGATGCCGTGCAAGCGGGCCTCCAGCCCTCCCAGGTCGATCCCGAAGGCGCCCGCGAACCGCCGCACGTAGGCCAGTTCCTCCTCGTGCAGGACCACCTCGGCCTCGATCTCCGCAAGCAGCGGCTCGAGAGCGTTGATGTGGTCGGGGTGCCCGTGGGTGAGCAGGACGTGGCCGATCCGAAGGCCGGCCGCCTGTGCCCGCCGGAGGATGGCCGGAGCGTCCCACGCTGGGTCCACGACCGCCGCCGTGCGTGATGACGGGCATCCGACCAGGTAGACGAAGTTCATCATGGGGCCGATTTCCATCTGGTGAACAATGACACTCCCGGGTTTCATGGCTCCTCCTCCCTTCAGTATATAGGGAACGCGGGGAGTTTTCAGGTATCCGCCCCGGGGAAAAAACTGGTATACAGGGAGCATGCCGGACAGGGAAACCCACCCGAAACTGGTCGAGGCCTGGTTGCGTTTTCACCGGGACGAACTCTGCCAGAAGCTCGACTCCGTCTTCGTTTTCGATGGCGCGGGAGTGGAAATCTGGTGCGTCGTCGAAAGCCGGCGGCATTACGAGCGGCTCCAGCGGTTGTTCGAGCCGCTCCGGGGGGCTTTCCGCGTGGACCTGTACCCGACCTGGCCGACGCCGGACTGGAAGAAAAAAATGGAGGATCCCCCTCCCAGCCTCTGTGAAAACCGCGAGTTGCGGGCTTACCTGGAGGACCCGTTTCTGCGCTTCGAGAGGACCATGGAGAATTTTGCGGGCCGGGGGGCGATCTTCCCCCCTGACGAGGTGCTGAAGCGGAGGCTGCTGGCCTACGCCGAGCAGCTCCTCGGGTGGAGCGAAAGGATCCGGCGCTACGGGTCGGATCTGCCTGGACTGGTGTCGGTCGCCGCCGACCCGGAGCGCTCCCCGCACCTGAGAAAGACGGCGGGGAGCGTCTGCCGCGCCCATGCTCGGAACCTGGCGAAGACGGTGCGCAGGATGAAGAAGGAACTGGCTTACGCGATCCCACGGGCCGGGCGGGAGCCTGTCGATGCTGCAAGCCGGGCGCCCCGGGGGGGCGACGCGGGAGAGGGGGGCGAGGCTGTCGCCCGGGCCGCCGGGGAGGTGTTCCGGGGCGTGAAGCGCTTCCTCTACCCCGAGCGGCACACCGTGGCGGTGGATGACTTGCGCAGTCCGGGACTGCTCGAGTCTCTCGGGGATCTCGAAGAGGCGGCGGCGCGCCTGGAAATACTGCTCGATCGGATCCGGCCCTCGTGACCGCCGCGGGCCGGCGGGAGATGACATGACGCCTGTGCCGGAATCGGAATCGCACCCGCTCTGGATGGAAAACCTGCGCCGGTACGACACCCTGGCGGCGCTTTACCGCTCCCCCTTTTTTGCCGATTGGGGGGAGCGGATCGAGCGGTTCCTGTCCACCCCGCAGGTTGTTCCTCTTCCCGGGGCGGTCCCCCGCCTCGGCTCCTTCCTCCGGGTGGTCTCGTGGAACGTGGAGAAGGGGAAGCGGTTTGAAGGGGTCGCCCGCCTGTTCGAGTCCGACGGGATCCTCCGGTGGGCCGACCTGGTCCTGCTCAACGAGGCGGACCATGGCATGAACCGGTCGGGAAACAGGCACGTGGCTCTCGATCTCGCCCGGCGGCTCGGGATGCACATGGTGTTCGCCCCCGCCCATTTCGAGTTGACGAAGGGGGTCGACGAGGACCTCGCACTCCCGGGGGAAAACCGCGACAGCCTGCAGGGGAACGCGATCCTCTCCCGTTACCCGATCGAGGAGGCCCACGTGGTCCCGCTCCCCGTTTCCTTCGAGCCGTACGAGTTCCACGAAAAGCGTTACGGCCGGCGCCACTGCCTGTGGGCGCGGCTGAGGCTCCGGAACGGCTTCCTCTGGGCTGGAACCACCCACTTCGAGTTGCGCAACACCCCCGCCGACCGCGCCGCCGCGATGCGCCACATCCTCGAACATCTGCCCGGCGGCGGGGATGATGCCTGTCTCCTGGGCGGAGATCTCAACACCAACACCTTCGGGCGCGGGACCGCGGGGCGTACGCTCAAGGCGGCGGCGCGCCTGCTGCTGCTCCCTCCATCGCGGGTCAAGCGGCAGCTGCTGCACCCGGATTCGGGACGGGAACCCCTCTTCGCGGAGCTCCGGCGCGCAGGATTCGAGTGGAAGGGTTTCAGCGGGGAGGGGGAAACGGCCCGCGCCCCCCTGGGTTCGCTGGAAGAGGCGCACTTTTTCCCCGGGCCGCTCGGCCGTCGACTGCTCCGCCGGCTGGATGCCTACGAGGGGTATCTCGGGCTCAAGCTGGACTGGCTCCTGGCCAGAAATATCCGGGGGCTGTGCGCCGGGCAGGCCAGGGACGGGGCGGCGGGGGTGGAAGCGCTCGACCCCGGATGCCGGGAGGCGCCGCACACCGGTCCCGCCCGCCTGTCGGACCATTTGCCCATTCACGCCGATCTCGATCTGGCATAATGGGGATTCCACCCGAAGAGAGAAAAGTCCCCCGAAGGGAGAAAGGGTCCTATGAGCCGAAGCGAAAGGTTTTTGAAGGCGTGCCGCGGGGAGGCCGCCGACTGTACCCCGGTCTGGTTTATGCGCCAGGCCGGGAGATACATGAAGTCGTACCAGGAGATCCGCGCCCGGTACCCCCTGATTGAAATGTTCCGCACTCCCGGGCTCGCGACCGAGGTCACCCTGCAGCCCGTCCGTGCCTTCCCGATCGACGCGGCCATCATCTTCGCCGACATCCTCCTCCCGCTGGAGGGGATGGGCATCGGGTTCGAGTTCACCGACAGCCACGGCCCCGTCATCTCCAGGCCGGTGCGCAGCGCCGGGGACATCAAGGCGCTGAGGGTGGCCGACCCCGAGGAAGACCTGGGCTACGTGCTCGAAGCAGTGCGCAACGTGAGGGGAGAAATCGACGGGAAGGTGCCGCTCATCGGATTTGCCGGCGCCCCCTTCACCCTGGCCGGTTACGCGATCGAGGGGGGAGGGTCTTCCAACCATCTGCTGACGAAAAGGGTTATGTACGAGCAGCCGGAGGCCTGGGATCTCCTGATGGACAAGATGTGCCGGACGCTGATCCCCTTCCTGAAGGCGCAGGTCCGGGCCGGGGCCCAGGTGGTGCAGCTGTTCGATTCCTGGGTGGGCTGCCTCGACCCGTCGGACTACGAGCGCTACGTTCTCGAGCACACGCGGAAGATCTTCCGGGAACTCCGGGCGGAGGGGATCCCTTCCATCCACTTCGGGACCGGGACCGCGGGGCTGCTCCCGCTCATGGCGCAGGCGGGGGGGGACGTCATCGGGGTGGACTGGCGCCTGACGCTGGGCGAGGCCTGGCGGCTGGCGGGGCCGGGGGTGGGCATCCAGGGGAACCTCGACCCGGCTGCGCTACTGGCCCCCGGGGAGGTTCTGGCCCGCAAGGCGGCCGAGGTGCTCGATTCCGCCGCCGGCCGTCCCGGTCACATCTTCAACCTTGGGCACGGGATCATGCCCCCAACACCCGAGGATGCGGTTCGGGCCGTGGTGGATCTGGTGCACGAGCGCTCCGCGGCCGCTAATCGAACACAACCGTCTGCAGGGAAGTGATCTCGATGGTCTTCCCGCAGCGCGGATTTCGGCACCGGACCTTGTCGTCGAGCCGGATGCGGTAATCGCGGGCCTTGGCATATTTCGCCCGGTCGCGTTCATCCGCTCCGCGCGGCAGCGTCGCTTTCTTCGTCCTCCGGCGCCAGCGGACGGGGTATTCCAGCGAGGTCCGGCATTTCGGACAATAGATCGTGGCGGTTACGGTTTCGTCTTTTTCGTTGAAAAGGTCACGTTCTTCCATGGGAAGGTATTATATGCTTCAATCTTTCCGGCGGCATCAAGAACTTGCCCCGCACGCAAAATAAGAGCTCGGGGCTCGCAATCAGGGGCGCCCGCCGACGCGCCGCCGACGGTTTGCTTCTGGAACAGGAGATTATGGGATTCATCCGCAGGCTCTTTTCATCCCCATCCGGACCCACGCCGCGCCAGATCCGGAAGGGGCTCAAGCAGGTCACCCAGATGCACGGCGAGGCGGGGACGCGGGTCGCCGCCATGGAGCGGCTGGCTTCCTGGCGTACGCCGGAGGCCGCCCAGGCGCTGCTGCGACGGTTCACCGTCCAGACGCCCCAGGCCAGTATGGACTTGGAGGAGAAACAGTACGCGGTCAAGCTGATCGCCGGCATGGGGGAAGCGGCCGTCGAGCCGATCCTGCAGTATCTCAGGACGGAGCCGGATGTGACCCACCCCGTCCGGGCTCTCGAGGAACTCCTTCCGCCCGAGGAATTCCTCGGCGCGCTTCTCGATATCCTCTCCGGGATGGCGGACGAGTACACCCGCTGGCCCGAGGCCAAGGCGGTACTTATCGGCTACCTGCCCGATGAGGCGTTCTCCCGGGTCGCGGATACGGTGCTGCGCTTCATCGACGATGACGATGACGACGTTTCGATCGCGGCCATCGATTATCTCGCCCGCAACGGGGACGAATCCATTCGCGAAAAGCTGCTGGAATCGTTCCTGGCGGCCGAACACCGCCCCAGGGTGCGTGGGAGGATCCTGGACCATTTCTGCGAACTGGGGTGGCCCGTCAGGGGATATCGCAAGAGGATGGAGGAGGCGATCAGTCTCCCCTACTACCTGACGGCCAAGGGGATCGTCAAGCGCCGGACCAATCCGGAATCCTGAATCCGCCGGTCATTGTCCCCCGAAGAACGATTCGAGCGCCTGGTTGAACGCCTGCGGTTTTTCCAGGAACATGGCGGAGCCGGTCCCTGCGATGATCTCGAGCCCGGACCGGGGGACGTTTTTCGCGAGATACTCCCCCAGCGCGCGGTTTTCCGGCGTGGCGACAAAGAGGCTGGGAACGGTGATGTGCCGGAGGTCCTTCCTCCTGTCCCCGGTGACGAGGTCGAAATAGAGCGCCAGCGCCGCCGCCATGGGGGTTTTCAGGCTGGCCCGGGACAGCTGGGTGATCAACCTTTCGTTCGGACCCGATTTGAACAGCGCGCGGACGTAGCCGTCGGTCGCCTTGGCGCGGTCGTCCTGAAACTCCAGGAGCAGCTTCCGGGCCTGGTCCAGGGGGACGCCGGCGTAATCCTCCGATTGAAGGTACGCCGGGATGAAGTCGACGAATACGGCCATGTCGGGATCGATGGTTTCAGGGCTGGCCAGGTATTCCAGAAGAACCGTCCCCCCCGCCCCCCAGCCCACCAGGTAGGAGTGCTGGATCTTGAGCTCCTGCAGGAATGCATGCAGGTCCGCCGCCTGCTGGCGGCAGGTGTTCCCCAGTTCGGTCTTCGTGGTCTCCCCGTGGCCGCGCGGGTCCAGGGCCACCACCCGGAAACCGCGGGCGGAGAAGTAGGGGATCTGCTCCTGCCAGACCTCGGCCGGCATCGTCCAACCCGGGATGAAGACCAGGGTGCGCTCGCCCGAGCCCGCATCCAGGTAGCGTATCCTGAGATCCCCCACCTTCAGCTTCTTCTCCACCCACCCGGCGCCGTGGGCCTCGGAGATGAACGGCATGGTCATAATGATCAATCCCGTCCACAGCAAACCCGACCGTAGTCTCATATTCAGCATCCTCCCGCTTTTCCCTTCACTCCCCGTCCCACTGTCGTCCCGGAATCGCCCGCTGTCAATCTTGAATCGACGGCCGAGTCCCATTATATGTAACAAGGGGCTTCATTTTGACGTAATAACACAACGAAACCGGTCAGGCCGAGCCGGCTTCCGGATGCATCCGCCCCGACGGGGGGTGCCTCGAATTTTTGACAGGAGATAGGGTAAAACGCCATGCTTCGATTCCTGCTTGCCGCCCTGCTTGTGGCTGTCCCCCTGGCCGCGGGGCCGGCAAATGCCCAGGTTGTTGATTTCAAAAACTTTGTCTCGTTTCGGAATCTTGTTCCGGGGGTGGACTTTTTTGCCTCCAACCGCAAGAACGTTTCCCCCTACGAAAAGCCGGCGGCCGAAGCGATCGCGCGGATGAAGGAGTTGCTGGGCGACGACCTGCCCAAAGGGGCCGTCTTCATCTGCTCCAGCGTGCAGCAGAGGGATTCGGTTTACGAGCCCCGGGTCCTCCGCTCGGGCTACCGCTGGTCCATCACGGTGGTGACCGCCGAAGTCCGCACGCAGGAGGTACTGGAACGGATCAAGGCCCAGATGGGGGACAACATCCCGGCCGAGATCAGGGACCGGATCAGAAACCAGCCGCCGGAGATGATGGCCGATGCCGAGCAGCAGGCGGCGTCCACCCTGGCCCGGCAGATCGCCCACGCGGTGACCCAGACCGCCATGGATGAGAATCTCCGGTTCCGCTCCTCGCGGCTGGATGATATGGGCAAGAGCCCCCTGCCGGATTGGCTGGATATCGGGATCGCCTGGTATGCGGTGGGCGCCAAGGCCAACTTGGAGTTCCTGAACCAGAACATGGAGCAGACCTTTCCCATCGAAGATATCCTTTCCATGTCCCGTCCCTTTGTGGCATCGTCCTTCGACCAGGGGGGCGGCGGGTCCCGGGGCGGCGGTGGCGGGATGCCTGGGAACGGCGGAGGTTTCCCCGGCGGTGGTGCGCCCGGAATGAACGGCGGAGGTTTCCCCGGCGGCGGTGGGGGTGGAGGTTTCCCCGCGGGTGGTTTCCCCGGCGGCGGGGCCCAGGGGGGACAGCGGGCGTCCCGGGGCGGCGGACCCCGGGGTGGCGGGTCCGGGGGTATGCCGCAGCGGGTGCTTCCCAAGGACGAGCAGGACCGGATGCTGTTCGACGGCCAGTCCAGCACCTTTTTCTTCTTCCTGATTGAGAAGGTGGGAATCGAAAAGGTCCGGGAACTGATCCGGTTGACGCGGGAAGGGATGGAAAGCCGGGAGTATCTCGAACGCCCGGAGGTGCTGGGGGGCGATTTCGGGAAGATCGAAGAGGAATGGGCTGCGTGGGTCAAAGCCCTGAGGTCCTAGGGCGGGAGCGTCGGCCGGGCCCAATCCACCAACCACAAACGGGATGTTGCGTGATGGGTATGGAAAACAAACAAAATACAATCACTGCGGGATTTCCGGCGCTGCTGGCGGCGGCCCTGGTCCTGGCCCTTTCGGTGGGGAATGCGCCGACCGCGTCCGCCCAGAACCCCGGGCTGCAGAGCAAGAAGGGTTCGGACCCGCTCCCGGCCGCGGCCACCAAGCCGGCCGAAGAGAAGCTGACGGCCTACGTCGTCGGCAGTGGGGAAGTCGTGAGGGAAGTCGTGCTCTCGGGGGAACTGAAGGCGCGGAATTCAACCCTGATCAACGCCCCGAGGATTCGGAGCAGCTTTTCCACCACCATCACCTACCTGGCCCCCGAGGGATCGATGGTGAAAAAAGGGGAGCGCATCGTGGAGTTTGACGATTCCTCCCTGCTGAGCCAGAAATCGGAGGTGGAGAGGACGCTGGACGAAGCCAAGCTGAACATCCAGAAGAAAAAGGCCGACCTGGAAGCGGAACGCTGCGACCTGCTCAATTCCCTGTCTCAGGCCGAATCCAGCCTGAAGCAGGACGAGCTGTACGGCAGGATCAGCAAGGACCTGCTCCCCGCGAACACCTACCAGAGATACCAGCTGAATATCAGCAAGTCGAAACTCGGGCTCCAGAAGGCCAGGGAGCAGATGGCCAACTTCGAAAAGAGCTACGCTTCGCAGATGGCGCTGGTGGAGATCAACCACTCCCAGGCGGAGATCAACCTGAAAAAAATCGAAAGCGACATGCAGATGCTGAAGATCGATGCCCCGCAGGACGGCATCCTGATCTACGGCGACAACTGGACGAGTAACCGCAAGGTCCAGGCGGGAGACAATATCTTCCCCGGGATGGAGGTCGCCAGCATCCCCGACCTGTCCAGCATGCAGGTGGTGGGCTTCGTCTACGATACGGAGTACAGCATCCTGTCGCCCGGGCTGCGCTGCAGCGTGAGGTTCGACGCGCTTCCGGGCTACGAGGTCGGGGGCGTCATCGAGTCCCTGACCAGCGTCGCCGGCCGCAAGAGCTTCGCGTCGGAGAAGAAGGTTTTCCAGACCATCGTTCGCCTGGACAAGGTGGACGTCGACAAGGTGAAGCCCGGGATGACGGTGCAGGTGGCCGTGCCCCTGGTCCTGGCTGAAAACGCTCCGGTGATTCCCAGGGATTACCTGGGGACGGACGACCAGGGGCTCCAGTTCGTGTTGAAAGGGGCGGACCTGAAGCAGGCGAAAAGAGAGTTCGTCCAGATCGGCGCCGTCGGGGACCGGCTGCTCGAGGTGGTCGCCGGCGTGAAGACGGGGGATCGGCTGATCCCGGCGCGGTATGATGCGGAGGTTTCCAGATGACCAGACAAAAGCAGATCCTCCTGCTGGCCCTGGTGGTGATCCTGGCGGGGGCGGGATATTGGCTTTATCGTTCCCGGGGCGGCGCCGCAAGCGTCGGCGACAAGGACCTGATTACGGCCCAGCGCGTCGATTTCCCCGTGGTCATCAGCGCCACCGGGGTGCTGGAAGCGTCCCGGAGCGTCAGCGTCGGTCCGCCCCAGATACGCCGCGAGCGGCGGTTCAAGCTGATGCGCATGGTGGATGAGGGGACTGTGGTGTCCGAAGGGGATTTCCTGATGGAGTTCGATACCTCGGAGATCATCTCCCGGCTGCGGGACGAGACCGCCAACTTCCAGCGCGTCCAGGAGGAGCGGCAGAAGAAGCGGTCCGACACCGACATCCAGCTCAAGAACCTGAAGCTGTCGCTGGAGCAGGCGAAGTCCGACCTGGAAAAGCTGGAGGTCAAGCTGAGTTCCCAGGTCGATCTCGTCAGCGGGATCGAAATCGAGCAGACGCGGATCCAGCGGGACGCCGCGAAAAGAAACGTCGAACTGCTGGAGAAAAAGGTCGGGTACAAGACCGAAAGCGGGCAACTGGACCTGCAGATCTCGCGCAGCAACGAACAGCATTACCGGGGCCGGATGGACGACCTGATGGACGCCATGGATTCCTTTGTCGTCAGGGCGCCGGTGGCGGGGGTGGTGATCTACAAGCGGAACTGGAACAACGAGGCGAGCGAGATCGGGAGCAATATTTTCGCCATGGACGCGGTCATGGAACTTCCGGACCTGTCCAGCATCCGGGCCAAGATCCAGGTTGACGAGATCGACTCCGGCAAGATCAAGGTCGGGCAGGAGGCCAACATCACCGTGGACTCCGTCCGGGGACGCACGTTCACCGGGAAGATCGTCAGCATCGGGACCATCCTGAAGCAGGCCACGTTCGACCGGCCGCAGAAGGTGATCGACGCCTACCTGGAGATCGGCCAGTTGGATACCCAGCTGATGCGCCCCGGCATGAACCTGAAGGCACAGATCAGGGTGGGCGAGTATCCCCAGGTCGTGGTCATTCCGATGTCCAGCATCCAGGAGCGGGACGGACGGTCCTTTGTTCAGGTCTGGAAACCGGAAATCAAGAAATTCGAATGGCGCGAAGTCAGCCTGCGCACCAATGACGGGATGACGGCGGTGGTGGAAGCGGGACTCGACGCCAACGAGAAGATCCGGGCCCGGCCGATCGTGTAACGACGAGGTATGCTATGAAATCCAGCGGCAATGCGCAAAAAACGAGTTCATGGAAGAAGAACCTGGGGAAGGTTGCGGCCCTGGCTGTGCTCACGGCGTGCGGTGTGCTGCTCTTTCTCTACCGTGGCAACCTGTCGAGCCGGATCTCCAGGGTTTTCGCCGCCGCCGACGACAACCCCATCCCCGTCACCAGGCTGGCGCGGCAGCCCTTTTCCCTCAAGGTGAGTTCCAACGGGGAAATCGTCGGGATGGAGACGACGCCGGTCGCCACCCCCAATACCTCCTCGGGAAGCCTGACCATCTCCTGGCTCATCCCCGAGGGGAGCTTCGTCCAGGCGGGGGATCCGGTGGTCCGGTTCGACAGCACCGACGCCAGGCTGACCCTCGAAAAGCAGCAGAACACCCTGGAGGCGAACCAGCAGAACACCCGGATCAAGACGCTGCAGCAGGGGACCGAGGAAGCGGTGCTCGCCATCGACCGGAAGGACGCGGAAGAGGAATACGAATACGCCATGACCGTCATGCCCCAGGACGAGTCGATCTTTTCCAAGTGGGACATTATCACGGCCCAGGCCGACGCGCGCTACGCCAGGGAACGGATCGAGTTCCTCAAGAGCAAGGGGAAGACGCAGCAGCGGATCGCCCGGTCCGATCAGCAGATCCTCGCCATCGAAAGGAACAAGGCCCAGTCGGAAGTCGCCCTGATTCGCGAGACGCTGAACTCGCTCGAACTGATGGCGCCCGTGGACGGCCTGGTCCTGTACCGCCGGGACCGGCGGGAAGAACCCAAGGTCGGGGATAATTCCCACCCCGGCCAGGTGATCGTGGAGGTGATCAACCTCGACGTGCTGCAAGCCCGCATCTACGTCCTCGAAAGGGACGGGGGGAGCCTGAAGAAAGGGCAGCCGGTGGTGATCAAGCTCGACGCGATCCCCGAGAAAGAATTCAACGGTTCCATCACCTCCGTTTCCTCCGTGGCTTCGGCGCTGGAACGCAACTCCCCGCTCCGTTATTTCACCTGCGACGTGTCAATCGGCGACGCCGGCGGGGAACTCAAGCGCATCCGTCCCGGGATGAACCTGCGCGGGGACGTGATCCTCGAGAAATACGCCTCCTGCTTCGTCGTCCCCTCCGGGGCCGT
>JAAYAJ010000049.1 GCA_012719455.1 Acidobacteriota bacterium | reverse complement strand
GGTCAGGAGCGGGATGTTGAAGGCGTCGCAGAAGCGGATGAAGCGGGCGATCTTGTCGGAGGCGTCGATGTCGAGCACCCCGGCCAGCACCAGCGCCTGGTTGCCGATGATGCCGACGGTCTCCCCGGCGATGCGGCTGAAGCCGGTGACGGCGTTCGGGGCGAACTGCTTCTGCACCTCGAAAAACTCCGAATCGTCGACGAGGGCGCGCACGATGTCGCGGACGTCGAACGGAATCTTGGAGTCGGAGGGGATCAGGGTCTCGATCTTGTACGTCGGCCGGGGCTCCTTTTTCCCGACCGCCGCCGCTTTCCGGCGGTTGCTGTCAGGGAGGTAGCTGATGAGCTTGCGGATCTGTTCGAAACATTCATGCTCGTTGTGGGCGAAGAAATGGGCGTTCCCCGCGGTTTCAACCTGCACACGGGCGCCGCCGAGCTCCTCCATGGAGATCTCCTCCCCGAGCACCGTCTTGACGACCTCCGGGCCGGTGATGAACATCTTGGAGATCTGGTCGACGACGAAGACGAAGTCGGTCAGGGCGGGGGAGTAGACCGCGCCGCCGGCGCAGGGGCCGAGGATGACCGAGATCTGGGGCACGATGCCGGAGGCCAGCGTGTTACGGTAGAAGATCTCCCCGTATCCCGCCAGCGAGTTGACCCCCTCCTGGATGCGGGCGCCGCCCGAATCGTTGATGCCGATGATGGGCACCCCCATCTTTATGGCGTGATCCATCACCTTGGTGATCTTGCGCGCATGCATGTTCCCCAGGGAGCCCCCGGCGACCGTGAAGTCCTGTGCGTAGATGCAGACCGGCCGGCCCCCGATGGTGCCCGACCCGGTGATGACGCCATCGGCCGCCAGCTCCTTCTGGCTCATGCCGAAATCCTGGCAGTTGTGTTCCACGAAGAGGTCGTATTCGTGGAAGGACCCGTCATCGAGCAGGGCGGCGATCCGCTCGCGTGCCGTCATTTTGCCGCCCGCCTTCTGCTTGATGATCGCCTGCTCACCCCCGCCCTTGGCCTTGCTCGATTTCTTTCTGAAGAAATCGATGAATCGCTGCATGAAAGTCATCGTCGTCACCCATGGATGCGTTAGCCGATCCGTCCGGTCCCAGGGCGTGCCCCGGGAGAGCGCCGGCGGAACGAAGTTACATTCTACCTGATGTTGCCCCCATTGACGCAGAACTATATGGCCGTTAAAGTGAAACACATTACCTGCGAAACCGGGAGAAATCCAGTGGGCCGGCCCAATATGGGAGGATTCATGGGTCATCGAAACCACCGTTCCGGGAGGATTTTCCGACCGGAAACGAGCTGTTTCGGGGCGCTCTGGCTGGGACCGGCGGTCCTGCCGGCGGCCGGGGAGTTGAAGGATCGCGGCCGGGAACCGATTACGCCCGGGGAGCGGGTGCGCTACAATGTCGAGGTCAGGAACCGGGCGGCGCTGATCCAAAACCGGGAGGAAACCCTGGAACTCCTCCGGGCCGAGGCCGGGGGGCGGCGCTCGAGGCTCCCGGGGGCGAGGGTTCCGCCCTTTGGGGGAAGATGTAAACTGCGGGGGGGCTGGATGAGCGGGTATGATGTCGTGGTCGTCGGTTCGGGAATCAGCGGGCTGAGCCTGGCGCATCGCGCCGCGCTGGAGGGACGGAAGGTCCTGGTGCTCGAGCGGCGGGAGAGGATCGGCGGCTGCCTCCATTCGTGCCGCCATCCCGACGGCCATTGGTACGAGATGGGTGCGCACACGGTGTACAACTCCTACGGGCGGCTGCTGGACATCGTCGTCGCGGCGGGGCTTGCCGACCGGCTGGTGCGGCGCGGGCCGGCGCGCGCCCGTTTCGGGCTGCTGAAGGACGGCAGGGTGGACTGGCTCACCCCTCCCAGGGTACTCCTCAAGCTCAACTGGCTTGAAGTCGCGCTCCGCGGGCCGGTCGGGATCTTCCGGGGGAAGGAGGGGCGCACGGTCGAAGAGTATTACTCGGGCCTTGTCGGGAAGGGCAACTTCCGCCGGGTGCTCTCCCCCTTTTTCGCCGCCGTCCCCTCGCAGCGGGCCGATGCCTTCCCCGTGTCGGGCCCCGGGTCCCTGTTCAAGAAGCGCCCGCGGCGCGAGGAATTCCCCCGGAGTTTCGGGCTCCCGGGCGGCCTCGGGGAGATCTGCGCCGCCATCGCCGCCCACGACAAGATCGAAGTCAGGACCGGGACGGGGGTCGCGGCGCTCCACCGGGCGGGGGACGGCTTCGTCATTTGCACCGACGGCGGGGAGGAGATCGAAACCCGCATTCCGGTGCTGGCGGCGACGCACCGGGAGTCGGCGCGGCTGCTGCGGGACCTGGCTCCGGAGCTTTCCGCCGCGGTCGCGGCCATCGGGGAAGTGGCGGTCGAGAGCTTCGGCGTGCGCATCCGGCGCGGGCGCTGCTGGATGCCGGAGTGCGCCTTCGTGGTGCCGGTGGACGATGTTTTCTTCTCGGTCGTCACCCGCGATCCTTTTCCCGACCCGGACTGGCGCGCCTTCGCCTTCCACTTCCGGCAGGGCCTTGACCGGGAGGAGAAGATCGCCCGCATCTCGGACCTGTTGAAGCTTTCCCCCGGCGACCTAGAGGATCCGGCCGAGGAGCGGACCCTGCTCCCCTCTCCCCGTGTCGGGCACGATCGGGTCGTTGGCGGGATCGACCGGCGGCTCGCAGGGCTGCCGCTGGGGCTTACGGGCAATTACTTTCAGGGCCTGGCGATCGAGGACTGCATCGCCCGCTCGGAATCGGAATGGGAGCGGCTGAAGGCCAGGGGCTGATCCTCCCGCTCCTAGAGCTCGAGTTCCACCGGGCCGCCCGTGACATTGAACTGCCCCGAGACCACCCCCGTTGTCGCGGCGTCGGCCGTGCCGGAGAATCCCGGCTGCTTCCCCCCGACGGATAGGTCGAAAACCCCCGGCTCGATCACCCGGCGCGTGTCATCGGTGATGAGCGACAGGTCCCGGGGGTCGATGGTGAACGTCACCCGCTGCGATCCCCCCACCTCGAGATGAACGCGGCGGAAGCCCGCCAGCTTCCTGGCCGGTACCGGCACGGAGGCTTCCCGGTCGGTGAGGTAGAGCTGGACCACCTCGTCCCCGGCGCGCCGGCCGCTGTTGGTCACGGTGACGGAGACCTCGACCGGTTCCCCCGCCCTGACAGTTTTCGTCGCCTGTAGGTCCGAGTAGGTGAAGGAGGTGTAGCTGAGTCCGTGACCGAAGGGGTAGAGGGGGAATCCGGTGAAATATTTGTAGGTGCGTCCCTCCATCGAGTAGTCCTCGAACGGCAACATCCCCTCGAGAGAGCGGTAAAAGGTGACAGGGAGCCGTCCCGCCGGGTTGTAGTCTCCGAAGAGGACGTCGGCGATGGCGGTGCCGGCCGCCTGTCCCGGGTACCACGCTTCCACGATCGCCGGGAGGTGGGCGTCGGCCCAGTTGACGGCCACGGCGCTGCCGTTGAGGAGCACGAGCACCGTGGGGGTCCCCGTCGCTGCTACGGCGCGCATCAGTTTCTCCTGCACCTTCGGCAGGTCGATCGTGAGGCGGTCCCCTCCCCGGAACCCCTCGATCTGGACCGGCATCTCTTCCCCCTCGAGCCGGGGGGAGAGGCCGAGGAAGAGAAGGGCGACATCGGCGGAGCGGGCGGCGGCGACAGCCTCGGCCTGGAGGTCCCGGCCCCGCTGCGACCATTGCAGTTCGATGTTCATCCCGCCGAAGCGGTCGGCCGCCTCGACCGTGATCGGGTAGGGCCGGCCTGCTTCGAGGCGGATGTACTCGGGGGGGGAGCCCCGGGGCCCGCCGAGCGGCCGGCCGTCGAGGAGGAGCCGTCCGGAGGCGCCGTTGGCCCTGAGGGTGTATTCTCCGCTTTCGGGCACCGTGAGCCGGCCGCTGAAGCGGACGGCGAACCGGTCGTCGGTCAGTTCCGGGTAGGGGACGTTGTTGCCCCACCCGGCCCGGATGTTCGGCATCTTTTCGGTCCGGACCGGTTTCCCCTCGAAGGCCAGGTTGTCGAAGAATTCGGCCGTGACCCCCTGCGCTCCCGCGGCCGTGCCCAGGGAGGCGTCGGGTACCGGTTCGTAGGCCACCACCCCCGCGGCGATGTCGCACCCGCGCGCGTGGAGCACCCGCGCCCGGCTTCCCAGCTTGGCCCGGATCCCGGCAAGGGGGGTGACTGGACGGGAGGGCGTGCCGTTGTAGTTGCCGAGCAGCGTCTCGACGTCGTCGGCGTTCGGCCCGATGACGGCGACGGTACGGAGCCGCTTCGAGAGCGGCAGGGTGTTGCGTTCGTTCTTCAGCAGCACGATCGAGCGGCGCGCCGTTTCCTCCGCCAGCCGGGCGTGCTCCTGGGAGTCGTTGACGGAGTAGGGGATCCGGGCCCACCGCACCATCTCCGGGGGATCGAACATCCCCAGCCGCATCCGGGCGGTGAACAACCGCTTGACCGAAACGTCGAGATCCTTTTCGGTGAGCAGCCCCTTTTCGATCGCCTCGCCGAGCCCGCGGTAAGCGGTGCCGCAGTTGAGGTCGCACCCGCCGAGAATGCCGAGGGCCGCGGCCTCCGCCTCCGTCGCCACGATCTTGTGATTGGCGTGGATGTCCCGGATGGCGCCGCAGTCGCTGACGACGTACCCGTCAAACCCCCAGCGGCCGCGCAGCAGGTCCCCGAGGAGAAACGTGTGGGCGCTGGCCGAAGCGCCGCGGAAGCGGTTGTAGGCGCCCATGAACGAATAGACCTTCCCCTCCTCGACGCTCGCGCGGAAGTGGGGCAGGTAGGTCTCGTACAGGTCGCGGTCGCTCGCCTGGGCGTCGAAAACGTGGCGCTCCGGCTCGGGGCCGCTGTGCACGGCAAAGTGCTTGGAGGTCGCGATCACCTTGAAATAGCGGTCGTCGTCCCCCTGCAGCCCCCGGATGAAGGCGACCGCGAGCCGACCGGTGAGGTAGGGGTCCTCGCCGTAGGTCTCCATGCCGCGCCCCCAGCGGGGATCGCGGAAGATGTTGATGTTGGGCGACCAGAAGGTCAGCCCCTGGTAGCGGCCGCGCTGGCCCCGGCGCACTGCTTCGTGGTGCTTGGCCCGGGCCTCGTCGCTGGTGGCGGTGGCCACCCGCAGCAGCTGCTCCTCGTCCCACATGGCGGCCAGGCCGATCGCCTGCGGGAAGACCGTGGCGACCCCTGCGCGCGCCACCCCGTGCAGCGCCTCGTTCCACCACTCGTAGGCGGGGATGCCGAGGCGGTCGATGGCGGGGGCGTTGTTCATGGTCTGGGAGATCTTTTCTTCCAGCGTCATCCGCCCCACCAGGTCGTCCACGCGGACGGCCACGGGGAGGGAGGGGTCGAGGTACGGCGGTGGCTCGGGGGACCGGGCGCATCCGGCGATGCCCACCAGAATGATCGCAACCCACAGCACGCCCTGCAACGTTCTGGTGCTCTTAATCATGATGTCGCTCCTTGCATCCCACCGTCAGGGGAGGTCGATCGCTTCATTGCGGGGAACCTGGCTGGGAACCTGCCGCCTCCCGGGCGGCCTCCAGCACCGCGTCGATGTCCGCGGCGTCGATCCCGTAGTGGGTGACGGCCCGGATCGGCCCGGGATGATCGCCGACGAGGATGCCGCGGGCGGCCATGAAGGGGCCCCATCGGCCCAGGAGGGCCTTGTCCAGGGAGAAAAAAACCATGTTGGTCCGCGCCGCCCCCCCTTCGACGGCGATGCCGGGAATGCGGCCTAGCCCGGCGGCCAGGCGCTCGGCGTTGCGGTGGTCTTCCGGGAGCCGTTCGATCATCTCCTCGAGCGCCACGATTCCGGCGGCGGCCAGGACCCCCGCCTGGCGCATCCCCCCGCCCAGCATCTTGCGCCATCGGCGCGCCTCCCGGATAAACTCCCTCGATCCGCAGAGCACCGAGCCCACCGGGGCGGCCAGCCCCTTGGAGAGGCAGACCGATACCGAATCGAAGGGGCGGACGATCTCCCGCGCGTGGACATTGAGCGCGGCGGCGGCGTTGAAGATGCGGGCCCCGTCCAGGTGGAGGCGCAATCCGCGCTCCCGGGCGAATTTCCCGACGGCGTCCAGGTAGGGGAGGGGGAGAACCTTCCCCGCCAGGGTGTTTTCGAGGCAGAGGAGGCGCGTCCGGGCGAAATGCACGTCGTCGGGCTTGACGGCGGCCGCCACCTTCCCCAGGTCGAGAGTTCCGTCCGGTTCGAAGTCGAGCGGCTGGGGCTGGATCCCCCCGAGCACCGCGGCGCCCCCCGCCTCGCAGCGGTAGGTGTGGGCCGTCTGTCCGGCGATGTATTCTTCCCCCCGGCGGCAGTGAGTCAGCAGCGCGACCAGGTTGCTCTGCGTGCCGCTCGACACGAACAGGGCGGCTTCCTTTCCGAGCCTGGCTGCCGCCATCGCCTCCAGGCGGTTGACGGTGGGGTCCTCGCCGTAGACGTCGTCCCCTACTTCGGCTGCGGCCATGGCCTTGCGCATCGAGGGGGTGGGGAGGGTCACGGTATCGCTGCGCAAGTCGATTGTTTTCATAGCCCACTTATAGCGCAGATCGGGCCGGCACCCCAAAACAATTCCGGCCGGTGAATCGAGCGATATTAATAGGCGTTAAGGCATTAAAAAATGTATCGGCTTAGGTGCAACCGGAAATAGGGATTCTTCCCTTTCCGGAGCGAGCCTGTTCTTTCCTGGCCCGGGTTATTGCGCCCGCCATGGCCGGTCGCTCCCCCCACGCCGGCGGCGCCGGGCAATCCCCGGATTGCCCGGGCGGCCGCCCGGCGGAAGACTAGCGCCATTCGTCGATTTGGACCGACTGGGTGGGCACCATTCCTCCCATGCTGAAGTAGTTGTTGTTCGACCCGCCGGTGACGATGACGGTGAACATCCCGCCCGACTTGCGCACGCCCAGGTTGATCTCCGGACCCGCGGGGGGGCGCTTGGCGCCGGGAACCTGCCCCGTGACCCATTCGGTGAACTTCTCCACCGTGTCGTAGCCGGCGTCCCGGATGAAATTGGCGATCGGGGGGCTCAGGACGGCGCAGGTGCCGAACAGGTGGCCGTCCTGGGTGCCGTAGATCTCCTTGATGATCCCGGGGTAGTCCATGTTCGGGCCCCACACGGTGGCGGCCCAGTTCTTGGCCGACAGGATGCCCCACCCCGTGAAGAGGGTGACGACGTTCTCCCCCTTTTTGAACCCGCGCCGCACCGACAGCGGCTGGAAGGGGGATCGCTCCTCGTTTTCGGCCATGATGATGCCGATCAGGTTCATGGGGTTGCCGATCGTGCCCATGTAGGTCGTCCCGACCTTGCCGCAGTTGCCGCCGTTGATCGAGAGCAGGCTCCAGGCCCTGCCGATGGTCGTGTTGGCCTGGGCGAAGGGCCCCACGGCCCCCTCCTCGTAATTCAGCCCGATCTCGTCGCGGATCGGCCCGTTGATGACGGCGCCGGCCATGAAACCGTTGTCCGACACGTTGACCGCCGTCATCCCGGTGGAGCCGAGCGCCAGGATGACGGGGAAGTACTCGGGCTCGGCCCCCGCCATGACCGCGTTGATGGCGGCGGTCTTCACCGTGTAGGTCCAGGTCTCCCCGGCTTCGGAACCCGGGTTCATCCTGCCGAGCAGCTTGTCCGGCGGGTGGCTGGTGAACTTCAGCATCTCGGCCACCCGCTCCTCGGTGGGGAGCACCACCGGCAGGAAGTCGGTGTAGCGTTTCCGGAGGAACAGTTTATGAAGCTCTTCGGGAGTGCCGGTGTAGGTTTCCGGTCCCGCGTCCCGCCGCATTTCGCCCGTCCTCTGTTCCTCGGCGGTCAGGGGCCGGGTCAGCAGTTCGACCAGTTCGGCCATCACCGGTTTGCCGGTGATGGGGTTGTTCCCCTCGACGATCTGCTTCTGGAGCTGCGCGGGGGTTTTCCCCCACACCGGCCCGCGGAAGAACTGCATGCGCAGGCCGGGCATGCCGAGGTTCGCGGCCACCTCCCTCTCCTGCGGTTCGAAGTCGTCCAGGATCAAGGGTACGGCGGGCTTGTTCATTTTGGATTCGATGTCGACGGAGAGGCGGACCGCCCCCGGGGCACACAGGCTTCAATGGCCCAGGCCGACGATGGCGGCGTCCCCTTCGCGGGTGATTTCTTCCCACAGCGCCGGGCTGAGGGCGGACACCCCGGCGCCGCTCTCCTTGTACACGATCCTGGTTTCGGGATAGTTGGCGTTGAACCATTCGGTCATGACCGCCATGAGCCGGTCGCTGCCGATGAAGCCGGTGTTGACGAAATAGAGCGTTTTCCCCTTCAGGGTGTCCAGCCGCGGCGCCTGCGGCCGCAGGGTGATCGGCGGCGGCGTTCCCATGGGGTTGTACACCGTGATCGTCTCCGCGGCGGCCGGCCCGGCGGCCAGGAGCGGTCGGTCGGTCGGGGCCACGGGGCAGAACAGGCCGATGCATGCCACAACGATTCCCGTAATACGCAGTTTCATGCGCGATTCCTCCGGTTGGGTGAGATGGTTTCTGGAATTACGTCCCAAAACGGGACCGTTTTCAACTGAAAAGTTGGGCGGAAGGAGGAGAACGTCTCCCCCTTCCGCGGGCGTGTGACCGGGGGGCGGGAGGCCGTCGGGCTATTTAAGAAAAGAGTAGTCCCGGCCGTAGCGCAGCATCTGTTCGACGTAACCCTCGGTGAGGTCCACCTCGACGTCCACGATGCGCCCGTTGTCGACGACGGGCCGGTAGACCGGGTTGACGAAGCCGCCGTAGGGGGCGATGTTGAGCCGGGCGAAGCGGTCGAGCACCTCGCGGTGGAGTTCGCGGTCGACGCGGACCCCGTAGGTCTCCACCAGGTTGCGCGCCCCCTCGTAATCCCCCTCGCTCGTGATCCGCTGGACCTCCGCGAGGAGCCGGCCGTAAAGCCGCCGCAGCTTCCCGTAATCGTTGATGACGAAATAGGTCTTCCCATCACGCGTCGTGCGGGTGATCACGTTTTCCGGCTTCCCCTGCTCGTACACCCAGTGGGCGATCAGGGACCGTGCGCGCATGTGGGCCTGCTCGATCTCCTTTCCGAACTCGATCCGCGTCAGCTGGGTCTGCAGCCCGTTGCGGATCTCGCTGTCGTACTCTGCCTTGGCCGCCTCGGGATCGGGCAGGAGGCCCAGCTCGACCATCCGGGGGTCCATGATGTAATAGAGGGAGAAGAGGTCGGCCCGCGCTTCTTCAATAGGAGAGCTGTAGTTCTTGAGCGCGTCGTCACTGACGCCCGGGAGGAGCTGGCCCGAGCCGTGGCCGAGGACCTCGTGCAGGTCGGTGGAGATGTCCGAGGCGATCGATGCGTATTTGCGCGCCCGCTCGAAGACCTCGTCGTTCGGGGCGAACTCGCGCGTGAGGGGGGAATTGAGCGAGGCCTGGTCATAGGCGTAGGTGATATTGGCGATCGTCACGCTTTTGCTGCCGTGGTTTTTGCGGATCCAGTTGGCGTTGGGGAGGTTGATGCCGATGGGGGTCGAGGGGTAGCAGTCGCCGCCGAGCATGGCCGCGGTGATGACCTTGGCCGTCACCCCCTTCACCCGCTTTTTCCTGAAGCGGGGGTCGACGGGGGAGCGGTCCTCGAACCACTGGGCGTTGGCCGCGAGGATCTCCGACCGCTTCGTCGCCTCCCGGTCCATGAAATTGACGAGCGCTTCCCAGCTCCCCTTCATCCCCATGGGGTCGTTGTAGACCTCGATGAAACCGTTGATGAAATCGATGTGCGAAGCGGTGTCGGTGACCCAGAGGATGTTGTAGGCGTCGAATTTCTCGAGGTCCCCGGTGCGGTAATAGTCGACGAGAGCCTCGATCACCCGGCGCTGGTGGTCGTTTTCAGCCACGCCGGCCGCCTTCTCGAGCCAGAACACGATCTTCTCGATCGCCGGTCCGTAGAGGCCGCCGACCCGGGCCACCTCCTCGACCACCTTCCCGTCCTTTTTGACGACGCGGGTGTTGAGGCCGTGGGAGACCGGGGTCTCGTCGCTCCGGTCGACGATGCCGTCATAGTAGCGCTCGACTTCGGCCTGGGTGACCCCTTCGTAGAAATTGACGGCCGATGCGGCGACGAGGTCCTGCTTCGGGTCCTGGGTGAACTTCTTGGGCGCCACGGCCGGGTCGAAGATGATGGGGGTGAGGAAGGCGACCAGGTCGCCCGGCTTCTGTCCCGCAACCAGCGGGAAATCCGCCCCCGGCGACCCCTCGACCAGGGATGCGAAATAGGCGGCGTCGAAACCGGGGATGAACTTGTCGTTCGCATAGTGATGGTGGATCCCGTTCGAGAACCAGACCCGCTTGGTGTAGGTCATGAAGGCGTCCCAGCGCGGATCGTTGCGGTCCCCGGTGTATCCCGCGACGATGGCGTCGAGCGTTCGGCGCACGGTCAGGTTATGCCGGTAGTTCTGGTCGAACATGATGTCGCGGCCGCACAGCGCCGCTTCCCCGAGGTAGTAGACCAGTTCCTTCTGCCGCGGGGTGAGCCGGTCGAACCCGGGGACCTGGTAGCGCATGATCTTCAGGTCGGCGAACTGGTCGATCTGCCACTGGAACTCCTTCCCGGCGGCGGACTCGATCTTCTTTTTCCGGCAACCGACGTTGGACAGCAGCAGGCCCAGGCCGGCCACCGCGGCCATCATCAATAATCTCTTTCCGTTCATAGGGTGGGAACCTCCCGGCGCGGCTGCGCACCCGGGCATGATACTCGAAGGGCGCCCCGGGCGTCCATCGGGATGTCTATCTTTACAGGTTGATGCGCGAGATATGGCCGAAGGGCAGGGAGCGCTTGAAGAAATCCTCCGGCGGGAGGTGTTCCGCCAGGCCCAGGATGGCACGGATGGGGCCACTGTGGCTGACCACCAGGAGGTGGTGGTCGCGGTGCCGCTTGCCGATTTCAGCGAGAAAACAACCGACGCGCGCGATGAGGTCGATGAACGGCTCCCCGCCGGGCGGCGGCGTGTGCACCCAGTCGGCGAAAAAGGGGGCCGCCTCCGGCCGCTGTTCGATCTCGCTCCAGGGGAGCCCCTCCCATGATCCGAAATCGATTTCCTTCAAGCGGTCGTCGTAGGTGACGGGGCGGGGTCCCGCGATCGTTTCCGCAAGCAGGGCGCAGCGCTGCAAGGGACTGGAATAGATGGCGTGGAAGGTCTCCCCGTCGAGCGCCCGGGCCAGCTGCCGGTGCTGCAATTCGTGATCGGGGGGGAGTTCCGGTTCGCTCTGCCCGTAGCAGGTCCCTTCCGGGGCCAGGGTCTGGATGTGCCGCAGCAGGGTCAGTTGCATGGCCAGGCCCGATGATGGAGGGCGACGGCGGCGAGGTAGAGGCCGAGTTCGCACAGCTGTTGCAAAGCGCCCAGCACGTCGCCGCTGTAACCCCCGGTGCGTTTGAGGATGTAGCGCCGGAAGAGGACCAGGATCACGGCGGAGACCGCCAGCATGGCGGCCGTAAGCCGCCAGGGGAGGAAGATCAGCGGCGGCACCGTGCAGCAGGCGGCGATGAGAAGCGACCGCGTGCTGACTTCGTTCCCGATCGGCTTGGACTTGCTCAGGGAGTCCTCGCGGATGTAGCGGGTGGTGCGCACCAGCAGGACGGGCACGAAGCGGCTGAGGGTGTGCGCGGCGACGAGGATCGGGTAGAGGGCCGGCGGCGTCAGGGAGACCAGCGCCGTGTACTTGGCGGCGAGCATGGCAAGCAGCCCGATGGTGCCGTAGGTGCCGAGGCGGCTGTCCTTCATGATTTCCAGGATGCGCTCGGCGCTCATCCCGCCGCCGTACCCGTCGCAGAAGTCGGCGAAGCCGTCTTCGTGGAAGGCGCCGGTAATGAGGATGGTGGCCCCCATGCTCACCAGCAGCGCCAGGGGCGGGGGAAAGACGAGCAGCGCCAGCCACAGCACCCCCGCGCCCAGGATCCCCACCAGCATCCCCACCAGCGGGAAAAAGCGCAACGCCTGGTTGAGCAGCTGGTTGGAGTAGGGGAGGGAGGCGGGCACGGGGATCCGGGTGAAGAACATCACCGCTGTCCAGAATACGTGCATCGCGCCGCCCCCGGGACCGATCCCTACTTGTTGGACACGCCCGCTTCCTCGAAGCTGGCCATTTCGTTCAGGAACGCCACGGCGCTTTGAATCACGGGCAGGGCCACCGCCGCGCCGGTGCCTTCCCCCACCCGCATGCCGAGCTGCAGCACGGGCCGCGCCTGGAAATGCTCGAGCAGGACGGCGTGCCCCTGTTCGTCGGAAAGGTGGCAGAAGAGCGCGTTTCGGGCCGTCGAGGGATCGAACTGGCAGGCGGTGAGCAGGCTGACGGTGGAGATGAAGCCGTCGATCAGGATAACCATGCCCCGGCTGCGCGCCTCCAGGAAGGCGCCCGTCATCATCGCGATTTCCAGTCCCCCGAAGGTCGCCAGGGTCTCCAGCGGCGTCGCCGGATCGTATTTTTCCGAAATCTCCTTGAGCACCCGTTTCTTGTACTCGAGTTGTTCCCCCTGCATCCCGGTCCCGGCGCCGGTGCAGGTCTCTATCGGCAGGCCCGTAAAGCGGTGCATCAAAAGCGACGAGGCGGAGGTGTTGCCGATGCCCATTTCCCCGAAGCCGATGGTGTTGCATCCGTTCTCGGCTTCCCGGCGGACGAAGCCGCGGCCCCTGGTCATCGCTTCCTCGCATTGCCCGAGGCTCATGGCCGGCTCCCGGCGCATGTTGCGCGAGCCGCGGGCGATCTTGGCCGGGATGATGGGGCAGTCGGGGGGAAAGTCGTAGTCCACCCCGGCGTCGATGACCTTCAGGGCGATGCCGTTGTGGCGGCAGAATACGCTGATGGCGGCTCCGCCGGCCACGAAATTCATCGCCATCTGCCAGGTAACGTCCTTGGGATAGGGACTGATGTTTTCCTCCGCCAGCCCGTGATCGGCCGCGAAAACCAGGATGGTCGGCTTTTGGATCGAGGGGGACAGGGTGTTCTGGATGACCCCCACCTCGAGGGCGATGGTTTCGAGGCGCCCGAGGGCGCCGAGCGGCTTGGTCTTGTTGTCGATCTTCTGCTGCAACCGTGATCGCATCGGTCCTTTCCTCCCCGGAGGCGCCGCCGAGCCGCGGGCGCCGTGAAAGGCGCCAGTATATCACGACGGAAGCGCGCGGCAAGGCGGTCGGTCAAGCTCGAAACCTTTGTTAATGCCGGAAAGGTTTCCTATGTTAAAATGCATGGTTCAACCTGCGTATCCGCCAGGAAGGATGGTCCGGGCGGAGGATAGCGGCCCTTATATCCCAGGAGGCATCGTCATGAACAGAATCGAAAAGGCATTGATGCACGCTCTCTTCACCCACCTGCACCACAACACCGACAAGGCGGTCGACTTCAAGGCGATCGGGACCCTGAACCGGAAGGTGGCCAAAATGTTTCCCGACGCCCTCATCGTCGGTCCGGGCGATGACGCGGCCGCGTTCAAGTTTCCCGGCAGCAGGGGCATTTTCGTGGGCAAGATGGAGAGTCACTGTTCTCCCTGCGTGCCGCGGCCGTACGACGCGGCCGCCACGGGCGCCGGTGGCGCCATGCGCGACGTGGTGGCCATGGGGGCACGCCCCCTCTTCCTGATGAATTTCATCGGCACCCGGCCGCTCGAGGAAAAGGTCATCGTCGGCCCGTGCGGGTTCGCCGGGACCTGCACCTGCGGAAAGTGCATCACGATGACGAGCGGGGAACGGGCCAACATGATGATCAAGGGGATGCGCGACATGTGCCGCTCCATGGATGTCTTCATCGTCGGCGGTGGGTTTTCGACCTCCTTTTCGGACATCGTGCCGGCGACCGTGGTCTCGGTCATCGGCAAGCTGGTCACGAAAAAGCCCCTGACCAAGCCCGCAAAGTCCGCCGGGGACCGGATCATCCTCATCGGCAGGACGGGGAGCGACGGCAATGACACCCTCTACCGCGCCGGGTTGGTGGACGTGATGAAACCGGCCCTGGCGCGGTTCCGCGACGAGCGCGCGGTGATGGAGGCTTCGCTCGCCGCCTTCCGCACGGGCAAGGTCAAGGCCTGCTCCGACCTGGGCGCGGCCGGGATCGGGGCCGCCGTGTGCGAATCCGCGCGCTACGGCGGGTTGGGCGCGCGCGTCAACCTCGACAAGGTCCCGCTGCGCGAAAAGGGCCTCCTCCCCGAGGAGATCATGATCTGCGAGACCCAGGCACGCATGGTCGTGCAGGTCGCCCCGCGGCACGTCGACGCCGTCCTCGAGGCGGTGCGCGCCAAACGGGTGCGGGCCGAGGTGATCGGCGAGATCAACGGGGACGACAAGCAGGTGTTCGAGTACCGGGGGAAGGTGGTCGCCGAGATCCCCAACGTTCCCACCCGGGCCCAGATGAAGGAGCTCCGGAACGTGTAAATCTCTTCAAGAGCGGGGGATGCATGTCGATCGGACGGTTGATGATATGGATGCCGGCCCTCCTCGCCTTTTCATGCCTGGCGGCCGGCTGCGGCGGGAATTCCGGTTCCCGGGATAGCGACAAGGTCTGCCCCCCGGGATACGAGAAGGACAGCCGGGGCATATGCGTGGACATCAACGAATGCCTCGTGAACAACGGCGGCTGCGACCCCCTCACCACCTGCACGAACACGCCGGGCGGGCGGACGTGCGGCGCCTGCCCGGCGGGGTACACGGGCTCGGGCCTGGCCGGGTGCGTGGACATCAACGAGTGCCTCGTGGACAACGGCGGCTGCGATCCCCTCACCACCTGTACGAACACGCCGGGCGGGCGGACGTGCGGCGACTGTCCCCGGGG
>JAAYAJ010000048.1 GCA_012719455.1 Acidobacteriota bacterium | reverse complement strand
TTTTTGTCCGCGCCCGCGCGGGGAAGACACTCCCGGCCGGGGCGGAACAGCCGTTTGTCATCCCCCGGGTTTTGTGCCACTATTGGCACCTGTCGACAAAGGGCGAGGTTAGTGCCACAATGGAAGGCTGCACGGACGGCCGAAGCAAGGTCGAGGATCCGCGCAGCGAACTTTTCACTAGGAGGTGAGGGGTGACGCGGTTTGCCTACAATTTAATCATTGGTCTGGTTTTAGTCATCGCGACCCTGGCCGTCGGCATCGGTCCGGTGGAGGCACAGACGGGTTCGCTGCGCCTGGAAGGCATCGTCTGGGACCCCTCCGGCAATCCCCTCGCGGGCGTCCGGATGACGGCGATGGAAACCAGCTCCGGACGGGAGTACGCAACTGTCAGCGACAGCGACGGCTATTACCGGTTCCTCGCCCTGCAGCCCGGCGTCTACACGGTCACGGCCCAAACCGAAGGCTTCCGCGACGTCGTGCACCGGAACCTGTACCTGTTCACCCCCGGCAGCACCCAGGAGAATTTCAGCTTTGAAGTAGCCACGATCGATAAGGACGTGGGGCCGACGTCGCGCGCCAGGACGCTCGACTCCGACCTTGCCCAGTCGCTCTCACAGCGGGACCTGGAAGCGCTGCCCCTGCTCAACCGCAGTCCGCTGGAAATCCTCCCCTACCAGGCGGGGGCCCAGATCAACGGAGGCCGCGAGCCCCTCTCCACGATCAACGGCGTGCCCCTGTCGATGCACACGCTGCGCAAGGACGGCGCTTGGATCACCGAGCCGGAAAATCCCCGGCTGGGATCGGGCATCATCCCCGGGAACATCGACTCCCTTGCGAGCGTCCAGGCGTTCACCACCACCGCAACGGCGGAATACGGCGGCGGCGGGGGATCACACTTCGTTATGGCCACACGGGGCGGGACGCGGGAGTGGCACGGCAGCGCCTACAATTATTTCCGCAACGACAACCTGGAAGCCAACGAATTCTTCCGCAACGCCCGGGGCATCGGGCGCCCCGAGTTCACCCGGAACATGTTCGGCGGCACGCTCTCGGGAAAGCTGGGAGAGCGCACCTTTTTCTTCGGGAGCGTCGAAATCAACCGCACCCGGGAGCAGCTGCTGCGCAACCGCCAAGTCCTCACCAACACCGCGAGAGGGGGTGTCTTCCAGTGGTACCGACCCGATGACACGACCCGGGATTCCAGCACCGTCCAGAGCTTCGACATCGTGGAGAACGACCCCCGCGGCCTGGGAATCTCCCCCGATGTCGCCGCGCTGCTGGCCCTGACCCCCACCCCGAACAACTTCATGATCGGCGACGGGCTCAACACGGGGGGCTACCAGTTCCACACCGACGCCCACATCGACCAGGAACTGGTCAATATCCGGGTGGACCACGATCTCAACGCCCGCCACCGCCTTTTCGCCCGCTTCGACTGGAATCGCTCCAAAGCCACCGATACCTTCGGCAATGCGGAAGAGGCTTTCCCCGGGCTTGCCGGCGGCAGGCTCTCCGCCAACAACTTCTCCATTATGGCGGGCTCGGACTATGCATTCGACCCCACCATGGTCAACGAGCTGCGGGTCAGTTTCATCCGCGCAACCGCCGATGTCGAGCGTCCCGGCAGGACTTCGGAGCCCATGCTCTCGGCGAACTCCTGGACCAATCCGCTGAACCTCTCATCCCCGCACTCCTCGCGCTTCCCGGCTTTTGAGATCCTCGACAACGTCTCCCGCTCCCGGAACCTCCACGCCTTCAAATTCGGGGCGGCATTGCGGCGTACGCGTCTCGGCAGCACCGATTACGGCGGGGCCTACCCCGACATCACCTTCGGCAGCGCCAACGGGAACCAGGTATCGAAACTGGTCGGTCCTTCCGAACAGTCGGAAATCTCCGCCGGCGACCGGATGGCGTTCGAGAACCTTTACAACGACCTGCTGGGCAGGGTGGAAAGCATCGGCCGGACCTACCATTCCGACCTGGAAGGCTTCCTCCCGGGAGGAAGCGCCCGGAAGCGCGACTTCGCCCTGCTTGACTTCTCGGCCTTTATCCAGGACGACTGGAAGATCCGCAGGAACCTGACCCTGAACCTGGGCCTCCGCTACGAACTGCAGACTGTGCCCAAGGAATTGAACGGCTACCAGGGCGTTTTGGATCGGCTGCCCGAGGTCACCGCCTCTGCCGGCATCGCCGATTTCTCCCTCAGGGCGGGGGATGACTGGTACCGCGGGAAACGGAGCAATTTCGCACCGCGGGCGGGTTTCGCCTGGGATGTTTTCGAGACCGGGTCGACCGTGCTTCGGGGGGCCTACGGTCTTTTCTACAGCCCCCTGACCGGGGGTGTCATCCGCTTCATTGATCAGAACAGCTTCGGGTTCTCTCAAAGGGCAACCGTTTACCCCAACTCCGCGAGCACCGACTACCGCCTGGGGGACTCCTTCCCCATGCCCCAACAGCCCGGAGAGGTCAATCTCCGGCCGGAGGCCGATCGCTCGTCCTCCATCGCCGTGCTCGACCCCGATCTCGCCACGCCGAGGGTCCACCAGTTTCACCTGACCCTGGAGCAGCGGTTGTGGGGAGCCGTCTGGGAAGCGGGCTACACCCGCACGCGGGGCAGGAAGCTGTTCCAGTACCTGAACCTCAACCAGCCCCGGATCGAGGAGGATTTCCTGCAGGCGTTCAAGGAACTACAGGCCTACCGGAATTCGGGAGTCCCGGTCCCGGAGACCAATACCCTGGTCCGTATCTTCGGCACCCCGCTCGCGGCCTTCGACGCCCTCAAGGGATTCAACTTCGACAGCGGGCAGGTGGGAATCGCGGCGGACAACCTGGACCGCCGCTACCACGACCGTTACGCGGGCGCAGGGGTCAGCGAGTTCTACCTCAGGAGTTACCCGCAGTTCGACCGCTTTATCTACGGAACCAATTCCGCCGAGTCGTGGCATGACGCCCTGAGGCTGGGGGTGCGCAAGAGCACCTACAACTACAACCTGCGGGCGCACTACACCTGGAGCAAATCGCTCGACACCGCGCCCACGGACGGATCCTATTATTCCTTCACCGCGGACAGTCTCCAGACCCAAACGGAAAAGGCCTACAGCGATCACCACCGCAGGCACGTGTTCCACCTCGCCTTTGATTACGCGTTCCCGTTCGGACGCAACCCCGACAGCGATTACGATTTCCCCTCCTGGGTCAACGCCCTGTTCTCCGGATGGAACTTCGGCGCCCTCTGGACCCGTACCAGCGGCGCGCATTTCAGCATCAACTCCGGCCTGCAGACCCAGTACAGCGGGGTGTACAGCCTGGTCGATTTCGACCGCAGCACCGGCCGCGAAGTCGGCAGCCTCACCAGGGAGGCGGGGCAGGTCTACTGGGTTTCACCGAGCGCGGCGCACCTGTTCAGCTACCCGGAGGCGGGGCAGCCCGGCAATTCGGGCAGGAACCATTTTGCCGGTCCGGGCTACTCCAACCTGGACGTGGTGCTGCACAAGAAATTCACTTTCGGCGAACGTCATTCGCTCCAGTTCAGGATGGAGGCGTACAACGTGTTTAACACCGCCCAGTTCGCCCTGCCCGACACAAATTACTCCAGCCCCACCTTCGGATCGCTCGGCTCCACGGTGGGAAATCCGCGCCTGATGCAGGTGGCGCTGCGTTACCAGTTCTAGCCGGCGGTGTTGCGGGGGATGACTCGAGCGACAGCGCCTGGGGGCGGGGGTGAACGGAAATGGATCCTGGCCTCCGCCTCCCCGCGCCGCCGCGAGATCCTCGCCCGCCTGGGGCTCCGGTTTGCCATCGATCCCAGCGCCCTTCCGGAACCCCCGCGGGCGGAGGAGGAGTCCCCCGCCGGTTACGCCATGCGCGTCGCCCGCCTGAAAGCCGAGGAAGTGGGCGCGCGGCATCCCGACGCCCTGGTCCTGGCGGCCGACACCATCGTGGTCCTCGACGACGACATCCTGGGAAAGCCTGAAGGGCGCGCCGGGGCCCGCGACATGCTCGGGCGCCTCGGCGGACGCTGGCACGAAGTCGTTTCGGGGATCAGCCTGCTCGACACCGCCCGGGGCCCGGCGCACTCGGCCTGCAGCCGCTCGCGCGTTCATTTCCGCGCCCTGGCGCCGGACGACGTGGAGTGGTACCTCGACACAGGGGAGTACCTGGACAAGGCGGGGGCTTACGGCATCCAGGGGTACGCCGCACTCTTCATCGACCGGATCGAGGGGTGCTATTTCAACATCGTGGGATTCCCGGTCGCGGCCTTCGAAACCCTCTGCCGGGAAGCCGCGATCGGCCTACTCCCCTATCTCGCGCCCGGGCGGCCTGATTAGGAACCTACCCCCAGCCCAGTTTCTCACGCAACAGCTTGAAGAAGTTGTTGCCGAAGGGGAGCATCAGCTTCAGGGTCGTTTCCGCGCGCCGGATCCGAACGCAGTCCCGGGGCCGGAGCGGCATCCCGACCTGGCCGTCCACCGTGAGATAGACATCCTGCCCACGACACAGGCACACCGTCAGCTCATGGCGGTCCGGAATGACCAGCGGCCGGTTGGTGAGGGAATGGGGGCAGATCGATTCGATGATGATGGCTTCCAGGGTCGGGTAGAGGATGGGGCCCCCGGCCGCCAGCGAATAGGCCGTGGATCCCGTGGGGGTGGCGATTATCAGCCCGTCGGACCGCGTCAGGAGCACCGGCTGTGAGTTCGCGCTCACCTCGAGATCGATGATCCGGGCCAGCGCCCCCTTGTTGATCACGGCGTCGTTCAGCGCCCGGTAGAGAGCGATCGACTTTTCGTCCCGAATCACCTCGACATCGAGGAGCATCCGCTCCTCGATGTCATAACGCCCGGCGATCAACCCCTCCATCGCCGTGTACATCTCGTCCAGCTTGACTTCGGTGAGGAAGCCCAGGGATCCCAGGTTGATGCCGATGATGGGCACCCCGCTCGAACCGATGAGGCGCGCCGCGTGCAGCAGGGTCCCGTCCCCACCAAGCACGATCAGCGCGTCCACCCTCCCGACCAGGGTATCCGACGGGGCTGCCGCGGCGTCCACGACGACGTGCTTGGCGGATTCCTGCTCGAGCAGGACATCCACTCCCCGCGCCTCGAGCCAGGGGAGGATCTCGCGCACCACGTCGCACACCCTCGCGTCCTGCTTCTTCAGTACTATTCCCATACTTCGTATGCGCCGGTTCATCATCATCGGGATCATAGCCCTTTTGTCCACTGGAGATACAATAAAAATTCCACGTTCCCCCCCGCCCCGGGCAGCGGGGAAACCATGTCTCCGATCACGCCATAGCCGGCGGCGGCCGCACAGTCCACTACAGCGCCCAAGGCCCGGACCCGCACCGCGGGATCCCTCACGATGCCCCCCTTCCCCACCTCCCCCCGGCCCGCTTCGAACTGGGGTTTGACCAGCACGACGACATCGACCACGCGGACTGCGTCCACCTCCGGCTCCGATGGGGGCCCGGCGGAGTCCAGGGCGGCGCCGAGCACGGGAAGGATCTTGGTGACCGAGATGAAGGACAGGTCCATGCAGACGAAGCCGACGTCCCCGGGGAGATCGCCCGGACCCAGGTTACGCACGTTGAACCGGTCGCGCACGACCACGCGCGGGTCGCTCCGCAGCTTCCAGGCCATCTGCCCCCTGCCGACGTCGAAGGCAAACACCCTCAAGGCGCCGTTTTGAAGCAGGCAATCGGTAAACCCCCCGGTCGAAGCGCCCAGGTCGGCCGCGACACGGCCTTCCACCGCAATCCCGAAATGGCGCAGCGCCCCCTCGAGCTTGGCGCCCGCGCGGCTCACGAAGGGGAGCAGGCCGAGGATGCGCACCACGGCGCCGGCATCCACCTGCTGTCCCGGTTTCTCGACCTTCCGTTCGTCCACCAGCACCTGGCCGGCCAGCACGAGCGCCTGGGCCCGGTGGCGGCTTTCAGCCAGCCCGCGCTCCACCAGCAGCTGATCGATGCGGCGCTTCACGGGCGGTCAGGCCGATCGCCGGAGGAAATAGCCGGCGAGCGCGCGCAGGGCCTGTGCGCGCTCGCCGAAACCGCGGATCTCCTCCAGGGCCGCTTCGACCAGTTCTTGCGCCTTGCGCCGGGAAGCGTCGATGCCGTACAGCGCGGGGTAGGTCGCCTTCCCCGCCTTGACGTCCTTCCCGGCTGTCTTGCCCAGCGCCTGGCTCGTCGCCGTGACGTCCAGGATATCGTCGACGATCTGGAAGACCAGGCCGATCCGGGCGCCGTAGCGGTCCAGTATTTCCAGTTCCCCCTCCCCGGCCCCCGCGGCCAGGCCTCCCGAACGGACGCACGCCCGCAGGAGCGCCCCCGTCTTCGAATGATGGATATATTCGAGCGTCGCCGCGTCGAACGGCTTCCCTTCCGACTCCAGGTCCGCCACCTGCCCGCCGATCATCCCGTCGACGGTCCCGGTCGCGCAGGCGATCTCCCTCACGATCCGGACCCGGACGCCGTCAGAGACCCCCGGCAACTCGGCCAGGACCTGATAGCACCGCGTCATGAGGGCATCGCCGGCCAGGATGGCGATCGCCTCCCCAAACACCTTGTGGCAGGTGGGAAGGCCCCGGCGCAGGTCGTCGTTGTCCAGCGCCGGCAGGTCGTCGTGGATCAGGGAGTAGGTGTGCATCATCTCGATGGCCGCCCCCAGGTGAATCAGGGTGTCGCGGTCCCCACCCACGCTTTCTCCGGAAGCGAGCACCAGTACGGGACGCACCCGCTTCCCCCCGGCGAACACCGAATGGCGCATGGCCCGGTGGATGGTCGTCGGCGCCTCCCCTTCGGCCGGGAGCAGCCGGTCCAGGCACGCATCGACCCGCTCGCGTGTTTCCGTAAAATATTCCTTGATCTCCATGGTGTCCATCCGGCGTTCGGCGGCGGGACCACTTCGTCCCATCCGCAATCGCAAAAAGTTAGGCCTCGGGGGGTTCCCCAAACGGCGCCGGCGTCATCCCGCCGTCCGTGTCCTTCACCAGAATCTCGACCTTCCGCTCCGCCTCGTCCAGCTTGGAGCTGCAGTAGCGGCTCAATTTCACCCCTTCCTCGAACAGTTCCAGGGCCCGGTCAAGCGGGAGGTCTCCGGCCTCGAGCCGGGCGACGATATCCTCCAGTGACTGCAGGGCCGATTCGAAATCCTTGACCTTCGGTTCCATGGCTCCCCTGTTTTCCTTGACGGTTGTGATGGATGCCGGGCGCCCCCTCACCGGAGGGCGGCGACCACCCGGCAATCGAGTTCCCCCCGCGCCAGGGTGACCCGGACCGGGTCACCCGCGGACACCGCCGACGCGTCGCTGACGATGTTCCCGTCGCCATCGCGGCACAGGGCGAACCCTCGGCCGAGAATGGCGAGGGGGCTCAGGGAGTGGACCCGGCCCGCAGCGATCGCAAACCGCGCCCGCCGCGCCTTCAACAGGCCCTCCACCCCCGCGACCAGCCGGTACCGGCCCTGGACCAGGGCCTCCCGCTCATGCCGGATGTAGCGGGACAGGTCCACCGAATGGAGGCGCACCGAGAGCACCCGCTCCTCCTGCCTGAGCGCCGCCCCGTAGCGCCGCATCGCCTGGATGAGGCGCAGATCCCCTTCGTCGAACCTCTGCTGGAGGTCCCGGATCAGGTGGGGCGCCACCGCAAAGGCGCGGCTGCGCGCCAGGCGCTCGACAAGGAGACGGCGCAGGTCGATCCCCCGACGCGTCGACTGGTCCAGTCGGCCCCGCAGCGCCGCCACCTTCCCGGCCAGTTCCCCGTGCGCGGCCGAAACCAGCTCGGCCGCGGCCGAGGGGGTCGAGGCGCGCAGGTCGGCGGCGAAATCGGCGATGGTGTAGTCGGTCTCGTGTCCCACCGCCGAGATCAACGGGAGGCGCGACCGGTGGATGGCGCGGGCGAGCACCTCCTCGTTGAAGGCCCAGAGATCCTCGATCGAGCCGCCGCCGCGCCCGACAATCAGGACGTCGACGTCGGAACGGGCGTTGAGGCAGCGGATCCCCTCGGCGATCTCCTCGGCGGCCCCCGCCCCCTGGACCCGGGCCGGGTAGATCAGTACGTCGAGCGGGGCGTTGCGCCGCTTGAGCGTCCGCAGCATGTCCCGGATCGCGGCCCCGGTGGGGGAGGTCACGATCCCCACCTTGCGCGGCAGGAGCGGGAGCGGCTTCTTGCGCGCCTCGTCGAACACACCCTCCGCGAGGAGCTTCTCCTTCAGCCGCTCGTAAGCCAGCTGCAGCGACCCCTGCCCCACCGGTTCCATGTATTCGGCGATGAACTGGTAGTCGCCGCGCGGTTCGTACACGCCGAGCCGGCCGCGCACAAGCACCTCCATCCCGTCCTCGGGGCGGAATTTGAGGTACATGTTGTGGTTGCGGAAACAGGCGGCCCTGATCTGTGCGCGACTGTCCTTGAGGGAAAAATATAGGTGGCCGGAGGAGTGGCGCTTGAAATTCGAAATCTCCCCCTGGATCCAGAGGATGCCGAATCCATCCAGGGAGCGCTTGATCTCTGCCGTCAGTTCGTAAACGCTGAAAACTTTCCGCTGCGCCGTCGGGTCCACGGCTCATGTTTATCATGAAGCGGCGGATGAAACAACAGCGGGATTCGGCGCTCCCGGTTTTCGCCCCTTAGCCCGGGGGAACACGGGCAATTACAATGAATTACAATTAAAAACATTTGGGTGACAACCCCCCGGGGCGTCCGGCTTAGGATGACGTTTTTATTTGGAGAGATCTGTATGAACCTGTTCGGCCCGCAACTGACCGATTACGAAAAATTCGTCCAGACCGGAAACATCTCCTATCTGTACGAAATGAACAGCTTCGACCTGACCATCGTCATCGCCTACTTCACCATCCTGGCGATCCTGAGCTTCTACGGCCTGCACCGCTACAAGATGGTGTTCCAGTACCGCAAGCATCGCAAAAAAGTCACCGCACCGCTCGCCCGGTTCGCCGAACTTCCCCGGGTCACCGTGCAGATCCCCTCCTACAACGAAATGTACGTCATTGAACGGGTCATCGACGCGGTCTGCGCCCTGGACTACCCCCGGGAAAAGCTGGACATCCAGGTGCTGGACGATTCCACCGACGAGACGCAGAAGATCGCCCGCGACGCCGTCGCGCGCTGGCGCGAGCGCGGCTTGGACATCGACTACATCCATAGGATCGACCGAACCGGCTTCAAGGCGGGGGCGCTCGAAAACGGCCTCCGCACGGCCAAGGGCGAATTCGTGGCCGTGTTCGACGCCGATTTCGTCCCCAACCCCGACTTCCTCCGGAAATCGATCCACCACTTCACCGATCCCAAGGTAGGGATGGTGCAGGGACGCTGGGAGCACCTGAATCGAGACCACTCGTTCCTGACCCGGGTCCAGGCGATCCTTCTCGACGCCCATTTCATGCTCGAAAGCAATACGCGCTCCCTGAGCGGGCACTTTTTCAACTTCAACGGCACGGCCGGCATCCTGCGCCGCAAGACGATCGAGGACGCCGGGGGATGGGAGCACGACACCCTGACCGAAGACCTCGATTTGAGCTACCGCGCCCAGATGAAGGGGTGGCGCTTCGTTTTCCTCCCCGACCTGACGGTCCCGGCCGAACTGCCGGTGGAGATCAACTCCTTCATAACCCAGCAGTGCCGCTGGGCCAAGGGAGCCATGCAGACCGGGAAGAAGGTGCTCCCGCATGTCCTGCTGGGGAATTTTTCGCGGGGGCAAAAGATGGAGGCCTGGTACCACCTGACCGGAAACATCACCTGCCCGCTGATGGTGGTCCTGGCGCTGCTGCTCTGTCCCGCCATGATCATCCGCTACAACCAAGGGTGGTTCGAGCTGCTCATCATCGACCTCCCCCTCTTCATTCTCGCCTTCAGCAGCGTCACCACCTTCTACATAGTTTCGCAGCGGGCGCTGCACAAGGACTGGTTGAAGCGCATCCTCTACCTTCCCGGGCTGATGGCGGTGGGGATCGGCATGACCATCCCGGGGACGAAGGCGGTGCTCGAGGGAGCGCTCGGAATCCAGTCCCCCTTCGTGCGCACCCCCAAGTTTTCCGTGGACGCCCGGGGGGGCGAGTGGATGAGCAAGAAGTACCGCTGCGACATCGGGCTGCTGAACCTGGTGGAGATCCTCTTCGGCGCCTATTTCACCTTCGTGGTCGTCTACGCCTGGAACGCCGGCATCTACGCCGTCATCCCATTCCTCTTCCTCTTCCAGTTCGGCTACCTGTACATGGGATTGTGGGCCATCGTCCAGAGTCTCAAGCGCTCGGCCCTGGGGGAGGCGTTCGAACGGCTGTCCGACTCGCTTGGGTTCAGCCGCATGACGGGGCTGGACTAGGCGCGCGCCGCGCCGACGGCGGCGTCCAAGCCAATGCCGGTCAGGGCCCGGTAATCGGCCGGGGTGTCGACATCCTCGACAACGCCGGGTTCCGCGGTCGGAACCAGGGCCGCGGCCGGGAGGTGACGCAGAACTATCCCTTTGGGCCCCTCCGCGAGGGGGGCCTCCATGAACTCCGGGAAAAGCGCGCGGTGGAAGATCGCCGGGTGCCCCCTCCGCTCACCGTAGAGGGGGCACGTGATCGGGGCCCGGTCGGCAAGGAAGCGTTCGGCCAGGCGGCGCACCAGGCTTGCCGACACGGCGGGCTGATCGACCGGCCAGACCATGGCGGCGAGACACCGGGGATCGAGGCGGGACAGCGCCAGCTGGATCGAGGAGAGCTGGCCGCGCCCCGGGTTCAGGTTCCGGAGGGTCTCCACGGGCCAATCGCGGATGACCGGCTCGATGTCGGCGGCCGCGTTCCCCATGACGACGACGGGACGCGCGAGCCCCACCTGCCTCAATACCCCCAGAATGTGCGTCAGGAAGGTCTCCCCCCCCAGCGGGAGGAGGGCCTTGGGGTAACCCATGCGCGTGGAATCCCCGGCGGCGAGGACCACGGGAACGATCGACTCGAAAGATACCGGGACCTGATCCATCCCCCGACCCTACGCCTTCCCCAGCGCCTTGAGAACCTTGTCGGGCGTCGCCGGGGGGTCGACCCATCGGCCGATCGCGTTCTGGATGGCGCAGATCACCAGGTGGGTGTTAGCCAGGCTGTGGCTGATGCCGTTGGAGCCGTAGGCCGCGTTCCCCGCCCGCGTCTCGATGAGTTCCTTGTCCACGCGCGGCATGTCCAGCATGCCGACCTTGCGGTAGTCGAGCATGTTGGCGTTGAGCTTGACCCCCGTCGCCCGGTCGTAAAAGAAATCCTCCTGGAGCTGGCAACCCGCGCTGAAATCCATGACCTGGTCGATCTGGCTCTCGAGCGAGGTCCACCGGATCACCTTGCCGGTGTCGGCCACCACCCCGAACCGGAGGATCTCCACCTCCCCGGTCTCGACATCGACGGCAACCTCGCACATGGCAACGTTCATCGTGTCGAGCAGCTTGCCCATGCCGACGGCCCAGAGCGCCGTCGGGGGCCGGCCGGAGTAGGTCGCAAACAGGTGCGCCCCCCGGGTGGCCCGCGCAAGCGGCACCGAGCGGGACGGGTCCGACTTCACGCACACGCAGCCGTCCTGCAGGTCCAGCTCTTCTGGCGTGCACCCCTTGAGCGGGCTCGGCTCCTCTTTCGCCGCCGGCCCGAAACCGGACGGCGCGGGAGGATTTTCGGCGTTGCGGACCGCGGCTTCCAGGATCCGTTTCTTCAGGATATTGGCGCACTCCTTCGTGACCCAGGCCGAGGCCGTGGTACCGTCGCTGCCGCCCCCCACCGGGGTGAAGACCTCACCGGGATCGAAATCGATGATGACATCCTCGTACCGCAGTCCGAGTTCCTCGGCGACGACCATGGCGTTTGCTTCGACGGCGTAGATGCCGGTACAGGGCCCCTGGGTCGGCATATGCACCCGGCCGTCACGCAGCTCCAGTTTCGAGCTGTATCCCGAAAAGGAGTGCCGGGGACACATCTGATATCGAAAACCGGCGCCGTGCAGCCTCCCATCGGGAAGCGTCCGTTCCCCCGCGCGGTGCCATTTCCAGTCCATCATCTTCTTCCCCGCCTCGACGCACGCCTGGTAACTGGGCACGGGGTCGGGGTCGTCCTGCCCCGTGGGCCCGTGCAGGTTGAGGGTCGCGACATCGATCGGGTCCTTCCCGAGCTTTTCGGCGATCATTTGGAAGGCCACGGTGAGCGCGTCCCAATTGAAGGGGCAGTGCTGGCCGCTGGTGTACATCCGGCCGCGGTTGCTGTTGACCACTTCCATGACCTGGCGGATGTTCTGGCAGCGGGTCGTGAAATAGGGGCCGTACCCCTGGTCCCCCGAGGTGCCGAGCGTGGACACCGGCGGGACCCCCGCGTCGGATATGGAAAAATCGTCGATCGCCGTGATCCGGCCGTTGCTTTGGAATCCCACCTTCACATGCATGAAGCGCTCGTTCATGTTGAAGTCGTACATCTCCCGGCGCAGGAGCGTCATCCGGACCGGACGTCCCGCCCTCCGGGCGAGCAGCGGCGTGATCTGCTGCGATTTCCGGAGGCCCCAGTCACAGTACCTCCCCCCCTGGAACAGCCCCTCCTGCTTCACCTTTTCGGGCGGCAGCCCGTACATGCGCCCGACGGAATCCTTCCCCCCGCTGGCGGTCCAGACCGCGCCCTCGATATGCAGGCTCGGCCGCTCCGGGTCGTGGTAGGGATCGTTGAACCAGGTGGAGACCGACGCCGGGGGATTGGGCATGTGGCCGCAGAAGGCGGGCATGTAAAAATCGTATTCAATGACGTGGTCGGCCTCCCGAAAGCCCGCCTCGACGTCCCCCTGGCTGGCGCTGACCACCGTCACGTTCCCCTTCCCCTTGGGATTGGATCGGATGACGGGTGCGTCCGGCTTTCTCCCCTCCTGGATGTCCACGATGTGCGGGAGCACCTCCCACTGGGGGTCGAGCGCCTTGAGGGCCTCGTCGCATAGTTCGGCGCTTTCGGCGACGACGATCACCGCCACCTCGTCATCCTCCATGTCGGCGACATTGTCCACGTAAGCCGCCCCCGTCCCCCCGGGACCGGGGCGGGCGCCGAAGTTCTTCAGGTCCTCGTCTTCCCAGGTCAGCACATCGACGACGCCCGGAATCGCCAGGGCCGCCGCGACATCTACTTTACGCACAACGGCGTTAGCGTAGGGGCTGCGGAGAAACTTGGCCTCCAGCATGCCGTCGAAAACGTAGTCGGCGCCGAACTTGGCCATCCCCGTGGCCAGCGCGTATGACAACCTGCCGGGCAGGTTGGGTTTGCCGACAACCCGAAAGCTCTCTCTCTGTCCGTTGACCCCCGCCGTATCCGCCATCCCGACTCCTCCCCTTGATATCCCCCGGCAAGACGATATCCGGGGGCGACATCGTGTGGGCTAAGTGTGGCACCGGTTCCGGACGGCACGCAAGCGATTAATTGGAGACGCGCTCCTTTCGGGAGGGGGACACGGGCGGCCTATCCCCATGTTACAATCATTCCGGCATGGTTAGGTGGCGCAGATAAACGGATTGCGCCGCAAAATACCGTTCGACGTAAAACAGGTAAGGGAAAACGGCCACCGATATGAAACGGCCACCGCTGGTGACCTTCGCATGTTCCTGTCTCCTCCTGGCCGCGGCGCTTCTCTCCTTCCCCGCCGCCGCGGCGGCAGGGGTAGAGGAGCTGCGCGCCGAACTGGAGGACATTTTTTCCGACCCCCGTTTGCAGGAGGGGCAGTGGGGGGTCGAGGTCGTCGCGCTCGCCCGCGGTGAAACGGTCTACGAAAAGAACGCCCACAAACTCCAGGTCCCCGCCTCCAACATGAAACTCCTGACCGCCGCCGCCGCCCTGCTGCGGCTCGGCCCCGACTACCGCTTCCGGACGCACCTGGCCGCCGACGGCCCCGTCGTCGACGGCCGCCTCGAGGGGAACCTGATCGTCACGGGGTCCGGCGACCCCTCCAGTTCCTCAAGGATTCCGCCCGGCGACCCCTTTCACCCCTTCCGCCTCTGGGCCACGCGCCTCCGGGGGATGGGGATCCGGGCCATCGCGGGGAAACTTGTGCCGGGCGCCCCCCTCCCCGCGCCCGCCCACGGCATCGGCTGGGCCTGGGACGACCTGAAGGAAGGGTATGCGGCCGGGGTGAGCGCGCTGCAGTTCAACGAAAACCTGGTGAGGATCCGGGTATCCCCCGGTCCCGCCGTCGGCTCCCCCCCCTCGCTCGCCGTGGAGCCCCATGTCGGCTACCCTGCCGTCATCAGCGAAATGGTCACCGGGGCCCGTTCGGCCCGCGCGCGGATGGAGATCGCCGACGGCGGGAACGAGGACGCTATCACCGTCCGTGGGACGGTGCCGCTGGGCGGTCCGCCGCTTGAGCGCACCGCCTCCGTAAAGCGCCCGGCCCGCTACTACCTGGCGGCCCTCAGGCACGCGCTCAACAGCGAGGGGATCGATGTCTCGCGATGCGACGTCGGGGAAGAGGGCTCCGGGGGCGCCCCAACCCGCATCCTCTGGACCCACCATTCCCCTCCCCTTTCGGACATCCTACCCCCGATCATGAAACGGAGCCTGAACCTCCCGAGCGAGACCCTCCTGCGCGCGCTCGGCATGGAGATTGGAGGGGAGGGATCCGCGGCCCGGGGGATCGCCGTCGTGGAGGAAACGCTCGCGGCGGCGGGGATTCCGAAAACAGGATACGCGTACGCCGACGGCTCCGGCCTCTCCCGGATGAACCTGGCGAGTCCCCGTATCCTGGTGCAGGTCCTCGGGCACATGCACCGGCATCCGCAGTTCCGGCCCTGGTACGACGCCCTGGCGGTCGCCGGCGTCGACGGCACCCTCGAAACCCGAATGCGGGGGACCGCGGCGGAAAACAACGTCCGGGCCAAGACAGGCACTCTCTCCCGCGTTTCCGCCCTCAGCGGATATGTGCGCAGCGCCGACGGCGAACTGTTCGCCTTTTCCATGATCGCCGGCAATTTCCTGGCCCCCGCGAAAACAGCCGAGGAGATCCAGGACCGGGCGCTGGTACGGCTGGCCCGCTTCCGCCGGGGGGCCGGGCCGGCCGCCGCCGCGGCCTCCGGGCAAAGGAGGGAACAATGATGCCATGGCTCCTGCTCCTGGGCCTTCTGGCCTCCGGGGTCCCCCAGGAGGAGTCCGGGGGGAGGGGGCGGAGCGCCTTTTTCGCCTTCGCCGACCGGGAGTATATCTTCACCGTGGAGATGGTGAAGCCGGGGATCCCGCTGCTGAACTTCGTATCGATGACTGACGGGAACGCACGCCTGCTGGCCCGGAACGTGCGGCTCGAGATCGGAAACCGCCGGGCGGCCTGCCGCCTGCTGGCGGTGGAGGCGGGCGACTTCCAGCAACCCATGATGGTCCCCGCCCTGACGATCCACCCGCGCTCCTCCTTCGGGGTGCGCCTGGAAGGGGATTTCGGGCAGGAAGTGGAACTGGATGGCGCCTCCATACGGATCGGGAACGAGGATTTCCGGCTGGCCCCCCTGTCCCGCCAGGAGTTCGAAATGCTGGTACTCCGGGTGAACCGGCTGAATCTGGGATCGCCCGATTTCCGCGAGGACTGGCGCGTGCTGGGGCTGGAGCCCCTGGGCCGGCGCCTGGCGAGGCGCAAATGAGCGCTCCCTGCTTGTACTTTCGGTGCGGGCTGCTATACTCCCCCGTTATGACACCGGGGAACGGAACATTTCACGGAACCACCATCCTGTTGATCCGAAAAGGGAACCGCACGGTGATCGCGGGGGACGGCCAGGTCACCCTCGGGGACACCGTCATCAAGAAAAGTGCGCGCAAGATCCGCCGCGTGTACAACGACCGCGTCCTGGTCGGTTTCGCGGGCGCCACGGCCGACGCCTTCGCCCTCTTTTCCCGGCTTGAGACCAAGCTCGAGCAGTTCCAGGGGAACCTCAGCCGGGCGGCGGTGGAACTGGCCCAGGAATGGCGCACCGACCGGGCGCTGCGCCACCTGGAAGCCTTCCTGTTGGCCACCGACGGCAAGGCCGTCTTCCTGATTTCGGGGACGGGCGACGTCATCGAACCGGACGACGGCATCCTCGCCGTCGGTTCCGGCGGCGTCTATGCCCTGGCTGCGGCGCGCGCCTTATTGCGCCACAGCAAGCTGCCCGTGGCTCGGGTGGCCGAGGAAGCGCTCAGGATCGCCAGCGAGATCTGCGTGTTCACCAACAGCGAAATCATCGTCGAGGAATTGTAACCGGCGGCGCGCGGGCGCTCCGCAGCTCCCCCGGACGCGTGCACCCTCCACGTTCGGGCATTTTCGGGAAACGGGATTCCATGAAGAAGAGGTCCACGGGCCGCAAGCGGCCCCCACGCAGCCTGGACGAAATGTCGCCCAGGGAAATCGTGAGCGAACTCGACCGCTATGTCGTCGGCCAGCAGGCGGCCAAGAAGGCGGTGGCCATCGCCCTGCGCAACCGCATCCGCCGCCAAATGCTCGACGAGGAGATGGCCGAGGAGGTGATGCCCAAGAACATCATCATGATCGGGCCGACCGGCGTGGGCAAGACCGAGATCGCGCGCCGCCTCGCGCGCTTGGCCAACGCTCCCTTCCTGAAGGTGGAGGCGACCAAATTCACCGAACTGGGGTATGTCGGGCGCGACGTGGAATCGATGGTACGCGACCTGGTGGAGATCGCCGTCGACATGGTCCGGGGGGAGAAGATCGACGAAATCGAGGAGAAGGCGGAACAGAACACCGAGGAACGCCTGCTCGATCTCCTGCTCGAAACCCTGCCGAGCGTCCCGGGGGAGAAAAGCGCCCTCGGCGACGGCAAGGACCTGGACCGGCTCGAGAAGGCGCGCGAAAGGCTGCGCCGGCAGCTGCGGGCGGGAAAGCTGGACCAGCGCACCGTCGAGCTTGAGGTGCGCGAACACCCCGTCAGCCCCGTCGCCTTCCAGTTCTTCGAGGGCTCCAGCCTGGAGGAACTCCAGTTCAACATGAGGGACCTCCTCTCGGGCCTGGCCGAACTGAAGGCCAGGAAACGGCGGATGCCGGTGGAGGAAGCGGCCGAGTACATCATGCAGGAGGAGGAGCAGAAGCTGGTCGACATGGAACAGGTCGCCCGGCAGGCGCTCGACCGGGCGGAGCAGGGCGGGATCATCTTCCTCGACGAGATCGACAAGATCGCCGGCCGCGAATCGGGGCACGGCCCCGACGTGAGCCGGGAAGGGGTGCAGCGCGACCTCCTTCCCCTGATCGAGGGAACGAACGTGAGCACGCGCTACGGCATGGTCCGCACCGACCACATCCTCTTCATCGCGGCGGGCGCCTTTCACATTTCCAAGCCGACCGACCTCATCCCCGAACTCCAGGGCCGCTTCCCCATCCGCGTGGAACTTGGCGCCCTGGGGGAGGACGATTTCGTACGCATCCTGAAGGAGCCTCGAAACGCCCTGATCAAGCAGTATATCGCCCTGCTCGGCACCGAGGGGCTGAGGCTCAGCTTTGCCAACGACGCCCTCGTCGAAATCGCGCGCCTGGCCTGCACCGTTAACGAAAACATGGAAAACATCGGCGCGCGGCGCCTGCATACCATCCTTGAAGCGTTGCTCGAAGACCTCTCCTTCGAGGGGAAGCAGCGCAAGCCGAAGGAGGTCAGGATCACGGCGGACTACGTCCGCAGCAAGCTGGAAGACATCGCCCACGACCAGAACCTGAGCCGGTACATCCTCTGACCCCATGACGACCCGACGCAGCGGACCATCCATCCGGACGGGGAAAGCGGCGGCCGCCGCCCTCCTGGCGCTTGCCTTCATCGCGTGCGCCCGGATCGCCGATCCGCAGCCGCCCCTGCTGCGCCTCCCCACCCCCCCTACCGACCTGTCGGCGCACCAGGCGGGGATGGAGGTAGTGCTCGAAATCACCCCGCCGGAAAGAAACAGCGACGGATCGAGTGCCGTGACCACGGCGCGGGCGGAGGTATTCCGGATCATCGAGACCGGTCCGCTGCCGCACCCCCTCCCCGGCAGGGACTTCCTGGACCAGGCCGGGCGGGTTCTTTCCCTCCCCAGGAAACAGTTCGCCGAAGTAGCGGCTGGGGAGCCCCTGGTCCTCCGCGACCCGATCGCGGCCGCCCCGGGCGGGTATCCCCCCCTGCGCTACGCCGTCGCATTCGTCGATGGCCGGGGACGGGCCGCGGGGCTCAGCAACCAGGTTCGGATCGAGCCGGTCCCGGTCCCGGTCCAGCCGTCGGGGTTGAGCGCGGAAGTGACCGAAAGCGCGATCCTGCTCCGGTGGGAGCCTCCGCTCGAAAACATGGATGGATCCCGCCCGCCCCGGATCGCCGGGTATCTCGTCTACCGGTCGGAGGATCCGGAGCGATTCCCCGCTGTCCCTCTCGGCACGGCACCGCAGGAGGGGACGTTGTTCGCGGACCGGGAGTTCGAATTCGACAGGACCTACCATTACGTCGTGCGCGCGTTGGCGCGCCCCGGGGAGCCGGTGGCCCTGGGAGCCCCCTCGCCGGCGGCGACGGTTACGACCCGGGACCTTTTCCCCCCCCTCCCCCCGGAGAATCTCAGCGCCATCCACGAGGGGGATGACATCGTCCTTTTTTGGACCCCCTCCCCTTCCCCCGACGTGGCCGGCTACCGCGTCCTGCGGCGCACGGGGGAGGAAGCGTTCGCCCCCGTCATCGGGGAACTGGTCCGCGTACCGACCTACCGCGACCCCGGGGCCGCTGGGGGACGCTACGAATACGCGGTCGAAGCCGTCGACGCCCACTCCAATGCGAGCCCGGCAACCCGGGCCGTGGGCATCACCCCGCAGGTTCCCTCGGCGGACGATATCTGGTAGGCTCATGGTGCGGTCGGTTCTTATGAATTTTTTCCGAGGAGGAGGGGAGCGCATGAAATTTTTCCTGGATACCGCCAACATCGATGAGATCCGCGAGGCGGCCGAATACGGCCTCATCGACGGGGTCACGACCAACCCCTCGCTCGTCAGCAAGGAGGGGCGCAGCTTCAAGGAGATCATCACGGAGATCGCCCGCATCGTCGACGGCCCCATCAGCGCCGAGGTCGTCAGCACCGACGCCGCGGGCATGCTGGCCGAGGCTTACGACCTGGCGAAGATTCACGAAAACATCGTGATCAAGATCCCGATGATCAAGGAGGGGATGAAGGCGCTCAAGCAGCTCACGGCGGACGGGATCCATACCAACGTCACCCTTGTCTTCAGCTCCAACCAGGCGCTCGTGGCGGCCAAACTGGGCGCCACCTACGTCTCCCCCTTCGTCGGACGTTTCGACGACATCAGCCAGGTGGGAATGGAGCTGGTCGCCGACATCGCGCAGATCTTCTCCAACTACGACTTCGAGACGCAGATCCTGGTCGCCAGCTGCCGCAACCCGCTGCACATCCGCGAGGCGGCCCTGCTCGGCGCCCACGTGGCTACCATGCCCTACAGTGTGCTCGAACAGCTGCTGAAACACCCCCTGACCGACATCGGGCTCGCGCGTTTCCTGAAGGATTGGGAAAAGGTGACCTCGGCCGGAAAAGCCTAGGTGCGTGTCCGGCTCGAAGCCGCCAGGCTTCGGGCCGAGCGCACGACCTCCGGCAGGAGCTCGCCGACGAGGTAGAGCGAGCCGGTGACGACGACCAGTCCCGAAGGGGGACAGGCGGCCCAGGCCGCCGCCAGCGCCCGGCGCGGGTCGGAGCAGAGCTCCATGCGCGGCTGGTGCCGGGGGTGGAGAGCGGCGATTTCAGCCGGGTCGGCCGAACGGGAATTGTCGAGCGGGGTGAGGTAGAGGCGCGTGGCGGCGGGAAAAAGGACCCGGCCTATTTCCCGGATGTTCTTGTCCCGCATCGCACCGAAAACCATGTGGATTTCCGACCTCCCCTCCAGGTATTGCCGGAGCAGCCCCGCCGCCTCGGGGTTGTGGACCCCGTCGAGCAGGGTGCGCCGCGCGGCCCGGTACTCGTCGAGCCTCCCCTCCCAACGGGCGCGGGCAAGTCCCCTGCGGATCGCGCCAACCCTTGCGGGAAACGCCCTCCAGCTCCGCAGCGCCATGACCGCCAGGGCCGCGTTGCGCGCCTGGTACTCCCCGCGGAGGGCGGGGGCGAGCGCGGGGATCACCCCGTCCGGGGTGTCGAGGTCGAAACGGACACGCCCCCCCTTCTCCTTCAGGTTCCGGACAGAAAAATCGCGCCCGAGTTCCAAAAGCGGGGCGCCAACCGCCCGCGCCCGGGCGCGCACCACCTTCTGCGCCACGGGGTCGAGGCATCCGGAAACCGCGGGCACCCCCTCCTTGATGATCCCGGCCTTTTCGCGCGCGATCTTCACGATCGTGCGGCCGAGATAATCCTGGTGGTCGAGCGCCACTCCCGTAACCACGCCGACGACGGGGCGCACGACGTTGGTGGCGTCGAGCAGTCCCCCCAGCCCCACCTCCATGACGGCGACCTCCACCTTGCACCGGGCGAAGTGCAGAAAGGCGGCGCAGGTGAGAAATTCGAAGGTGGTCAGGGGACGGTCGATGACGTTGTGTCGCTGCAGTCGCTCCTCCGCTTCCCTGATGCGGCCGGCCAACCGGGCGAAAGCCGCCGCCGCGATCGGCTCACCGTCGACGCGGATCCGCTCCTCGACCCGCACCAGGTGGGGGGAAGTGTAGAGTCCCGTCCTCAGTCCCGAATGCCTGAGGATCGATTCGGTCATGGCCGCGACACTCCCCTTGCCGTTGGTCCCGGCGATATGGATCACCGGGTACTTTTCGTGGGGATCGCCGAGCAGCTCCACCATGGCCTGGGTACGGTGCAGCCCGAGGTGCATCACCAACACCTCGTTCCCCTTGGCGGCCAGGTAATCCAGCGTCTCTTGATGGTTCATGGGAATTGGGGGGGAAGCGGGCGGCTTCCGCCAAGCCGAGGGCCGCGGAAATGCCTGCCGGTTATGAGTCTCCGATCCACGGAATATGGAAAACGGCACACCACCGTTCCGGATGCAGATTATAGTATAAAAAATGGGGACGTCCCACTCGTTTCCCAATTCCTTATCATGCGGAAGATGGTGAGGGTGAAATTTGACGGCGACCATCAGGCCTTTCCATGGATGGTCCGCCTGGCAAAAGCAGGAAATGAATGTGACATCTCCCTTTTCCAAAAAAGGGGAAACGAGTGGGACGTCCCCGTTTTTTTGGTGGTAATATCATCGGGGTCGCCGGCATCGGGCCGTCGGGCTGCAGGTTTGGGAAAGAGGACCATGCAAGTCATTCAGAAACACTTATCAAACCGGGCCACCTTCAGGTTCGGCAAGGCGCAGCTGGTCTATACCATCAGGGACGCAAGCGGCTGCCGCTCCTTTGCGGTCGAATACGGGTATATCCCAACCGAGGCAAGCGAACTGGAGGAACGGGTCCCGTGGCTGCGCGACGTGGGGATCTTCCTGACCGTCCTCGGACTCCTCCTGACCGGCGTGCAGCTGGCGCTCGGGCAACCGCCCGCCGCCCTGATCTGGCTCCCGATCGGCCTCCTCACCCTCCTCGCCTACCGGGGGTTGAGAACCAGGTACACCGTCATCGCTACCGAAATGGGGCGCATTTTCGTCATCAGGGACGGCCGGCATGACGAGGTGATGGACGAACTCAGCCGGCGCCGGACGGCCCAGTGGCGCCAGTGGTACGCGGAAGTCGACCTCGACAACGACCCCGACAGCGAAATGGACAAGTTCGACTGGCTCCGGGAGCGCAATGTCATCAGCGAGACGGAGTACCAGGAGGCGATGAAAACCATCGCGCTGCACCACGATCTCGACCCGGAAAGCGGCGGCGACGAACCCCTGGTCCACTGAACCGACAGTCTCCCGCCCGGGCGGGAAAGATCCCGATACCACGATATCCTTGGGGGCAAATGGTGGGCGGTACTGGATTTGAACCAGTGGCCCCCGGTGTGTAAGACCGATGCTCTGCCGCTGAGCTAACCGCCCGTTGAGAGGTGATATTACTCGACTTAACCCGTGATTCCAACCTGTAAATTCCCGCCGTCCGGAATATGTCCCGGTCCCCGGGCAAGCATCGGCGGCCATCCGGCGGATTGTCTGCCCGCCGGGCCTATGTTAGACTTTCAACCTTTGTCCGGTTCACGGCAGGCTGGAGGGGATTTTGGAATTCCATAAATCGACCGTACGCGAATACTTCGAATCGATCGTCATCACCGCCATCATCGCACTGTTTGCCACCACCTTCGTGGTCCAGGCGTTCAAAATCCCGACCGGATCCATGGAGTCCAACCTTCTGATCGGCGACCACCTCCTCGTCAACAAGCTCGCCTACGGCATCACCCCGGGCTTCCTCTCCAAAGTGCTCCCATACAGGACACCCCAGCGGGGGGACGTTATCGTGTTCAAATATCCGAACAATCCCGAGGTCGCCTACGTCAAAAGGTTAATAGGGATGCCGGGAGACAAGGTCGAGATGGTTGGACGGCAGGTCTTCATCAACGACACGGCGCTCAAGGAGGAATACACCCAGCACATCGATGCCGACAGCGTCTACCGCCATTACGGCCCGTACGAGGTCCCCGAGGGGCAGTATTTCGCCATGGGGGACAACCGGGACAACAGCCAGGACAGCAGATTCTGGGGGAGCGTGCCGCGAGACTATCTGCTCGGCAAGGCGCTCGTGATCTACTGGTCCTTTGAAACCCCCAGGGACGAGTACCTGCAAACCAGCGCAAAGGACAGGATGAAGCAGTTTGGCGATGTCTTCCTCAACTTCTTCAAAAAGACGCGGTGGGAACGGACGGCCAAGGTCATCCGCTGACCGCGCCCGCGCCTGGGGGTTCCTGATCCTCCTGGCCGCCGGCGGATTCTGCCCGCTCTGGAGCGCTCCCCCGGCCGCGTCGAAAGCGGCCGCCGAGCGGTGCGCCGAAAAAATCAGGAGGATGGAGCGGTTCCTCCCCGAAAAGAAAGCCGGAAAGAGCCAGTCGACCCCGTTTACCGAGGAGGAAATCAACTCCTATCTCCAGCTGGTGCTGAAGCCCCGCTATCACCCGTCGCTCCGCACCCTCGAGGTCACCCTAAAAAAGAACCGGCTCCGCGCCCGCGCGCTGATCGACTTCGACCGCCTGCGGGACTCCTCGGCGGGCGTTTTCCGCAACCTGCTCGCCTTCATGTTCTCCGGCGCGCACACGCTGGACGCGGAGGGAAAGCTCCTCACCGGCAACGGCCGGGGGCGGTTCGAACTCGAAGAGGCGCGTTTCGACGGCCGCACCCTGCCGAACAACATGGTCAACGAGATTATTGCCGCCGTCGGGATGCTCCAGAATCCTCCCTTCAACCCCACCAAACCCTCGCGCCTCCCCTACGGGATCGAACGGGTGGAGATCGGACCGGGGGAACTGGTCGTGCATCAGTAACCCGTTTCGGGAAAATCTCCATCCCGCCCTGAAATATTGTATATTACGGTTTGGCCGGAAACATCATCTCCAGGGGGCATCAAGTGAACAAACAACAGTTCCACGCCAAACTGAAAAAGGCGGGGTCCGACGCCGAGCGGATCTCGCTCCACGACGCCTACGCCGAAGAACTCTTCAACAAGGGGAATTACCAGGAAGCCGCCCGGATTTACGGCGAGGCGCTCGGGATCGTCAAGCAAACGAACATCAAGGCCTATTTCGCCGGCCAGGTCGGAATTTGTCACTTCAACAACGGAGAGGACGAGAAGGCGTTCGAATACCTGCTGAAATCCGCCGGCCTTTTCGATCCCCGGAAGCCCGAATTCATGCAGGACATGTACGGGTTCATCTTCTTCCATCTCGGGTCGCTCTACGAATACCACGGGGAGACGGCCAAATCGCTCGAAGCCCGCAAAAAGTGCGAAGAGCACATCGACAGCCAGGAGAAGGACACGCAGTGGATGCTCTACGCGGGGCTCAGTCGGAACTGCGAGGCGCTGGGGCGCCACGGAGAGGCGATCCGCTATTCCCAGAAGGCCATCCAGATCCTGAGCGACAACGACCCCGGCCTCCCCTACCTCTACGAGAGCATGGCCAACAACTACCTGGGGCTCGGGCAGTACCAGGAGGCGATCAAGCATTTCTCGAAGGTACTGGAGCTGGACCCGCGTTTCGAGCGGCGCGACGAGATCTACGCGAAAGTGGCGGAATGCTACCGGAAGCTGGCCAACTACACCATGGCGATCGAGACCTACGAAAAGATTCTCAAGCTGAAGCAGCTGACGTCCCGGAGCGAGGATCTCCATTGGATCTACCTGAAAATGGCCGAATGCCATTTTCGCACCAATTCCTTTGAGAAATCTCTCCTGATTGCGCTGGAAACATTGCACCGCAATCCCCAGGACGTTCTGGAACAAGCGGAGGCGCGCAGCTTCCTGACCAACAATTACTACGAACTGGGACGCTACCAGGAGGCGGTGGAAGAGGGGCGTGCCACCCTAAAGCTGGCCAAGCGATTCCCCAACGACGACCTCTTCTACGTCCGGATGGCCCTCGCCTGCCACAAGCTGGGAAACAGGAAGGAGTTTGCCCGTTACCGGTCGCTGTTCCGGAAGCTCTTCAAGGACGACAACTGGAACAAGCAGCTCGACAAACTTTCTTAATCCCGATGAGGGGACGCGCAGAGCGCCTCCCCCGACACGGGCTTCCTGAAGGAACAATGATCAGAGCCGCGCGACGGATCGTCGACAGACTGCGCCTCGGCGGGTACGAGGCCTATTTCGCCGGCGGGTGGGTGCGTGACTTCCTGCTCCGGAGAAAACCCAAGGACATCGACATCGCCACCAGCGCCCCACCCGGGGAGGTGCGGCGCCTTTTCCCCCGGTCGCGCGCGATCGGGGCGCGTTTCGGCGTAGTACAGGTATCGATGTACGGACGCCAGTTCGAGGTCACCACCTTCCGCAGCGACCGCGACTACCTTGACGGACGCCGCCCCTCCTCGGTGGTGTTCTCGGGCCCGGAGGAGGACGCCCGGCGCCGGGACTTCACCATCAACGGCTTGTTCTACGACCCCGCCGACGGACGCCTCATCGATTACGTCGGCGGCCGGGCGGATATCGAACACCGTCTCATCCGTACCATCGGACGCCCGCGGGAGCGGTTCCGGGAGGACAAGCTCCGCCTGTTGCGTGCCTTGCGTTTCGCCTGCGGCCTTGGTTTCGACATCGTCCCCGAAACCTGGGACGCCATCGTTGCGCTTGCGCCCCGCATCACCGAGGTCAGCTGGGAACGGATCCGGGAGGAACTGGCGGCGATCCTCACCGGCCCCGACCCGGGACGGGGGATCGAACTGCTCCACCGGAGCGGCCTTCTCACCGAACTCCTGCCGGAGGTCGCAGCCTTGGCGCCTTCACCCCACCCCCGCACCGGCAACCTCCTGGCCCATGCCTCGGCCGTCCTGTCCCGTCTCCGCGGGGCTTCCCCACGCCTGGCCTTCGCCGCGCTGCTCAAGGATGTCGGCACCGTCGCCGGTGCCGGAGGTGCGGGAGATGACTGGAACCGGACGGGAACGGTCGAACGGATCTGCCGGCGCCTGAAAATGTCCAACGAGGATATCCAGGCCATCGTCGACCTGGTCGAGACGCACACCAGGTTTTTCCAGCTTGGCGAAATGAGCCGGAGTGGGTGGATGCGACTGGCGGCGCTGCCTGACATCGAAGACCACCTGCGGCTGCTCGGAGCGGCCCTGGCGGCAGGCTCCGAGGACTCTTCGCTCCACACCGAATGGCGCCGACGCCTGAGGGAATACCGGGAATCCCCCCCGTCTCCCCCCTTTGTAGACGGGACCGACCTCGTGGCGCTGGGCCTCCGGCCCGGACCGGCGTTCCGGGAGATTCTTGCAACCGTTCGCGACCTCCAGCTCGAGGGCGTCCTCCCCACCCGGGAGGAGGCGCTCCGGTACCTGCGGGAGCGGCACGGCCGAACCTAAATCCTATTCACAGACTCGAGGCTTCGATTGAACCCATTTTCGCTCACCCAAACAGTCCAGGTAAACGCCGCCGCAGTGCGGAGGATCCGCAGGGGGCACCTGTGGATCTACTCGGGAGACCTGCTCTCCGAACCGGAGGGAACCCCGGTGCTGGTGCGGGTGGTGGACGGAGCGAACAACGACCTCGGCTCCGCCTTCTACAGCCCCCGGTCACAAATCCGTCTGCGCCTGTTCACCCGCAGCCCCGAGGTCCCCTCGCCCGATTTGCTCGCCGCGCGGATCGCCGCCGCCATAGGGCGGAGAGGGAACCGGACCGGTGCCGCCTGCCGCCTGGTCTTCGGGGAGGGGGATCTCCTCCCGGGGATCATCGTGGACCGTTATGCCGACCGGATCGTGCTGCAGACCCTGTCCCGCGGAACGGAGGCGCTCAAGCCGCTGATCTGCGATATTCTCGAAGCCACGCTCCACCCCCTGGGGATCCTGGAACGCAACGACGTCAAGGCGCGCAGGCTTGAGGGGCTCGAAGAAACCTCGGGAGTTCTCCGCGGAGAAATCCCCGAGGAGATCGAAATCGCGGAGGACGGGATCCGCTTCCTCGTCAACCTGCGCCGGGGGCAGAAGACCGGTTTTTTCCTGGACCAGGGCGACAACCGGGTGGCCGCGAAAAGGCACGCCTCGGGACGCGCTCTCGATTGCTTCACCCACACCGGAGCCTTCGCGCTTCATTTCGCCGCACGCTGCCGGAGCGTGGAGGGGGTGGACATCTCCGGGGAATCCGTCGCCCTGGCCGCGCGCAACAGCGCCCTGAACGGGTTCAACAACACCGAGTTCCGGGTGGGGAACGTTTTCGATGTTCTGCGCGAGCTCGAACGCGCGGGGGAGGCTTTTGACACCATCTGCCTCGACCCCCCCGCCTTCGCCAAAAACCGCAAATCGCTCGCGGGGGCCCGCAGCGGCTACAAGGAGATCAACCTGCGCGCGCTGAAGCTTCTGCGGCCCGAGGGGGTGCTCATCACCTCGAGCTGTTCCTACCACATGTCGGAGGCCGACTTCTTCGACCTGATCGCGGAGGCGGCGCGCGATTGTCGGCGCCCGCTTCAGCTCATCGAAAAACGGGGACAGGCAAGCGATCACCCAATGCTGGCGGGAATGCCAGAAACGTATTACCTGAAGTGTTTTATCCTGCGGGCCCTGTAGCGCGGCGCCGCCGCGTCAGGCGCCGGGATTCCCTCCCGGCGCCTGACCAGAATCGATCCTACCTGGCCTGGGCGGCCTGGGCGACATCTTCGGGAGTGGCGTCCTTGGCACACCGGCAACCGAAATCGTACAGCGCGTTCGGCTGCTGCGCCGAACGATCGTAAAGATGCCCCATCTTCCCGCGGTAGCGGGACGCGAGCCCGCGGACCACGCGCAGGGTCTGGCCCGACTTCGGATCCCGCTTCGGGTTCCCCTTGTAGGAGGAATACCACGAGGCGGTCCATTCCTGCACGTTACCCAGCATGTCGTGCACGCCGAAGGGGCTGACATCGTTGAATTCCCCTATGGCCACCGCTTTGCCCGGCCCAGACTCATACGTGTTGCTCATGCCGTCCTGCCACTCGTTCCCCCAGGGGTAGATGAACCCCTCCGTGCCCCGGGCGGCCTTTTCCCACTCTTCCTCGGTTGGCAGCCGCTTTCCCTGGGCCTTGCAATAGGCGTCCGCGTCGTTCCAAGTGATATAAACCACCGGGAACATCCCTTTTTCGGATGTGAAGAAGAGCCTCCAGTCGTGCCCCTCCTTGGCCCCCTCCCCCGCATAGCTGTTCTTGATCGAGAACTCCAGGAACTCCGTGTTGGTGACCTCGTATTTGTCGATCCAGTACGCGGGCAGCTTGATCTTCTGCTCGGGATACGCGTTCGATTCCTTGTCGTTCGTCCCCAGGATGAACTCTCCTTCCGGGATGAGCACCATCTCGCCAGGCACGATTGCAGGCGCCTCCTGCTCCGCGACCGCCTCTTCCTGCGGCTCCGCCTCCTTTTTCCCGCAGGCGATCAGGCCATACATCAGAATCAGTGCGGCAAGAACCATCAGAACTTTCTTCCCCATCATCCATTCCTCCATGATTACGCTGTTACCAAGTGATCCGCGATTTATACAATACCTCCATTCGCCAGTCAATTATACTAAAAGGTTACATAACTATTGCAATGGCAGCAGCCTATTGACTAAGATTCGCAGCCAGGCGGGGCAATGTCACCGCGATGTCCAACCGCTCGCCGAGGCCCAAGATGACACCAGCGCCGGAGAAATTGCGAAGGGATCTCGAGATCTCCTCCGAGGGTACTTCCGGCATCATCGTCAAAGACCCCGTCACCCGCCGCTTCTACCGCTTCACTCCGGTACAGGCATCCGTGCTCGAGCTTCTGGACGGCAGCCGTGACTTGGCCGCCATCGCCGCCATCGCCTCCGCGAAACACCGGACCGAGGTCCTGGAGCACCAACTGGAGGACTTCGTCGGGAAATTGCGCCAACTGCTGCTGCTGGACCACCCCTACTGCTGGATGCGGCTCGAATCCGCGGCCCGGGGCTCGAAGAGAAGCTTTAAAAACCTGCTCTCGATCAGGATCCACGCCTTCAACCCGGACCGGACGCTGACCCTGCTGGAAAAAAGGCTCCGTTTCTTCTTCAGCCCTGCCTTTGCGCCCCTCTTCTGGGCCGCCGTCATCATCGCCGGGATCATCTCCGTCGTGCACGCCCGGTCGCTTTTCTTCTCCATGGGCGCGCTCTTTTCACTCTACTCCATACCCCTGATCCTCCTGGTGATCTTTGCCGTTGTCACCGTGCACGAATTCGCGCACGGACTCACGCTCAAGCATTACGGGGGCCGGGTTGAGGAGATGGGCGTGATGCTCCTGTACTTCATCCCGGCGTTCTACTGCAACGTCAGCGACGCCTGGATGATGGGAAGGCGCCAGCGGCTGCTGGTCTCGGTAGCCGGAGGCTACATCCAAATCTTCCTGTGGGCCTTGGCCACCATCGCCTGGAGGATCCTGGCGCCCGAGACCCTGGCCAGCCAGGTATGCCTCATCGTCATCGCCTTTTCGGGGATTCAGACCCTTTTCAACTTCAACCCGCTGATCAAGCTGGACGGTTACTACATGCTGAGCGACTACGTCCAGATCCCCAACCTGAGACCAAAGGCGCTCGCCTACCTCAAAGACCGGGTGGTGGGATTCATCACCGGAACGCCCGCGCCGGAAGGAGAGGTGAACCGGCGCGAACGGCGGATCCTGGCCTGGTACGGCCTGGCCTCCTCCCTGTTCACCGTGGCCCTCGTCGCCGTCATGCTGCACCGTATCGGGGGGTGGATCATCCGGGAGTACCGGTTCTGGGGCATTCTGGCCACCTCGGCCCTCTTTTTGGCCGCCGTCCCGATCACCCGCAAAGAAAACGTCGAGACCTCGCGTCGGCTGTTATCGGGCATGATCATCCGAATCCGGAAAAAACCACTGATTTACATGGGTTTGCTCCTCCTTGCGCTCCTGGTGGGCTTTCTCCCCTGGCAGCTTAAGATTTCGGGCGAATTCGTCATCACGGCGGCTCAGAAGGTTTCGGTGACCCCCCAGGTCGTCGGAAACCTGAAGCGCATCCACGTGGACCAGGGGGACCGCGTGCAGGTGGGGCAACTGCTGGCGGAAATCGAAAACCTGGAACTGTCCAACAGTTACGAGGAAACCCGGGGGGAACTGGCGTCGCAGCAGGCATCCCTGGATCTGCTCAAGGCAGGGAGCCGCCCGGAGGAAATCGAAACCGCGCGCCGGCAGGTGGAAACCAAACGGGCCGAGCTGTATAACGCCACCCGGGTCGAGCAGGAACGGGCCCTGCTGCGGGAAACCATCTCCAAGCGGGAGTCGGAGCTGAAAAACGCGCAGCTGAATTACGAAAGGACCTTGAGCCTTCTCAATTCGGGCTTGATCGCCCGGATCGAGGCCGACCGTGACCGGACCGCCTTCGAGGTTCACCAGAAGGAACTGGCCGAAGCCAAGGGGCAGCTGAGCATCCTGGAAGAGCAGACCGACCGGAACCGGGACATCAAGCGTAAGGAGCTCGCCCAAGCGGAAAGCCAACTGAACATCCTGCTGGCGGGAGCGCGCAAGGAATCGCTGCGCGCCAGCGCCTCCCAGGTATCGAAACTGGAGGAAAAGCTCAACATTCTCGAAAAGCAGAAGGAACAGCTGAAGATCCGCAGCCCCATAGCGGGGATCGTGGCCACGGCGCACCTCAAAAACCGAATTGGGGAGTACCTGGACATGGGGAATCCCCTCTGCGACATCGTCAGCGAAGGGACCATGCTGATCGAGATGCCGGTCCCCGAAAAAGAGATCGGCGAAGTGAGCGTGGGGATGCCGATCAGCCTCAAGGTGCGGGGATATCCCAACCGATGGTACGAGGCCCACGTCAAAAGCATTGCGCCGGTCGCCGCCGCCACCGGTACGGATCGCACCGTCCTCGTCCACGGAGAGCTGACCAACCAGGACGGCAGCCTGAAATCGGGAATGACGGGGGTCGGGAAGATCCTTTGCGGCAAGCGCACCGTCTTCGCCATCGCCTTCCGCCGGGCTGTACGGTGGATTCGAACCGAATTCTGGGAATATCTCCCCTGACCGCGCACGCACAGGAAAATCCTGAAAAGCCTTTGACAACAAAAATTTCCGGTCGGCAGCCCTCAACGTAATACTAACGCTACAGTATTGAATATGGTTGACAGACCTGTAAACCTGCTGCTAAATTGTCACAGTTAGTAGATTTGTCGCAAGCGGAGACGCTGCCGGAAGTTATGGCACGAACGCAAATGGTTTCCGGTTTTGCGGATCCGAGGGCAACAGTAGGTTTCTCGAATAGCTCTCTCATCTTGAAGAGTGCTTGGGTCATTTGGCGAAAGCTCAAGCGGAACCAAGTGCTACTACCAATCTGAGTAAGAGCGCTAACCTGGGGTTGATAAAGGCTCTGCCTTGCAGGTTGTGGTTTTTGCCGATAAATCCTGTTCGCATTTATCGGCAAGGCGGACGGATCCATTAGGAGTTTTTCCGGTCGGCGGCATGGGCGCTGAACCATCCTGTGGTCAACCTCATAGTGTTGCAAATGCAAACCCTTTGGCCCCAAAGGGCCGGGGAGGGTGTGTTTGTGCTTTTAATCAGGGATTGTCAATTGCCACTCCCACGCTTGAAAAGGAGGGTAGCTATGGCAAGTGCGATTCTTTGGCTGTAGCCGGTGGTCAACAAGGATCATTAGGCTCACCCAAAACCAAGTGGAGACTCTAAATGCAGACTGAAATTGAAATTCTCGAAAGCCGTGAAACGCCTGGAGTGCTTTGGACAATTGGTCAGCCCTAGGGGCGTTGGATGAACGGAAGGCAGGCCGAGTGACCTCGGCCTGCCTTCTTTTTTGGCTCCCATCCAAGAGGATTTTATAACTTTTATGGGTTCCGCTGTCGATATGGTCAATTATGATATTCGGCAGGAATCCATGAAATGGAATAGTCTTCCACGAAAGCTACAAGCATATATAATACTCCTGTCCATCATAGCTATACCTATAGTTGTCTGGACTTCTAAAAAGATCCTCACTGACTCATATAGCCCGGGCTGGCTCCTATTTCTCGTCTTAGTCATCATCTCCGTTTCACTCAAAGTCTCCATCGACTCAGAAAAAACAACAATTACCATTGGCGATGCATTTGTCATGGCCATCGGGATGATATACGGCATAGCACCCTGCGTGGTCGCCACCTTCTGCCACACCTTTCTGATCTCGGTTTTCGCCAAACGCCCTAAAATTCCGACCCATCAAATCGTATTCAATGTTTCCAGCACCGTCTGCGTGGCCTGGCTCTACAGCTTCGTCTATCACAAGATGGTTGGGGGCCACGACCAGATCCTTGATCTTGTCGTGGGCTCCGCCATATTGACCATTACCTACTTCGCAGCCAATTCCAGCCTGGTGGCGATTGCCATATCCTGGTCGATAAACGAAAGTGCTACGAAGATTTGGGCCAAAACCATGATGCCGCTGGTCATTGAATTTTCCGCATCGGCGGGGATCGCCACTACCTTCGTGATCCTGCACCGATGGCAGGAGTTCCTGCCCATTGTCCTGGCTCCGCTCCTGGGCCTCGTCTGGGGATACCACCAGCAGAACCGGTCCCGCATCATCGCCAACAACGCCCGCATCATGGAAGCGGAGAAGCACCTTAAAGAACAAGAGGATTTATATTTAAGGACGGTGGAATCGCTCGCCCTGGCGGTGGACGCAAAGGATCAGACCACCTACGGCCATATTCGCAGGGTCCGGGTCTACGCGATGGGGCTGGCCCGGCTCTGCGGCATCCAGGATCCCGATGAATTAAAGGCGATTGAAACAGGCGCGCTCCTGCACGACATCGGCAAGCTGGCCGTGGACGACTTCATCCTGAACAAGCCCGGGAAACTCACCAGCGAGGAATTCGAAAAGATCAAATTACACGCGCCCGCCGGGGACGAAATCCTGCAGCAGGTCCGGTTCCCTTTCCCCGTGGCCAAGTACGTGCGCTGCCATCACGAGCGCTGGGACGGGAACGGCTATCCGGACGGGCTGAAGGGAGAAGAGATCCCCTTGGGAGGCCGGATTCTCTCGGTCGTCGATGCCTTCGACGCCATCCGCTTCTCCAGGCCGTATAAACTCGCCATGACGACCGAGGAAGCCCTCGAGGTGCTGCGCTCCGAATCGGGGAGCTACTTCGATCCCAAACTGGTGGAGTTGCTGGTGGAGCACATCCACGAATTGGAGGAGCAGGCCGTCCGGGAATCGGAAAACGCCCCGGAACTCTCCTTCCGCAAGTATTTCCAGCCCGACCACCCGGGAGGCGTTGCCCCGATGCTTGCGGTCCCGGCAACCGACCTACCGACGGAATTCGTCCGCGTCGCCGAGTTCTGCAATACCATGTCCGGCTACTTCGAGCTCAAGGACGTTTTCCCGGTGGTACTCAACCAGCTGGAGCCCTTTCTACCCTACAGCACCTGCGTACTTTATCTCGTCAACGAACAAGGCCGCCTCGAGGCCGTCTCCGTGTCCGGCCGCCATGCCCCGCTTCTCCGGGGGCACGGAATGAACAAGGGGCAGGGAATCAGCGGCTGGGTGGCCGCCTACAACCGCCCCATACGCAACACGGGTCCCGAACTCGACTTCATCGGTCTGGCAGGCGATTTCAGCTCCCTCACCGATGCGCTCTCCGTCCCCGTAGTCTACGAGGGCGAGCCCCTCGGCGCCCTCTCCCTCTATGCGCAGGAAAAGGGCTTCTATACCCAGGAGCACCAGGACCACCTGCAGATGTTGGCCGACCTTATCGCCCCCCTGCTTGTCGACGCCAAAAAGCGCAAGGGCTCGGAAGACCAGGACCTGCTTGATCCCGCCACCCAGATCCACCGGATCTCCTACCTTGCAGCCATTGCCCCCCGCCTCCTTGCCACGGCAGCCGCCAGCAAGGCTCCACTGGCCCTTATCTACCTGGAAATCAAGAATCTGAGCCAGATCACCCGCCTCTACGGAGGCCACCAGGGGAACTCCCTGCTCCGCAGAATCGCCAATTGCATCAAGCCTGAACTCCGGGGCACCGATACCCTGGTGCGTTACGGGAACCAGGGGTTCGTGGCACTCCTCCCCGGGATGAGGGAACAGCAGGCGATCCACTGCGCCGACCGGTTGAGGCAGCAGATCAGACGGGAAGTCACCAACGCGGTCCAGGGGATTACCGTCGATTTCAAGGCCGGCATCGCCGTTCATCCTAAGGACGGCGCCACTGTCACGGCCCTTCTTCAGGCCGCCCTGGAATCGATCAAATCGGCGTCTGTAGAAATACCCCAGGGAGATAACATCATCGATTTCCGCCACTAACCCCTCTCCCGGATGCGTGTCAAGCCTCGCCTCACCCTCCCCCACGACGCCTGAAAGAACGATAGTCCACGTAACACCTGTGCCGCTTCAAAAACTGAAGTGTGGAAGAGTAACGCCGCTCGGGTACCCGGAGGATGCCAAACGCCCGGGTATAGTTGCCGAACGTTTCCCGCAGCGCTTTCACAATAACCCCGCGCACGATCTCGACATTGATCTGGTGATCGAGAAAGGGGATTTTGACCATTTCATCGAAATCACCCTGTCCCTCGACAATGGCGTGATAGATCCTTTCGGCTGGATCCTGGTCGACCAGGAGTCCGGAAAACCGCCCGCAGCAAACCTCCGGGGGCAGGTCCCCAACGTCGATACTAGTGCCTTTTACGTTGTAATAGATCCCCCGAATCATGCTCCCCAACTCGCGTACGTTCCCCGGATAGGAATAGCGCAGGAGCAGATCCATGGCTTTGGGGCGCACCTGCTTGTAAAACCCCTTTTCCCTGGCGCACGATTTGAGAAACCAGTCGATGAGCAACGGGATGTCCTCCCTGCGCTCGCGCAAAGGAGGAAGATGGATTTCCAGGATTCTGATCCGGTAGTAAAGGTCCTCGCGAAAGCGGCCCGCGCGCACCTCATCCAGGAGATTGCGGTTGGCAGCGGTAATGATCCGGATTTTGAATTTGCGGGTGTGCATTTCCCCGATCCGGCGCACCTCCCGTTCCTGCGTCACCCGAAGTAATTTTACCTGCACCGTTAGAGGCAGATTGCCGACTTCATCAAGAAAAAGAACTCCCCCGTCAGCGGCTTCAAAACACCCGGGCCTGTCCTCCAATGCCCCCGTGAAGGCTCCCCGACGGTAGCCGAACAATTCCGATTCCACCAGTGATTCTGACAGAGCGCCGCAGTCCACCGATATCAGCGGCCCCTTCTTTCCCGGACTTGATCGATGGATGGCGCGTGCCACCAGCTCTTTTCCCGTTCCGCTCTCTCCGGTAATCAATACATCCTGACCCGAGTTCGCAACCAGCTCGATCCGCTCTTTCAACGCCCGGATAGCAGGGCTTTCCCCCACAATCTCCGGATAAGGATCGTTGTCGTCAAACCGCGCACCGGCGGCAGCAAAATGAATTGCGGGCGGATGCGGCCGTACGAGCATGTGGGCGATCCCCAGGGCTGCCAGGGAACAGGCGGTGGCAAACAGACCGATCACCGGCTCGGCGATACTGTCTACAGGGGTGCCATGCTCGGCACACAGGACCCCGATCACCCTGCCGGGAGCCTTCAGGGGAGCACACATCAGGCTCCCCCTCCCTCCGCTGCGAGTGAGGGAGTTCACGATCCGGGGGTCCCGGCGGCAATCGGCGCTAATGAGCGGGGTCTCCTCGCGGAAAACCTTCTCTACAACTTCCCGATAGACCGAACCGCGCTCCTCCAGATTGACCCCGCCCAGCCCCCTCGATTTGACAGGCCGCAACTTCCCACCTGGTTCTTCACATAGATAAACGAAAGCACGGGTCATCCCAAGCACTGGCAACAGTTGATCCAGGAGCGCTTCCAGCAGATCGTCCAGGTCCTCTGCGGACGTGATTGCGGCGCTCAGGCGCTGCAGAGTACGGGCATTCCGGTCGTCGAGCGGCCCCTCAACTTCCGCCGGAATGAGCCGCTGCACCCGACCCTTTTCAATGGCGCCGAGGAGTTCCAGCTTCAACCGGCTCCGGTCAAAGACTGAGTAGAAGGAGACCAGCGCCTCCGGCGGAAGCTGGCGTTCCATCCTGCAGAGATGGGCGTAGGCTTTTTCGGCGGACTCGAAACTTCGCCTCAAGTCCCCCTCTTCACCATACAGTAAGCTCAGTTCCGCATGGGCACGCCAAAGGGATTCCTGGTGTACAAATTGCTGGTCGTTGCAAAGGCAACGGTCAAGCTGCTCGACCGCCTTCGCCCTATCCTTGACCGTTTCCCCCGACCGGCCGCGGCAGGGGGAATAGATTGTACCAAGAAGGAGGTGAGCCCGCTGCTTCAGCGGCTCGGCACCCATGCCCCGGGCCAGCCGGAGGGCGTTTCTGCCATATTTTTCAGCCTCCCCCGCCCTCCCCTGCTGAAGCAGGACCTCGCCAATATGCAGCCGGACGATGCACATCTGGTAGGGCCAGTGTTTCCGGGTCACCGCGCGATCGAGCGCCGCCAGCTTCCGTAGCGCTTCCTCCCCCAGCCCCTGCTCGGCCATGATGCGCGCCCGGAGCGCCTCCGCCAGTTCATGCTCATAGAGAGGAGCCTCGGCGGTGCCGTATCTGGACAGTTCTTCGATATGTCGCAAGGCTTCCGGCAACCGGCCCAGATAACAGTTCAGTTCCGCTGCGACGTAGTACACATGTCCAATTGTAAAGCTGGAAGCATTATCCCTCCCTTCCCCACAGATATTCAAAACCAAATCACCAGCCTCGCGATAGTGTCCTGAAACGAAATAAAGCTCGGCTAGAATGGCATTGAAAGGATTTTTGATAGTGGGAATCTTAGAATATTCAATCAGGTCCGAAGCCAGCAAGGATTCTTTGAGCGAATCTTTAATTCTTCCCATTCGACAAAGACACTCCGTCAGGTTTGCGAGAGCCTGTGCTCTGAGATCCACGGACCGACTCTTCTCAGCCCATGAAACTGCCTGAACATGGTTTTCAAGCGAAAGCGGAAGTCTCCCTAAGCCCATTTGAATAAACCCAAGTGTGGAATAAGCCGAGCATGCAAGGTGTGACCCTTCCGACTGGCTGAGAATGTTCACAGCTGTCCTTCCCGCCTTAATTGCATTCCGAAAATCGCCCGCAACTCTATATAACCATGCGTACAAATTCTGAATTCGCCCCCTCAGGGTGGTGGCGTTTTCTTCCGGACATGCCTCGACTGCCCGGTCCAGGCATTTCAGCCCTTTGCGAGGACTGGATTGTAGCACGGCGATGAAGGCGAGCT
>JAAYAJ010000047.1 GCA_012719455.1 Acidobacteriota bacterium | reverse complement strand
GCGTACAAATTCTGAATTCGCCCCCTCAGGGTGGTGGCGTTTTCTTCCGGACATGCCTCGACTGCCCGGTCCAGGCATTTCAGCCCTTTGCGAGGACTGGATTGTAGCACGGCGATGAAGGCGAGCTCGGCCCAGAGCATGGCCCGAGTCAGGTTGGGGCCGGGGGCCGGACGGGGGCCGAACATGGCCAGACCCTTCCGGCAGTAAGTTTCCTGCATCCGAGTGTCGCCGATGTGCTGGCAGGCCAGGGCCAACTGCATGTACATGCGCGCGCGGGCTTCGGGACCGACCGATCGGTGTCGGAGGAGCACCTTCTTGAGGAGGCCGAGGGCGCGCCCAGCCATGCCCAGGGCAAACATCGTGTCGCTGGCGTCGATTGCCGCGCGGCAGGCCTCCTCGTCCGTCAGGCCGTTGGGGCGGCCGAAGACGTGCTCGAAACAGCGCAGGGCGTTTTCGTGCGCGAATTCAGCCCGCGACCGGGCCGCGGCGGCCAGCACAACGCGCATCGAGGAATCTCCCGCCCTCCCCTCGATATAATGGTGGGCCAGTTCGTGCAGGCGCCCGTCCTCCCCGTGCTCTTGCAGGATCGCCTCCGCGATTTTCCGGTGCATGCGCGCCGCGGTCCCTTTCGGCAGGTTTTGCCGTACGACCTCGGCGATGAGGTCGTGGCTGAAATCGATCTCCTCCCGCCCTCCCGAGCTCTCGACCCTCACCATCTGGCGCCGTTTCAGTTCGGCCACCGCCCCGGCTACCTGCCCGGGGCGCCAGGACATGGACAAGGCGAGGGATCCGGCGGCCACGGGGCGGTGGCAGAGCGCGAGCCACTCGGCCAGGCTCCGCGCCGGCGCCGGCAGGTATCGCAGCCGCTGCACCAGGACCGACCCGACCTCGGCCGGCACCTCCAGTGCCTGGGCATTTTCCTCGAGGAATCTCCAGCCCCCCGAACAGCGGAGCAGGGCTCCCTGTTCGAGCAGGTGCTTCAACATCTGCTCCAGGAAAAAGGGATTCCCTCCGACGGCGCGGTAGAGCCAGTCGTTCAGCGCCGGGGGAAGATCGTTCGAACCGATGATCCCCTCGGCCATCCTGTGGAGGCTCTCCCGGTCCAGGGGCTCGAGCGTAAGTACCTCCCCCCTTTCATTGCGCTTGCCCGATTCCATGACGCCTTCCAGGCTCCCGTGACATTCTTCCCCCGGGCGAAGGCTGACGCAGAGAAGCACCGGGCAGGCCTGGATGTCGGCACTCAGGTAGTCGAGCACGGCGCAACTGGAGCGGTCGGCATGGTGAAAATCGTGCAGCAGCACGAGCGTCGGCGCATTCCCGAGCCGGCGCAACAACTCCCGGGTCAGCTGATCCTGGAACTGTCCCGTGGCATACCCCGACGCCCCTTCTCCCGGGTCCGACAAACCGGTCCGGGCCGTCTGTTCGAAAAGGAAGGGTTCCCCTTCCGGGTCCAACTGCGACAGGACCCGGCGATATGGGCCGTAGGCCGCCTCCTCCGGGCCACCACAGGCGCCTTCGGCCACGTGCCACCCCTCCAGCAGCGCCCGGCTTCTCAACTCTTCCATGAGCCGGGTCTTCCCGGCCCCCGCCTCTCCCGTCAGGAAAATGGTCCATCCCCTCCCGCTTTCCCTCACCCTGCGGGCGCGAGCCTCGATCCGCTCCATTTCGAGCTCCCTCCCTACAAAGGGAGCGGCCGAAAAACGACATTCCGGCTCCCAGGCCGGCCCATCGGAACGGATGAGGGCCCCGATGGCGGCAGCCGTTTCCAGGGCCGTGACCGTCCTGTTTTCGGGGTCTTTTTCGAGCATCCTGCCCAGCAGCGGGGCCAGGGAGTCCCCCCTGCGCAAGCGCTCGATCGGGCGCAGGTCCACCCCCGCCTGGAGCTGCTTCTGGATCAGATACCCCTCATCGTCGTCTTCGAAGGGGAAACGCCCGCAGGCCAGGAGGTAGATCAGAATTCCCAGGGCGTAGATGTCGGACCGTGCCGTAGGCCGGCCCCCCAGCAGCACCTCGGGAGCGACACAGGATGGGGGTGGGGGGTGGGCGCCATCGGGGAGGAACCGTCGCAGGCCGTAGCCCAGGACAACGGGGCAAGCCGCCTCCCCCTCACCCACCAGCAGGATGTTCGACGGGCGCAGGTCCCCGTGCACGATCCCCCTGCCATGCAGATGGTGGAGCGTTGCAGCCAGTTCGGCGCCCACGGCGAGCGCCCGCTCCGGGGCCAGGGCTCCGGCGAGAGTTCGCAGGCTCGCCCCCTCGACCCGCTCCTCCGTCAAAAACAGCGCCCCGGGACCCTCGGCGATCCCGAAGTCCAGGATGGGGACCAGGCTCGGATGCCTCAGGCGCACCAGCAGGGACAAGGTGCTCCGGAGCGCGCGCCCCTCCTCCCCGGCCGGATCCACGGGTCCCAGCAGCCGGAGAACCAGGTCCCCCGAACTGTCGCACAGGTCCCGGCAGGAGTAGACCTCCCCCGCCCTCCCACAACCCAGGAATGTTTCGACCCGGTACCGCCGGGCCAGGATAGTTCCCTCTTTGAGCTTCCCCTGACCTGCTTTCATAGCCTTCCTCCCGGAAGGATCGGTTCACTGTCAGTACCAACGAATGGATGCGGAAGCGACGGACAAGCTCCCGCCCGGTCCCGCGAGCGTAGCGGGCGACCGGACATTCGGGGCACATCCGGAGTGGGCGAGGGGCTAACGGGGATATTATAAATCCACGGGCGGGCGCAAACAATCCAATTTTATATATCGAATTGCTTTTGCAGGGGACGGAAAAGAAAGGGGGCAAAAGAATCAGGCCTTCAGGATAGGCTCCCGAAGGCCTGATTCTTACAATTCCGCGGTATTTCGCTTACTTCTTTTTTTCCGGGGCAACGGCGTCCTTGCAGGCCTTGGCGACCCGGAACTTCACCACCGTCTTCGCCGGGATCTTGATAGCGGCGCCGGTCTGGGGATTCCGACCCATTCTCGCCTTGCGACGCGATTTCACGAGTTTGCCAATTCCAGGGATGGTGAACTGGCCGTTTTTCTTGGTCTCGGTCACCGCCGTGGTTGCGATGATCTCGAGAATCTGGTTTGCCGCTGCCTTGGTAATATCCGCCTTGTCAGCTATCAGAGAAACCAACTGAGCCTTCGTCATCACTTTTCCAGCCATCAATCTCCTCCCGAAAACTTTAGTATGAACTTTTTGGAACACAGCAAACAGGCTACGGTCATTTTCCGTAAATTCCAGAAAAAAGCAATGAAGATTTTACTAAAACCCCCTATTAATCGCTGTCCGAGCGCCATCGGCGCCTCAAGGCCCCGATTTCCCGGTTTTGGGGGCCTCAGGGTCGGGAAAAAGGATTGAGACCGGCGGCGTGATCGGTCGTGTCCAGGATCTCCCCCACCTCGGGGAGCCGGGCCCGGATCGCCTTTTCGACCCCCAGCTTCATGGTCATGCCGGCCGCGGCGCACCCCTGGCATCCGCCGCCCAGCTTGAGGTGGAGCGAGTTTTTCCGCACATCGACCAGTTCGACGTAGCCGCCGTGCGCCCCCAGGGCGGGATTGACATCCCTCTCCAGCAGCTCCTCGACTTTTTTCCTGAGTTCCGCTTCGGGCGGTATCCGGGCTTCGTACTCCCCGCTGACGGCGGGATCGTTCGAGCGGATGTGTTCCCGGATCCTGGCGCCGATCTGCCGTCCGATGACGGGCCAGGGATCGGCACCCGACTTGGTGACAGTGATTCGCTCCTCCGCGATCAGAACGCTCTCCACCTCCGCGATCTCGAAGATCCTCCGGGCGAGCGGGGAAAGCTCGGCCGCTTCCCGGCTCCCGAACCAGGCGGCGCCCCCCGGATATACGGGGCGGTCCACCTTGAACAGGCAGGTCTCCGGGATGATGGTCGGCTCACCGACAATCGATATGTCCATGTTGTCCATGTTCATCTCCTTACTGAAGGGCCCGGGCGCCGTTGCACGGCTCCCGATCGAGGCAAGGTAACCGACAGGGCTCGGCCCTGTCAACATGTCATCGGGAATGAAAAACCGGGCCGACTCGGCTATGATGGAACCTGTGGCGTCTCCCGTCCCGCGGTCACGCCGGGAGGTTTCATGAAAGCCCGCAGTCTCTTTCTTGCCCTCTGTTTCATGGCGGCCACGCTGCCGGCTTCGGCTCCGGAAGGCGGAGGGCCTGGGGGCGGAGCACCGTCCCTGATGCCCTGGCCGCAATCGCTGGAATCGAAGCCCGGGGTTCATCGCCTCACCCAAAACCTGACTCTCTCCCTGGAGGCATGCCGCGACGGGCGCGTAACGGCCGCGGCCGGGCGACTGCTCGAGAGGGTGCGCCTGAGAACGGGGTTTCCCCCGCAGCCCCCGGGAGCGGATCCACGGCAGGCGTCGCTGATCCTGCGCTGCGGCGGAGACGGGGAACCGGTCCAGACGCCCAACACCGACGAATCGTACATCCTTGATATTTCCCCCGGGGCGATCCTACTCGAAGCCCCCTCCCCGGTGGGGATTTTGCGGGGCCTGGAATCGATCGCGCAACTGATCGCCCTCGATTCCACCTCTTACCTTCTTCCCTGCCTCCGGATCGAGGACCGCCCGCGCTTTCGCTGGAGGGGGCTCCATATCGACGTAGCCCGCCACTGGGAGCCGGTGGACGTCATCCTAAGAAACCTGGACGCCATGGCCGCCGTGAAGATGAACGTCTTTCACTGGCACCTGTCCGACGACCAGGGGTTTCGAGTGGAGTCCCGCCGCTTCCCCCGCCTGCACGAAATCGGAGGGGAAGGAAAGTACTATACCCAGGAACAGGTCCGGGCCGTCGTGGCCTACGCGCGCGACCGGGGCATCCGCGTGCTCCCCGAATTCGAAATGCCGGGACACACCACCGCCTGGCTTGCGGCCTATCCTGAACTGGCCGCCGCCCCGGGCCCCTACCATGTCGAGAGTGCCTGGGGTGTCTTCGATCCCTCCATGGACCCGAGCCGGGAGGAAGTCTACGCTCACCTCGACGCCTTCATCGGAGAAATGGCCTCGCTCTTCCCCGACGGGTATTTCCACGTCGGGGGGGACGAGGTCAACGGGAAGCAGTGGAACTCGAGCGCGCGCATCCGGGAATTCAAGGCCGGGAACGGGATGAAGAACAACCGGCAGCTGCAGGCCTACTTCACCCGGCGCCTCGAGGCGATCCTCGACCGCCACGGCAAGAAGATGGTCGGATGGGACGAGATTGTGCACCCCTCGGTCCCGCCGACGGTGACGGTGCAGACGTGGCGGCTCCCCCCCAGATTTGCCGAAACCCTGAAACTGGGCTACCCGGGCATCCTCTCCCGGGGTTATTACCTGGACCACATGCACCCGGCTTCCTGGCACTATGGCATCGACCCCGGCGCCGGGCTGACGACGGAAGACGCGGGCCGGATCCTGGGGGGAGAGGCCTGCATGTGGGCCGAATTCGTCGACGAGGAGATCATCGAGTCCCGGATCTGGCCGCGGGCGGCCGCCATCGCCGAGAGGCTCTGGTCTCCCGCCGGGGTTACCGACGTCGAAGACATGTACCGCCGGCTCGACTCGGTGGACGCGGAACTGGAGCGGCTCGGGGTGCGGCACCGCAGCTCCTTTCCGCGCCTGCTGCGGAACATCCTTCCCGGCGGGGAATCCCTCCCGGTCGCCGCCCTGGCCGAGATCCTCAGCCCCCGGGGGCTGGCCGAGCGCCAGCGCGCGCGCAGGTACACCCGCGAAACGCCGCTCCGCCGGCTGGTCGACATCCTTCCGCCTGAAAGCGCCGTGGGGCGCGATTTCGATCTCCTCGTGGACCGCGCCCTCCCGGTCCCCTCCCCGGCCGACCGGGCAGCCATCCGGGAGTCGCTCGAGCACTGGCGTCGCGGCGCCCTGAAAGCCGTGCCTGTCCTCGAACGTTCCTTTGTCCTGGCCGAGATCGTCCCGGTCGCCGAAAGCGCCGCCGCGGCCTGCGCCCTGGGACTCGAGGCGCTCGATCGGCTCGAAGCCGCCCAGGCGCCGCCGACCGCCTGGGCCGGGGAAGCAGAACGCGTCCTCGAGCGGGCGCGCAAATCACCCGAAATCGCCATCGCCATCGAGCCGGCGATCACGAAGCTGGTCCATGCGGCCGACAGCCGCCATGCACCCCGAGGAACGATCCCGTGAGAACGGGAATCGAAAAGGACTCCCCGGGCGTCCGAGCGGAGGGTCGGGGCCCATACACCCGCCCGCTTTCTGAATCCTAAGAGTTTCACGCAACCGCATCCTTTTGGCCATGAATCCTCCCGGCATCGACAAGGAAACCCAGCCGGGATGCCGGATCCGGCAGGAACCGGGGATGGTCAAAGCGTGGAGGGAAGGCATGCGCGGGAAGGGAACAAAATGGCATTGCCATGATCCGTCCTGTTTGTCCCCACTATGCAATATTCCCCATCCGCATGCTGGTGTACAATCCCGGGATCAGACAGGGAGGGATCGATGCCGCGCACATCCGGATACCGCTGGGCCCAGTGGGGCGATCTCAACGCATTCTTCGGCCTGATGCTCGACAACGTCACCAACCTCGTCCTCCTCACCGGGATCCTCGTCGGGGTTTACGGTTATCCCGCCGAAAGCGTCTACCGGCTGATGATCCCCGGGACCGCCCTCGGGGTCCTCGTCGGGGATGCCATCTACACCTGGCTCGCCTTCCGGCTGGCGCGGAAAACGGGGCGGAGCGACATCACGGCGATGCCGCTCGGCCTGGATACGCCTTCGACGGTCGGCATCGCGGCCGCCGTAATCGGCCCGGTGTACCTCGAAACCCGGGATGCCGTGACCGCGTGGCAGGTGGGGATGGCCACTCTCATGATCATCGGGATCTTCAAACTGGCCCTCTCCTTCCTGGGAGGCTGGGTACGGCGCCGCATCCCGCAGGCCGGGCTCCTGGGCTCGCTGGCGGGGATCGGCGTCACCCTGCTGGCCTTCTTTCCCCTTGTGAGGATCTTCTCGGCCCCCGTGGCCGGGATCGCCTCCCTGGGAATCATTTTGTACGCCATCGTGGCCCGGCGCCGGCTCCCCTTCCGCATCCCCGGGGCGTTTTTCGCCGTGGCCGTCGGCTGCCTCCTCTACTACCTGATGGGGAACCTGGGAATCCTGGGCGCCCGGGCGGCGGCGCCGGTGCTCGAACTGCACCCGTCTCTCCCCCTTCCCACGCTCGGCTTCCTCCACGGGCTCGACCGGGCGCTGGTCTACCTGCCGATCGCCTTCCCCTTCGCCCTGATCACCATCATCGGCGGAATCAACAACACCGAGAGCGCGCGCGTCGCCGGAGACCCCTACCGCACGCGCGACATCCTCCTGACCGAGGCGCTGGCGACGATCGTGGCGGCCCTGTTCGGAGGGGTGGCGCAGACCACCCCCTATATCGGGCACCCGGCCTACAAGGCGATGGGAGGAAGGGCGGCCTACACCCTGGCCACCGGGCTTTTCATCGGCGTCGGGGGGGCGCTGGGCGCCCTCTCCTTCGTCATCGAGGCGATCCCCGAAGCCGTCATAACCCCCATCCTCCTCTTTGTCGGAATCGAGATCGTCTCCCAGGCCTTCGGCGAATCCCCCCGCAAACACGCCCCGGCCGTCGCCTTCGCCATCCTCCCCGCGGTGGCGTACCTGGTGCTGACCCACACGGACAGCCTGCTGGACAAACTGGGACCGGCGCCCGCGCTCCCGGTGGCCGTGACGGCCGAATTGGGCATCCTGCGCGCCCTGGGCAACGGCTTCATCCTGACGGCGATCCTGTGGGGAGGGCTGCTGGCCAGCCTCATCGACGGCCGTATCCGGACCGGTGCGGCGTACGCCCTCATGTGCGCGCTGGCTGCGATGTTCGGCCTGATCCATTCGGTCTCCCCGGCGGGGAGCGTCTACCTCCCCTGGCGCCTCGACGACCCATTGGCGTGGCAGATCACCCTGGGATACGCGCTCCTGGCCGCCTTTCTCTATTTCGCACGCCGCCGGCCCGCGGCCCGGGCGGCGCAGCCCTCCGACCGGAAAGGGATTGAATAACCACGGATTCCCATGGGAGATTACCGGTCGTGGATGCCGCCACCTCTCTGGCGGTTCGGTCCTCGACGACGATTCCCGCGACCGGAAGCTGGAGAAGACCATCCAGTCCAAACTGCGGCAAACCTGCGGCCCGGATCAACCGCCGCAACTCCCCGATATTCCGCGAATCGGAACGTTCGGCCGACCGCGCCCGGCGGCGGGAGTGCGAAATTTTTATTGAGCCGACGCCACTTTGTCATAGAATACTCCCCAACACCTGAACAAACCTTTGCATTCCATACCAGGAGGTTGTCGATGAGACACGGCTTTGGAGTGGCTATGGCCTTGTTGGGCGTAACCCTTTGTTCCCTGCTCCCCTTCGCCGCCGCCGCGGATTACGACCCCCAGAAGGAAATAGTAATCCCCTACGGCGAATTCAATGGGCAGGCGGTGGAACTGGTCTATGATGGCAATTTCAAGACCCTCACCCTGAGGGTAAGGATTGAAAGCTTCCCGCCTCCGAACCGAAGCCCGGAGCTGGAATACCTCAAGCAGGAGGTCATCCGCATCAAGAAGGAAAAGAAGATCATGGTGGGAGATTCCGGGTACGAACTGGTCTACAAGGGAGGTTACCCCTCCTGGGAACCGATGGCGATCAGCACCCCCCCGGCCGAATGCCTCACCTTCGCGGAAGGAACCCTGACGGACCAGATCATCACCGCCAAGGGAAAGAGGAAGCGGCCGGCGCACTATCCCTACGAGGATTAGCCGTCCGCCCCGTTCCCTGCGCGTTCCGGGCGCCCGGTAACGGACGCCCGGAACCGCCGACGGTCATTTCTTTACTTTGAGACCGGCCTCGTTTTGGGAGATGAAAGCCTTGATCTCCTCCGCGAATTCGAGCAGCCGCAGCCACTGCTCCTTGTAGAGCGTCACCGGAAAGCGGCCGAGGCCGTAGAGCGACAGGGCCCCCTTCTGGCTCACTTTCAGCGACAGCTCCCGGGATGCCGCTTTTTTGAGAGCCTCGTTTTCCGCCCGCAGCTGTTCCAACTCCAATCTCATTGCTTCATCGACCATGGGAATCCCTCCAGAACCGTGTAAGACAGGAAAAAGGCATCGGCGGCCACGCCGCCCTGATGTTTTTTATTCTACCACACGGATCCCGATGCACCTCAACCGTTCCCTTACGGGAAGAGGGTCGGGGCCGGAAACTTCAGCCGGCCGGCGGATGAACCCGATCAGGTTGCGGTTTTCGGCCTCGACTTCATGATTGCGATCATTCACTTTCCCTTTCCGGGAACAGACCAGGCCCCCTTTCGGAAGATATGGGACGCGCGAAAAACCTTGCCTTTTCCCGCCCCGTCGGCCGATCCTTAGCTGAAACCCCGGAAACGCAGGCAACCCCTGGAGATCGGCTGGAGATCGGAATGATCTGCCCAAAATGCGGTTTCAGCCAGGAGATCGGCCGCGAATGCGCCCGTTGCGGCCTCGTCTTCGCCCGCTGGCGCGGGCGGGAAACGCCGCCCCCGGCCTCCACGCCGACCAGGCCCGCTCATGACGCCCCCGGCGCCTTGCGCAGGCTTTTCAGGATCGCGCGCTGGGCGGTGCCCGCCCTGGCCCTTCTCACCCTCTTCCTGGTCCTGAAAAACTCCCCCCCGCCCGAGATCGAAGTTACGCCCGACGCCGCAAAACAGGCGGAGCAAAAAATCCGCGCCTTCCGCTCGGCCGCCCTCTACGGCACCGGGGCGCCCCTGATCCTCGCAGAAGCGGAACTGAACGGGTGGCTCGGGGAGAACCTGGCCCTTTCGGGGCCCCGGGGCTTCTCCCCCTCCAACAGCACCTCCGAACCGATCATCGGGATGGTTAACGACGCGGCCGCGGCCCTTACGGAAGGGAGCCGGGTCCGCTCCAGTGTGCGTGACGTCAAGATCGAGCTTCTCGAGGATTCCCTCAGGGTCTACGCGGTCGTCGATCTCTACGGAAAAAGCCAGTCGCTCGAACTCGAGGGCAGGCTCCGGAACGAGGACGGGCACCTGGCGCTCGAGCCGACCCAAGGCAAGCTGGGCTCCCTCCCGCTGTCCTCAGTGGTGCTCCGCACCGCCGCCGACCGTATCTTCAACTCCCCCGCAAACCGGGACCAGCTCCAGCTCCCTCCCTACATCAAGGACATCCGCATCGAAGGGGGGCGCCTCGTCATTCTTCCCAACTAGCCCCACACCCCAACCAACCCGCTCCCGCCGGCTCCACCGCGGCAAGCGGCATGCATAAAAAAGACGCCCTCATGGCAGGCCGATGCCGCCTCCTTTTCGGGCGCCCCGGAAGATACCAAGCCTTCGCGCGGTTGCTCAAGCTCGATAAAAGAATGCGGGAAGACACTCCGATCAGAACCGGTTCTTGCGCAAGTGCAACGGTCTTTGAGGGATCTGCAATCTGGGGATTATTCTCTTGCAGCGGGCGGAGACTGGATTCAGTGCTTTTCCCGAGGTTTCCGGATCCCGCCCCTGGATGGGCACCCATGGCTTCCGGCCAACCGTTCCCCTGGCCGGGTCGGCAGGGGATTTTCACCTTCCGGGGGG
>JAAYAJ010000046.1 GCA_012719455.1 Acidobacteriota bacterium | reverse complement strand
TTCGCCAGGCACAAACAGGCGGACAAGGGTAGAGCCAACCGGGAGTTGCCGGCGAACCGGAAGGTAATGGCGGCAGTCACCCCCTGGGGCGCGGGCGACCACAAGCCCCTCATGTTCACCGACGACTACAGCAACCTGTTTCCGGTTGCTGAAACAGCCCACGAACGGGGGCAGGCACAAACAGGCGAACAGGATGAGGGGCCGACCGGGATCCGCGTTCTTACACGTTAGTTTTTGGCGTGTTCGCCAGGCACAAACAGGCGGACAAGGGTAGAGCCAACCGGGGGCTTCACACCCAGGATTTGGCGGGTTGATAATCGAAGGGCTCCATGGAGAAACTCCCCCTCCCCTGGGTGAGCGACCGTACCTGGGTGGAGTAGCCGAACATCTCCGCAAGTGGCGCCAGCCCCCGGATAATGGTGAATCCCCCTTCCAGGCCCGTATCCCTGATTTCCACCCTTCGGGCCGCCAGATCCCGCATGACGCCCCCCAGGCAATCGTCGGGCACCCGTACCTCGAGCGTCATGACCGGTTCGAGCACCGCCGTTTGGGCCTCCGCGAGCGCCTGACGCAACGCCAGGGTCAGCGTTCCCAGCAGCGGAACCGAAAGATCCGGCGGGTCGTTGTGCCGGAACTCCAGGACATTCACCTTCAGATCCACCACCGGGTAGCCGTGCATCCCCCCGGAGGTGCAGCCGCGCTCGAGGATGTCTCGGGCGTCGCGCTCGAGCGCCGGGGTGAGCACCCGCGCGATCCGGGAGACGTCCACCTCCACGGGGGGGAGGCTGTGGTCCCCCCGCTCCCTGGGACGGGGGAGCACCTCCACCGCGGCCCGACCGCTGACGGCGACATCGTTGATGCGCCTGTCGAACTCTCCCTTTCCCACGCCCCGGCCCATCACGGTCTCGCAATAGGACACGCGCGGCCGCCCGAAGAAGGCCACGACGTTGAACTCCCGCTCCATCCGGTTGCGCACGACTTCCAGGTGGAGTTCGCCCATCCCGGAAAGGATCACCTGGCCGGTCTCCTCGTCCGTTCCCATGCCGAGCGTCGGATCTTCGCGTAGCAGCCGGTTGACTACCTCGAACATGCGGTCCCGATCCGCCGACGTCCGGGTCTCCACCGCCATCGACACGACCGTCTGCGGGAAATGGATCGGCTCGTAGGTAATGGGGTGGGTAGGGTCGCACAGCGTGTCCCCCGTCACCACGTCCCGGAGCCCCTGCACCGCCACGATATCCCCGCAGCGCGCCTCTTCGACCGGTTCCGTCCGGTCGGCGTGCAGGCGCAGGATCCGCCGTAGCCGCAACCTGTTCTTGAGGCGGGGCTGGTAGCAGCGTTCCTCCGTCGTTATGGTACCGGAACAGACCCGCAGCCAGTGGAAATCGGTACTGGGGCTTGCCACCACCTTGAACACGAGGGCCGAGAAGGGGGCGTCGGGAGAGGAGGGACGACATTCCGGCTCTCCCGTATCGGGATGGTGCCCCTCGGAAGGGGGACGCTCAAGCGGAGAGGGGAGATAATCACAGACTGCGTCCAGGACCGATTGAATGCCGAGGTCACGCAGCGCCGAGCCGCACAGGACCGGGACCATTTGCCCCGCCAGGGTCGCCGCACGGATCGCACGGCGGAGGTCCTTGGAGTCAACGCTTTCGCCGGAAAGGTAGAGATCGGCCAGCCAGTCCACGCTCTCGGCCGTCGCTTCCACCAAACGTTCCCGGGCCTCCTCAGCCGCCGGCACGAGATCCGGGGGGATTTCATGCACCTCCAGCCGCTCCCCCTGCGTGGCGGGATCGAACCTCACCAGATTCCAGGCCAGGAGATCGATCACCCCGGCAAGCCCACTTTCCGACCCGCAAGGCAGGTTGACAAAGGCGGCGTTTGCGCCCAGCCGATTCCGGACCTGCCCGAGCACCCTCATGGCATCGGCCCCGGCGCGGTCCAGCTTATTGACGAAGGCGATCCGGGGGATCCGGTAACGGTCCGCCTGGCGCCATACGGTTTCGCTCTGCGGCTCCACTCCCTCGACGCCCGAAAAAACGACGACCGCCCCATCCAGCACCCGGAGGCTCCGCTCCACCTCGGCGGTGAAGTCGACATGTCCCGGGGTGTCGATGAGATTGATCCGGTGACCGTTCCAGGCGAAGGTGGTCGCGGCGGCGGAGATGGTGATGCCCCGCTCCCGCTCGTCGGCGCGGAAGTCCATGACCGCCGCACCGTCGTGCACCTCGCCGATGCGGTGGGTCTGTCCCGAATAGAATAGGAAACGTTCGCTGACGGTGGTCTTGCCCGCGTCGATATGCGCAATGATGCCGATATTGCGCGTGTTCTCGATTGGAATGACCGCCATTCCCCCTCCATTGCTCGATCAGGTCTAGTACTTTTGCAGTTTGGCCGAAATCCGTCAAGAATTTAGTAAAACCGGACCCACAGGACGGCCCCCATCAGTCAGATCCGCAATAATGGACACCCACTTCCGGAGCAGCAGCGGGGAGCATCGGCGAGGATTCGCAATAGTGGACACCCACTTTCTGAGCGACGGCAAGGGCCCACAATAGTGGACACCCAATAGCCGAAGCGAGGACGGCAAACTCGGGGGTATGGATGTCCACTTTCTGCCGACGGCAAGCTCAGAAGTGTGGATGGCCACTTTCTGAGGCGCCCTCGGGATGCAAAAGTATTGCAGGCATCTTTGTTTCCATGCAGAATCAAGGGGAAACGAGGCGGCAAAATGAGAAAGGTATTTCATTTGGAGGTCGGGGACATCGTCCCCACCGTCGAGGAGGTGCTGCAACACCAGGGGATGTCGGGAAGAAAGAACCTGCCCGAACGGATTTACAAGCTCCTCGATTCCGCCCTTGACCTATTCGCCCGCCTTGCCGAGCCGCGGGGGCTTTTTGACGACCTGGACGGCATCGATTTCGACACCCTCTACACCGGAAAGGGGATGAACGCAGAGGACGGGCCGGTACCCGGCATCGTCCCGCGGGCGGATGCAGTGGCTCTCTTTGCTGCAACCATGGGAGAAGCCCTCGCCACCACGGCCGGCGACCTGTTCAAGGCAAAGGAGGCGGCACTCGGCTTCATGCTCGACGCAGTCAACAGCGCGGGAGCGGAACGGCTCGGGAGGCTGATGTGTCGGAAATTCCGGGAGCACCTGCCCGAAGAATTGACCCGGTCCGGCAACATCAGGGTCCAATATTACTGTCCCGGCCACTGCGGTTGGCACATGTCGGGACAGGAGATGCTGTTCGAAAAACTCCGCCCGGAGGAGATCGGAATCACTCTCAACCCCAACTGGGTGATGGCGCCGTTCAAGTCGACCTCAGGAATCCTGATCGCCGGCCCCATCGAAATCCACCGTTTCTCCCCCGGCTTCTCCTTCTGCCCCCAATGCCGGGAAAAGAAATGCATTCAGAGGCTTAGAATATTGGAGCATGAAATCGGCTGACCGGCGGCCTGGCACCATTCAACGCCAGGCGGGAATCTGCAATTGAAAGGGCTTTGATGGAAAATATCCTGGATCGCCTACACCGGGGCGACGTCATCGTGGGTGACGGCGCCATGGGAACCGAGCTCATGAAGCGGGGACTCAGGCAGGGAGAGCCTCCGGAATCCTTCAATCTCCTGAAACCGGAGGTGCTCGAGGAGGTTGCAGCCCTTTACCTCTCCTCGGGCGCCGAAATCGTGACCACGAACACCTTCGGCGCTTCCCCGTTACGGCTCCGCCAGTTTGCGCTCGAAAACCACATGGAGGCCATCAACCGCATCGCCGTGGAGGCGGCCCGCCGTGCAGTCGCCGACAAGGCCTATGTTTCGGGCTCGGTCGGTCCTTCCGCCTTGCCCCTCAAACCCACCGGCAAAGGGGAATCAGAAAAAATCTTCACGAGCTTCGAACTCCAGATCCGAGCACTGGTCTCATCCGGAGTGGACATGATCTGCGTGGAAACCATGACCGACACGGCCGAAGCGGTGCTCGCCGTAAAAGCGGCGCGGGCGGTCTCCCCCAATATCCCGGTCATGGCGACATTGACCTTTCAGAAGTCACCCCGGGGGTTTTTGACCATCATGAAGGATTCGGTAGGCGACGCCGCCGAGGCACTTACGCAGGCGGGAGCCGACATCGTCGGCTCCAACTGCGGCAACGGGATGGAAGACATGGTTGCCATCGCCCGGGAATTTCGTGCGGCTACCCGGGCGCCCATAGCCATCCAGGGGAACGCGGGACTGCCCATTGCGGGAGAAAACGGGCTGGACTATCCCGAAACGCCCGAGTTCCTGGCCGCAAAGGCAGTGGAATTGCTGGAGATTGGGGTTTCAATCATCGGCGGCTGTTGCGGCACCGGCCCAGAGCACATCCGAGCCCTTCGGCAGGCGGTGGACGCGCACCGCTAAAGAATGAAGCGAGTCCCAGGGCGGGGGCCAAACAATCCTTTCAACGCCGGATGGCTCACTCGTAGATATCCGTTTTCCATCCCCGGCGACTCTCGGGCAAACACCTAGCGCGGCTACTCCACCGCAATCATGACGCTGGAGGCTTTGATCACCGCATAAGCTTCCTTGCCTACGGCAAGTTTCAGCCTATCGGCCGATTCCCTGGTAATGATCGACGCTATCTCCACTCCCGGACCGATCTCCAGAATGACCTCGTTATTGACGGCGCCCACCTTGATCTGCTTGATCTTACCCTTGAGTTTGTTCCTGGCGCTTAGTTGCATAATCTCCTCCCATGGACGTGTTTGATTTATTATAGACCCTGGGTTGTCCGAAATGACAGCGACTCGTAAAGGAGTGAAAATGGCAGGCATAGTCGCCGTGAAACTAGACCGGGCGCCAGAATCGTTGCCGGCCGATGTGGACTGGGAGCATGCGCCCGAGGTGCGTTTTTCAGCCGATTGGCGCGGGCAGGCGCCTGACCCGGGGCGCGAAACCCGGATACGCATGCTCTGGTCAAGCGAAGACATCTACATCCGGTTTCATTGCTGCTATCAAAACCTGTATATCTACGAAGGCCCGCCCTGCCGGCGCGACCGGCTCTGGCTGCGGGACGTAGCCGAAGTTTTCATCCAGACAGAGGTCGATCCACCCTCCTGCTACCGGGAATTCGAGATCGCCCCCAGCGGCGACTGGCTCGACCTGGATATCGCGCCGGGGAGCAAGCGGCATCTCAAATGGGATCTTCGGCCCCGGGCACAGGTGCGGCCTGATTCCGGCTATTGGTCGGCCGAAATGGCCCTTCCCCTGCGGCGGCTGATCCCCACTTTTGATCCCTCCAAAATTTGGAAAATCAATTTCTTCCGCATCGAGGGGTCCGAACCCGATCGCTTCTACTCCGCGTGGCGTCCGACATTCACCCCCCGGCCCAATTTCCACGTTCCCGAGTGTTTCGGCGAGCTCCGCTTTCAATAATAATGGAAATCCATTTCCGGTCATCCTGCTCTAAAACCAAGGACACCCACGACATTCGGCAAATCCGGACACCCACTTCAGCCAAGCTGCCCCATAATCGTGGACACCCACCGCCCTAGGCCCTGCCTGTCAGGGATTGTGGACACCCACGGTCATACTTGATGATTTCCGCAGCGCACCCTGCCCCTGTTGCACCCCACAGCTAGTAACGGAACAGGGTATATGTGCCGGATCCACCCTATGAACACTACCCCCTGCTGTCCAGGTTTCTAACCTCACATAAGGAAGTCCCCCTGCTATGTTGAGATGAGAATATTTTTCTAAAGTATCACTTTATCTTTTCGCAACTAATTGGCTATGAATACATGTTTTATATCACGCAATTGTATGATCCATTGATCCTGCCCCTCCCGGCCCGAACTTAATCCCGTTAGGACTCCCGGCAAAGTTCCCCGAAACTCTCCAGCAATCGCGCCGGAATTACGGATGCTTGGAAAAGGATTGGCGGTCAAAATCCGCAACCTTTTCAATCCCAACGCATTCCGCCTTCACCCGGATCCCGTCATACCAACCCGTTCCCCGTTGGTGGCGGCATCAGCGCGTCAGGAACCTGAGAACATATTTCCGAAAATGCCGCAGTTCCCCATAAACATAATCGCCCCCCGAGCCGAAATGTATTCATGCAGCGGAAACGAAGCGTTGACCAGCCCCCACAATTGATCCAGGCGCACTCAACTTCCCTTCGTTTTCATGCAATTCTGGTTTTGACGGTAGCGGACCCAAGTCCATTAAGTTGCGAGGGCTTCCCGCCGAAACAGGAGCTTTGAGCAGCAGGAAAGCCTCATGATTCAACGTCCAGATTCGGTGCTGATTGTTGACGACGATCCCGTGAACCTGGACCTGATGAATCGCCGTCTGGGCAAACAGGGCTATGAAATCCATTGCGCCAGTAATGGCCACGAAGCCTTGGACTGGTTACATTCCCATGATGCCGACTTGGTGTTGCTCAATGTCGAAATGCCCGACATCGATGGGCTCGAGATCCTGAAGCAGCTACGTCGAGCCTACACTCAAGCACAGCTCCCCATCATCATGATTACGGGGAAGGCGGGCAGCGAAAAAATTGTACCCGCACTGGAAGCCGGAGCCAACGATTACGTAACCAAACCGCTCGATCATCCCGTAGTCCTTGCCAGGATTGAAACCCAGCTGTCACGCAAGCACGCCGAGGAAGCACTCCGTGAAAGCGAGGAGCGCTATGCGCTTGCGGCGCGCGGCGTCAATGATGGTTTGTGGGATTGGGACCTCTCCGGGAACAGGATGTATTTTTCCCCACGATGGAAATCGATGCTCGGTTGGCAGGAACATGAAATCGGCGATGACCCCGATGAATGGTTTCGGAGGATTCATCCGGACGATGTGGACAGGGTTAGAGCCGACATTGCCGCCCACCTTGAGGACCAAACCCCCCATTACGAGGACGAATACCGAATTCTCCATCGCGACGGCAATTATCTCTGGATGCTCGGCCGAGGACTCGCCGTAAGAAACTGCAACGGAAAAGCATCCCGGATAGCCGGCTCCCAAACCGACATCACCCGGGGCAAGGTCGTGGATGTATTGACGGGACTGCCGAACCGAGTTCTCTTCATGGACCGGCTGGCACGTTCCTTTAAGCGCGCCAGAAGGCGCAAAGACAGGACCTTTGCATTGATCTTCCTGGACCTGGACAGCTTCAAGATGATCAATGACAATCTCGGGCATATGATCGGCGACCAGGTGCTGGTGGCTGTCGCCGGGAGGCTCGAATGCACGGTGCGCTCGAGCGATTCCGTGGCAAGGCTGGGACGGAATCACACGATCGCGCGGCTGGGCGGCGATGAATTCACCATTCTTCTTGAGGGAATCTCGGGTGTAACCGACGCTGTGCGGGTGGCCGAGCGCATCTCCAGCGACTTGGCCAATCCCTTTCTGGTCGGCGGCCAGGAACTCTTCCCCTCTGCAAGTATCGGCATCGCCATCTACAACCCAACCTATCAGAGTCCGGAAGAAATGCTGCGGGACGCGGACACGGCCATGTACAGCGCCAAGGCTTTGGGTAAGGGACGGTACGAAGTCTTCGATGCGAATATGCGGGCCAACACCACGGCCCGGCTGCAGATGGAGACCGAATTCCTGCGGGCGATCGAACGCAGGGAGTTCGAAAACTACTACCAAGTGATCGTGTCGTTGAAAACAGGAAGGATTTGCGGATTCGAAGCATTGGTGCAATGGAACAATTCCGCGCGAGGGATCCTTTCACCGGGGAAATTCATCACCATGGCGGAAGAAACCGGCCTGATCATCCCCCTGGGACAGTGGGTACTGGAAACCGCATGCCAGCAAATGCGCATATGGCAGGCCCGTTTCCCCAACGATCCCCCTTTGACGATCAATGTCAATCTCTCCTCGAGGCACTTTCTCCAAAGCAACATCCTGCAACAGTGCCGTGCCATTCTTCATGAAACGCAGCTGCCGCACAGCAGTCTCAACCTCGAGGTAACGGAAAGCGCCATGATGCCCGACCCGGAGGCGGCCATCGACCTGATGACTCAGCTCAAGGACCTGGGAGTTAAGATCGCGCTGGATGATTTCGGGACCGGATACTCCTCGCTCAGCTACCTTCATCGCTTCCCACTGGACAGCCTGAAAATCGACCGTTCCTTCATTGCTCAAATCATGGAAGACGATGAAATTGTCCGCACCATCATCGCGATGGCACGCAACCTTGGACTGAAAGTCATCGCCGAAGGGGTCGAGACCGCTGACCAAGTCGGCAAGCTGCTGGACCTGGGGTGCGAACTTGGACAGGGGTATTATTTCTCCGTCCCGGTCAATGCGCAGGAAGCTACTGATCTTCTGGCTGCGGGGCAGCATGACAACGCTGTGCTAAGCACAGCGCGCGCCAACTACTCCTCTATCCTGAATCCGATCCCATCCCTGGCACAACACTTTTAGCTCCTCCAGCCGCTTTAGCCCGTCAAGACCTAGCAGCCATTCTGGACATCCACAAGGTGATCGTTTCGCCCATTCGAATTGTCCGCCGATCGATTTGTGGACATCCACGTCCCTCCTCCACGTTTTTCCGCAAAAATTTGTTCGCTCATCTCCCTCCTCCTTCATTAGATATGGCAAAGGAGGTTCTCTCATGGCTCTGCCCCGCAGCAAGTATGTCAAGGACGACCAGATCGGCGTTTACCATTGCACTTCCCGATGCGTCCGCCGCGCATTCCTC
>JAAYAJ010000045.1 GCA_012719455.1 Acidobacteriota bacterium | reverse complement strand
TTTAGGAAACTGTTGCTCTATCCAACTGAGCTACAGGCGCATAAGGGATTAACGTTGAGAGATTAGCACGGGCCGACGACGGCTCAAAGTCATTTTGCCGCCGCCGGGTCCGGCGGGGGTCGCCTTCCACGGCGGCCGTTGGGGCAGCCGCCGCAGAAGGCTTACATCTCAAACAAAATCAATCAATTGCCCTGGTCCGTCCCCAGTTATACGCGGACGTGGCCGGGGCGGTAGTCGGCTTTGAGGGTGGTGTGGTATTCCAGGCGCCGGATCTTCCAGCCGGCGTCGGTTTTCACGCAGGACAGCGTGCAGCTGCCGCGTTCCCACCGCCGCACGATCCCCTCGCCGTGCAGGCGCGCCAGCGCCACCAGCGAGGAATCCCCCGCCATCGGCTCGCCCACCTGCATGGAGAAGGGGAAGCGCCCGGAGGCCGTCCGGCGGTCTGCGGCGACCTCGACGACCGGCTCCAGATCGGACGGGTCGGGCTCGAATCCCGGCGCCGGTTCGATCTTTTTTCCGGTGCGGCCGGCGGCGAACTGGTTGCAGTAGAGGCGCTGCACCTCCTCGCTCCCCCGGAAGAGGCTGCCGCCATAAACCACCTCGGCGTCGTCGGCGAACAGGCTGACCACCTCTTCGTACCGGCCCCGGTCGAGGCTCGACTCGTAGGCCCGGTGCAGCCGGCGGACGTTTTCCGCGTCCTCCAGGTTTCCCACCCGGCGCTTGAGAAGGTCGAGCTGGTCACTGCCCTCGTTGGGCGCGGAGGTGCGGGAAAACCCCGCCGCCGCCGACGCCGCCACCACGGACAGGGCGGCTCCCGCCTTGCGGATGAAAGAGCGGCGGCCGCCGTCCGGCTGCCGGCCGCCCACGGTTTCCAGATTCCCGTGATTGCTGGTCATCCTAAACTCCTTTCGCCTTCAGGTCGAGGTAGTGCTGGATGTCGTACCCCCCAAGGTCGCGCGAGATCGCCCCGATCAGGCCGAAGCTCACCCCCCGTTCCCCCCCGGAAAAACCGAAGCCGATGGCGCGCCTGGTTTTCTCGTTTTCGATGATGCAGGTTTCGGCGCCGTTGCACGCTTCCTCGACCAGGTTGAAGATGTACACGCCGTCGCGCAGCTTCACGTAGATGGCCGGGGCGCACCACTGCATGCCCAGCGTCTGGTTCGCCGTGTAGATCGTCCACGAGGAGGAATGCGCCGTGGTGTACAGGTGCATGGACGTCATCTGGTCGGAATAGGTGCGGGTGAACCCGCGACCGACCAGTTCGTCGGTGAAGCAGTGACGCACGTACCTCGGGGCATTGATCCCCGCCATTTCCGCGGCCCCGAAGACGGCGCGGTAGGACACCTCGTTCCCGTAATACTCCGTCCCCATCTGGGAGAGGATGGCCGTGGTCAGGCCATTGGTCAGGTCCAGGGCGATCCGGCGGCAGGCAACAGGATTACTTCCAGTGACGATATGGCCGAAAAACACCAGTTTTTCGTCCGCCTCGAACGCCCGGTAGGTCTCCTTCTGCCACGAGCCCGTCCCCTCCTTGCGCCACTGCAGGTTATAGATGTCGAGGACCTCGTACTCCCACCCGGGCCCCTCGTTGTCGTAGCGGAGGGTGAACTTCTTGCCGATCAGCAACTCGCTGAAGGGGAGGAGGTGGCCCCCCATCATGCCCGCCTGCTGCTGGGGGGCGTTGGGATCGCCGGTGAAGGTGACGGTGCTCTTCTCCGCCGCACGCTGGACCTCCTCGGGCGTCATGTTCTTGAAGGTTCTGCCCGGGCGGTACACGGTGCGCTGTCCCTTGGGAGGCGGGCCCGCCGGGGCGCTCTTGGCCCCCTTGGCCGGGGCTCCGCCCATGGTCAGGTTGACCGACTTGCCGTGCTCGTCGAAGGGGGCGAGCGAGGTCAACTGGCCGACGACCTTCCCCTTGCCCCGGTACATGTAGTATTCGAGTTCGTCCTTTTCGTTGAAGCCGAGGCGCATCCCCACCTGGGTTTCGGTGAACAGGTCGATGAGGTAAAGAGTCATGGTGCCGGAAAACTCGCACTCGGTCCGGTCATAGATGACCAGGTTGTCGTTGACCAGGATGTAATCAGACGGGCTGCAGTAGCTGAGGTCGTCCGCGTGCCGGGTGACCTCGATGAAGTTGGAGGAGACGATCGAGGGATAGAGGTCGATGGTTTCGATCCCGGTGTCCTGCTTCCAGTACATGCCGGTGCCTTCGAGCCGGTTGGTGAAATGGTGCCGTTTCTCCGGGGCCTTTTTCCCGGCGACGTCGACATACCCGAACCAGATCTGCCGCTGGACTTCCCGGTCGTCAAGTTCCTGCCCGGACGGGTCCTTGCCCCCCGCAAACCACACCTCGAAGACGGTTACGAGCTGGCTCTTGAGATCGACGAAGACGTTGAACCCCTTCAGGGTCCCGGGGACCATGTGGGAGAAAAAAACCATCTGTTGCAGTTCGAGCGCGCCGTAGGCGGCCTCGACGGCGGAGGCGCTCCCTTCGGCCAGGGTCAAGCGGTTGGCGCTCTTGAATGTGTAGTTGAGGACCGGACCGCCGTCGGTCACGATCTTGAGGCTCTTCCCGGCCAGCGCGCCCGAAAGCGGCGACGCGCTCTTCGGTCCGGCCGCGGTGGCGGCGAGTTTTTGCGTCACCTGGTCTTTCGAAAGCCTGGTGTACTTGAATCGGTGCATCGGTATATTCATCATAGGCCGTTCTCCTTTTCAAAGTAAGATTCCTGTCCCGGTTCCCCGGCGCATTTGGGCACCCACGCCCTCAAAGAGGGGAATCGGGGATCCATCTCTATCCACGGCGGAACAATTGCGGGTAAGGATTCCGTTCCTTTTCCATATCCTTCAATCCATAGACGATACAATAAAACCGCTGGAATGAAAACTTTTTCCATGCCGACCGCTCCCGGAAGCCCACCGGGTGACCCTCAAAACAAAACCCGCCGGGTCCGGCGGGTTTTAGGCGTTTCCAAAAATCGGATCGGGAACGCCTAGCCGCGCAGTTTCCGGATGGCGGCGTCGATGTTGGAGAATAGTTCGCCGATCTTCGCAGTCGGAACCGCGGAGAAGGCGAGCCGGACGAGGCCGACCAGCACGATGACACCGGTGCCGTAACCGGAGATCAGTTCCTTGCGCAGCGCCTCCAGGTCGACCCCCTTGGGCCGGACGCACATGAAGTAGCCGGAATTGAAGGGCATGACGTCGAAACTGTCGGCGTATTCCGGGTGCGCCCGGAGCACCGCCTTGATCTCGTGCACCCGCTCGGCCAGGATTTGGTATTTCGCCTCTTTCTGCGCGGCGTAGGCGGGATCCGTGTACGCCTCAAGCAGGATCGCCTGCGACAGGCACGGGGCGTTGGAAATCGTGCCGCGGACGGCGCCCGCGGCCTTGTCCTCGAGCACCTTGAGGTGCGAATCGGCCGCCCCCGCCGAACCGAAGGTGATGAAGCCGACGCGAAAGCCCCAGACGTAGTCCTCCTTGGTGGCCCCGTCGAGTTTCACGCCGAGCACGTTCGGGTGCAGGTCGGCCAGGGAGCTGAAAAGGGATTCACGGGCGATCCCCTCCTCGTAGACCAGGCCGAAATAGGCGTCGTCGAGTATCACGACCACCCGGCTGCCCGCCTCCGCCGCCTCCCGGATCGCCGCGATCAGGGCGCGGTACTCCTCTTCCGTCGGCGTGTAGCCGGTCGGGTTGTTGGGGAAATTGAGCAGGACGATCCGCTTGCCCGGCGCCCCCTCGCCCAGCGCGCGGGCGAAGGCTTCCACGTCGAAGCCCCCATCCTTGAAAGTGTTGTAGAACCTGAAGCCGGCGCCGTAGGTTTCGCCGAAAACAAGTTCGTAGTTGTCCCAGTACAGGTCGGGGATCAGGATCTCGTCGCCGGGATCGACGAAGAGATAGCCCGCGACCGAAAGCGCGTGGGTCAGCGCGGCGGTGACCACCGGCTTGCTGAAGCGTTTCCCCCGGAGCCCGGGGTTCTTGGTCTCCAGCAGCCGGCCCCACTCCTCCCGCAGCTTCGGCAGCCCGAAGCTGGGTGCGTAGAGAAAGGCCTCTGAGGGGACGTTGACCATCGACTCCAAGCACTCGAGCGTCAGCGGGGACCCGTCGTTCTCGAACGCAGTTCCAATGGTGGCGTTGATCCCGACCCCCTTCGCCTCCGCCGTCTGCCCCAGGATCCCCTTGTGGGGAAAATAGATGGCTTTGCCCCGCTCCGACAGCATCGCCAGCAGCTGCGGCGCGCCCGAGGCGAGTTCCCGGTTCATCGTCGCGGCGAGAGGATTGTGGTCTTTCATGGCGTTCTCCTATTTGAGCCTGGTTTCCATCTCCTCGAGCATCCGGGCCAGTTCCTTGGGAAGCTTGGCCCCGAACCTCGGGTAGTGGTTGGCCTTGATGTCCTCGAGTTCCCGGCGCCACCCGGCGGCGTCCACCGCGAGCAGTTCCCGCATCTCCTCGGCCCGGACATTTTCTGGCCGGTCGATGGCGTCCATCGCGGGCAGATAGCCGATCGGGGTCTCCACCCCTTGGCCGGTGCCGTCGCAGCGCTCGAAGATCCACTTGAGGACGCGGCTGTTCTCCCCGTACCCGGGCCAGAGCCACTTCCCTTCCGCCGTCTTGCGGAACCAGTTCACCATGAAGAATTTCGGCTGCGCCTCCGCGGGCGTCTTCTTCCCCATCCGGATCCAGTGGGCGAAATAGTCCCCCATGTGATAGCCGCAAAAAGGGAGCATGGCGAAGGGGTCGCGCCGGACCTGCCCGATATTGGCGTCGATTGCCGCCGCGGTGATCTCCGACCCGATAATCGACCCGAGGAAGACCCCGTGGTTCCAGTCGAACGACTGGGTCACCAGCGGGACGATGCTCGGGCGGCGGCCGCCGAAGAGGATGGCGTCGATCGGCACCCCCTCGGGATCCTCCCATTCGGGGGCGATGGAGGGGCATTGAGCCGCGGGCGCGGTGAAGCGGGAATTGGGATGCGCCGCCGGGGCCTGGGACTTGTCATTCCGGTCCTGGACCCAGTCGTTCCCCTTCCAGTCGACGAGCTTGCCCGGGGCGTCGTAGCCGATCTTCTCCCACCATACGTCGCCGTCCTCCGTGAGCGCCACGTTGGTGAAGATGCTGTTTTTCTCGATGGTGTGCATGGCGTTCGGGTTCGATTCCATCGAGGTCCCCGGGGCGACACCGAAAAATCCCGCCTCGGGGTTGATGGCGCGCCAGCGGCCGTCCTTCCCCTGCTTCATCCAGGCGATGTCGTCGCCGATGGTCTCGACCTTCCAGCCGGGAATGGTGGGGACCAGCATCGCCAGGTTGGTCTTGCCGCAGGCCGAGGGGAAGGCGGCGGCGACGTACTTGACCTTGCCCTCGGGGCTGGTGATCTTCAGGATGAGCATATGCTCGGCCAGCCACCCCTCGTCCCGGGCGACGACGGAGGCGATGCGCAGCGCCAGGCATTTCTTCCCGAGCAGGGCGTTGCCGCCGTAACCCGAACCGAACGACCAGATGGACCGCTCCTCGGGAAAATGGGCGATGTACTTCCGCTCCATCGGGGCGCAGGGCCAGAGCCCGCCGTCATCCTGGCAGGAGAGGAGCGGTTTGCCGACCGAGTGCAGGCAGGGGATGAACTCGCCCGTGTCGCCGAGCGCTTCCAGCACCCGCTTCCCCACCCGGGTCATGATGTGCATGTTGGTGACGACGTAGGGGGAATCGGTGATCTCCACCCCGATCTTGGCGATCGGGGAGCCGACCGGCCCCATCGAAAAGGGGATGACGTAGAGCACGCGTCCCCGCATGCAGCCCGTGAAGAGCCCTTTGAGCGTGGCCTTCAGTTCGGTGGGATCGATCCAATTGTTGGTCGGCCCGGCGTCGTCCTGGGACCTGGAGGCAATATAGGTGCGGTTCTCCACGCGCGCCACATCGGAAGCTTCCGAGCGGAACAGGAACGAATTGGAGCGCCTGGAGAGCGGCACGGCAAGCCCCCCGTCCACCGCGATTTTCATCAATGCGTCGTACTCCGCCTTCGACCCGTCGCACCAGACCACGCTGTCCGGCTGCGTCATGCGCTCCACTTCCCGTACCCACGCCAGGAGCTTGGCGTGCTTCGTTGGAACATTCATGAAATAGTCCTTTCCTGAAAAAGAGCGATTATAGTCTTTTCGCCCGCCCGGTCAAGCAAAGGGCGCCGTTGCGGCGCCTCCCCCGCTCTCGCCGGATTCCCTTCACCTGAGGATCGGGTATCGGCGGCTGCCGAACACTTGAAATTTTCATAAAGAATTGGTTCAGGTTTCCGCGAAAACAGGAGAAGGGGGCAAAGGCCCCAAAATCCCCCGGCCGCGCTCCTACCGGGGGCTCCCGTTTTCATGCGGGAGCCCCCGCCGGGTTTCGCATGCGGATCAGGTTGTAAACCGCAACTCCGAAGCCGCACATCCAGTCGACGCGATCCACCCCTCGATGCCTGGTCTTCCGGGAAAAGCCGACCGTCTTCAGCCGACCAAAAACTTTTTCGACCCCGCTTTCTCTTTCCCTGGCCGGCTGCAACCATGTGTCCAAGGGGACATTGGTGTCATTTGGGATGAAACAGCGATTTTTTCAACACCCCGCTAGTAGGTGAGGAGGCTGTGAATTTCGTACTCCGCGATCCGCTCCCTCCCTTTGAGGAAAGCCAGCTCCACCAGGAAGGCGAACCCGACGACAGTGGCCTTCATGGTCTCCACCATTTCCGCAACGGCCCCGGCTGTTCCCCCCGTCGCGATGAGATCGTCCACGATCAGCACCCGCTGGCCGGGCTGGACGGCGTCCCGGTGGATTTCCAGGCAATCGGTCCCGTACTCCAGTTCGTAGCTCACCCGCAGCTTGTCGGCCGGCAACTTCCCCGGCTTCCGGACGGGGACGAACCCCGCCTTGAGTGCGTAGGCCACCGTGGGGGCGAAGATGAAGCCGCGCGCCTCCATCCCGAGCACCAGGTCGATCCGCCGGTCCCGGTAGGGTTCCACCAGGGCGTCGATGGTCCGGCCGAAACAGTCCCCCTTTTTCAGCAACGTGGTCACATCGTAAAAAAGTATCCCCTTTTTGGGCCAGTCCGGGATTTCGCGGATTTCCGACTTGAGTTGAGCGATCAACTGTGCGTCCATGTCACCGTCCTTCAATGGTAAACGAGCGGTAGTTTCCCTCCACGGGGATGTCGACGATGTCGAGGCGCTCGACGCGGGCCGGGGCCGGCCCCCGGCGCACTTCGCCAACCAGCGCCTCGACCGGGGCCGATGTCCCCTCGACGACGATTTCCACGGTGGAGTCGGGGCAATTACGTACGTCCCCCACGAGTCCCAGGCGCAGGGCGGCGTCGCGAACAAAATAGCGGAAGCCGACCCCCTGGACCCTGCCGTGCACGACGATGCGTTTCGCCTGAATCTTCATGAATCCCCCAATGACCGAGAGTAACGCATCCGCCTCCCCTCCATCAAGGGGCGCAACTCCGCCGCCGAGCCGCTTACCGGGGCGCCCCCCCGGATTGATCCCGCTCCCGGCCCCGGGCGGCGGGTCACACGGAGGCCGGTGTCCGGCTGCGGCGCCGGCGCCGGAAGAGGAGGATGGCCGCGAGGAGGACGACCAGGACGGCGGAAGCGGCCGGGTAGTGCCGGCTCAGCACCGCGGCGGCCTGATCGCCGAACCGGGCGGCCAGAAAGGCCACCAGCAGGTAGCGCACGAACCTCCCGGCGAACACCGAGAACGCCAGGCGCCATTTCCCGATCCCCAGCACCCCGGCGGCGAGGATCACGAGCTTGGTGGGAAACGGCGGGGGAGCTATGACCGCCGCCACGACGGTCCATACGCCGTAATCCCGCATCCTCCTCTTCATGAGGGCAACCTTGGCCGGGTCGAAGCGGGCCAGGGCCGCCCCGCCCCCCTTGCTCCCGATGCCGTAGAGCACGAGGCAGCCCAGCGTGCTCCCGACCGTGGCCGCCAGTGCGATCCATACCAACAGTTCCGGACGACGCCACGCCAGCAGCATCAGGACGGCGTCCGGCCCCCCCGGCATCGGCACCGCGGCCGAATCCAGGAAGGACATGACCAGGAGGCCCGGGACGCCCATCACGACCAGGTATCGACTCAAGCGGTTCAATAACTCCAAGCTCACCTCGTCTCGAAAGAATCGCACCTACCGAAAAGAGCGTACATAGTAGAGGTTTCCAGCCGCGGTCTCAACCTCGGATTTGCCCCCGCGATCCGGCGCCCCGTGTGACGGGGGACACCAAACCGGTACTCCCTGGTGGCGCTCCGGCGCCCGCGAGCGTATAATGCTTGGATGGAAGATTGCCTCGACGAGGTGCGGCGAGGTGCAATGCGGCGCGATGATGCGGCGGGGGAGCCGGCAAATGCGCTGCCCCCAGATTACAACCCTTTATCGGAGGATATGATTATCATGAAACACCGCTTTAAGCTGATTTTCCCTGCCGTTCTGAGTGTGGCACTGCTCTGCCTGACATTCTCCGGATGCTCCACCCCGCCCCCGGAGACGTCCGAACTGACCGACCAGGAAGCACCTGCAGCCGAAGAGACGACGCAATCCGGGACTTCTGCAGCAAGAAGTGCGGCCCCGGCCCGGAAGCCGGCCGCGGCCCCCGCCCCGGCTCCGGAGCGCGTGACGACCCGCAGCATCAGCCTCCCCCCGGGGACGCCCGTTGCCGTCGTCACCTCGTCTTTGATCTCCACCAAGACCCACAATACCGGGGACACTTTTGAAGCCTCCCTCGACAAGGACATCATCGACGGCAACTACGTCGTCGCCCGGCGCGGGGCGCTGGTCACCGGCATCGTGGCCGACTCCGATCCCGGGGGAAGGGTCAAGGGGGTCGCCACCCTTTCCCTGAAGCTCAACCGGCTGACCCTGGCCGACGGGCAGGAGGTCGCCATCGCGACTGACACCTACGCTGTGCAAGCTAAGAGCAGCGTGAAGAAAGACGCCGCCAAGGTCGGCATCGGCGCCGGCATCGGCGCCGCCATCGGGGCGATCGCGGGCGGCGGCAAGGGCGCGGCGATCGGCGCCGGAGTCGGCGGCGCCGCGGGCACCGGGGCCGCGCTGGCCACCCATGGCGACCCGGCCCAGGTAGCGAGCGAAACCTCCATCACCTTTGAACTCACGGCCCCCCTGGAGGCCTCGATCCGATAGCCTTCGATCCATCAACCACGACCGGCAGGCGGGGGAATGCCCTCCGCCTGCCGGCGGATGGCGATACCGTCGAATGGCAGGCGGTCAGCAGCGGCTTTCGCGCCCCGAGCGGCTTCTGATACCCTGGGAGGGTCCAAGGGGACCCTGGCACTTTCCCCCGCCGCAGACAGCCGCAATCCCTGATTGGACTTTCCGGCTGCACCTTGTCATGATTGCGCCTTATGTTTGCACTCTCGCTCACCCTCGGAGCCTTCGGCCTGATCCTGCTCTGCGCCCGCCTGCGCGTGCCGCTGGGGCTTGCGATCATCCTCGGGAGCGCGGCATTGGGGCTGGGCTTCGGCCTTGACGGGGCGCGACTGGCCCGCGCGGCCTGGACCGGCGCCACGGCCCCGCAGACGTTGACCCTGGCCCTCGTCACGACCCTCCTGCTGGGCCTGTCCGCGCTGATGCGTGAGAGCGGACAATTGACGAGCATCGTCACCCTGGCCCACCAAATGCTGCGCCGCCCGGTAGCGACCATGGTTGCCATGCCCGCCCTGATCGGGCTCCTCCCCATGCCCGGCGGCGCCATCTTCTCCGCCCCGATGGTGGAGTCCGCCAGCGGCAAGGTGGAGGTCTCACGGTCGCTTCTCTCCTCGATCAACTACTGGTTCCGCCATATCTGGGAATTCTTCTGGCCCCTCTATCCCGGGGTCCTGTTGGCCATGGCGCTGACCCGCCGGGCCATCCCCGCCTGGACCGCCCTGATGATCTTCGGCACGGCGGCGATGTTTATCGGCGGTCTCGTGATGCTGCGGGGGATCCCGGCGGATCTTCAAGCCAGGAGCGCGCCCCCTCCCCCGGGGATCAAGCGCAAGCTCCTCGGTGCGACCGGTTCGATCTGGATGATCCTGCTCGTATGGGGGGCGGCCAGCCTCCTCGCCCGGTGCGGACTCGACCGGGTCCGGCCCGACGCGCTCGCGGGGATAGTCCTGAAACACGGACCGCTGGTCTTCGGACTGCTTGGAAGCATCCTCTGGACCGCGTGGACCTACAGGATCAGCGGCGCCACGCTCCGAAAGGCCTTTTGCCGGCCGGAGACCTATTCCCTGGCCGGACTGATCTTCGCGATCATGATCTTCCAGCACACCCTCGAGGCGGTCGGGGCTCCCGGCCGGATCGCGGCGGAACTGCAGGGCTTCCACGTCCCGCTGGCATTGGTGGTCGCCTTCCTCCCCTTCATCGCCGGGTTCGTCACCGGGATCGCCGTCGGGTTCGTCGGCACGGCGCTGCCGATCGTGCTCAACCTCGTCGGAACCGTGGATGCGGCCGGCGCCATCGCCTACATCCCGCTCGCCTACACCTTCGGTCACCTCGGGCAGATGATGAGCCCGATCCACGTCTGCCAGATCGTCAGCAACCGTTATTTCGGCACCACCTACGGGCCGGTCTACCGTCATATTCTCCCTTCGGCCCTGATCACCGCCCTGCTGAACATAGGGTATTTCCTTTTTTTGCACCGGTTGTATTAAGATAGGCATGATCGCCTCTGTTTTTTGACGAAAGGAGCATCCAGATGACCAGTATCCTTACCCGGCGCAGGGCCCTGGGCCTCGGCGCCGCCACGATCGGCGGAACCCTCCTGTATGCAGCCAACTCCCGGGCCGTGTCCGGCTCGGCTGCAAAGACTCCATGGGAATGGAAGGAAATCCAGCCCGAATCGATCCAGGAAAGGGCCTACCTGTCGGCCTGGGAGAAGATCGGCTGCATGTACGGCGTTCTCGAGGCGGTGCTCGGCACCCTGGGAGACAAGTACGGCGCACCCTACAACACTTTTCCGGTCGAAGCCACCGTCTACGGCAGCGGCGGCATCGGGGGGGGCGGCTCGCTGTGCGGCACCGTCAACGCGGCCGGGATGCTGTTCGGGCTGTTCGCGAAAAGCCAGGAGGACATGTTCGCCCTCTGCGGGGAGATGTCCCTCTGGTACGAAAAGGCGCCGTTGCCCGTCTACAAACCGAAAAACCCCCGACAACAGATCCCCGAAGTCACCTCCGTGTCCGGATCGAACCTCTGCCACGTCTCCTCGACCCGCTGGGCCAACATCTCCGGACAGAAGCTGCTGACGCCCCAGCATTTCGAGCGCTGCAACCGCATGGTCGCCGATGCCACCGTCAAGGTCGTCTCCATGCTCAACGAGTACAGCAGGGGGAAGATGACCTACAGGGAAAAACCGAACGCCTTCTCCGAGGGGTGCCAGGCGTGCCACGGACCTGCGGGCGTCAAGGCCAATGTCGCCACCAACATGTCGTGCAATTCCTGTCACCAGGACCCGCACAATAGCGCAAAGCCCTGACCCCGGACCTGCGGGAAGGGCCAGCGACATCCGCGTCCCGGCCCCGCTGTTCGGGACGCGAATGTCGCTTTTGGTCTGCCGGGGATTGACGCCCCGCCTATCGCCGGACACGATTATGGTATGAAGAAACGCCGTCCCCCTATCGCCGCATCCGATGCGCCCCGCCGCGGGGAGTCCGCCCCCTGGCGCAAATGGGGGAAAGACATGGACGCCGAATCGCTCCGGCAGATGGAAAACGCCTGCAGCCTCCCGATCGCGGTCGCGGGCGCCCTGATGCCCGATGCCCACGTCGGCTACGGGCTCCCGATCGGCGGCGTACTGGCGGTCCGAAACGCCGTGATCCCCTATGCCGTGGGGATGGACATCGCCTGCCGCATGAAGATGAGCGTGCTCGATCTCCCCCCTTCAGCCATCCAGGAGGAGGAGGGGCGGTTGCGCTCCGCCCTGGTGAAAGGGACGGTCTTCGGTGTTGGGGCGGGGTTCCGCAAGCCGAAGGATCACCCGGTCATGGACGAGGACTGGAGCTTCAGCCCCGTCACGCGCCGCAACCGGGACAAGGCCTGGTTCCAGCTCGGCTCGAGCGGATCGGGCAACCACTTCGTGGAGTTCGGCACCCTTACCCTCGAGCGGGCCGACCTGGGGCTTTCCCCCGGCGTCTATACCGCTCTCTTGAGCCACAGCGGAAGCCGCGGCGTCGGCGGGCAGGTGGCCACCTGGTACAGCCGGCTGGCCATGGATCGGCACCGGGAGCTGCCACGAGAACTGAAACGACTCGCCTGGCTCGACCTCCCGGGGGGCGAGGGGGAAGAGTACTGGCGCGCCATGGAATTGATGGGACGCTACGCGGCCGCCAACCACCACCTCATCCACCGGGACGTGGTCCGACTCCTCGGGGCCGATGTGATTGCGCGGGTCGAAAACCACCACAACTTCGCCTGGAAGGAACGTCATTTCGGGGTGGACGTCGTGGTGCACCGCAAGGGGGCCACGCCGGCGGGCGCCGGGGTGCTCGGCATCATCCCCGGATCGATGGCCACCCCCGGATTTGTCGTCCGGGGGAAAGGGTCGGCGGAGGCGATGCATTCAGCCGCGCACGGCGCCGGGAGGAGGATGAGCCGCACCCAGACACGGAGCCGCTACCGCTGGCAGGAAGCGCGCCGCTTCCTGGCGGAGCGCGGGGTGGTGCTGATCTCGGCGGGCCTGGACGAGGTGCCGATGGCGTACAAGGACATCCACTCTGTGATGGCGGCCCAGGCCGACCTGGTCGAGATCGTTGCCCGCTTCGATCCCCGGATCGTCAGGATGGCGCCTGAAGGCGAGCGCCCCGAAGACTAAAAACGGGGACGGACCAGGCTATCTCTATACAAATAAATGAGATATTTGATTTACGGGCGTGCGCCACCCTCCCACCGAGGCGCAGACCGCCCCAGGAGACACGTATCTCTTTTAATTGCATCATTTAGCCTGGTCCGTCCCCATTTTTACATGAAAAGGTTTTTGGTGGGGAAGTTGGGTTCGCTCGTCATGTTGACCCCCAGTTTGCGCAACCCGGCCTCGTCCCCGGGGGTGGGGATATGGGTCATGTGCGCTTCGCAGTTGCGCAGCTCCTGCAGCTTTTCCATCGCCATCTGGGCGGCAGGGTTGGTTGCGGCGCTGATGCTGAGGGCGATCAGCGTCTCTTCGAGATCGAGGCTGACCGAGCGCTCCTGGAGAATCTCCGTCTTCAGGCTCCCCACCGCGTTGGTGATCAGGCTGGGGAGCAGCTTGAGCTTGCCGGGGATGCCCGCCAGCTGTTTCAGGGCGTTGAGCACCAGGCTGGAAGCCGCGTGCATGAGGGGGGAGTTGTTGCCGGTGACGATGGTCCCGTCGGCAAGCTCGAGCGCGGCCCCGCAATAAATACCCTCGTTCCCCTTCCCCGCTTCCTTCCCCTCCCGGGCGGCCCGCCAGGCGGGCGCAACCACCGGCCGATCCTCCGACCGCATGCCGATGTTCTCGAGCAGCAGCTGCACCCGCTCAACGGTCTCCTTCTCCACCATCCCCATCGCGTATTCGCACCGGTAGCGGAACCAGCGGCGCAGGACTTCCTGCCGGGCCGCCTCCCGGGCGACGGCGTCGTCCACGATGGCGAAGCCCGCCCGGTTGACCCCCATGTCGGTAGGGGATTGGTAGAAATCGGCCCCTCCGGTGATCTTCTCCAGGATCCGCCTGACAATGGGGAACACCTCCACGTCGCGGTTGTAGTTCACCACCGTCTTCCCGTAGGCCTCCAGGTGAAAGGGATCGATCAGGTTGAAGTCGCGGATGTCGGCGGTGGCGGCCTCGTATGCGATGTTGGCCGGATGATTCAGGGGAAGGTTCCAGATCGGGAAGGTCTCGAACTTGGCGTAACCCGCCCGCACCCCCCGGCGGTACTCGTGGTAGAGCTGCGATAGGCATGTGGAGAGCTTCCCGCTCCCCGGGCCCGGCCCGGTCACGATCACCAGCGGCTTGTCGGACGGGATGTAGGGGTTGGCCCCGTACCCCTCGTCGCTCACGATCGAATCGATGTCGGTCGGGTACCCCTTGGTGAAGCGGTGGGTGAAAACCTCGATCCCCCGCCGTTCCAGCCGGTTCTTGAACAGGGTCGTCGCCGGCTGATGCTCGTAGCGCGTGATGACGACGGCGTGCACCGCGATGCCCCATTCCCTCAGATCGTCGATCAGCTTCATCACGTCGGCGTCGTAGGTGATGCCGAAGTCGGCCCGCAGCTTCCTGCGCTCGATGTCCCCGGCATAGACGCAGAGCACGATGTCGGCCCGCTCCTTGAGCTCCCGGATCAGGTGCATCTTCACGTTGGGGTCGTAGCCTGGAAGCACGCGTGCCGCGTGGTAATCGAACAGGATCTTTCCGCCGAACTCGAGGTAGAGCTTGTTGTCGAAGCGCCCGACCCGCTCGAGGATTTCGTCCGCCTGCTGCTGGATGTAGAGTTTGTTATCGAAACCGATCTTTCCGGGCATGCTCCCCTTTCCTTTCGTGAAAGCGCTTCCGCCCCGGGCGCTACCGCTCCGCGACGGCGTCGGGCGGAATTTCGGCATGCACCGTCCGCCGCAGGAAGCGCCAGCGCCCCGCCTCCCGGACCAAAAGGTCCTCGTACCGCCCCACGTACACCATCTGGGGCCGGGATTCGGCCTGGACCAGGAACATCCAGGTGCTCACGGCCGCCGCGCGGTCCCCGTCGATCGAGATCATCTCGTTGGAAAACACGTGGAGGTTCGGAGCCCCGGGGGTGCCGGTCCCGATCGAGTCTTCCATCAGTTTGAGGATGGCCGCCCGCCCCTTCGCCCGCCCCATCCCCCCGATCCACTCCCCTTCCCGCTCCGCGAAGAGCCCGGAAAAGGAGGCGAAATCCCGGGCATCCAGGAAGCGGCCGTAGCTGTGGAGCAGGAGACGGATCTCCTCGGCATCCTCGAGCCTGCGCAGCCGGTCCGTGACGGAGTCGGCCCCGGACGCCGGTGTAATACCCAAAAAGATCCAGCCGGTCAACAGGACGATGGCTCCCAATGTAGCCATCCCCCCGCGGCGACGCATCTCAACGCCCATGGTCTCTCTCCTCTCCCTTCCAGGAATCATTCCCTTTGTGAAATCACGGTGGAGCCGATTGGCCGCAGGATATAATGACCCCGCCATGCAAATAAAGCGAAAGCAAATCGACCCGCCCCCCAATGCCCGATTCGCCTACAACGACATCTATGCGGACTGGTGGCGCAGCCGCACTACGGACCGCGCGCATGGCAGGGCATACCGCAACATCGCCGGCTTCATCCGCGCCTCCCTCCCGCGCGAGCCGCGCCTCATCGTGGATTACGCCTGCGGCGCGGGGCAGTTGCTCGCCCGGCTGGCCCCCCTCTTCCCGCACACGCGCCTGGTGGGGCTCGACGGCTCCGAGGCACTCCTCGACCTGGCCGCGACGCGCCTCGCCCGCCTCCCCAAAAGCCGCACGGCCGAAATCACCCTTGCCTGTACCCTCCTCCCCATGGGCCGGCCGTTCGGGGAAAAGGCGGAGCTGGTCGTCTACACCTTCCCCAACATGATGCCCCTGGAGGAAGAAGCCCCGGGGGCGGACCTTGACCGGGAAGAGCACGAAACCGCCCGCCGGCTCATCGGCGACCCCGGAGAGGAAGCGGACCCGGCGCTCCTCGAATACGGCCGCAGCATCTCGCGCGACCTGCGCCGGCTGCTCCGGCGCGGCGGCTTGTGCGTCCGTGCGGAATACGCCGACTCGCGCCGCGAGGAGTGGGAAGAGCTCATCCTCCGCCAGGTCGAATTCGAAGAAGGATCCCTCGACCTGCCCGAAGAGGGCATCCGCCCATGGTTCCGGGTCCTGGCTTCCGCCTTCTTCCGCTCCCGGGTCATGGAGGATGTCTACGAACAGACCGGGGAGGACCGCGACCGTAGCGGCGGCTACCTGATCACGGTGCTCCGCGCGGTCTGAGCCGCCCCGGAATCCACTTTCAGGGTTGCATTTCCCGTGCCGGAAGGGACAAAATACCTAATTTTTGCAGGCCATCGCATCATCCGAAATCCCGGAGAATCACCGCCATGATCCAAGTTTCCCGATTCCTCGTTGCACTGATGCTGATTTCGTCCCCTCTCCTTGCCGCAAGCGATGGGGAGCAGAAAGACACGGCCCCCCTCTCCTTCCGCATCGGCGGCGCCGAGTTCACCCCCGGCGGCTACATCGACATGTCCGCCGTCTGGCGTTCCACCAACGTGGGGAGCGGCACAGCCACGGCCTTCGGTTCCATCCCGGCCAACGACAGCCTGGCGGGGCGGATGTCCGAGTTCCGGATGAGCGCCTCCAACACCCGACTCACCCTGAAAGTAACTGAAGAGCCGATCAAAAAACTGAAACTCACCGGGTACGTGGAGGTCGATTTCGCCGGGACCGCCCCCGGAACCGCCTACGTCTCCTCCAACAGCCTCGGTTTCCGCATGCGCCAGGCGTTCGTCAATGCCGAGACCGGCAAGTGGGAAATCCTGGGGGGGCAGGCATGGTCGCTGATGACGCCCAACCGCCGGGGGATCTCCGCGGACCCCGCCGACATCTTCCTCGGCGTAGGCAAGGACTCCTCCTACCTGGCCGGGCTCTCCTGGGCGCGCCAGTCGCAGGCACGGGTCACGTACCACTTCTCCCCGCAATGGACGCTGGCCTTCTCGGCTGAAAACCCCGACCAGTACGTCACGGCGGAAACCACGCTTCCGGCCGCCTTCCGCTCCCAGTTCGACAACCCGTCCGGCAACGGCGCCATCGCCAACCAGCGCCCCGACCTGGCCGCCAAGCTCGCCTTCGACGCGCGCCCCGGGGGCCGATCCCTTCACGTGGAAATCGCCGGGATGTCGCGCGCCTTCCGCACCGTCGACGCCTCCATGGAAAAACGGACCGCCCACGGCGTGGCGGGATCACTCAACCTGTTCGTGGAACCGCTGCCGAATTTCCGCTGGATCCTGACCACCTTCTTCTCGAGCGGGGGCGGACGCTACATCATGGGGATGGGGCCCGACGTGGTCGTCGCCCCCGACGGTTCGATTTCGCCCGTGCACACGACAAGCGGCGTCACCGGCTTCGAGTACCAGCCGCGCCCCTCCTCCCAGCTCTTCGCCTACTACAGCGGCGCCTACTTCAGCCGCAAC
>JAAYAJ010000044.1 GCA_012719455.1 Acidobacteriota bacterium | reverse complement strand
GGAAGAAATCGACGAATTCGGGGGTGACGCGCCCCTCGCGGTCGGCCAGGTTGGGGGAAGGGGGAGCCATCTCCAGGCGGTTCTTGAAGTCCACCCCCCGGATCCTGAGCGGTTCAAATACGTGCGTATAGCGTGATCTCATGTCGGTGTGTCCTTTCCCCGCTATGAAGCAATTCCGGTCCCTTTCTTGTCAAGCAAAATGGCGCCGGGGTGCGGCGCCGTTTCCCCTTGGCGCCGCCGGGAAATCGGTTACAATCCCGGTCATGTCGACTAAAGAACATGTGCACCCTTTCCGTGTCTATATGGAAGACGTCGATGCACAGGGGATCGTCTATTACGCCAACTACCTGCGCTTTTTCGAGCGCGGCCGGAGTGAATTCCTGGAGACCCTCGGCGTCCCGATGGCCCGGGCGGCCGACCCCGACTGCCGGCTCGTGATCTACGAGATCCGGGTCAAATACCGCCGCCCAGCCCTGCTCGGAGACATGATCGAGGTGGTCACCTCCGTCGAGCGCCCGAGCGATTACCGGCTCACCTTCCATCAGCGGGTCCGGCGCCGGGGAGAGACCGAACCCCTGGTCGGCGGGGAGGTGGACATCGTCGCCATCGGCTCCGACGGCGCGGTGAGGGAATTGCCCTCCTTCTTCGACGCGATCTAGTGGAGGATGGGGGCGGAAAACCGTGCCGCTACGGCGCGCAGGGGAAGGCGGGCGCACGGAGAAGAACCAATGTTCCCAGCGCCATCCCCTCATCAAGCCGCACCGGGGCCGGCCGGGTCGGCCGCACCCCCGCCGACGACGGGAATGCCGCGTCCCCTGAGGTATTCTTTTACCTCGCGGACGCGGAAGGTCCGATAGTGGAATACGGAGGCTGCCAGCAGGATGCGGGCCCCGCCCCGCGTCACCCCCTCGTAGAAGTGCTCGAGCGTCCCGGCGCCGCCCGAGGCGACCACCGGAACGGTCACCGCGTCGGCGATCGCCCGGGTGAATTCCAAGTCGTAACCGGCCAGTGTGCCGTCGCCGTCCATGCTGGTCGGAAGGAGAACGCCGGCCCCCAGGCATTCGCACTCGCGCGCCCAGGCGACGGCGTCCTTTCCCACGGGCTTCGTCCCCCCGGATACCACCAGCTCGAACCCCGAAGGCATGGCGGGGTTGCGGCGCGCGTCCACGGCAACGGTGATGCGGGCGGAGCCGAAAGCGCGCGCGGCCGCCGTGACCAGTGAGGGGTCCTTGACCGCCGCGCTGTTCATCGACACCTTCGCCGCGCCGGCTTCGAGCGTCATCCGGATATCCTCGAGCGAGCCGATGCCGCCGCCGACCGTGAGTGGAATCGAGATGGCCGCCGCCACACCCGTCACCCACTCCAGGCGGGTCTTGCGGTTTTCCAGGGTGGCCGCGATGTCGAGCATGGCCAGTTCGTCCGCCCCCTCCGCCTGGTAGAAGCGCGCGTTCTCCACCGGGTCGCCCACGTCCCTGAGCCCGACAAAATTGACCCCCTTGAACACCCGCCCGTCCTTCATGTCGAGGCACGGCATTATCCTGACCGGTTCCATCCCCTTTTCCCTTCCGCGGCAATTCCCGCCCACAAGTGTTTTATTCATTATGGCCCCGGCGGCCGGCCGCCGCAAGCGTCCAGGCCGGCCGCCGGCCGGGCGGGGAGGAGGAAAATAAGCGATGATTCCTCTGAAGAAAAATACTATGATTCCTTGTCTGTTTTGTTAACTGGAGTGAAGCTCCACAGCCTGGGAAGGATCATGAGCCATACCGCTAGTGTCGGATCGAGAATCCGTTCCATTCGAGAGTCGAAGAACATCACCGTCGAACAGGCGGCAGAACGCGCGGGGCTGACCCCCGGGCAACTGGAGCGCATCGAAGGGGACCGTAACCTTCCTTCTCTGGCCCCGCTGGTCAAGATCGCCCGGGCCCTGGGAGTCCGGCTGGGCACCTTTCTCGATGACAGCGACAGCCTGGGGCCCGTTCTCTGCCGCAGAGGGGAGCGTCCCGAGGGCATCAGCTTCTCCTCCGGGACGTCTTGTTCGCACAACGACCTGAGGTTCTTCGCCCTGGCCCAGTCGAAGGCGGGGCGGCACATGGAACCGTTCATCATCGAAATCGAGTCCGCTTCCGGCTGCGAGCACCCCATGTCCACCCACGAGGGGGAGGAGTTCCTTTACGTCCTGGAAGGGGCGATCGAGGTCTATTACGGCAAGGAAAAGTACGTCGTGCACGAGGGCGAGAGCATCTACTACGATTCCATCGTGGAGCACAATGTTCACGCCGCCGGAGAGTCCACGGCCAAGATCCTGGCCGTCGTTTACACGCCTTTCTAGATCAAAGGGGCTTATGCAATTATTCGACCGAACCCTGGGAGAATGGCTCGAGCACTGGGCCGAAACGACTCCCGACCGGGAATATATCGTCTATTCCGACCGCGACCTGCGCTTTACCTGGAAACAGTTCAACCGGCGGGTGGACGAGGCCGCCCTCGGTCTGCTAGCCATCGGGGTGAAGAAGGGGGACCATGTCGGCATCTGGGCCCAGAACGTGCCCGAGTGGCTGACGTACATGTATGCCTGCGCCAAGCTGGGCGCGGTCTACGTGACCGTCAACACCAACCACAAGCAGAGCGAGCTCGAATACCAGGTGAAGCATTCAGACATGCACACCCTGCTCATCACCGAGGGGACCTGGGACTCCAACTACGTGGACATGGTCTACGAGATGCTCCCCGAGCTGAAAGAGTGCATGCGGGGCCAGTTGCGCAGCGAGCGGTTCCCCGTGATGAGAAACGTGGTCTTCATCGGGCAGGAGAAGTTCCGCGGGATGTACAATACCGCCGAACTGCAGCTGCTGGGGGCCAACATGGACCCGCGTGCGCTCGAGGAGATCAAGCGGACGGTGCGTCCCCATGACGTCATGATGATGCAGTATACCTCCGGCACCACCGGGTTTCCCAAGGGGGTGATGCTGTCCCATTTCAACCTGGCCAACAACGGGTACATGACGGGCGAACATATGCAGTTCACGGCTGAGGACAAGCTCTGCGTCTGCGTCCCGCTTTTTCACTGCTTCGGCGTGACCCTGGCCACCATGAACTGCCTGACGCACGGCTGCACCCAGGTGATGGTGGAACGGTTCGATGCGCTGGTGGTCCTGGCCTCGGTCCACAAGGAGCGCTGCACCGCCCTCTACGGCGTTCCCACCATGTTCATCGAGGAGCTCAACCACCCGATGTTCCCGATGTTCGACATGTCCAGCCTCCGGACCGGCATCATGGCCGGGTCCCTCTGCCCGGAGGAACTGATGCGCCGGGTGAGCGACAAGATGTTCATGCGGATCACCAGCGTGTACGGCCTGACCGAATCGTCGCCGGGGATGACCCAGACCCGCATCGACGACCCGTTCGAATGGCGTTGCCAGACGGTGGGCCGTCCTTACGAGAACACGGAAGTGATTGTTATCGATCCCAAGACCGGGAAGGTATGCGCCGACGGGGAGCAGGGGGAGATCTGCTGCCGCGGCTACCTGGTCATGAAGGGGTACTACAAGAACCCCGAAGCCACGGCCGAGGTGATCGACGCCGACGGTTTCCTGCACTCGGGCGACCTCGGGTACCGGGACTCGGACGGCAACTACCGGATCACCGGCCGCATCAAGGACATGATCATCCGTGGGGGGGAGAACATCTACCCCCGGGAGGTCGAGGAGTACCTCTACCGCATGGAGGAGATCAAGGACGTGCAGGTGGTGGGGGTGGCCTCTGAGAAGTACGGCGAGGAGGTGGGCGCCTTCATCATCCTCAAGGAGGGGGCGGAGCTGGACGAGGTCGCGGTGCAGGAATTCTGCCGCGGCCAGATCGCCCGTTACAAGATCCCCCGGTACATCTTTTTCGTCGACAGCTTCCCGCTCACGGGCAGCGGCAAGATCCAGAAGTTCAAGCTCCGGGAACAAAGCCTCGAACTTCTCCGGAAGCGCGGTATCACCCCGCCCTGATTTCCGAACAGGCTAAAAAGCCGGAACGGGCCCAGGCGCCGGTTGCGGCCCGGCCAGGGGAAGCGCCGCGAGTTCTTCCCGCTCCTGCGTCAGATCGGGCCGGAGCGAAGCAGGCCTGTCATAGGCTAATCCCGTGCCGTTTCGCCCTCGGCCTCGATTTCAGAAAGCCGTTTCTCGATGGCGTTGAGTTCCGTTTTGAGCACCTCGGCCTGGTTCCTGAGCGCCTCCGCCTCCGTTCCCGGGTCGGGTGTCCGGTAGGGGTGGTAGCCGTAAGGGACGGCCCCCCGGCCGAAACGGCTCCATCCCGGCCGCCCGGTGGCGTAATACATGTTGCGCCGGCCGCGTCCTCCACCTCTGAACCCGCGGCCCCCGCCATAACCGAAGCCGCAACCAAGCCCGGGATGTGCATATCGCGACGCACCGAACCCGGCGCAGTAACCGGCCGCACGTCCGGTCATAGATCCCATTCCCATTGGTCCTGTTCGATCTCCTCCTGGCATGGTCATACCTCCTTTTCTTTTGTCTGTTGTCTTGTCATGAAAGCCCCACACTTCGGACACTTGTGCTCGCTGCAGGGGATCCCGCGCTGATGCGGCAGCGTCGCACCGCACTGCGGGCAGACACAATCACCTTCCGGCCCGGCGGCGAAGGGGCCGCCTCCATAGCCCATACCACCTCCGCGTCCCGCACCACCGCCACGACCTGCGCCGCCTCGGCGGCCCGCACCACCTCCCCGGCCCATACCGCCGCCGCCCCTCGCACCACCGCCACGACCGGCACCGCCCCCGCGGCCCATGCCGCCTCCGCGTCCCGCACCGCCTCCACGACCTGCTCCATTCATTGTGTTTCCCTCCTGAGAGCCATGCATTCCCCTGCAGCTCCAGCCTCCCCTCCGTCCGCGGCAACCGGGCATGGCAAAGGTATCGTGTCCCAGGGTGTTTTCCAGCCAGGCCGCGACAACCTGGTCCAGGTCCCCCGCTACGAAGGAAATGACCTCGATGCCGTAACCGGCCACGATGGCATGCATGGTCCGGGTGATGGCGCCGCACACGAGGGCGCCTATTCCCAACTCCACCAGCCGCAGCGCCTTGTGTACCGGAAAATCCTCCGGCAGGGTCGCGCGCGTTTCGTGCAATATCCGTCTCGCCCCGACATCTCCGGCATCTCCGACATCAATGATGTGAAGCTGGCGGGCGGTGTCGAAAACCGGCGCGATCCGGTTGTCCCAGACCGAGAAGGCTGTTTTCATTATCGTACCCCGTTTTTTATACCTACCTTCAATATAGCAAATGGGGGGCCAGAGGCGACGTCCCGGATTCGATCGGGGCAAGATGTTTATATGTAATTAGATAGGGCTTAAAGGCGGGGAAGGGACGTCCCGATAGAGTAGCGCATCGGCTACTCTATCGGGGTTGATTCATTGCATAAATGCAATTCTCGCGGCTTGTTCGACCCTGCACTCGAATCTGGATACACGTTCCACGAGGCACAGAGCCGCCAACAGATAACGACGCGTCAGTGAGCCGCCGGCTTCGAGTGTTTGGCGAAGAAGGCGTATACCGCCGGCAGCGCCCCTTCGATGATGGGGCCGTGGCTGACCCCCGGCATTTCCAGGTATTCGTGCTTCAGGCCGAGCTCCCGGGCCTTGGCGACCCAGCGCTGCGTGTTGGCGACCGGTACCACCTCGTCCGCGTCCCCGTGAATGAATAGGATGGGAGTTTCGGGGATCGCCCGCATGCTGTCCGGATCGATGGTGAAGGCCGCGGCGGCGATCGGCGCCAGCGCCGCCCAGATCGAGGGGTATTTCACCCCGAGATGGAGCGTTCCCGCGCCCCCCATGGAGTGTCCCATCAGGTAGATCCGCCGTTCGTCGACGTTGAACTCCCCGCGGACGAGGTCAAGGACGTACATCACGTCCTTCTCGCTCAGCTCGTTCAGGTTTTCCGGGTCATCGGGGTTGGAAAACATGGACGGCTTCGGCTTCGAAGCCGCCCCGTCGGCCCCCTCGGGCTTCGGTTTGGGGCCGAAGCCTTTCATGGAAATGCCGTACCAGCCGCGTACGTTGTACCCCATCGGGCCCACGAGGATGTAGCCTCCCTCTTCGGCCAGTTCAAGGGCCTTCGCCCCGAACATGATCGTCGGCCCCGCGCCCAGCCCGTGCAGGGTGACGATCAGGGGGGCTTTTTCTTCCTTGCGCACCTTGGAGGAGATGAACAGAGCATACTCCATCTTCTCGCCGGTTTCCTTGAAGAGGTAGGACCGCATCTGGACGCGCGGATCGACCTTCATCTGCATGAAGCCAGCGCGCCCGGAGGGAGGCGCCTTGCGCCCGGCCTGCGGGGCGGGCTGCTGGCCGGACGGCTGGGCTGAGGAGGACCGGGGTTGGGTGATGCCGATCCCGAGGCACAGCGCGGCCAGGGAGATCGCGATCAAGGCTCTGGATTTCATGAAAAGTCTCCTGTTTGACGTCGTTTCACAAGGCCCCCCCGATCCGGGGGATTGGTCATTGTCGGCAACGGGCTAGGGGATCCGCTTTTTTTCGAACGTCCATTCGGAGTGGCCGCAGAGACCGCAGTCGGAACCGGTGAACATCTTCCCGGCCGTTTGATCCGCCTTCAATTGCCAGTTCAACCAGGCCGAGGCGACCCGGCCGAATTACCCGCCGTTGGGCTGGGTGTAGGTCCCCCCGTGGCCCACGTCGAGGTTGGCCATGGCCACCGGAACAGCATTGATCCGCGCGAAATCATCGGTCGCGTTCGGGAACGCGATGTCCTTCTCCCCGCCGATGACGTAGAAAACGGGGGCGTGCAGCTTTCCGAGCAGCGCCTTGTCCACCGCAGGCATCGACGACAACTTCGGCGCCGCACCTGCCTTCGGCGCCGCACCGATCTTCGGTGCGCCCCCGGCCGGGGGCGCCTTGGGCATTCCCTCTTTCGGCGCGCCGAACGGGGTGTTCAGAATACCGCTGTTCATGACCAGGGTGGTCACCACGCGCGGATCGGGGGAGACCTCCAGGGCCTGCAACCCTCCGCAGCTCATCCCCGCCACGGCGAATTTCGCCGGGTCCACCTTGCGGAGGTATTTCCCTCCGGCGCGTCCATTTTCGGCCGTGGCCCAATCGATGGCCTCCAGTAGCTGGGCCGATTTCGTGCCGCCCCCCATCATTCCTTCTTTCGCGGCCGGGGCGCCTTCACGGTAGGGGCCGATGGCGACGACCAGGTAGCCGTGGGAGGCCACTTCGACCAGGAAAGGGGCATGCATCTGGGAGGAGTTGGCGCAGCCGCCGTTTCCCCAAGCCAGGACGGGCAGGGGGTTCTGTGGGCTGAATGGGGCCAAGTCCGCGGGCCGGTAGATCGTGTGGCCGGGTACGCCCGGATCGCCCTCGATGATCGCCGGGTAGGGGCCCGAGCCGGCGGGGGGCGCCTGGGCAAAGGCGGATGGGGTGATGACAAGCAGCAAGCATACACAAGCGACGGTCCATCGAAGCATATCGGTTTCCTCCTGGTCTAAAGAACGAAAAACACCCGTCTCCGTTATTATGAGGAATACGGTTCCCGCAGTCATTTTGTAACACAATATTAACACTTGTATAAACGCGGGGCGACCGCTTTATAATGGTAGGCGGCCGCCGCTTCGGGCCCCGATCCCTGGTTACAAGGAGAAACGTCATGAAACCACGCACCATCGCCGTCGTCCTGCTTTCCCTTTTCGGTGCCGCCGCCGCTTGGGCGCAGTCCGGCCCGACACCTGTCCGGGAGGACTTCAAGCCCTCGACCCTGAACCAGCCCGGGCAGGAGTACCCACAGGTCAACTCCCAGCGCTACGCGCGCTTCCGCGTCGTGGCGCCCCAGGCCCAAAGCGTCATTGTGAGCCTGGGCGGGCGCGAGGGGACCCCGCTCCACAAGGGGGAGGACGGCGCCTGGACAGGCACTACGGCCGTGCCGCTCGACGAGGGCTTCCACTACTACCGTCTTTCGGTCGATGGGGGGACGTTCAACGACCCCGGCGCCCTGAATTTCTACGGTTCGACCCGCTGGGAAAGCGGGATCGAGGTCCCCGCCGGCGACCAGGATTTCTACGCGCTCAAGGATGTGCCCCATGGCCGTGTCGAGCAGGTGCTTTTTCCTTCGAAGAGCACCGGCACGGTGCGTCGGGCCTTCGTCTACACGCCTCCGGGATACGACCGTGACGTGGCCGCGCGCTATCCGGTGCTCTACCTGCAGCACGGCTGGGGCGAGGATGAAACCGCCTGGAGCAACCAGGGGCGCGCGCACCTGATCATGGACAACCTGATCGCCGCCGGGAAGATCCGCCCCTTCCTCATCGTGATGACCTACGGCATGACCAACGACGTCCGCATCGGCGGCCTGGCGAAATTCGATTTCAACCCCTTCCGGACGGTTCTCGTTGACGAGCTGATCCCCTATGTCGACGCCCACTTCCGCACGCTGCCCGACGCGGCGCACCGCGCCATGGCCGGGCTGTCGATGGGGGGGATGGAGACCCGCTGGATCACCCTGAAGCATCTGGATACCTTCTCGCACATCGGCCTCTTCAGCGGCGGTTCCATTTCTCCGGCAGACGTGAAGGCCACCCCCGGTTTCAAGGAAAAGGTCAAGCTGGTGTTTGTCGGGTACGGCAGCCGCGAACTGGCCCCCCCCCGCGCCGGGGCTCTCGCCGGGTTCGGCGGCGACCCGCGGGCGGATACCGAGGCGCTCGCGCAGGACGGGATCCGGAGCGTCTTCTACGTTTCCCCCGACACGGCGCACGAGTTCCAGTCCTGGCGCCGCTGCCTGTTCCAGTTCGCCCCGCTCCTGTTCCGGGAATGAGCTGCCGGGAGCCGGGCCATGTCAGGATGCAGGATGGATGATGAAGGAGCGCGGCTTCCGGCCGGTGCTTCCGGAGGTCTTCCGGCTTTTCGACCGGTTGTTTGACCGCTGCCGGGGCGCCTCGGCAGCGCCGTGCGGGGCGGGGGAAAATGAAAAAGCCGGGGGCGCTACCTGGATGCGGCGCGTCCCCCGGCTCCTGTTCGGGCACAGTCGTCCCCGTTCTAGTTGAACATCTCCTTGCTCATCTTGTCGATTGCCCGGGAGATGGCGTCGTAGACCCCGTCGTAGACGGAGCCCTTGCCCCCCTGGGTGATGCAGGGAATGAAGTAATGCTTGCCGTTTTCCTCGCAAGCCCTGCGTACGTGCTGCTCGACCAGTTCCTGGGTCCAATCTTCGCGGTCGACGAGACCGTTGTCGATATCCCCCATGAAGGAGATCTTGCCGCCGTACTTCTTGATGAGTTCGGAGACATTGTTCGTAGTGACGCACCCCTGCCAGATGTCGACCTTCATCTCGATCATGAAAGGAACGAGATTGGCGCTGTAGGAGTCGTTGTGATGCACGATGAGCTGGACCCCTCTTTCCTTGTAGTACCCGTACCACTTCTTGTAGGGTTCCAGGAAAAATTCCTCGAACATGTCCGGGGAGAGGAAGGATGACCGGTGACTGCCCCAGTCGTCGTGCTGAAGGATGACTTCGGGGGCGAAATTGTCGCACAGCAACTTGGCGTAACTGAGCTTCCAGTCGGTCACGTATTGGATGAGGTCCTTCACTGCCTGGGGTTCTTCATAAAAAGCGATCAGGCAGTCGTCCATGCCCATCAGGTAATGAAGCTGCTCGAAAATTCCGGGAGCTCCGAATATGGTGACGAACACTTCGTTCCGGTCCACGGCGGCGATCTTGGGCTTGAATTTGTCCCATTCCGACTGCGGGTAGTCCAGCCGCGGCGCCTTGACGACTTTCTCCCACTGGGTGATGTCCTTGACCACCTTGTGTTCCTCGTCGTGCACCGGGAAAGCTCCCGGCACGTTGGGAGGCCACGCCCGGGTGACCCCCCAGCCGTCTTTGACCGGCGGCTCGCCGCGGCCCACCCTCGGCGAGGCGGCCGCGATGGGGTCTCCCATGATCATGCCGAAGATGGAACCCGGATCGCAATCGAACGCCTCGTATTGGTTGACGAACCGGTCCGGTTTGCCCCCACGAATGGTTTCCAGTAGATTCTGTCTCTTGGTCAGCATGAACGTCTTCCTTTGATCGGGATGGGGTTAGGCCGCGACGATTTCCTTCGCCTTTTCCGCCGCGGATCCAGCGTCGGGGGCATAGGCGTCGGCGCCGATTTCCTCGGCGAACTGGGCGGTCACAGGCGCCCCGCCGACGATGATCTTGAAGCCCTGCAGTCCGCTCTCCCTGATGGCGTCGACCGTCTTCTTGAGCGCGGGGAGCGTGGTGGTCAGAAGCGCCGAACACGCCACCAGTTTCACGTTCTTGTTGTTCTTGATGGCTTCGATGAATTTGTCGGGAGCCTGGTCCACGCCGATGTCCACCATGTCGAAACCGGCGCTGCCGATCATCATGTTGACGAGATTCTTCCCGATGTCGTGCAGGTCGCCCTCGACGGTGCCGATGACGCAGGTGCCCAGGGAGGTGGAGGCTTCGCCGCTGAGGGAGGGCTTCAGCACTTCGACGCCCTTGGCCATCGCTTTAGCCGCGATCAGCATTTCGGGCACGTAGATTTCGCCGGCGGAAAACCGGTCTCCCACCACCTTCATCCCGTCGATCATTGCCTGAAGGATGTCCTTCGCGGCGCTTCCCTCGTCCAGGGCCGCCTGGACCAGTCCGGGAACCATTTTAGTTTTGCCGATGATAACCTGTTCTTTGACTTCGTCGATTTTGGCCATTTTTTCACCTGAATTTCATGATATCCCGGCCGTGGGCCGGAGAAGTTGATTCCTGTATAACCGCTCTTCCACGAGACCGGCTATATTGCAACAACTGCGCCAGATATTATCTAGCATGTCCGCCCCGAAGAAGCTAAGGAAAACCGCCGCCGAAGCGCGCAGGCGGAGGCGGACAGGCTCCCTACTTCTTCGCCGGCGCCTGGGGGGGCGTGCCGAACACGCCTTTCCTGAACGCCTGGATGAACTCGATGCACATCTCGTCATGGCCCAGCAACGCTTCCGTGGCGTAGATCAGGCCCCTCATGTCCTTGTTCAACGGGTCGAGGATCACGCTGTCCAGCCCCGCGTTCATGGCGAGAACGACAAAGGCCTGGTTCACGATCTTTCTCGCCGGAAGGTTGAACGAGACGTTGCTGGCCGCCCCCGTTATGTGAATGGTGGGGTAGCGCCTCCGGATTTCCTTCATGACCTCGATGATCATGTTGATGCCGTCGTCCGAGGTCGCCAGCATTTCCACCAGCGGATCGATATGCAGCCTGGAAGGGTCGATGTTGTATTCCTTCGCCTTCTGCATCAGGGCGTCGAACACCTCGAGGCGCTTTTCGGCTGAGCGCGGGATCCCCGTGTCGTCGCACAGGAGCGCGACACACTCCCACTCGGTCTTGGCGATCTTGGGGAAGACCTCTTCGACCTTGTTCCCCTCCATGGACACGGAGTTGACGAGCCCGGGTCGCTTGCAGAAGTCGATCGCCTTGGCGCAGGTCTCGGAACTCGGACTGTCTACGGCAATAGGGGTGTCGGTGACCTCCTGGACGAGGTCGATCATCCATTTCAGGGTTTCCAGCTCCCGGGAAACCTCGACGGAGGCGCAGACGTCGATAAAATCGGACCCCGCTTCGGACTGCACTTTCGCCAGGTTTTGGATGAAACCGGCGTCCCTCGCTTCAATCGCCTTGGCTACGGATGGAATAGATCCATTGATTTTTTCAGCAATTATTATCATCGTACATCACTCCATTCCCATAATGATTCAGAATTCATTGCCGAACCCGAACACGTTGCGGGATGCGCCTGTGGCGGGGATCCCGCCCGGCCGCCGTCGGGCCCGTGCGGCCCGACTCCGCTCTATTTACACATTGAGTTTCCTAAAGGATGGCGCCGGGTCAAATGCAAGCCAACCCGTGGATCCTCTAAGTACTCTGAAATAAGACCTTTATGATTTTATTCCATTCCGGCCGGATGTCAACCGTAATGTCGTCCGGTTCGGGGGCGTCATTGGGGCGTTGATGCGGCGGGGGAAAGGTGCTACAAGTCAGTGGACGGGAGCCCCGGGGAGACCTTGAACGACAGCGGCCACATCACAATCGGACTGGGCGTGGATGCCGGCGGCACCTATACCGACGCGGTCCTGTTCGACCTCCGGGGGAACCGCACCCTCTGCAAGGCCAAATCCCTGACCACGCGGCGCGATTTCACCGTGGGCATAGGCAAGGCGCTCGAGCAACTCGACCGGACACTGCTGCGGAGCACGGGACTGGTTTCCCTGTCCACCACCCTGGCCACCAACGCCATCGTCGAAAACGAGGGGCAGAAGGTCGGTCTCCTCCTCATGCCCCCCTTCGGGCTGGATATCGATCACAACATCCCGTACCGGCCGAAAACGGTGGTCCGGGGGCAACTGGACATCACGGGGAGGGAAATCGTGCCGGTCCAGGAGGACGAAATCAGGTCCGTCGCGCGCCGCATGGTCGAGCATCACGCCGTGACCGCCTTCGCCGTGTCGGGATTTGCCGGGGCCATCAATCCCGATCACGAACTCCGGGTCAAAAGAGGTATCGAGGAGGAAACCGGGCTCTTCGTCACCTGCGGCCATGAACTTTCGGACACGCTCGATTTTCAGACCCGGGCGGTCACGGCCGTGCTGAACGCGAAGATCATCCCAAGGATCGCCGGCCTGCTGCTGGATCTCGAAGAAGTGTTGCGGCGGCACGGCGTCGACGCGCCCGTGTTCGTGGTCAAGGGGGACGGCACCCTGATGAGCGCGGAAATGGCGAAGCGGCGCCCGGTCGAGACCATCCTTTCGGGGCCTGCCGCCAGCGTGGCGGGCGCCCGGCATCTGACCGGCGTGGACGATGCGCTGGTGATGGACATGGGCGGGACGACGACCGATACGGCCGCCCTGGTGTCGGGCCGGGTCCGGCTCAATGCAGCGGGTTCCAACGTCGGGGGGCGCAGGACCCACGTCCAGGCGCTAGATCTCCGCACCGTCGGCCTGGGCGGCGACAGCCTGGTCCTGTATGAACGGAACCGGTTCACCATCGGCCCCGGACGGGTCGCCCCCATCTCCTGGCTCGGTCGGCATTGGCCCGGCACCGGAGCCGCCCTCGACTACCTGACCCTCCGGCTCCAGCGGTTCGGAGTCTCCACCGGGAAGATGCCGATCCTGGTCGCGACGGGCGACGCCGGATCGTTGCCCCTCACCCCGGCGGAGGAAGAGGTCCTCCGCCTGCTCGAACAAAGGCCCCGCTCGATCGAGGAAATGCTCCATATCAACGGCGCCGCCACCGAAGCCAGCCTGCAGCTGCAGAGGCTCGAGGGGAGGGGGGTCGTCCAGAGATGCGGGCTGACCCTTACGGACCTGCTTCATATCGACGGGTGCTACACGGAATGGGATGTGGAAACCGCCCGGCGCTATGCCGGCTTCTACGCCTCGCAGTGCCGCCGGTCTGTGGACGAAATGGCGGCCCACGTCCTCGAGCTGGGGACCCGGCGCCTGTCCCTGGAGCTGCTCAAGCGGAGTCTGGACGACGACACCGATTCCGATGCCATGGAGCATTGCGCCGTCTGCAGGACGCTGGTGCGCCATCTCCTGGAAGAGCAGCATCCCGATTACGAAGTGGCGGTCACCCTCAGGCACCCCGTCATCGGCATCGGCGCCCCGGTCCGCTACTTCCTTCCCCGGGCCGCCGTCCCGCTCAAGGCCCGGGCCGTCATCCCGGAGCACGCGGATGTCGCCAACGCCATCGGCGCGATCACGAGCCACGTGCATGTCCGGAAAGGGCTCCGGATAGTTCCCGGCGACGACGGCGATTTCATCGTGGAAGGCGTTTCCGGCTTTCACCGTTTCAGGAACATCGACGACGCGGATCGGTTCGTCAGGCGGACCTTGGCCGCCATCGTGCAGCGGAAGGCGGGCGAAGCCGGAACGGACGGTGGGAGCCTGACCTTCGAAACCCGGGACAGCCGGCCCCTGGCGGCCACCGGGGAAGAGGTTTTTTTGGAGCGCACCATATCCGCAAGCCTCGAGGGACGTCCGGATGCGGGGGCCGATCGCGTCGGGGGGGGGAAAGCGGGCCGTTTGCCGCGGCCCGGGGAATCGGCGTAGGAAGTTATCGCTTGTGAACCGGGCGCTATCACTTATAAAATGGGTAAGCGTCCGGCCCCGCGCGGCGGGATTTCGTGGGGCGCGGATGGACAGGAAGCGTTCGCGCAAGGTTCATAATGGCATCGGCTCGTGCAGGCTATGATTTTTCGAGAATTCCAACAAAAACAATCAGGAGACGTTAGCTCATGAATTTAAAAGAGATGTTCCTGTCCGCCCTGCGGAATGAAAAACCCATCCGATGGATGGGGTACGGGTTCGAGGCCTTTCCAAAAGTCAAGTTCCACTGTGTCATGGATCCCATTTCCATATGGGACATCCTCCAGTTCACGGGGGAGGCGGCAATCGACAACTGGGGCGGGACGCTGCGCTTCCTGCCCGGCGACCCCGGCTGGATCCCGATCGTCAACGACGAGAACAAGGTCATCAAGGACATCACGAAATGGCGTGACTACGTCAAGTTCCCCGTCATCCCGGACCTGGACTGGAGTGACGCCAAGAAGGCGGTCGAAGAGATCGACCGGGAAACCACGCTGATCATGGTTCCCAGTTTCCGCGGCCTTTTCGAGCGCGCGCACTGCCTGATGCCCTTCGAGGAAATGCTCGTCAACTTGTACGAGGAGCCCGAGGCGATGTACGAGTTCTTCGATGCGTACGCCGACTGGAAGCTCCAGGTTTTCGAACAGCTCATCGACAACCTGAAGCCCGACGTCGTGCAAAGCCACGACGATTGGGGCTCCAAGACCTCACTTTTCTTCTCCCCGCAGAAGTTCCGCGAGCTGCTGAAGCCGCATTACCGGCGCATGTACAGCTACCTCAAGGAGCGCGGGGTGCTGGTCCAGCATCATGCCGACTGCTATATCCAGGGACTCGAAAAGGACATGCTCGATCTGGGGATCGACATGTGGCAGGGAGCCCTGCCATCCAACGATCTCCACGCGATCAGGGAAAACACGCAGGGCAAGATGCTCATGCTGGGGGGCATCGATCAGGGCGTGATCGACCGGGCCGATGTGACCGAGGACGTGATCCGCGGCGAGGTCCGCAAGGCCATCGACACCTACGCCCCCGGCGGGGCGTTCCTCCCCTGTATCGGCAGCCTCGAGTGTATCAACGAGTGGGTGACACCGGTCGTGATCGACGAATGCAACCGGTACGGCGCGGAATGGCTTAAAAAGCAGCAGGCCTGAGCCCCGAAGCGGTTTCTTGCACTCCCGGCCTCTCCGGGCCAATGGTCCCGGGGAGGCTTTTTTCCAGATCCTGCAGCGAAAGGCGGGTGTCGGTGCACAAAGTCGAATTCATGCCGGTGGGAAGGCGAGGTCTCTGCCCCGAGGGGATAACCCTCTTGGAATGTGCGCGGCGCCTCGACGTGGACCTGGTCGGCATTTGCGGCGGCGTCGGGGTGTGCCATCGCTGCCGGGTCCAGGTGGTGGCGGGGCCAGTTTCGGAGCCGACGGCCGAGGACCGGGAGGCCTTTTCGGAGGAGGAAATCGGGCAGGGCCGCCGTCTCGCCTGCATGACGGTCCCGCAGGGCGACATCCGGGTGCACGTGCCGCCGGAATCGCTGTCGGCCCCCCAGCGCACCCAGGTGGAAGGGCTCGAGGTGCGGGTCGACCCGGATCCCCTGGTGCGGGGGTTCGAGGTGCGGATGACCGCTCCCTCGCTGGGGCGCCCGCTGCCGGACGACCGGAACCTGTGGGACGTCCTCCGGCGCGATCACGGCCTGGCGCCGGGAACCATCGATCTTGCCGTGCAGCAGGTTCTCGCTTCCAGGCTGCGCGAGCTCCGTTTCGAGGCGAGCGTCGTGGTGCGGGAAGGGGAGATCATCGCCCTCGATGCTCCCGCGACCCGCTGGATCGGCCTTGCCGTGGATATCGGCACGACCAAGATCGCGGTGTACCTGGTGGACATGAAAAGCGGCGACATCATCGCCTCCGCGGGGTTGATGAACCCGCAGATCTCCTACGGCGAGGACATCATCGCCCGCATCCACAACGCGGGGGAGTCCGTGGAGAACGCCGCGCGCATGCAGACGCTTCTGGTGGATGCCCTGAACGACAGCGTTTCCGCCCTGTGCGCGGAAATCGGCGCCGAGCCCGCGCACATCGTCGACGCGGTGCTCGTTGCCAACACCGCCGTGCATCACCTCTTCCTGCGCCTGCCGGTGCGGCAGCTGGGCCTGGTCCCGTACGTGCCGGGCATCGGCGGCGCCGAGGACTTCAAGGCCCGGGACATCGGCCTGAAGACGGCGCCGGGAGCCTGGGCGCACATGCTGCCGAATATCGCGGGATACGTGGGCGCGGATCACGTGGCGATGCTGCTGGCGATCGGGATGAGTCGGAGGGAGGGCGTGACCCTGGCCATCGATATCGGCACCAACACCGAAATCTGCCTGAACCGCGGCGGCAGGATGAAGAGCGTCTCTTGCGCCTCCGGGCCGGCATTCGAAGGGGCGCAGATCCGGTTCGGCATGCGGGCGGCTGTGGGGGCGATCGAGCACGTGCGTTTCCGTGAGGGGCGGCCCGAAATCCAGACGATCGGGGGGGGCGCCCCGGTCGGCATCTGCGGCTCGGGCCTGCTCGACGCCGTCGCCCAGATGCTCCAGGAGGGGGTGATCGACGCCACGGGAAGGATGCTGGACCACCCGCTAGTGCGCCGGCGCGACGGGGTGCAGGAATTCATCCTGGCCGAGCGGCCGGGGCAGGAAGATATCACTGTATCGCAGAAGGACGTTCGGGAGCTGCAGGCGGCCAAGACCGCCATCCGCCTCGGTGTCCAGGCCCTGGTCGAAGACGCGGGGATCAAGGACGAGGATATCGACCGGGTGATCATCGCCGGGGCGTTCGGCACCTATATCGACGTGGAGAGCTCCATCGCCATCGGCATGCTCCCGGCGCTCCCCCTCGGGCGTTTCGACCAGGTGGGGAACGCGGCGGGGACCGGGGCGCGCCTGGCGCTGGTTTCGAGGGAGAGGCGCCGGGAGGCGCTCGCCATTGCCGAGCTGAATGGGTACCTCGAACTGGCCCGCATCCCTGATTTCAACGAGAAATTCGCCGCCATCACCCCGATGGGCGCCAGCGTTTCATGAATTCAGAGCATCGGCGATTTCCCTGATTCGGTCCCATTCGGCATCGACCGGGACGTGGTCCGCCACCCCCACGATCGTCCGGCCGTCCCCCCGCGCGAAGGCCCGGGCTTCGGCGATCGATCTCCTCAGGAGGGCGCGGTCCACCATCGGCATGACGTAATCCTGGGGAATGCCCCCCCACAGCATCGGGGTCGGGCCCATTGCCTGCCTCGCCTCGGCGAGGGTCGCATCGCTCTGGGGGGGGGCCGAAACGCCCGCCACCCCGTTGATGCCGGCCTCCCCCATGGGCGCCAGCAGGTGGCGGCACATCCCCCCGATATGCACCCACAGTCGGCCGCCGCTCGAGTGCAGCAGTTCACCCGTCGTGCGGTAGCTGCCCCGGAGGTATTTCCCGAAGGCGGCCGGCGTGACGAATTGCCCGTCCAGGTTGTCGGGCGCCCAGAAGAGGGAGGCGGGGAAGGCGGCTGCCAGGTCCCGAACCAGCCCGTTCCTGGTTTCCTCCATGACCTCCAGCATGGCCGCAAACCGCTCCTCTTCCATCATCAGCAGCATCAGTCCGTCGCTCCATCCCAGCAGGGTGTGGAGCAGGTCGGAGTAGGGGGCCTTGGGGATCTCGATCGCTTCGATCCCCCCGGGGCTTGCGGCGGCGGGGGATCCGGACGGTTCCAGGCGGTAACGCATTCCCCTGACGATCTCCTCCGCGGCGTCCAGGTCCTCCTCGTTCTTGACGGGATATTCCTGCTGCCACCAGTCGCCGTCGGGGCCCAGCGCCCACTTTTCGGTCAGAACCCCGCGCCGGGTTAGATACCGGACGATCCGCCCGGTCGCGGACTTTTCGCGCGTCACCTCGACCCCTTCATATTCCAGCTTCCAGGGGGTCCGGACGGTCCACGCCGGGCAGTTCAGGGACGCGGCGATTTCGGCGGGCGACCCCCCGCACCCTTGCGGCAGCGTTCCCCGGCGGCTGTGCCAGGTAAACCAGAGGCCCAGGTCGGGCATGAACAGGGGGCGGGCCGGGGCCCGGCCCTCGATTGCGTCCATCAAGATTTTTCCGAAGTCCATCGCCGATTCCTCCGAACTCCGCCGGGCGCCGTCGCTACGGCTGGATCCGGTCGGGATCCAGGCCGAAGTGCTTTCTGGCCAGGGAGGTGAATTCCTCTTCATCCGCGAGGGGTTGCTCTGATACCTCGCCGTTTTTTACGACCTTGAAATGATTGTCGGTGAGGGTGACCCTCCCGTCCCGGGTGGGGCGGGTGCACATGCGCATCGTCAGGAAAAAAGAGCCGGGGAACGTGGAGGTGAAATGGTTCGCCATGAGGAAATCGTCCGGGAAGCACTCCTCGAGGGTGAAGGCGTAGAGGGGGAGGTACTGCTCCCCCTCCTTCTTCTGGAGCATGTGGCCGAAGGCCGAATGGTTGGTGATACGGTAGGTGTGGGAGAACTGATCCTGCTCCATCCCCTCCTCCAGGATCAGCGGGGCGACGAGACCATTGTTGCCGAAGCCCACGTCGGCCAGCCACCTCCGGCCTCCCGCTTCCACCAGGATCACCTGGTGGGTCTTGGTCGTACAACGGTCGTTGTCGAGGATCACCCGCGCCAGGAGATTCCTGGCCCTGAATCCCATTTTCCCGAGGACCAGGGAGAAGAGGCCGTTCATCTCGAAGCAGTACCCCCCCTGCCGTTCCCCCACCATTTTTCTGAAAAGGGAGGCTTCGTCCAGCAGGATCGGTCTCCCGTAGAACACGTCCAGGTTTTCGAAGGGCACGTTCAGGGCGTGGGCGGTGTGAAGGTCCCGGAGGGTTTCCTCTCCGGCGTCCGTGCCGCCGCGATATTGCACTCTCTCGAAATAGGCTTCCAGGTCGAAGACGGCGCTTGTCATCCAAACACTCCTTGCGGGACCGAACCCCCGGTTCACACCATACCAGAGACCGCGTTTCCTTTTTTCGAGAAAAAGGTATTCTTTTCCGCCGTTTTTCCTTACAGTGATGCAACCGGAACGGGAACAGGCTCCGGTGCGCTGTGGACGGCCTTTTAGGGATCAACTGTACCTTATCGAGGGGGAGAATCGGATGCTCACGAAAAGACAAAATATGGTGGAGACCATGAAGGGCGGTCGTCCTGACCGTTTCGTCAAGGGCTACGAGGCGCTCGCGCTGGTGATGACGCCATTTGCCTTGAGCAACATGCGCCCGGTCAAAGGCGCCCCTCCCCTGAAGAATAAATGGGGCGTGACCTTCTGCTTTCCGGACAACGCGCCCGGGCCGTTTCCGGTACACGATGCGGAACACGTCGTTATCAAGGACATCGAACACTGGCGCGACTATGTCACGGTTCCCGATCCCGTCATGCCGGCGGAGGCCTGGGAGGAAACGATCCGTCAGGTCGAGGCGATCGACCGCAACGAATATTTCGTGGCCCCCTTCGTCGCTCCCGGGGTCTTCGAGCAGAGCCACTATCTCCTGGAAATCGCCAACTGCCTGACCGCTTTCTACACCAACCCCGACGAGCTGCACGAGATCTACGACATGATCACCGAGTTCGAGCTCCGGTACGCCGAGGACATCTGCAGGCATATCAAGCCGGACGCCCTGTTCCATCACGACGACTGGGGCAGCCAGACATCCTCCTTCATCTCCCCGGCCATGTTCGAGGAGTTCCTCCTCCCCTGCTACAAGCAGATCTACGGGTATTACAAGTCCCAGGGCGTCGAATGCATCGTCCACCACTCGGACTCCTACGGGGAAAACCTTGTCCCCTACATGGTCGAGATGGGGATGGACGTCTGGCAGGGAGCGATGTCCACCAACAACATCCCGAAGATCCTCGCCGATTACGGCGGGAAACTGACCATCATGGGAGGCATCGACAACGGCAAGGTCGACCGCGAGGACTGGACGCGCGACCTGATCCGAAAGGAAACTTTCCGGGCCTGCCGGGAATACGGCACGAAATACTACATTCCCTGCACCACGATGGGCGACCCCACCAGCATCTTCCCCGGCGTTTACGAAGCCGTCATGGAGGAGATCGACAACGCCTCCGCGGAGATGTTCCCGTCCGGTGCGGCGGGAGCGTAGCGGTACGCGCCGTGGAAAGATGGATCCGAAAGGCCCTGGAAGCTGGTTTCGACGAGGCGGCTGAACTCGACTGCGCCCACCTCGTCGCGCGGCCTGAAGTCCGCGCCGCCTGCAGCACGAACAGCTGCCGCCGTTACGGCACCAGCTGGTCCTGCCCCCCCGGGTGCGGCACGCTCGAGGAGTGCGCCGCCCGCCTCCGCGGCTATTCGAAGGGGCTGATAGTCCAGACGGTCGGACAGTTGGAGGACGAGTTCGATGGCGAGGGGATGATGGAAGCCGCGGAGCGCCACGCGCGGACATTCCGCCGCCTGGCCGCCGAACTGCGGCGGGAGTTCCCCAGGATGCTCCCCATGGGGACCGGGAGCTGCTCCCGCTGCGACAGTTGCACCTACCCCGACGCCCCCTGCCGCGACCCGTTCGGGGCGAGCCCCCCCATGGAGGCGTACGGGATCCTGGTCGCCGACGCCTGCCGCGCAAGCGGCATCCCTTACTACCACGGCAAGGGGACCATCACCTACACCGCCTGTTTTCTGCTCCAGTAGCCGCTTTCCCCTGTGATGCCGGCGGATAGGGTAGAGCAAACGGCTTGTTTTATTCCCTGAGTTTGTTGCATGATAGCTTCCAGATATGGAAGTGATCGCTCTGCATGTTTTCTCCGGCTTTACCTGAACGCGTTAAAACAACGTCGGTTCGTCGTCATTTATCCCCCCAATGCAGGTTGAATCCACAACGCCGGCACCGGTGCTGTGAGCGGTGATAGCGTTCAGGCGCAATGGTGGAGGCCGGTATCGGGGCAGGGCGGAAAACGTTTCCTGGGGAAGAGGTAAGATTTTGGGCAGAGGGTGCGATGCGGGGGGAGAGCCCCGCTGGGAAGACGAGTATCGCGGCCTGAGGGACTACATCGGGGCCCACCCGGAAATCGAGATCGGTCCGGAGGAGGTGTGTATCCCCGAGCAGTGGCGCGCCGGCTTCTACCAGCGATTCGACACGATCCGGCGCGCGGTGGTGGAATCATGGAATCCCTCCCTCCATTCGGAGATCCGGGCTCTTTCGCGGAGCTTTTTGACGACCGAGCGCCGGTTGTCAGAAAGATTGGGTCTCGAAGTGAGGTTGGCGCAGGACCTGTCCAGCTTTCTGCGCAGGCCCGGGGAAGGCCTGATGCGCCTGATCCACGGCCGCCTGTTCGAGCTGGTTCAGGGCAATATTTCCAGGGAGGGTTTCGCCCGCCTGGCGGCGGGGGATCTTGACGCCGGCGCCGCGGGGATGTTCCTGATCGGGTATGAGACCTGGGCCGCGCTGGCCATGATCCACCTGCTGGAACCGGACGGGATATGGGGCGTCGCCCTTGATGGCGATCATCGGCCCGTGATGACCGAGATACGCGAGATCGCCTTCGGACGCCAGTTCCATCACCCGGCCCGGCGCATCCCGGAATTCGTGTTTCATTCAAGAAAGCTGGACCGTCACGTGGCGTTCAAGATGCCCCTGGCCGTGGAGGTGAACGCGTACCGTGTTCCGGTGGAAATGCCCACCCAGAGGTTGTTGCGCAATCGCAACGGGGACTCCTCGCCCGTGCTGGGCCACAGGATGATCTTTTTGTCGGTCGTCAGGGATTTAAAGGATGTGCCTGTTTTTGCTGATCTCCATCAAAGGACGGTCCACGGTCCGGACCTCAGTATCGAATGCGTGACTGACCGGGATCTCGTGGACCCGGAGGTTCTCGGTCAGATTCAAAATCGCCTGGATATCCTGAGGCCGCGCCTGGAGGGAACCCTGGCGCTTGTCGATGCCGAGCCAAAACCTGAAGCCCCTGCAAATACCGGAAAGATGCGCGTAGTTTCTGCGGGACTCGAGGCATCGGGCTTCCAACGGATCATCGATGAATTGCTTTAGCGATCGGTCTCGCATTCCGCTTCGGAATGGGAATCGAAAGTGGATACAATACCTGGTGCCCGCGAAGGGTGTTTTTCTGAGAGGAGGAAGTCGAAACCATGGCGGATTTAACGGGAATCAACGGGCAGAGGAAGGATTTCAGGGTGGTCGGGAAAACGGACCTCCAGGGCAAGCTGTCATGGGCCGTCGCCTCGGGCCTCGCCAAGTTCGGGATCGACTATGTGGTTCCCGATATGCTCGAAGCCAAGTTCCTGCGCAGCCCTCACGCTCATGCGCGGATCAAGGGGTACAACCTGGAAAGGGCCCGGGCCGTTGCCGGAGTCGTGGACATCGTCACCTGGAAGGACGAGGATCTGAAAAAGCTCGCCCGCGCCGGTATCGGCGGTCCACCCCAGCCTTTCCTGTCCGATGTCGCCGAGGAAGAGAATGTGGAAGTGGGTTTCATCGTCGTCGCGGAAAACGGGGACATCTGTGACGAAGCCCTGGAGGCGCTCGAGGTGGAATGGGAAGTCCTGCCGCATATCGTGGATATCAAGGCGGGAAGGGAGGCCAACGCCCCTGTCATCCGTCCCGAGGACCGGACGGGCGTCGTCAATCCGTTCGGAGGGGGGAGCGGCGACAATCCGCCGAAACAGGGGAACGTGGCCTATTCGAACCAGAACCAGGGCGACGTGGAAAAGGGTTTTAGCGAGGCCGATTACATCATCGAGTACGACCTGAATATGCCCGCCTACGCCTCCGCTTCCCCCAACCCTCACGGTTCGGTGGCCTGGTGGTTCGACGATCCCTACCGGGGGAGAGACAATATCCACGTGGAAGGGGCCGTCTGGCACGCCAGCGGCGGGAAGAACGCGATCGGGCAATTGTATGGGCTGCCGCCGGAAAAAACCGTGCAGGAGGGGCTGTTCCAGGGGGGGAAGTACTGCGACTGGACCATTCGCCGGTCCCAGCAGATCACCCCGCTCCTTGCCAAAAGGACCGGCAGGCCCGTGCGCTGCGCCAATACCCGCCGCGACACCTTCGACTTCATGATCCAGCAGCGTTTCATTCACATGAAGGTCGGTTTTACCAAGGACGGCCTGATCACCGCGTTCGACGATTTCTCCATCACCGACGGCGGCACCACGGGCAATTCCTTTTTCGGCACGATCGGCGATCAGGGGTACGGCCCTTACATCGGGACCAAGTGCCTGAACATCCGTCAGCGGATGGAGGTGGTCGACAGCAACCGCGGCCTGATGCCCTTCAGTTCGCAGTTCTGTCCCTTCAACTGGGACTCGGTAACCATGGCCATCCACATGATCGCCGAGAAACTCGGCAAGGATCCGATCGACATCGCCCGGCTCAACCTGCACGGGCCCGACGGCCAGACCGACCACCGGCCGGTTCCCAGCTTCGACGCCTGCATCGAGGCCGGAAAGGAGATGATGAACTGGAAGTGGCACAAGAACGGGGCCAGGAAACTGCCCGACGGCCGGATGCATGGGGCCGGTTTCCGCTACCAGATGTGCCCCCGGCATGCGTTGGGGAGCGATTTCCACGCCGTGCTCGAGCTGCGTAACGGCGTGGTGCGCATGCCGATCCAGGGTCCTCACGCGGGGGTGTTTTCGGTCGAGGGCGTGGCCATGATCGCCGCGGAAGAGCTCGGCCTGGAAGCCACGGACATCCACATCGATTACGATCCCGACGCGGTGTTCGTGTCGATCAGCGGGGGCGCCGACGGCCTGGTGGCCACCGGCTGGGTGATGAAGGAATGCTGCCATATCTTCCGGCGCCGCATCTTCGAGGCGGCGATCGCGGAAGCGGAAAAGCCGGCCGGCGGCGGATTCGGCGGCCCGTCGTCCAAGAGGGCGCCCAATCCGTTGAAGGGGAAAAAGCCGGAGGACCTGGATATCGTGGGCGGAAAGATCGTGCTCAAGTCGGACCCGGGCGCCGGGGTGCCGCTCAAGAGTCTCACCTCCAACGTCTACGCGACCTTCGCCGGGCGTCCTCCCGACCCGCTCTGGCCCAGCAAGTATGACACGTTGAACACGCTGTACTGCGAGGTGGCGGTGGATACCGAAACCGGGCAGGTGGAAATCCTGCGCTACGGGGCCGCGGTGGATTCGGGCAAGGTCATCCGGCGGATTTCGCTCGAAAGCCAGCTCGACCAGGTGGCGTTCTTCAGCCAGGGATGCCAGATGTTCGAGGACTACTATTACGACAAGAGCACCGGCGTGAAGCTCAACACCAACATGATCGAGTACAAGAAGCCGGGGATGCTGGACGTGCCGAAGCTCGAAACCCGCCTGCTGGAGACGCGCGCGGGGAACGGAGCCTACGGCGCCAACGGCATCAGCCATTCGATGGCCAACACGCACTTGATCATCTGCGCCATCTACAACGCGATCGGCAAATGGGTGGACCCGCCGGCCACCCCGGACCGGGTGCTCAAGGCGCTGGGCAAGATCTGAAGCCCCGCCTCCTGCTCCTGTCCCGAGCCGGCCGGGTGGCCGACGCCGGGAGGTGAAGGAGAAAGGAAAATAGTTCTTTTGTCGACGGTTCTTTGAGGCGGGTGCCGGCTTTTGCAGCGCGAGGGATCAATATGCACATGCGTGGCCAGAAAGAACGGCGTTTTGCCGTTAACCTGAAGCATGAATCGGGATTCAGGTTCATTTCTCAAGCAAGCGAGGATGGCCGGCTGCACGGCAATCCCTATGTTTCGGATGAGCCGGATCCGGTTGGCGAAGCTTCCGGACCGGCCACCCCGGCTCTTCTGGGTTCCGCTATCGGCCACTGTCTCTCGGCAAGCTTGCTGGAAGCTCTCCGCCACGCGCATGTGGAGGTGCTTGGATTCGAGACGGAAGTCGTGGCGATTGTGAAGCCCAATGAAGACGGGCTGCCGCGGATTGACGGCGTGGACGTGCAATTGCGGCCGACGGTAAAAAACCGATCGGCGGAAACGAAACGTTGCTCCGGGATTTTTGAAAAATATTGCACGGTCTCTTCTTCGCTGAAGAAAGGCATAGAGATCCGAGTCAACGTGGACTGGCAATTGGCGGAATGATGCATTCCCATTCATGCGGGTTTTCAAGTGATCCGCATAACGATTCAGGCCGATTCCCGGTTTTGGCGATCCATTCTCTCTCAAAGAGATATGGGACGCGCCAGGTCCTGTCGGAAATTGCCATGAGTATCCATGCTCACGAAGTGCTCGCGCTTTGCGGGCCCTCCGGGAGTGGAAAGACAACGCTGATACGCATTATCAGCGGCTTGACCGGATTTGACGGGGGACGGTTGCAGATAGCCGATTCCATCGTAGCCGCCGATGCGCCATATCCTGGAAATCTCTTCGGCAAGGTGGGCGTGGTATTCCAGGAGCCCAATCTCTTTCCGCATTTAACGGCGATTGAGAACGTGATGCTCGCATTGCGCGAATTCAAAAGGTTGCCTGCAAACCAGGCCCATGAGCGCGCAATGGTTGAACTGGAACGAATGAAGCTGGCTTCTCTGGCAAGGAGATATCCCGCAAGCCTGTCGGGCGGAGAGAAACAGCGCCTAGCGATCGCCCGCGCACTTGCGGTTGATCCTTTGCTCCTGCTGCTGGATGAGCCCACCGCCAACCTCGACCCCGATCTTGTCGATGAAGTTTGTGATCGGATTCTCGAGCTGGCCGGCGCCGGCATGACAATGCTGTTGGTCACTCATAACGTCGACTTCGCGCGCCAGGCCGCCGGGTCGTTTGCACTGCTGCAGGACGGCCGGTGCCGATGTTCGCGGGACGGCGCTCTTTTGGAAAACCTGCGATCCCGCCGAAAATGATGACTATGGACTTCGCTCAGTATGTTTTCGGGCAACCGTATTTTGGCTGGCTGTGCCGGGGTTTCCTGATGACGATCCTGATCGGGCTGGCCGGCTGTGCGGGCGGCGCATTGTTGGGGGTTTTATCCCTCCGCTGTCACCTCGGAAAGAAGCGTTTATTGAGAACCGCCGCGGCTTGCTACGTCGTCCTGTTCCGCAATTTGCCCACGGTGCCCCTCCTTCTCTTCCTCACCTTTGCCCTGCCGGGAATCTGGCGGGCGACGACGGGCGCCGGTTGGCCGCGTGGGCTGGAATTCCATCTCCTTCTCTTGGGCTTGTCGTTGAATGCCGGTCCCTATCTTTCCGAGATTCTACGGGCCGGTGTCGAAGCCGTTGATAGCCGGCAAACTGACATCGCGCGCACGCTGGGGCTGTCGGAGAAGGCCATCGGCAGATACGTGGTATTCCCGCAAGCCGTGCGTATCGTTGCCCCGGCGCTGGTATCGCGGTTCATACATATTATGAAAAACGCCACCCTCGCGGTGGTTGTCCCCTTGCCCGTGCAGATGATGGAGATGACCGGCCAGGCCGGCCGAATTGCCGGGCTGACATTTTCATGGGCGGAACCGGCGATATTCGCCGCGGCGGGATACCTGTTTCTCGCCCTGGTCATGGGCCGGTTGCTGAACGGCTGGGCAAGGCGTGAGCACGCGCGGATAGGAGCGGCTCCATGACATTGTGGGAGCTGTTCAGGGTTTTGTGGGTAGGGTACCCGGCGCCGCCTGAAATGATGGATCCGGCATTTCCCGTTTTTTTTCAGCGGATCGGCGGCTTGTCTCTGACTCTGGTCATTACGGTAATGAGTTTGGGAATCGGCTTCCCGCTTGGCTGCCTGTTGGCGCTCTGCCGCCGCGAAGCCGGGGAAGGCGGGAGAAGGTCCTTTGTCGGTCGCTTGGTTTCCCGGGGGATTCGGTCGGCGGCTTCAGGCTTTGTGGAGGTGGTGCGGGGATTGCCGATCATGTTGTTGGTGCTGCTGGTATTCCATCTGCCCTACCGGGTCGCCCAATGGCGTGCGCCGGGAATCATACTGGCGGTCACGGCATTTTCTTTTTATGCCGGAGCCTATTTCGCCGAGGTGATACGGTCCGGATTTCGCGCGGTTCCCCAGGGCCTGATAGGCTCAGGTCAAGTGCTCGGGCTCAGGCCGATGCAGATTTTCATGAAAATCGAGCTGCCTCTTGCCTTGCGCGCGATGCTGCCGGATTTCATCAATCTCGCGGTTACCGTCTTCAAGGATACTTCCACCCTGGCAGTGGTCGCAGTCGCCGAATTGACCTACACCGGCCGGCAGTTGTTGATGTCACAACCGCTGAACTACGGGCTTGTGCTGCTGCTTGTGCTTTTCCTCTATTGGGCGCCTGCCTGCCTCGTGTCATCGATGCTGGTCCCCCGCTGTGACGGCGGAGTGAAATTTCGGAATTTCTTGGGCTGGAGAATGCTTTCCCGAAACCGCGTGAAAGCAAGTGCAAATGTTTAGGAATCCATGTCAGTGCAATCCATGATGAAAATTACACCAATTATGAGCGTCGCATTGGTTTTCCTGTTCGGCTCATGTTCCATGGGACATCGGGAAAGCGGCCCGCAACCGTCGGCTGAATCAAAACCTTCCGCCGGCACTTTGGAGATTGTCAAGAGAGAGGGGCGGGTGATTGTAGGCATCGGCCAGGAGGCCGCCCCGTACGGTTACCGCCAAAAAGGGGAGCTGGTGGGGTTTGATGTCGATATCGCCCGCGCCGTTGCAAAAAAGCTTCAGGCGTATGCCGAACGTCCCGTGGTGCTCGAATTCAGGGCGGTTACCGATGAAACACGCATCGGATGGGTTCAGTCGGGCGAGGTGCACATGGCTTTATGCCACATTAATATCACCCGCCGGCGCGATGCGAGAATTGATTTCACCGTTCCTTATGGCTGGGACGGCAAGGGTATTCTGTACCGTACTGTCGATGGCAAGCGCGCGCTGTCCTGGTTTGCCGGCAAGACGGTGGGATTCAAGCGGGCATCCTCTTCGGAAGGAGAAATCCAGGATTACTTTTCCGCCCAAGGGTGGGAATTGCCTCGGCTCAAGCAATTCGACAACCATGCGGCGGGCATTCAGGCGTTGATCGACGGGCAAATCGACGGATTCACCGACGACAGTTCCATCGTTATCAATACGGCCATGCTGGCGGGACGCAAGGTCGGTCCGGATGGGGAACTTGCCATAACCGACACGCTCTATGCAAACGCTCAATACGGCATCGGCGTCTCCGAAAACAATTCGCGCTGGCGCGATACGCTGAATTATTGCCTGCATGATCTCTGGGAAAGCGGTGAATTCATGGCGATATACAACAAGTGGTTCGGTCCCCGGTCCATGTGTCCGCTCCCGCTCGGCAGCAATAGAATGGAACCCTTCGTAAAGGGTTAGCCAAACATGCAAGGAGAGGCGGCGGGGCGTTCTGAATGATTCGGTTCGTTTTTCAAGTCTGACATGGATGGAAAATGTAGATTTACTGGAAGTTGTCGGTGGTGAAGTAAATGGTAGCGACGGGTGGAATTGAACCACCGACCTTGGGGTTATGAATCCCACGCTCTAACCAACTGAGCTACGTCGCCACAAGATCGAAGGCCGGATCGGGGGTTGGGTTGACCCGGGGCCCGGCAATCCGGCAGACCCCTTATTCTGCTGTCTTCCGCGCCGCATTTCAAGTGCAAATCGCGCCCGGCGCGGGGATCGGTGTCGCCCCAGCCGGCAGCGTTCGCCCGACCGGATGCTTGGGCGCCCCGGGGAGGATCTAGCTCCCTTCCGGCGGTTGGTGCGCCACGGTGCGGGTGATGAAGAAGGCGAGTCCCAGCACGACCAGCGTTCCGATCCCGGCCACCATCAGGAAGGTGGCGATCATGGAGGCCTGGGCCTCGAGCAGCGGCTTTTCCGAGATCCCGACGCACAGCATTCCCACCACGACGTTCAGGCGGTTGCGCAGGGGCTGGCAGGCGGTCAACTGTCCGCCGGCGCCCGAATCGACCCGGCCGTAAAAGGTCTTCCCTTGGGAGCCGACGGTGCGCCCGATGTCGGGGTGGGCGTGCATGCCGGCTTTCCCCTCCCCGTCCGGGGCGGCGGCATTGGTTGCCACGGACACGTCTCCCAGGTAGAGGGTGACGATCCCGTCGCCGACGTCTTCGGCGTGGCGCGCGCCGAACACGAAATCACCGATCCGGGTCACGAGCCGGGTGTCGTGGTTGAGGAGAATCCCCCCGTAGAGCACCCCCTTGAAGCCGGAGCGGGTCTCCACCGGGGATGCGGCGATCAGGGTCAGCCCGTTGTCAACTTCGGGCGGGGCGTTTTCATGCTCCCGGGGGGAGTGGACCGGGATGCGCGCCCGTTGCGCCAGAGCCTGTCCCTCGCGCAGCAGCGACTCGGGGAGGAGTACCTCCGTCCCCGCCGCCGTCTCCCCGGCCAGGGCACGTTGTAGGTAGCCCAGAATGGGGAAGCGGTCGGCCCCGGACGGACCGGAATCCTGACCGAGGGCCCGCAGCATCCTCGGGTTGCGGGTGTCCACGAAGGTCAGGAAATGGAGCCGCTGCTCCTCCCGGATGAGGGCGAGCAGGTCGGGGAGGGCGTCCTTCCCCTCCGGCTCCAGTGCCAGTGCCAGGCGCTCCGAGCGCGCGGCCCCTTGGACCGACTGTCGCAGGGTGTCCCGGTTGTGGGCGTAGACCATCGAGGCGGACCGGAGGTTCAGGCGCATCTGCCGGATTTCTTCGTCGAGCAGCGCCCGGGTGAGGATCCTGGATCCCACAAAGGCGACCAGCGATGTGCTCAGGATCACGATCAGGATGAACCCGGCCGAAACCCTGGCCCGCAGGGACACGCCTTGAAGGAGCTTGGTCATGGTCGGAATCCGGCCCATTGATCAGAGCATATCCCGGGATTCCCTCATTTTTCAATCAAGATCGAAATCCCGGGTGGGCCGGGTCACAGGACGGCCCCGGTTCTGGCTGAGCGATTCCTCGAATTTCCGCTCGAGCAGTTGCGAGTGGGTCTTCAGGTCCTCGGCGCTTTGCCGGAAGATAGCCTCCCGTTTCTCCGCCTGTTCTCGCAGGAGCGCCGCCGCCTCCCCCAGATCCATGGAACTTCGTTTGGGGGGCGGAGCCTCGTGCCGGAGCACCTTGCCCAGCTGCGGATCGATGATGAGCCGGGTGCCGCAATCGGGGCACTCGACCGATATATTGCCGTTGTTTTTCCGGGCCATAGCTCCCCCTCCCCTGGTTTTTTTCCATTCTACTCCGGGCGGAGGGAGCGTGCCAACATGAAACCTTTTTTCGAAACAGGTGTTGCCTCGTTAGTCATTCCAGATTATGGTTAAAGCTATTTTTCCGGGCCCGGTGTCGGGCTAGAATGTGATCTGGAGGAGGGTATGGCGGACCGCGGCGACGTCATCATCGCGCACCATCTCTGCAAGGGATGCCGTCTTTGCATCGTCTCCTGCCCCGCAAAGGTGCTCGAGCAGGGGACGGCGCTGAACCAACAGGGCTATTGTGCGGCGCTCTACCGGGGGAGCGGGTGCACCGGATGCGGCATATGCTTTTACGTCTGCCCGGAACCTGGTGCCATCACCGTGCGCGTGCGCAAGTTGGGCGAGGGTAAGCCCGCAGCATGACAGGGCTTATGGTTGAGCCGGGGGCTAAGCGTGAGCGGGGGCCGGTTTGCGATCGTGGAGGCGGTGCATGCGCCTGCTGATGAAGGGGAATGAAGCGGTGATGCACGGCGCGATTGCCGCGGGGTGTAGGGCGTTTTTCGGGTACCCGATAACCCCGGCGAGCGAGATCGCGGAAATGGCCTCGCTCCTCCTTCCCGATGTGGGCGGCGTTTTCATTCCGGCCGAAAGCGAGATCGCCGCTATTCAGATGCTCTTCGGCGCTTCGTCGGCCGGCGTAAGGGCCATGACCGCCTCTTCAGGACCCGGTATCAGCTTGATGCAGGAGGGGATCTCCTACATGGCGGGCGCCCTGCTGCCTGGAGTGATCGTGGATGTGCAGCGGGCGGGACCCGGGCTCGGAAACCTCGGCGTGGAGCAGGGGGATTACCACCAGGTCGTCAAGGCCGGCGGCCACGGCTGCTACAAGACCCCCGTCTTCGCCCCCAACAGCGTCCAGGAAATGTGCGATCTCACCATCCATGCTTTCGACGTAGCCGACCGCTACCGCACCCCGGTGATGGTATTGGCCGACGGGGCGCTCGGGCAGATGATGGAGCCGGTCACCATCACGACCTCGGCCGCGCCCGAACCGGAAAAGCCGTGGGCCGTGACCGGAACGGCTCAGACGCGCCAGAACCTGATTACCTCGATCCTGCTCGAGCATGAAAAGCAGGAAATGCACATCACCGGGCTGGAACGGACTTACGCGGAAATCGAGAAGAACGAAGTCCGGTGGGAGGAGGTCCGGACGGAGGACGCCGAAATCCTCATCGTCGCCTTCGGCATCAGCAGCCGCATTGCCCGCGCCGCAGTGGCCATGGCCCGCGCCGGCGGAGTCCGGGTGGGCCTGCTGCGCCCGATCAGCCTCTTCCCTTTCCCCGCCCGGCGGTTGCGCCAGCTGGCGGGCAAGGTCTATGCCATCCTGGTGCTGGAGCTCAACAACGGCCAGATGGTGGATGACGTCCGCCTGCACGTCGCCGGCATCACCCCGGTCGAGCTGATGCGCCGGACGGGAGGGATGATGCCGGCGGCGGAGGAAGTGGCTGAAGCCCTCAGGAAGATGGAGAAAGAGTGTGTGGGAAATCAAGCATAGCCGATCCGCATCGTTTTATGATCGTTTCGAGCGCAAGGGGGGAAATACCGAGATTACCCACTACTGCCCCGGCTGCGGCCATGGAGTGATGCAGAAGCTGATCGCGGAGGCGATCGACGATTTCGGCATCCAGGACCGGGCCATCCTCGTCGGCCCGGTGGGCTGTTCCATCTTCATGTACTACTACCTGGACGTGGGCAACATCTCCGCCTCCCACGGGCGCGCCCCCGCCGTGGCGACCGGGGTCAAGCGCGCGCGCCCGGAGGCCGTTGTCTTTTGCTACCAGGGGGACGGTGATTTGGCCGCCATTGGAGGGAACGAGATCCTCCACGCGGCCAACCGGGGCGAATCGATCACGGTCTTTTTCATCAACAATGGTATCTACGGCATGACGGGGGGGCAGATGGCGCCCACGACCCCGCTCGGCCAGCGCACCACGACCTCCCCCCGGGGGCGTTCCTTCGAGGTCGAGGGACCCCCGATGCGAATGTGCGAACTGCTGGCCACGCTCGACGGGCCGGCCTACATCGAACGGGTGGCCCTGACCAATGCCAGGCAGAATATGCGTGCGCGCAAGGCGGTGCGCAAGGCGCTCCGGAACCAGGTCGAGGGGCGCGGTTTCTCCTTCGTTGAAATCCTCTCCCCCTGTCCCAGCGGATGGAAGGTCCCTCCCGAAGAGGCGAATCGCTGGGTGGAAAAGTACATGGTCCCGGTCTTCCCGCTCCAGGTCTTCCGGGACCTTGACCACAGCGACCGTCTCCCGAAGGGGATCGATGTGAGCAAGGGGGGCGGGATCCCGTTTGCGGCCGATCCCCCGGTGCCGGCGGCGGAGGCGCCGGAGGGCGGAAGCGTGGCCCGAGGCACGATCGGGGAAGAAGCCCTGACGCTGAGCGGGTTCGGCGGGCAGGGGGTGCTCTTTGCCGGGATGGCGCTGGCCGAAGGGGCCATGCGCGAAGGGCTGGAGGTCACCTGGATCCCTTCCTATGGGCCGGAAATGCGCGGGGGGACGGCCCACTGCCACCTGCGTCTCTCCCGGCAACCGATCGCTTCCCCCTGGATCAGCCGCCCCACGAGCCTGATTGCCTTCAATCAGCCCTCGATCGGAAAGTTCGCCCACGCGATCCAGCCGGGAGGGCTCTTGTTGGCGAATGCCTCGATGGTGAAGGAGGTGCCGGACCGGAAGGACATCCGGATCGTCAGGATCCCCTCCTACGAAATCGCCTCCGAACTGGGCAGCGCCAAATCGACCAACATGGTCATGCTGGGCGCCTACCTGGAACTGACCGGGGCGGTGGACCAGGAATCGATCCTGGCGGCTTTCGTCGAGAAGGGGACCAGGCCGGGGATGCTCGAGAGCAACCGCAGGGCGATCGAGGCCGGACGGCGGGCGGCGGTGGAGGCTGAGCAGGCCTGAATTGAATAAGATGTGATGGGTCAATGACTAAAGCCGCGCTGCCGCTCTTTTCGAGGCCGGCCTGAACGGCCGGGAAAATACCGGCTGGTAAACCCCCCGCGATTATTTTAGAATGAGCCTGTTTGTTTCCCCCCCCCGGACGGAAAGGTGGCCGGGGTGGATGAACGTCATCGGTAAGCCGATTACACGGGTGGAAGTGAACGAGGGATCGAAATCGCCCCTGCCCGGAACCTCACGCCCCACCTTGACTTATATAGAGGGTGAACCATGGAAAGAAAGATGGTTACCATCGATGGTAACGAGGCCGCGGCCTATGTCGCCTACCGCACCAGCGAAGTCATCGCGATCTACCCGATCACTCCCTCCTCCCCGATGGGGGAATGGGCCGATGCCTGGGCGGCGCAGAAGCTCAAAAACATCTGGGGGATGATCCCCTCGGTGACCGAGATGCAGAGCGAGGGGGGGGCGGCCGGAGCCGTTCACGGCGCGCTGCAGGCAGGCGCCTTGACCACCACGTTCACCGCCTCGCAGGGGCTGCTCCTGATGATCCCCAACATGTTCAAGATCGCCGGAGAGTTGACGCCCGCGGTCTTCAACGTCACCGCCCGCACCATCGCCGCCCATGCGCTTTCGATCTACGGGGACCACAGCGATGTCATGGCTGTGCGCTCCACCGGATGGGCGATGCTGGTTTCCAACTCGGTGCAGGAAGTGATGGACATGGCGCTCATCGCCCAGGCCGCGACGCTCGAGGCCCGCGTCCCCTTCGTGCACTTCTTCGACGGGTTCCGGACTTCTCACGAAATTATGAAGATAGAGCAGCTTACGGAAGAAGACATCCGCGCCCTGATTGACGACGACCTGGTACTGGCCCATCGCTTGCGTCGGCTTTCCCCCGATCACCCCGTCATCCGCGGAACGGCGCAAAACCCCGACGTCTTTTTCCAGGCGCGGGAGGCCGCGAACCCCTTCTACCAAGCCACCCCCGCCATTGTTCAGAAGGTGATGGACCGGTTTGCCGCCGTTGTCGGGCGGCAATACCACCTCTTCGACTATGTCGGCGCCCCGGACGCGGAACGGGTGATCGTGCTGATGGGGTCGGGGGCGGAAGCGACGGAGGAGACCGTCGATTACCTCAACGACCGGAAAGAAAAGATAGGTGTCCTGAAAGTGCGCCTCTACCGCCCCTTCTCGGGGGAGGACATGATCCGGGCGCTGCCGCCGTCGGTGCGCACCCTGGCGGTGCTTGACCGAACCAAGGAGCCGGGTGCTGGCGGGGAGCCGCTGTACAAGGACGTGGTCACGGCGCTCGCGGAATCGTACGCCGCCGGAACCCTGCCGTTTGCGCGCTTTCCGAAGGTGGTGGGGGGACGCTACGGTCTTTCCTCGAAGGAATTCACCCCGGCCATGATCCGCGGCGTTTTCGAGGAACTGAAAAAGGAGACCCCGAAGAACAATTTCAGCGTTGGGATCCACGACGACGTCACCGGCAACTCGATCGATTACGACCCCGATTTCAGCGTCGAGGGGGACGTCACACGCTGCCTTTTCTATGGGCTGGGGGCGGACGGCACCGTCGGCGCAAACAAGAATTCGATCAAGATCATCGGGGAGGACACGCCCAACCACGCCCAGGGGTATTTTTTCTACGATTCGCGCAAGTCGGGGACGGTGACGGTGTCGCACCTCCGGTTCGGGGCCAAGCCGATCCGCTCCACCTATCTCGTGGACAAGGCGAATTTCATCGCCTGCCACCAGTTCGTCTTCCTGGAGCGCTACGACATGCTCAAGGATGCCGTGGAGGGGGCCACCTTTCTCCTGAACAGCCCCTACGGCCCCGAGGAGGTCTGGGACCGGATACCGCGGAGCGTGCAGCAGCAGATCATCGACAAGAAGATCCGCTTCTACGTCATCGACGGCTACCAGGTCGCTAAGGCGACGGGGATGGGTGCGCGGGTCAACACCATCATGCAGACCTGCTTCTTCGCCATTTCAGGTGTGCTGCCGCGCGACGAGGCGATCGACGCCATCAAGAATTCGATCAAGAATACCTATGGGTCGAAGGGGGAGGAGGTCGTTCGGAAGAACTTCCGCGCGGTGGAAGAAACTCTGGCGAACCTTTTCGAGGTGAAGGTTCCCGCAACGGCCACTGGCAGGCTTGAAAAACCCCCGGTGGTTCCGGAGGAGGCCCCCGATTTCGTGCAGGAATTCACCGCCCGCATCATAGAGGGGGTGGGGGATCGCCTCCCGGTGAGCGCCTTCCCCGTGGACGGGACTTTCCCAACGGGGACCGCCCGGTGGGAGAAGCGCAATATAGCCCTGGAAATCCCCTCGTGGGACCCGAACACCTGTATCCAGTGCGGCAAGTGCGCCCTGTCGTGCCCCCACGCGAGCATCCGGATCAAGGCCTACGACGCGCGGCACCTTGAGAAGGCGCCTCCCACCTTCAAGCACATGCCGGCGAAGGGGAACGATTTCCAGCCGGGCATGATGTACAGCGTCCAGGTCGCTCCCGAGGATTGCACCGGCTGCGGGGTGTGTGTGGAGATGTGTCCCGCGCGCAACCGCAAGGATCCGAAGCGCAGGGCGATCAACATGGTGCCGCAGCCCCCGGTCCGCCTTGCCGAGCGGGAGAATTTCCGTTTCTTCCTCGATTTGCCGGAGTACGACCGCCGGCTGCTGCGCCTGAACAGCGTCAAGACCACCCAGCTGCTCCAGCCGCTCTTCGAGTTTTCCGGGGCCTGCGCCGGTTGCGGCGAGACCCCCTACATCAAGCTGCTGACGCAGCTTTTCGGCGACCGGGCCCTCATTGCCAACGCCACCGGGTGTTCCTCCATCTACGGCGGCAACCTGCCGACGACGCCCTACACCCGCAACCGGGATGGGCGGGGGCCGGCCTGGAGCAATTCGCTCTTCGAGGACAACGCCGAGTTCGGCCTGGGCTTCCGATTGACGGTCGACCAGCACGCCGGGGTGGCGCGCGACCTGGTCCGGGAGCTGGCGCCGCAGATCGGCGAAGAACTGGCCGGGCAGCTGCTCGACGCGGACCAGTCGACCGAAGCCGGAATTTTCGCCCAACGGGAACGGGTGGCGGAATTGAAGAAAAGGCTGCAGGGGGTGGATTCCCCGAAAGCGAAGAGCCTCCTCACCCTGGCCGATTACCTGGTGAAGAAGAGCGTGTGGATCGTCGGCGGGGACGGCTGGGCTTACGACATCGGTTACGGCGGGCTGGACCACGTCCTGGCTTCGGGCCGCGACGTGAATATCCTGGTGCTCGACAGCGAGGTGTACTCCAATACCGGCGGGCAGATGTCGAAGGCCACCCCGATGGGGGCCGTGGCCAAGTTCGCGTCGGCGGGGAAGGCTGCGTCCAAGAAAGACCTCGGGATGCACGCGATGAACGGGGGCGGCGCCTACGTCGCCACCGTGGCCCTCGGGGCCAACGACGTGCAGACCATCCGGGCGTTCCGGGAGGCGGAGGCTTTCCCCGGCCCCTCCATCATCATCGCCTACAGCCACTGCATCGCCCACGGCTTCGACATGGTCCGCGGCAACCAGCAGCAGAAGGCGGCGGTCAACAGCGGCCACTGGATCCTCTACCGGTTCAACCCGCTGATGGCGGCGGAGGGGAAGAACCCGCTGATCCTGGATTCCCGGACGCCGACCATCCCGCTGAAGGACTACGCCTACGCCGAGACGCGCTACAAGATGTTGACGCTGAGCCAGCCCGAGGACGCCAAGCGCCTCCTTGT
>JAAYAJ010000043.1 GCA_012719455.1 Acidobacteriota bacterium | reverse complement strand
GGGGCGTTTTCTTTCCGGGCCTGTCTTTTTTCGCCGAAATATCCGATAATCGCCTTTTCCGGCGCCCTTGTGGAGAGATGGAGGTCATGTCCCTGCTTCGCCCGTTGTTCCAAGCTGATTTAGCCGCCACCGCACATCCCGACGGAGCGGCGCCGTCTCCCATCGCTCCCCTCTGCCGCAGGTCCTGCATTCTGGCCGCCGGGGCCGCCCTGGCTATCCTGGCCGCCTGCCTCGGCGCGCTGCGGCGGGATCCGGACGGAACGGGACGCCTGGTCTTCGTGCTCGGTGCCCTCGCCCTGCTGCTGCTCGGGGGCGCCGTTTACTTCGGACTGCGCGTAGCCCGGCAGGCCCTGGAGGAATCGCGCCGGAGCAGGGAGGGCCTCCTGGAGGCGAAACAGAGGACGCTCGAGCTGGCGGCCTTGTACGACACCTCCCGTGACGTTTCGATGCAGTACGAGCTGTCCACTCTCCTGCAGACGATCCTGGAAAGAGCCAAGAACCTCCTGTCGGCCGCCGGTTGCGCCATCTTCCTCTACGACGTCGAGCATCGCGATTTCCAGATCGCCGCCGAGGTGGGGGTGGGGATGCCCGTCGGGTCGCACCTTCCCATGGACCGCGGGCCCGCCGGGCACGTGGCCCGGACCCTGAAGCCCCTGATCCTCAAGGACTACGCCTCCTGGCCCGATCGTTCGGAGCACATCCGGAAACTGCCGATCAAGTCCACCGTCCTGGTCCCGATGATGCGCGGGGGCGAACTGGTGGGGGTCCTGGGGGTTCACGAACTCGTGGGGACCAGCCGGGAGTTCAACGAGGCGGATGCGCGGCTGCTCTCCCTGTTCGCCTCCAACGCCGCCAGCGCCGTGAGGGTCGCGCGCCTGCTCGAGGCCGTGCGCGACTCGGAGGAGCGGTTCCGCATCGCGGCCCGCTGCGCCAGCGACATCGTCTATGACTGGGACCTCGCCGCCGACAGCGTGGTCTTTTTCGGGGCCCGTTACGACCAGCTGTTGGCCGAGAACCAGACTGTGGTCCGGACCCGGCAGCAGTTCTGGGACACCCTGCACCCGGACGATCTCGAGCGCGTGAAGGAGACTTTTCACCGACACCTGGAGGAGGGGGCGCTGTTTTCGGAGGAATACCGCGTCTCCAACGGGAAGGGGGGCTATCGCATCGTTTCGGACCGCGCCATGGCGATCCGCAACGCCAGGGGGAAGGCCGTCCGGCTGATCGGGGCAGTGACCGACATCACCGAGCGCAAGCGCGCCGAACAGATGAAGACCGATTTCGTCTCCTTCGTGAGTCACCAGTTGCGGACCCCCCTGTCGGGGGTGAAGTGGATGCTCGAGCTGGCCATGGAGACGCTCGACAACCCGGAGGAGATGCGGTCCTTCGTCCAGGATGCGCGCACGTCGACCGAGCGGTTGATCGGGCTGGTCAACGACCTGCTGGACATCTCGCGCCTCGAGCGGGGGAACCTCAAGGTGGCCCGGCGCCACGTCGACCTGTCCGGCCTGACCCGGGAGGTGGTGGCCGAGCTCGATCCGCTGGTGAAGGACAAGCGGCAACGGCTTTCGGTGCTGGCCCCCGAAGGGCTGCCGGAGCCCTGGGTGGATCCCCAGCTGATCCGGCAGGTGGTGCTCAACCTGATCGCGAACGCCGTCAAGTACACCCCGGAAGAGGGGGAGGTCCAGGTCCGGATCGACGCCGGCGCCGAAGGGCTGCGCTGGGCGGTCCGGGACACCGGCATCGGCATCCCGCCGGCCGACATGCGCAAGCTGTTCGAAAAGTTTTACCGCGCGGGCAACGCTCTCGCGGTGGAAACGGAAGGTACCGGCCTGGGGCTGTACCTGGTACGCCTGATCGTGGAGCAGTTCGGCGGCAAGGTCTGGTGCGAATCCGAGGAAGGGATCGGCTCCACCTTTATTTTCACCCTTCCTCTCGAAGCCAAAGGGGTTTAGATGAACAACGCGCGAATCCTGGTGATCGAGGATGACAAGTTCCTGCGCCGGGCCTGCGAGGTGAGCCTCGGGAAAAGGGGGTTTACGGTGCTGACGGCCGTGGACGGCGAGGATGGAATCCAGCAGGCGCTTGCCGGCTCCCCGGATCTCATCCTCCTGGACATGCTCATGCCGAAGCTCACGGGGATCGAGACGCTCGAGATCCTGAAACGGGAAGAGAAGACGCGCCGGATCCCCGTCGTCATCTTCTCCAATTCTTCCATCGAGGCCGACGTGCAGCGGGCGAAAGAGCTGGGCGCCGCCGGATACCTTGTGAAGGCGTCGCTTTCGCTGCGCGAACTGGGGGACCGGGTGCTCGAGTTCCTCGAACAGGACGGGCTGAAGCCGGAGATTTCGGAAGACCCGCCCCGCTGATTCGGGGGAGCCGGGCCCCGTTCCGGAACCCGCAGCCTATTTCAGGTCCCGGGAGGAGTAGCCGAGGATGCGCCGGGCGATCACCAGCCGGTTGATCTGGCCGGTCCCCTCGAACAGGTCGATGATCTTGCCGTCCCGCATCCACTTTTCCAGCAGCATCTGTTCGGAGTATCCCAGGGGGCCCATCAGCTCCACCCCTTTCTGGGTGATCCGGGTGACCGCCTCCCCCGCCTTGACCTTGGACATGGAAGATTCGACGGTGCTGGGGATCCCCCGGTCCACCATCCAGGCGGCCCTGAGCGTCAGCAGCCAGGCGGCGCGCCACTCGGTTTCCATGTCGATGACATCCCGTTCGATGGCCGTGAGCAGCCGGCGCGGGAGCGCGTAGCGGATCGTGACGCCCCGGCTTTCGAGCTGCTCCTTGACGAAATCGATCGTCGCCCGGGCAATGCCCAGGCCGCTCGAAGCCGCGGCCGGGCGCGCCGAGTCGAAGGTGGCCATGGCGCCCTTGAACCCCTTGTCCCCTCCCCCCAGCAGGTTTTCCAGGGGGACGCGGCAATCCTCCAGGATGACGACGGCGGTATCGCTGGCGCGCAGGCCCAGCTTGTTTTCCAGCTTCATGATCCGGACGCCCGGATTGCCCGCCTCCACCAGGAAGGGGCGGATGGCGCTGCGCCCGGCCTCGGGGTCGATCGTCGCCCAGACGACCATGAAGCCCTGCGACTCTTCGAGCGCCTTGCGGGCGCTGGTGACGAAAAGCTTTTCTCCGTTGAGGACCCAGCTGTCGCCGTCCTTTACCGCCCGGGTACGGATGGCGGAGGAGTCCGACCCGCAGTGGGATTCGGTCAGGGCCATGCAGGTCCAGGTGGGCCGGTCCCCCTGGAAGCGCTCGATGAGACGGTTCTTCTGCTCTTCGGTCCCGGTGTTTTGGATGGCGTTCCCCCCCAGGGCGGGCCAGGGGAGGGCCATGAAGAACCCGACATCGCCCCAGGAGATCATCTCGCTCGTGTGGATCTGGAGCATGAAGGACTCCTCGGGGACCTCGGCGCCGGGCATCAGGGCG
>JAAYAJ010000042.1 GCA_012719455.1 Acidobacteriota bacterium | reverse complement strand
TAAGAATCAGGCTGAAGGCTTACGACTACAGGGTGCTGGACCAGTCCACCTCTGAGATCGTGGATATCGCAAAGCGGACCGGTTCCCGTGTTTCCGGGCCGATTCCCCTGCCCACGGTCAAGAACAAGTTCTGCGTTTTGCGCTCGCCCCACGTGGACAAGAAGTCCCGGGAGCAGTTCGAGATCCGGACGCACAAGCGGCTGGTGGATATTCTCGAGCCCACGCCGCAGACCGTGGACGCTCTCATGAAGCTGGATCTGCCCGCGGCCATCGACGTCGAGATAAAGGCCTTCGGCACGGACCACAAGTAGGACATTGCGTGATAACGAACGGGGAGGCTGCGGGGCGGAAAACAGCCGCCTGCTTTCCGCCGAAATCTAACCGGGTGCGATTATGGTTGATGGACTGATTGGAATTAAGATGGGCATGACCCAGGTGTTCGACGAGAACGGGGTCGTGGTCCCGGTCACGGTGATCAAGGCCGGCCCCTGCGTCGTGGTTCAGGCCAAAACGAAGGATTCCGACGGCTACGAAGCGCTCCAGCTGGGCCTGGTCGAATTCATACGCCCTTCCCGGGTGAATAAACCCCGCGGCGGGCACTTCAAGAAGGCGGAGGTGCCGCCCTGCCGCGTCCTGAAGGAGTTCCGGTCCGCGGGCGCCGAGGAGGCGCCGAAGGTAGGGACGCAGATCCTCGTCGGCCAGGTCTTCCGGGCGAACGACAAGGTGGACATCTGGGGGACCAGCAAGGGGAAGGGTTTCGCCGGCGTGATCAAGCGCCACCATTTCGGCGGTGGTTTCGGGAGCCACGGTTCCATGTTTCACCGCGCTCCCGGGTCGATCGGGGCCAGCGCCTACCCCGGCCGGATCTTTCCGGGGAAGCTCGCCGCGGGCCACATGGGGAGCGAAAGGGTGACGGTCCAGAATCTCCGGGTCGTGCGGGTCGAGGAGCAGGACAATCTCCTTCTGGTGAAGGGGGCCGTGCCGGGCCGCAACGGCGGCTACGTCGTAATCAGGAAGGCTTAAGGACGGGCGGATCGCCGGCCCACCGGGGGCCGGGCGGCATTCGAAATTCGAGAGGTTGGTAATGGCGGAAATCGAGGTTAAAAACCTTGCCAATGAGGTGGTCGGAAAGATCGAGCTTTCCGACGAGGTGTTCAAGGCCGAATTCAATCAGCCCCTCATCTGGGAGGCGGTGAAGCACTACAACGACTCCCTGCGTGCCGGGACGGCCAGCACCAAGGTTCGCGGCGAGGTAAGAGGGAGCGGGAAGAAGCTGTGGCGGCAGAAGGGTACCGGACGCGCCCGCATCGGCAGCGCCCGCAGCCCCCTGTGGCGGCACGGCGGAACGGTCCACGGACCGAAGCCCAGGGACTACGGCTACCGCTTTCCGCGCAAGAAACTGCGCGGGGCGATGCGCTCGGCGCTGTCGGCCAAGCTGCGCGGAAATTCCCTGACGGTGGTCGAATCGATGCCGCTCGAGGGGCCCAAGACGAAGGAGTTTGTCAAGATCCTCCAGGGCTTTGGTTTTACCGGGAGGATCCTGGTTGTCGATTCGAGCGGGGACCGCAACCTGATGCTGGCGCTGCGGAACCTTCCCGGAGTCAAGCTGGTCCCCGGGACGGGGGTGAACATCTACGATGTGGTCAACAGCAACGTGCTGCTCTTTTCCAAGGAATCCATCCTCAAGGTCCAGGAGGTACTGAGCCGATGAACCGGAGAGAATACGTACTGCAGCTCCCCGTTATTACGGAGAAGAGCACCCTGCTGAAGGAAAACTTTCGCACGGTGGCGTTTCGGGTTTTGCGGGACGCCAACAAGATCGAGATCCGGGACGCCGTCGAGAAGATCTTCAAGGTGAAGGTCGAGAGCGTGCGCACGGCCAACTTCCACGGCAAGAAACGGCGCCAGGGGCGCTTTGTCGGGCGGCGGTCGGACTGGAAGAAGGCTTACGTCACGCTCAAGGCGGGCGAAAAGATGATCGAATTTTCCGAGACGGCATAACGCAGGAGCTAGGCTAAAATCATGGCTGCCATAAAGACATACAATCCCACTTCACCCGCGGTGCGGTTCAAGACGAGCCTCGACAAGAGCAAGCTTTCGACCAAGCGGCCGCTCAAGAGCCTGACGGAAGGGCGGCATCGCATCTCCGGGCGTAACAACAAGGGGCGGATGACGATCCGGCACCGGGGCGGCGGGCACAAGAGGATCTACCGCATCATCGATTTCAAGCGCGACAAGCGGGATATCCCCGCGAAGGTGGTGGCGCTTGAATACGATCCCAACCGCTCCGCGACGATCGCGCTGCTGGCCTACGCCGACGGGGAAAAGCGGTACATCCTCGCTCCGGACGGCCTGGAGGTGGGGAGCTCGGTGATCGCGGGAGAGGGCGCCGACATCCTGGTGGGCAACTCCCTTCCCCTGAAGAGCATCCCCCTGGGCACGATGATCCACAACATCGAGCTCCGCAGGGGCAAGGGGGGACAGATGGCGCGCTCGGCGGGAGCGGCGGGCCAGCTGCTGGCCAAGGAAGCGGGATACGCGCAGATCAAGATGCCCTCCGGGGAGACCCGGATGGTGCACCTGGAGTGCTACGCGACCATCGGGCAGGTGGGGAACCTGAACCACGAAAACGTTTCCATCGGCAAGGCGGGACGATCCCGTTGGCTGGGCCGGCGACCCACGGTCCGCGGGGTGGTGATGAACCCGATCGATCACCCGCATGGCGGAGGGGAAGGGAAGACCTCGGGAGGCCGGCACCCGGTCAGTCCATGGGGGCAGCCCACGAAAGGTTACAAAACCCGGAACAATAAACGCACCCAGCGCTTTATCATCAAGCGCCGGGGTAAATAGGGAGCAGCATGACCAGATCAGTCAAAAAAGGCCCTTTTGTCGACGAGCATTTGCTCACTAAAGTGAGAGCTTTGGCCGGCTCGGACAGCCGGACGGTTATCAAGACCTGGTCCCGGCGCTCTACGATCACTCCGGAAATGGTCGGTATGACGATGGCCGTGCACAACGGCAAGAAGTTCATTCCCATTTATATTTCCGAGAATATGGTCAGCCACAAGCTCGGGGAATTCGCCCCTACGCGCGTGTTCAAGGGGCACACCACCAAGGCCTCGGAAAAGACCACCTCGGTGAGGTAGTGGGCGGGTCGGGCCCGGCGCGTACGGGCCGCAGGCTGGCCGGATGGAGTACAGAGCAGTCACCATACGGGAGGAAGGAGGCGGATCCAGGGCGAACCGAATGTCGGCGGAACATTCCGACGGTGCGTCCGGACTGCCCGGTTTACTACTATGGAAGCTATTGCTAAAGGCAAATACTTGAGGGGATCGCCCCAGAAAGCCCGCTTGGTCATAGACCTTATCCGCGGCAGAAATGTCCAGGATGCGCTGGCCATACTTCGTTTCACCAACAAGCGGGCGGCCAAGCCGATCATGAAGGTATTGCTCTCCGCCGTAGCCAACGCGAAGGAGAAAAATGCGGCCGCCGACGTGGACAGCTTCATCGTGCATCGCGCGGTTGTGGATACCGGGCCGACGAAGTGGCGACGCAGGGTGCGGCCGGCGCCCATGGGCCGGGCATACCGACAGCAGCGGCACTACCAACACGTCAGCATCACCATCAAGGGCAAGGATATCGAGGAAGGGTAGGGAGGTCATCCGTGGGTCAGAAAGTTCATCCTTTCGGTTTCAGGCTGGGAATCAACCGGACATGGCGTTCACGATGGTTTGCGCGCAAGGATTACGGGGCGCTGCTTCATGAGGACCTCCGGCTCAAAGTCAGTCTCAAGAAGAAGTTCGCCCATGCGGGGATCTCCCGCATCGAGGTGGAGCGGGCTGCCAACAAGCTGACGATCATCATTTTTACTTCGCGCCCCGGCATCATCGTGGGCAAGAAGGGGACGGAGATCGAGAAGCTGAAGAAGGATCTACAGCTGCTGACCGGAAGGGATGTCAACCTGAAGATCCAGGAAGTCAGCAAGCCGGAACTGGACGCCCAACTCGTCTCGGAAGGGATCGCGCAGCAGCTGGAGAAACGAATCGCCTTCCGCCGGGCCATGCGGCGGGCGGTGGACGGCACGCTGCGGTTCGGCGCCAAGGGGATCAAGGTCCGGGTGTCGGGCCGGCTCAACGGCGCTGAAATTGCGCGCACGGAATGGTACCTGAGCGGTCAGCTGCCGCTGCACACGCTCCGGGCGGATATCGATTACGGTTTCGCCGAGGCCCGTACCACCTACGGGGTCATCGGCGTAAAGGTGTGGATTTACAAGGGCGAAGTATTTGATATGCAGAAGCCCGAAAAAGCGGCCCGGTAGGATCGAGGAGTCCATCAGTCATGTTGATGCCTAGGAAGGTCAAATACAGGAAGCAGCAGAAGGGGAAACGGCGGGGCAAGGCCTGGCGCGGGTGCGAGGTCACCTTCGGGGAATACGGGCTGAAGGCCATGGAGGTCGGTTGGGTCAGCGACCGCCAGATCGAGGCGGGACGCGTTGCGATCACCCGTTTCGTCAAGAGGGGCGGGAAGATATGGATCCGGATGTTTCCGGACAAGCCGGTCACCAAGAAGCCCGCTGAAACCCGGATGGGGAAGGGGAAGGGGGCGCCGGAGGGATGGGTGGCCGTCGTCCGCCCCGGCAAGATCCTCTACGAGATGGAGGGAGTGACCGAGCAGCAGGCCCAGGAAGCCATGCGGCTGGCCGGCAACAAGCTCGGCATCAAGGTGAAATTCGTCAAACGGTTTGGAAAGGAGGCGTAATGAAGGCTTCCAAGCTGCGGGACATGTCCAGGGAAGACCTGCTCCTGGAAGAATCGGAATTGCGCAAGCAACTGCTTAGGCTCCGGTTTCAGACCGCGATCGGGCAAGTGGAGAGCGGCCCCAAAATGAGGGGCGTACGGCGCGACATTGCGCGCATCCAGACGGTTTTGAGGGAAATGGAACTTACCAAGTGACGGGCGACGGGTGACGCGCGGCCTCCGAAGCGTCACGCGGTGTTCGAATGAGGGAATGATGGGGACTGAACAGAAGAGAGGAATCCGCAAGAGCCAGGTGGGAACCGTAACCAGTACGGCCATGCAGAAGACGGTCACCGTCGCCGTGGACCGGCTGGTCCAGCATCGGCTGTACAAGAAGATCCAGCGGAAGACCTCGAAATTCCTGGCGCACGACGAACAGGGTGCATGCAAGGTGGGCGACCGCGTCCGCATCGTCGAGACGCGCCCCCTGAGCGCGCGGAAAAGATGGCGCGTGGAGAAGGTGATTGTGAGCGCGCCAAGCGTCGAGTAACGAAGGGACGGTTTTCGCAGCGTCGATCGATAGAGGGTCATCATGATACAGATGAGGACGATTTTGGATGTGGCGGACAATTCGGGGGCACGCAGGATCTCCTGCATTCACCCCGTGGGCAACCAGGTGGGTCGGGTTGCCAGCCTTGGGGACATCATCACCGCCAGCGTGAAGGAGGCCACCCCGGACGGCACGGTGAAGAAGGGGCAGGTGGTCAAGGCCGTTATCGTGCGGACACGCAAGGAGTATCGGCGCAAGGACGGCACGTATATCCGTTTCGACGATAACGCGGCGGTCCTGGTCAATGATCAGAAGGAGCCGATTGGCACCCGCGTCTTCGGCCCGGTCAGTCGCGAACTGAGGGACAGGGAATTTTTAAAGATCGTTTCGCTGGCGCCTGAGGTGCTCTAGCAGAGGTTGAAAGGGACGGAATCCGATGTCCAGTGTACACATAAAGAAAAACGACATGGTTTACGTGCTGTCCGGGAAGGACCAGGGCAAGACGGGCAAGGTGCTCAAGGTCTACCGGGACAAGGGGCGGGCCGTGGTCGAGGGAGTCAACTACATCCAGAAGCATACGCGCCCGAATCCGCAGAAGAATGTGAAGGGGGGAATCCTGCCCAAGGAGGCGCCCATCCACATCTCCAACCTGATGGTGGTCTGCAAGCGGTGCGGCAAGCATGCGCGGGTGGGCACAAGCGTCACCCCGGACGGCCGCAAGGCCAGGGTATGCAAGAACTGCAACGAGATTGTCGACGCATAGGGCATGACGAGGGTTGAAAGGTCAGATCATGAGCAGACTTCGGGAAGTATATAGGACGGACGGCATACCTGCCCTGACGAAGCAGTTCGGATACAAGAACATCATGGCGGTGCCCCGGCTGGTGAAGATCAACGTGAACATGGGGCTGGGGGAGGCGATCGCCAACGCCAAGATCCTGGACACGGCGGCGGAGGAGCTGGCGGCGATTACGGGGCAGCGCCCGGTGGTCACCAAGGCCAAGAAATCGATCGCGGCGTTCAAGCTTCGGCAGGGGATGCCGATCGGTGTCACCGTCACCCTGCGCGGCGACCGGATGTACGAGTTCTTCGACCGCCTGGTCAGCATCGCGTTGCCGCGGGTGCGGGACTTCCGGGGCGTGTCCCCCCGGGCCTTCGACGGCAGGGGGAACTACACCCTGGGGTTGCGCGACCAGCTGATTTTTCCCGAGATCGACTACGGGAAGGTGGACAAGACCCGCGGGATGAACGTCACCATCGTGACAACGGCCGAGAGCGACAACGAGGCTTTCGAACTTTTGAAGGTAATGGGTATGCCCTTTGCAAAGAAGGGGCAGCAATAGGGAGTCAAGAATCGGGCCGCGAGGCCCGGGTTCACACTGCTGACGGGAGTTACTGTGGCCAAGACCAGTATGATAGCCAAAGCCAGGCGGACGCCCAAGTTCGCCGTGCGTGCTCACAACCGCTGTCTGCGTTGCGGACGTTCTCGAGGATATTATAGAAAATTCCAGCTCTGCCGTCTTTGTTTCCGGAGCCTGGCCCTCGCGGGTGAAATTCCGGGGGTGACCAAGTCGAGCTGGTAGAGCGGTAGCACACGCAATTTTATCAAGAGTTGGAGTTGATCATGACAATGACCGATCCCGTTGCCGATCTCCTGACGCGGATTCGAAACGCCAGCAAGGCACGGCATGAGACCGTGGATGTCCCCTCGTCCAGGTTGAAACTGGAAATCGTCCGGATTTTGAAGGAAGAGGGGTATATTGCCAACTACAGCCTTGCCGAGGACGACAAGCAGGGTGTGATCCGCATCCTGTTGCGCTACGTGGCGGGGAGGAGCCCCGTGATCACGACGCTCGAACGGGTGAGCCGGCCGGGGTGCCGGGTCTACTCGGGCAAGGGCGAAATACCGGAAGTGCTGGGCGGGATGGGAATCTGCATCGTGTCCACCTCCCAGGGGGTGTTGACCGGCAAGCAGGCCCGGGAAAAGGGTTTGGGCGGCGAAGTGCTCTGTGCCATAAGCTAAATTAACGGTTCGATATCCCGGAGCCGCGCGGGAGGGGTCCCGCGAAGTGGCGGGTCCGGATCCCGAACGACCAGAAGGTGTGTTATGTCGCGAATAGGGAAAAAGCCGATCATCGTGCCGAGCGGGGTCAAGGTGACCATCCGCGAGCGCGAGCTCGAGGTGGAAGGGAAACTGGCCAAGCTGACGGCCCCGATTCCGCCCGGAATACGCTTTGAACAGAACGGGGATACGCTGACGGCCATCCGGTCCTCCGACGATAAACCCTATCCGGGGTATCATGGACTGGCCCGGAGCCTGGCCGCCAACTGTGTGCAGGGGGTCAGCGAGGGGTTTACCAAGCAACTGGACGTGGTCGGAATCGGCTTCAAGGTGGATGCCAGGCCCAAGTCGGTTCTCTTTTCGCTTGGGTATTCTCACCCGATCGAGTTCCCGATTCCCCAGGGGATCAGCGTCAAGGTCGAGAAGCAGAACCGGACCATCCAGGACTATGTCGCCACGATCGTCATCTCCGGTTCCGACAAACAGGTGGTAGGGCAGGTGGCGGCGGACATGCGATCGCTGCGCAAACCTGACGCCTACAAGGGTAAAGGACTCCGGTATGCCTCCGAGGCTGTCCGGCTCAAGGTCGGAAAGAAGGGTGCGTAATGATTTCTTCAACCAACCGTTCCGTCGAGCGCTGCAGGATTCACAGGAGAATCCGGCGCAAGATTTCCGGCCGGCCCGGCCGCCCGCGGCTCTGCGTCTATCGCAGTTCCAGGTACGTCTACGCCCAGATAGTCGATGACACCGAGGGGCGGACGCTGGTGGCCGCTTCCACCCTTGAAAAGGTCGTCAGGGGGGATCTGAAGAACGCGGGAAATATCGAGGCCTCCAAGCTGGTGGGCAAGGCCATCGCGGACCGGGCCCGGGCCAAGGGGATCGAAAACGTTGTTTTCGACCGCGGGGGATACCTCTATCACGGGCGGGTCAAGGCGCTGGCCGAGGCGGCGCGGGAATCTGGACTCAAATTTTAGCTGGGAGGCGGGCGCCCGGACGGACGCACGCCGACAAGGGGGAAGCTTGGAAAAGAACGATCCGAATGCTCTGGAGCTGAAGGACCAGGTGGTTTCCATCAAACGCGTGACCAAGGTGGTCAAGGGGGGGAAGAACCTGAGTTTCAGCGCTCTCGTGGTTGTGGGCGACCAGAACGGCATGGTCGGCTACGGAATGGGAAAAGCCAAGGAAGTGCCTCAGGCGATCCGCAAGGGAGTGGAGCAGGCGCGCAAGAACATGATCCGCGTGCCGCTCAAGGGGCGCACCATTCCGCACTTCATCCTGGGACGCTTCGGAGCCGGGCGGGTGATCCTCAAGCCGGCTTCCGAGGGGACGGGCGTCATTGCGGGCGGACCGGTTAGGGCGGTGCTGGAAACCGCTGGAATTTCCAATATTCTCACGAAGTCTCTGGGCACTACCAACCCCCACAACGTGGTCAAGGCCACCTTCGACGGGTTGAGACGGCTGCGCGAGCCGAGCGAGATCGCCAAACTGCGCGGCAGACAGGTCGAGGAACTGTAAGCGATGGTATCGAAAAAGAAAGCAGCGGAGCAACCGGGCGCCACCATGAAAATCCTCTATTATCGCAGTGCGATCGGGACGCCCAGAAAACACAAGCTGATCATCAAGGGCCTGGGGTTCAAGCGTCTGAACCAGGTCGTGGAGCGTGTGGACACGCCCGCCGTCCGGGGGATGGTGGCGCAGGTGCCCCACCTGGTCAGGATCCTGGAAAGCCGGGACTAACGCAACCGGGGCCGGAGGCCCCATGAGAGCGGGACAAAGATTATGTTGAGCATTAATACACTGAAACCGGCCCCCGGGGCGAACCGCAAGAGCAAGCGCGTGGGACGCGGCATGGGATCGGGACACGGCAAGACCTCCACCCGTGGCCATGGCGGCCTGCATTCGCGGTCGGGATCGAGCATGCGTCCGGGGTTCGAAGGCGGGCAGATGCCTCTCTACCGCCGGCTGCCCAAGCGTGGGTTCACCAACATCTTCCGCAAGGAATATGCGTGCGTGAACCTGGAAAAGCTCGCCGGGTTCGAGGAGGGATCCAAAATCGACCCGATCGTGTTGCGGCAGCACGGGATCATCCGGAATTTCCACCTGGACGTCAAGATCCTGGGGACGGGTGAGCTGAAGCATGCGCTGCACATCAGGGCGCACAAGTTCAGCAAGGGCGCCGCGGAAAAGATTCAAAACGCGGGCGGCACGATCGAGGTCATCGCTCAATAATTAAACCGACGGCTCTGTATCGGGAAACAGGGGAGTCTTCGGGCCTTTAATTCGAGGCCTTTGGGGTTCTAAAAAGACGATGCCGGAAGAACGAAGCCTAATTCTCAGTTCGATCCAAAACATCTTCAGCATTCCGGACCTGCGCAAGCGGGTCTTGTACATGCTGGGGCTGCTGGCCGTGTACCGTGTGGGCGCCTTCATACCGACCCCGGGGATCAACCATGTGGCGCTGGAGCAGCTGTTCCAGTCCAATGCGGGCACCATCTTCGGATTCCTGGATGTCTTCTCGGGCGGCGCCCTGCGCCGTTTCAGCATCTTCGCCCTGGGCATCATGCCCTACATCACGGCCTCGATCATCCTGCAGCTGGCCACCGTCGTCGTCCCCTACCTGGAGAAGCTTTCCAAGGAGGGGGAACTCGGGCGCAAGAAGATAACGCAGTACACGCGCTACCTGACGGTGGTTTTGACCCTGTTCCAGGGATTCATGACCGCCGTCGCCCTGGAGCGCTCGGGCGAGCAGATCGTAACGTCGCCCGGCTGGGGCTTCCGGCTCCTGGTGATGATCACCCTGACCACGGGGACGGCCTTTATCATGTGGATCGGGGAGCAGATCACCGAGCGGGGGATCGGCAACGGCATCAGCCTGATCATCTTCGCCGGCATCGTGGTGGGCCTGCCGTCGGCCATCGGCTTCATATGGACCAACGTCGTCGAGTTGCGCACCTGGTCCCCCCTGACGGCCATCTTCCTGCTGGTGTTCATGGTGCTGGTGGTGGCCGCCGTGGTCTTCGTCGAGCGGGGACAGCGGAAGATCCCGGTCCAGTATGCCAAGCGGGTGGTCGGGCGGCGGGTGTACGGCGGGCAGGCGACCCACCTCCCCCTGAAGGTGAACTCGGGCGGAGTGATCCCGGTGATCTTCGCCGCCTCGATCGTGGCCATCCCCTCCACCCTGGGGGCGGTCTTGCCGTACGACTTCATGCGCAGCCTTTCGGAACAGCTGAGCCAGGGGATGCCGCTGTACAACCTGCTGTACTGCGCGGGAATCATCTTTTTCTGCTTTTTTTACGTAAGCATCATCTTCAACCCGATGGAAGTGGCGGACAATATCCGAAAATACGGCGGCTACATCCCGGGAATCCGTCCCGGGCATCGTACCGCGGAATACATCGACAGGATCCTGAGCCGGCTTACGGCTGCGGGCGCCGTCTACCTGGTGCTGATCTGCCTGCTGCCGGAATTTCTGATGACGGGTTTTAAAGTGCAACCCATTCCATGGATCGGCCCCAAGCTGGATGACCTGCTGAACGCGATGCAGATGAGTTGGGTCACGACGGGATTAGGCGTAACTTTCTATTTTGGAGGGACATCGCTTCTGATCGTCGTTGGAGTCGCGATGGACACGATTCAGCAGATCGAGTCGCAGCTGATCATGAGGCATTACGACGGCTTCATGAAAAAGGGGAGAATCCGGGGGAGAAGAGGCTGAAAGGATTGACGGTTCGCGATGGACGGTTGAAGCGTTGACGGAAATGATTCCGCCGTGGATCGCAGGCTATGATCGTCAATAGGTATTTGTGGCAAACTTCCGATTAGCGATTATAATGTTCGGGCCGCCGGGCGCCGGCAAGGGGACGCAGGCACAGCTGCTGGGCGAGGCGCTGGGTTACCCTCACATCTCCACGGGGGACATGCTGAGGGGGGCGCAGAAAGAGCAGACGGAGTTGGGCCGGCGGGCCAGGGCATACATGGAATCGGGGGGCCTGGTTCCCGACGAGCTGGTCGATGCCATCGTCAGCGACAGGCTGCGGCGGGAGGATTGCCGGCAGGGGTTCATCCTGGACGGCTACCCCCGGACTATACCCCAGGCGGAATTCCTGGGAGAGCTGTTTGCACGGGAGGGGGTGCGGGTCCTGACGCTGGGGATCCTGGTCGAGAACCACGTCCTCATGAAACGGCTGTCCTCGCGTTGGACCTGTCCGCGGTGCGGCCGGACCTACAGCGAGAACCTGGCGCCGGGGACGGTCAACAGCCGGTGCAGCCGGTGCCGGGTGCCCCTGGTACAGCGCAAGGACGACACGGAAGAAGTGATCGCCGAACGGTTGCAGGTGTACCACAAAACGACCCTGCCCGTAATCCGGTACTACCGGGAGCGGGGGGTGTACGTGGAGATCGACGGGGACAGATCGGTAAAGGAGATTTTCGACGATATTATCGATATTGTCAGGGAACGAACTGATCTGAAGCTGCAAACGAGCCTTTAGGCCCCGTAGGGGGTGGCCGGGTTGCGGCGGCAGGTCGCACTATTGAAGCGGGAATATGCCCAAAGAGGATGCGATAGAGGTTATGGGGACGGTGGTGGAAACACTGCCGAACGCCATGTTCCGGGTCGAGCTGGAAAACAAACATCTGGTTCTGGCGCATATATCGGGTAAGATGCGCAAGAATTTTATCCGAATCCTGCCGGGAGACAAGATCCTGGTGGAACTGTCCCCTTACGATTTGACCAGGGGACGGATCGTGTATCGGTATAAATAACCAGGGGTGTGGCCGCACACCCTGTACTCCATAGGGTTACGACAATGAAGGTAAGGGCGTCCGTCAAGAAAATATGCGCAAAATGCAAGGTTGTGCGCCGCAAGAGAGTGGTTCAGATTCGGTGCTCTAACCCGAAGCACAAGCAGCGCCAGGGTTAAGGGGAGGTTACATTGGCCAGAATCGCAGGAGTTGATCTGCCGCTGAACAAGCAGGTGCAGATCGGGTTGACCTATATCTACGGCATCGGTCAAAGCAGGGCGGTCAAAATCTGCCAGGAAGCCGGAATCAAGCTGGGAACCAAGGTGAAGGACCTGACGGAGGAAGAAGCCGTCCGGATCCGCAACATCATCCAGCGCGACGGGATGGTCGAGGGAGACCTGCGCAAGGCGGTTTCCATGGATATCAAGCGGCTTATGGAAATCGGCTCCTACCGGGGGCTGCGCCACCGCCGCGGGTTGCCGGTTCGTGGGCAGAGGACGCATACCAACGCGCGAACGCGCAAGGGACCACGCAGAATCGCGGGCAAAAAATAGAGGAGCTTCCGGGGGCTATTCATGGCAGAGAAACAGGTAAAAGCGAAGAGGACGGGCAAGGGCAAGAAGAAGACGGGGAAGAAGCGGGAAAAGCTCACCGTCCCTGCAGGCGTGGCGCACATCCTCGCGACCTTCAACAACACGATCATCAGCGTCACGGATTTGGACGGCAACCTGCTGGCCGCCTCGAGCGCCGGAGCCGCCGGGTTCAAGGGGTCGAGAAAAGGAACCCCGTTTGCCGCCCAGCAGGCCGCCTCGGCGGTGGCGGCGGCCTTGAAGGAATATGGTATGCGCACCCTGCAGGTACGCTTGAAGGGACCGGGGGCCGGGCGGGAATCCTCGATCCGGGCGCTGCAGAACGCCGGGCTCGAGGTCAAGGCGATCCGGGACCTGACCCCGATCCCGCACAACGGGTGCCGCCCACCCAAACGGCGCAGGGTGTAACGGTCGGGATTGCCGATTGGGGATGGAACAGGTAGCGCAAAGGCTGCATAAAAGAAGGAGATCAGGAATTGGCTAGATACCGTGACGCAAAATGCCGGCTGTGCCGACGAGAGGGAACGAAGCTTTTCCTAAAGGGCGACCGCTGCTTCAGGGATACCTGCGCCGTTGAAAAACGGAATTTCCCCCCGGGGCAGCACGGCCACAGTCGACGCCCCCCCAGAACGGCCGGATACGGAGTGCAGCTGCGCGAAAAGCAGAAGGTGAAGCGCATCTACCGGGTCCTGGAGAAGCAGTTTGCGAATTATTTCGCCAAGGCCGACAAGATGAAGGGGGTCACCGGTGAGAACCTGCTGATGATGCTGGAGCGGAGGCTCGACAACGTCGTGCACCGCCTCGGCATGGCCCCTTCCCGGGATCAGGCGCGGCAGTTGGTTACGCACGGGCACATCCAGGTGAACGGGAAAAAGGTCGATATCGTCTCGGCGCCGGTCAGCGTCGGGGATACGATCTCGCTCGTTGAGCGCATGCGGAAGAACCAGCAGGTGCTGGATTCGGTCGCGACGATCAGCGGGCGCGGGGGTGTCCCGGCCTGGCTCACCCTGGATGCCGACGCCCTCAAGGGGACCGTGGTCGCTTTGCCCAAGCGCGAAGACATCCAGATGCCCATCGACGAACAGCTGATCGTGGAACTCTATTCGAAGTAAGGGAGAGATCCGGTAAGGGGAATATAATATTATGACTAGAGCTTTTCAGAAGCCCAAAAGGCTGATCTGCGATCTTGATACCCTGAGTCCGACTTATGGGCATTTCTACGCCCAGCCGTTCGAAAGAGGGTTCGGCACGACGATCGGGAACGCGCTGCGCAGGGTGCTGCTCTCCTCCATCGAGGGGGCGGCGATCACGGCCGTGAAGATCGAGGGAGTGCTTCACGAGTTCACGCCTATCCCCAACGTCAAGGAGGACGCGACCAATATCATCATGAACCTCAAGCAGGTTCCGCTCAGGCTCCACGTCGACCACCCGAAGACCATCACGCTGGAATCGGACGAGGTGGGAACGGTCACCTCCGCCAACATCGCATCCGATCCGGACGTGGAGATCCTTGATCCCAGCGTGCATATCGCCACCATCGGAGAAGGGGGGCGGCTCAAGATCGAGATGCGGGTCAAAAAGGGGCGGGGCTACGTCCAGGCGGACGAAAATTTCGAGGAGGACCTCCCCCTGGGCTACATCCCCCTCGACAGCGTGCACTCGCCGATCAGGAAGGTCAATTATTCGGTCGAGGCCGCCCGGCTGGGACAGACGACGGACTACGACAAGCTGGTGCTGGACGTGTGGACCAACGGGTGCATCCGGCCCCAGGACGCCATCGGGCAGGCTGCGAAGATCGTCAAGGATCACATGTTCATCTTCATCAACTTCGAGGAGAGGCCGGAGGAGGAGGAGCCGGAGGAGGATACCGAAACAATCCGGATGTACGAAAACCTGAAGCGCTCGGTTGAAGAGCTGGAGCTTTCGGTTCGTTCCTACAACTGCCTCAAGAACGCCGATATCAAGACGATCGGCGAACTGGTCCAGAAGACCGAGGCCGAGATGTTGAAGACGAAGAATTTCGGGCGCAAGTCCCTGAACGAGATGAAGGAAATCCTCGCTGCAATGAACCTGTCGTTCGGAATGAAATTTGATTTGGAGGGCAAGCCGGTTCCTGATCCCAGGGTGAAATGACCGGAAGTCCGGAAGCAGATCGGAGAAGGGATTCATGAGACATCGTGTGGGTGGGAAGAAACTGGGGCGGAAGACCGCGCATCGCTTGATGATGTTCCGCAATATGGTCACCTCGCTCCTGGACAAGGAGTGCATGGTGACCACCCTGGATCGGGCCAAGGCGGTGCGCCCCATCGCGGAGAAGATGATCACCTTGGGCCGGCACGGCTCGCTGCACGACCGCCGGCGGGCGGCGGCTTTCGTCAAGGACCCGGCGGTGGTGTCGAAGCTGTTCTCGACCCTGGGTCCCAGGTTTGCGGAGAGGCCGGGGGGATACACCCGTATCATCCGCCTGGGATTCCGCGACGGGGACGGCGCCCAGAAGGCGAGGATCGAACTGGTCGGCAGCGAATTCAAGGTCGCCGGCAAGGATGAGGGGAAGAAGGGGAAGAAACTTCCCAAAAAGGCTGCCGCCGAAGGCGAGAAGAAGGAAAAGTAGCCCGGATTTGGCCGGGCGGCCTTCCGCCGCCGGACCGTACGATTGGCGCGATGATTTTTGAAAGAGTACCTCGAGCCCAACTCCCCACGCGGTACGGGGAGTTTATCATCTACGGCTTCCGCGACCCGGACACGGGCGAGGAAGCCGTCGCGCTGGTCGTGGGGACTCCCAAGCCGGACGCCATCACCCTGGTCCGCATTCATTCCCAATGCCTGACCGGGGATGTCTTCTCCTCGCGCCGCTGCGATTGCGGCGAGCAACTGGCGGCGGCGATGGAACTGATCGCCCGGTCGGGGACGGGTGTCCTCGTCTACCAGCAGAAGGAAGGGCGGGGGATCGGTCTGATCAACAAGATCTATGCCTACGAGTTGCAGGACCAGGGGCTCGACACCGTGGCGGCGAACCTGTCGCTCGGGTTCGAGGCGGATCTGCGCGACTACCGGTTGCCGGCGGAAATCCTGAAGTACCTGGGCGCCACCCGCATCCACCTGCTGTCAAACAATCCCGAGAAGGTCCAGGGGCTCGAGCAGGAGGGGGTCCGAGTCGAACGGCGCCTCCCCCTGGAAATCACTCCCAGTACCATTTCCCGCCCTTACCTCAAGGTCAAAAAGGAAAAGCTAGGTCACATCCTGAAAAACGTGTAGTCCCGCAGGCTAGGGTACCGTTTTCTGGATGTCATCCGGAGTGGAGTGGCGCCCGTCGGGGCCGGCGGAGCGGAGCAGGATGGCGCCCGATTCCGTTTTCAGGGCGGCCAGGGGACGGCGCCAGGAATCGAGCCGAATCAGGGGGGTGACGTAATCGGGCGTGAGCAGGTCCGAAAGCGCCACGTAGCCATCGAAGTCGGGCATTCGGCCGTGGGCACGGCGGTAGAGCGCGATCCCCTCGGCGACCCGATCCAGCATTCGGGCGGTTTCCTCCCCCTTGACCCTGTCGAGGGCGGCCGCCAGATCCTCGATTCTCTCCCACTGGCCGTGCCCCAGGCGGAGTTCGCGCACCCTCCACTCTCCGTCGCGGCGCTCCATCCGGAACGCGGCCTGGAGCTTGGTTTCGACCACGGCTTCGGATCCCGAAACCTGGGTTACCTTCACGATTTCCACGTCTTCCTTCTGGAGGGCCAGCTGGGGGGTCTTGGCGATGCGGGCCGCGGCCGAGCCTGGGTTCAACTGCTTCTTGCCGCAGGCGGAGGCCGCCAGGACCAGGATGCAAAGTCCCAGCACGGCGATGATCCGGTTCCGCTTTGTCATCCCTATAAAATACAGGATGCGCCCCCGCCGATGCAACCGCCGCTTGTCCCCCGCCCGGTTCGGGCGCTTGCGCCGTCATGCGGGAGGGGGTATGCTGGAACCCGTTGCCTATGCAGACGACCAAGCCCGGAGAACCCCGAAGCATGGATACCCCGGTCCAGTTTCTCAAGGGGATCGGTCCGCGGCGCTCTGAAATCCTCGCGGCCCACGGGATCCGGACCGTCGGCGACCTGCTCCACCACGTTCCCTTCCGCTACGAGGACCGGACCCGGTTCCGGTCCACCGTGGGCCTCCGGCCGGAGGAGTGGGTCCTCCTCCGGGGGGAGGTATGCAGCGTGAGGGGTGTCTCCGGCCGCCGCCGCGGGTTTTCGGTTTTCGAGCTGCTGGTCCGGGACGAACGGGGCACCGTGCGGGTCAAGTTCTTCAACCAGCCCTACCTCCGGCGGGTCTACCAGCCCGGGGTCCGGATGGTGCTCTACGGCCAGGTGAAACGGGACCCCTACGCGCGCGGCGCCCTGGTCGTCGTGAACCCGGAGTGTGAAATCCTGAACGAAGATGGGGAGGGGATCCATTCCGGGCGTGTCGTCCCGGTCTACCGCAGGCTGGGGGACCTGAAGACGCGCACCCTCCGGCAAATCCTCCACGAGGTGGTCACGGGCCTCCCCCGGGAGATCCCGGACGGGATCCCCGCCGGGCTGGCGCGGAAACTGCGCCTGCCGGAGAAGGGCGCGGCCGTCCGGCAGCTCCATTTTCCCGAATTCCGTTTCCGGCGCCCCGAGGAGAGGGACAGGGAACTGGCGCGGTACAACTCCGGCTCTTCCCCTGCGCACAAGCGGATGATTTTCGAGGAGCTTTTCAACCTCCAGGTTGCGATCCGCATGGTGCGCGAGGGGAGGGTGCGGCAGGTGAAGGAGCACACCATCCGCCTGGACGACCGGGTCAGGACGGCGCTCAAGAAGATCCTCCCCTTTCATCCCACCGAGGCCCAGAAGCGGGCGCTCGGGGAGATAGCGGCCGATCTCGGTTCGCCCCATCCCATGAGGCGGCTGCTGCAGGGAGACGTGGGTTCGGGCAAGACGATCGTGGCGGCCCAGGCCGCCGTCATCGCGGTGGAAAACGGGTACCAGGCCGCGGTGATGGCGCCGACGGAGATCCTGGCCGAGCAGCATTTCTACTCCTTCCGCAGGCTGCTGGAGCCCCTGGGCTACCGGATCGATCTGTTCAAGGGGAGCCTCCGGTCGAAGGAGAAGCGGCTGGCGCAGGAGCGGCTCGAACGGGGGGAAACCCGGATCGCCATCGGCACCCACGCCCTGGTGCAGGAATCGGTCCGGTTCCAGCGCCTGGCGCTTGCCGTGATCGACGAGCAGCACCGCTTCGGCGTCGTGGAGCGGAACCTGCTCCGGGAGAAGGGCCGGCGGCCGGACGTGCTGGTGATGACGGCCACCCCCATCCCCCGCTCCCTTGCCTTGACCCTGTACGGCGACCTGGACGTGTCGGTCATCGACGAATTGCCGCCGGGCCGCCAGCCGGTCGCCACCTCCTGGCTCGAGCCCGGGGAGCGCCCGCGGGCGCTTGCGGCGATCGAAAGGACGGTGCGGGAGGGACACCAGGCCTACGTGGTCTACCCCCTGGTCGAGGAGACCGAAAGGAGCGATCTGCGCGCCGCAACCGAAGCGGCCGGCGAACTCGGCGGCCGTTTCCCCCGCGTCCGCGTCGGGTTGCTGCACGGCCGGATGAAGGGGGAGGAGAAGGAGGAGACCATGCGCGCCTTTGCCGCGGGGGAGATCCGGATCCTGGTCGCGACCACCGTGATCGAGGTGGGGGTCGATGTCCCGAATGCCACCCTGATGGTCATCGAGCACGCCGAGCGCTTCGGGTTGGCGCAGCTGCACCAGCTGCGGGGGCGGGTCGGGCGCGGGGCCGACCGGTCGGAATGCATCCTGGTCGGCGACGCGGGCCCAGGGGGCGAAGCCCGGCGGCGCATGGACATCCTGTGCGAGACCAACGACGGCTTCCGGATCGCCGAAACGGACCTGGAACTGCGGGGGCCGGGGGAGATGATCGGCACCCGGCAGTCGGGGATCCCCGCCTTCCGCTACGCCAACCTGCTCCGCGACCGCCGGGCGCTCGAAATCGCCCGGGTGGAGGCCGAACGGTTCGTGGCGGGGCTGCTGCGGCGGCCCGACGCGGAAAGCCGCCGCATCGCCGGGATGATCCGCGAGCGATGGAAGGAGCATTTCGGCCCGGCGCTGAGCTAAAAATTGCGGTTGACGGCGGGCGGAAGGGGGCCGATCATTGGCAATTTGCGCCCTGCGGAGGTGTGCCGGGCGCGGATGGGCGGGTGCTGTGCGGGTCATTGCGGGAAAATATCGCGGCAGGCGGCTCAGGGGACCCCAGGGGCTGGAAATCCGTCCCACCGGCGACCGGCTCAAGGAGACCCTGTTCAATATCCTCGCCCCGCGGATTCCCGGGGCCGTTGTGCTCGACGCCTTCGGCGGCACGGGCGCCATCGGGATCGAGGCGCTCAGCCGGGGGGCGCGCGAGGTCGTCTTCATCGAGAAATCGCCCGCCGGTTCCCGGCTGATCCGCCGGAACCTGGGCACCTGCGGCATCGCCGCCGGCGCCCGTATCGTGGAGCAGGACATTTTTGCCGCCCTGCGCTTCCTTGCGCGGCAGGGCTTCGCGGCTGACATCCTCTACTTCGACCCGCCATATGACTGGGAACCGTACGGCGACCTGTTGACGCTGGCCTTCGGCCGCGGGCTCGCCCGGGCGGGCGCATGGGTCATCATCGAACACCAGTTCCGGACGCCGCCGCCTGCAGCGGGGGACGGTTTCGCCAGCACGCGCCTGGTGCGCCAGGGGGATCACTGTCTCAGTTTTTACGCGGCCGCCCCGCTCCCCTCGGCCTGAGCCCGCTCCCGTCCCCGGCCGCGCGCGCCTCGAGAGCGCGCTCGAGGCGCCGGCGCATGCTCTTCAGCCCCTGGCGGCTCCGGTGCCGGAGGGTGGAATAGGGAATCCCGTGGGCGGCGCCGGCGTCCCGGATCGACAAGCCGCGCCGGTCGAGCAGGGTCAGGCGCAGCGCCTGGAGCTGTTTTCCCGGCAGCCTGCGGAGTTCCCGGCGCAGGATCTTCAGCAGGTATTCCTTCCGGGCCCGGCGCTCGCTCTCCTCCATCAGCGCGTCCGGGCCTTCTATCTGCGCCTGCCGGACCAGCTGCTCCTGGATGGGGAGGAGCCTGCGTCGTTCCCGCATCCGGGTGTTGTAGAATTCGAGTGCGGCGTTGCCGATGGCCCGGTTGAGGTACATCCTGACCTGGTCCTGGCTGGGAAGGGGACGGTTGCGTATGAGCACCCGCTGGATCGCTTCCTGGAGGACGTCTTCGGCATCTTCCCGGTTTTTCACGATGGTCATGACGAACCGGCGCCACTTCTCCCCGTTCCGGGTGAATAGGGTTTCCAGCGAGGAGCGCAGGTTCGTTGCGGGGGTGTCTTCGGTCATTTTTTTTGGCTCAAACCGACAGGAGACCGTTAGTAAAGGGGCGCGTGTGACGCTCCTATTGTTTATCCAGCCGGAAGGGTATTTCAGAAAAAATGGGGGGGCCGTGAATCACAGGTGCGCAGCGAACAACCCCCGGGCGGAACTGGTGCTGGCCCTGCAGTCGGCCCGCACGAGGCTGGCCGTCGCCGCCGCCGCCGGCCGCCGATCGACTCCCCCGGCGGTGATGCGGCGCTACCTGGATACGGATGAAAGACTGGTACGAGTGCTGAAGAAAATGCGCGCTTCCCGGGAAGATCGGGCGATAAATTCCTTTACCGGGTCCGGGGCGCTCGAGTCGCTCCGGGGGATCGCCGATAGCGACGACCCCGCGCACCTGTCACGGATCCTGGGAGATATTGTCGCGGAACTGGAACGATGTATTGCATTTCCGGAAGGGTTGCCACTATAATCCGGACTTGTTTTGTATTGACCTGAGCGACTGTCATGGAAACTCGTGCCGTATATCCCGGATCCTTCGACCCCGTCACCAATGGTCACATCGACCTGATCCAGAGAAGCGCCAAGCTTTTCGACAAGGTCATCGTCGCCATCCTGAAAAACATGGAAAAGGCGCCGCTCTTCACGGTCAAGGAACGGATGGAAATGCTCGAGGAGGTGGTCCAGGGGCTCGACAATGTCAGTGTCGTCGCCTTTTCCGGACTGCTGGTCGATTTCGCCGGGCAGGTCGGGGCCTCGATCATCATCCGGGGCATCCGGGCGGTCTCCGATTACGAGTACGAGCTGCAGATGGCCCTGATGAACCGGCGCCTCTCCAACCGGATGGAAACCGTGTTCATGATACCGGCGGAATCGTATTCGTTTCTCAGTTCCAGGCTGGTCAGGGAGATCGCCCAGCACGGGGGGTCGATCAAGGAATTCGTCCCCGGGGGGGTGGAGCGGCGGTTGGGGGAGAAATTCGGCCTGCAGTTGTAGGCGGGTAAGTTTTTGCGCAGGAGGGAGACGGTTCTGATGGTGGCTGATTCGGGGTTCGGGAGGTATTGCCGCAACGCGGGAGGGATCGCCCTTCTCCTGGTTCTGGGGCTGTCGGTTGCCATGTGGCGCCAGTACAGCCTGAGGACGTCGCACGATGGGGCCGATTCCGTCGCCGCCGTGGAGCAGGTCCCGGCCGAGCCCGAGCCCCCGCGCCTGCGGGAAATCGTCGGGAGTTTCGAAAAGAACCAGACCGTCAACGAGGTGTTGTTGCACCAGGGGCTCACGCCCGAAACTGTGCACCAGATCATCGAAGCCGCCCGCCCCGTGTACAACCTCGCCAAGGTGCGCGCGCGTGAGCTGTACTGGATCTATTTCACCGAAAACGGAGAATTCCACGACTTCCGCTACCCGGTCGACGGCGACCACTACCTCACCGTTTACCGCGACGGGACCGAGGGGCGCTTCGTGCCGGAGATGAAGGAGTACCAGTTCGACACCAAGCGTGTGCGCATCGACGGCACGATCGATTCCTCCCTTTTCGCCGCGGTCGTGGGTGCGGGGGGAGGATACGACCTGGCGATGGAGCTGGTGGAGATCTTCGGCTCGGACATCGATTTCAACACCGATATCCAGAAGGGGGACGCGTTCGAGCTGCTGGTCGAGCAGAAATACCTCGACGGCGAGTTTTCCCGGAACGGCCCGATCCTGGCCGCGACGATGACGGCAGGGGGGAAGAGCTATACCGGCGTCCGGTTCGATGACGAGAACGGCAAGCCGGCCTATTACGCGCCCGACGGCAGGGCAATGAAACGCTCCTTCCTCAAGGCCCCGCTCAAGGTTATCCGCATCACTTCGCGCTTTTCCATGGCCCGGCGGCACCCGGTGCTGAAAGTCGTGCGCCCCCACCTGGGGGTTGACTATGCTGCGCCGACGGGGACCCCGGTCCAGGCGGTCGGAAGCGGAACCGTCACTTTCGCGGGGCGCAAGGGGGGGAACGGGAACATGGTCCGGATCCGGCACACGGGGGGATACGAAACCGCCTACCTGCACCTTTCGAAGATCAGGGTGAAGACCGGTGCGCGCGTCAGCCAGGGGGACATCATCGGCAACGTCGGGTCCACGGGGATCTCGACCGGCCCCCACCTCGATTTCCGGGTCTGGAAAAACGGGAAGGCGGTCAACCCGGTCAAGGTGGCGTTCCCGCCCGGCAAACCGGTCGGGGCCGACCGCATGGCCCAGTTCAGCGAACAGTGCGAGTTGCTGCTGGCACAGCTGCAGCTGGCGGACGTTGACACGAGACAGGCGGCGCTCGAGCCGGATCCCGGCAGCTAGCCGGAGCCACGCCGGGCATTGACGGGAAGGGGAGCATGGGCGGAATGACGCGGATGGGGGGATGGGCGCTGGCGGTGCTCCTGCTGTCCGGGTCCCTGCCGGCGGCCGATCTCTCCCTGTTCCTGGGGAGCGTCATGCCCGGGACGATCGAAGTCGAGGACGTGGCAACCGGCCTGGACAACAGTCCCGTGTACGGATTCCGGTTCCATGCCGATTTCGTCCCCGGCTTCGGGATGGAACATACCCTGGCCTTCAGTTCCGATTACCTCTACCCGTCGGGCGGATCCTCGGGGGGCGACACCCGGGGCGCGGCCTATAGCGGCAACCTGGTCTTGGGTTTCCCCATGCGGACGTGGCGCGCGGTCCCGTTTCTAACCGCGGGGGTGGGCCTGCTCGGGCAGTACGGGGACGGGCCGACGCCGGTTGGGACCCGGTTTGCCTTCAACTACGGCGGCGGCGTGAAAGTGCCGCGCGTGTTCGGCCCGCTGGGATTGAGGCTGGACGTGCGCGGCATCCGGGCCGGGGTGGTCTCGAACACTCTTGACATGCTGGAGCTTTCCGCCGGCCTGACGGTTCCCCTCGGCCGCTGACCTTCCTTTCCCGGGACGGCCTCAACACTATTCGAGTGCGGGTTCACGATGAGGGTGACGATCATCGCCAACCCCGCCGCCGGCGGCGGACGGGCATGCAGGCGGATCCGCCGGGCTCTTGGGCGGTGGAACCGTCCCGATTGGGAGCCCACCCTGCTCCTAACCAGGGACCGGCTGCACGCCGGGGCGCTGGCGCTCGGCCTGCTGGACGATCCCCCCGACCTTTTGGCCGTATGCGGCGGCGACGGCACGATCAACGAAGTGGTCTCCAGTCTCCCCTCCCCCCCGCCTTTCCCGCTGGCGATCCTCCCCGGGGGGACGGCCAACGTCATGGCGCGGGAGCTGGGGCTCCCCCTCGATCCGGTCCGGGCTCTCGGCGTCGCGCTCGACCTGCGCGTCCGGCGGGTGGACCTGGGGGAGTTGCGCCGAGGTTCCGACCGCCGGTTCCTCTTTGTCGCCGGGATCGGCTTCGATGCCTGCGCGGTCGCCCGGATGCGCCCGCGGCTGAAGTCGGTCATGGGGATAGGAGCCTACGTGGTGGCCGTGGCCGAGTGCCTCTGCCGCTACGGGTTTCCCGAGTTCGAGGTGGATTCCGACGCCGGCGTTCGGCGGGCGACCAGCTGCCTTGTCTGCAACGCCAAGAGCTACGGCGGGGGGCTCCTCTTCTGCCCCGGGGCCGACATGCAGGACGGGCTGCTCGACCTGCTGCTCATCCAGGGGGTGCACCGCGCCGGGCTGGTCCTCTTTCTCCTCCAGGCGTTGCTCGGGGTGGCGGCCGAGAGGGACTGGGTCCTCAGGGTCCGGACCCGGAGCGCGTGCATCGAAGGTCCGGCGGAGGTTCTGGTGGAGACCGACGGGGAACTGGCCGGCCGGCTCCCCCTCGAGGTCGGCCTGTCCCCCCTGGTTCTCCCGCTGACGGTCCCTCCTTCGGCCGTCCCCGGGAGTTAGGGCGGGGTTGCGGGGGGCACTGAGCTATGGCCTCCCCGGGGGCCTTTCGGTTATAGTGTACGGATATCGTAGATTGAGCGGTTCAGCGTTTTTCCGCCGGGAAAGCGGGAAGAGTGAAGCATCTATGTACCAGGTTGCCATCGTCGGTCGGCCCAATGTGGGCAAATCCACCCTGTTCAACAGGCTTTGCGGCTCCCGCCGCTCCATCGTGGGGGATGAGCCGGGAATCACGCGCGACCGCATCTACGGCGTGGCCCGCAGGGGGGAGAAGGCGGTGTCGGTCCTGGACACCGGGGGGGTGATTCCCGACTCCCAGGACGTCATTCCGGAGGAAATCCTCCGGCAGGCGGAGGCGGCCATCCGCGAATCGGCGCTGGTGCTTTTGGTGGTGGACGGCCGGGCGGGGGTCACCCCCCTGGACGAGCAGCTGCTCCCGATGATGCGCAAGACGGGCAAGCCCGTCTTCACGGTCGTCAACAAGATCGACGGGCCGGAACTGGAGGCCTACGCCGCCCCCTTTTACGCCTTCGGCACCGCGGGGGTGTTCCCGGTTTCGGCCGAGCACTCGCGCGGCTTGGGCGCTCTCCTCGACGCCATCATGGAGCGCGCCGGCGCGGCGCCCGAGGAACCGGCCGCGGAAGAGGAGATGCGGATCGCGGTGGTGGGGCGGCCCAACGTGGGAAAGTCGTCGCTGGTCAACCGGCTGCTCGGGTTCGAGCGCTCGATCGTGACCGACATCCCCGGCACAACGCGCGACGCCGTGGACACCCTGTTGCTGCGGGAGGGAAAGCGCTACCGCCTCGTCGACACCGCCGGAATCCGGCGCAAGGGGAAGACCGAGGGGCTGGCCGAAAAGATCAGCGTGGTCATGGCCCAGAAGAGCCTCAAGGACGCCGATGTCGCCCTGCTCCTCGTCGACGCCGACGAAGGGGTGACCAAGCTCGACGCCGCCATCGGCGGGTATGCCCTGGAGGCGGGCTGCTCGGTCATCATCGTCCTCAACAAGTGGGACCTCGTCGAGGGGAAGGACACCCACACGCTCCAAACCTTCCGCGAATCGATCGAGCGGCGGATGAAATACCTCGCCTTCGCCCCCATCATCACGGTGTCCGCGGTGACCGGCCAGCGGGTGTCGAAGATCTTCGAGCTGCTCGACCGGGCTTACGCGGCGCGCAAGGTGCGGGTCCCGACCGGAACGCTCAACAACCTGTTCGTCCCGGACCTGGCTGACCGGTTCGCCTCGAGCAATCCGAACCAGAAGCTGGGGATCCGTTACATCACCCAGGCGCGCTCTGATCCGCCCACCTTCGTCGTTTTCTGCTCCGGGCGCCAAAAGCTCCATTTTTCGACGGAGCGATACCTGGTAAACCGGATCCGCGACCGGTTCGGGTTCTTCGCGGCCCCGGTTCGAATTCAACAGCGCACCAAGGCGCCCAGGCGCCGGAATGCAAAGACCTCCTAAAATGAACAAAAGCGATCTCAGTAAAAGAATTCATGAAGTGCACGGCGGATTGTCTTACGTTGAGTCCCAGAAGATTGTAGACTTCATCCTGGAGGTCATCAAAAGCCGGCTGGCGCGGGGGGAGAAGGTCCTGCTCAGCGGGTTCGGATGCTTCAACGTGATGCGGCGCAAGGCCAAGAAGGGGGTGAACCCCCGGACGGGGGAGCCCGTGATCATCCCGGGCAGGAATTCGATCAAGTTCAAACCGTCGAAACGCCTGAAATCGGTCTGAGGCCATGGAGTTCGTACCTAACAAGCTGTATTACAAAATCGGGGAAGTGTGCGAGATCGTGGGCGTTCCGGCCCACGTGCTCCGTTTTTGGGAAACGGAGTTTTCCTCGCTGGCGCCCCCCAAGAGCCGGTCGGGCCACCGCACCTACCGCCCCCGGGACATCGAGCTGCTGCTCGTGATCCGCAGGCTCCTTTACGAAGAGGGCTACACGATCGCGGGAGCCCGCAAACGCCTGGGCGCCCGCCCCGTCACCCGGCCGAAGGAGCCCTCCGCCGCCCGCCCCTCCCGTAAGGAAAAAATCCCGCAGGCGCCGGCCGAACCGCCGGTCGGGGAGGCCAAGGCAGAGCTGAGTTCGGACCGCCTCAAGCGGGTGCAGTCGGAGCTTCGGAACATATTGACTTTGCTCGATCGCGAATGATAACCTCAATTTGGAGTCGGGACGTAGCGCAGCCTGGTAGCGCACACGCTTGGGGTGCGTGTGGTCGGTGGTTCAAATCCACTCGTCCCGACCATTTCTGTTTTTATTAAATCCCTTTTTTCGCTGTGAAATCCATCCTACTGACCAATGACGACGGCATCGACGCGGAGGGGCTCCGGGTCCTCGAGGAAGCCTTGCAGGGGCTTGCCCATATCACCGTCGTCGCCCCGGACCGGGAACGGAGCGCCGTCAGCCACGGCCTCACGCTGCGCTCCCCCCTGGACTTCCGCGAAATCAAGCCCGACCGCTACACCCTGGCCGGGACCCCGGCCGACTGCGTGATCTTCGCCCTCGGGCGCCTGTACGTGCAGATGCCCGACTTGGTGATCTCGGGGATCAACCACGGCGCCAACCTCGGCGACGACATCATGTATTCCGGGACGGTGGCCGGCGCGCGCGAGGCCGCGTGCCACGGGGTCCCCGCCCTGGCGGTTTCGCAGGCGTACCAGGACGGCAAGCCCATCCGCTTCAAGGAGGGGGCGGCCTTCGTGCGCCGCCTGGTGGCGGCGCTTTTGGCCGACGGGCTGCACGGCGAGATCTGCCTCAACGTGAACCTCCCCATCCGCCGGATCAAGGGAGTCAAAATCACCCGGCAGGGGTACTCGGAACACGTGCCCCATTTCAACAGCCCCGAGCGCCGCCCCGAATACGGCGAGATCCCCCCGAACCCCGGCCGCGGGCAACCGGCGGAGCTGATCTCCGACCACCAGGCCATTCTGGACCGCTACGTCTCCATCACCCCCCTGCAGCGCGACCAGACCGATTACCATTCCGCCCGCTCCCTCATCCGGGAGGCCGCGCGCATCCTGCCGCCCGATTAGCCCCGCCATCTCCCGCGCCTGTCCCCGTTCCCCGAGCCTTCCACCGCACGGCCATTTGCCGTTCTCCATTTATGGTTCTTGATCCCAAACCTGAATTGAGCTAGGATTTGCAGCACTTGGACGGGGCGTGGCGCAGTTTGGTAGCGCGTACGGTTCGGGACCGTAAGGTCGGAGGTTCAAATCCTCTCGCCCCGACCACTTTTACCGGAAACCATTCAATCCAAGACACCCGCGGATTCCCCCATCGCCGCCCGTGACCCTTTGTCGTATCCCCCGTCCCGTCCTCCTGCAGCCCGTCCGGCCCCGACCCAGTGGCGCCCCCGGGATCCACGGCAAATGAATCCCCCGGCCGAAGACGCGGATCTCCCGGTCCCCCGCCTCCCCCTCACGCTCCAGCACATTGCTCCTTAGCCCGACCGGATTTTGCAATCTAATTCCGCAGCCACCGACCCCCAAAAAGGTGTAAGATAGATCCTAATAGAAAGTTGAACCCGAAGCGCGCGGCCGCCCTGTCCCGTTTACACAGACCAGGCACGCAGCACCGATGATTTTAGGCAGGACCGCTAATTGCTAGTTAGCCGGGCAAAATGATATGTCGAGCAAGAAGATTAAGTTAGCGTCATCGAGCGAGACCGAAGAACGAAAACGGGAGATTCAGCTTTTAATTAACATAGCCGAACCGGACCCCCAATATCAGCCGTTCATCCTTACAGATGAAGCATCGCTTCTGGATGCCGTTGGAACTGAACCGACGGAAATCGCGCGTCGGCTCGACACTTATTTCGACATGGAAATGAGGCTTGATCTTAGTCTTCCACTATGGCGCTTAGTTGATCGCATAAAGCAGCTTCTGCCCCAGTGGCCGGGTGATTGATGCATACACTGATTCGTTCGGCCTGGGCAGCTGTAGGTTAAAAAACAACGGATACGCTTATTACCGATCAAAAAATTCTCGACCGCTTCAGTACAAAATACGCTGGTCAAGTTTTCATAATCCGTTTTAAAGACGGCACGGAAGAGAGAAGTGGATTCGGGAAACTGGACAGGGTGATAAGTGATAATCTTGCCTGGCTGAAGGCCTGAAAGGGCCATAGCGGCTCCATGGCAGCTCGATCGTGGACCAAATACCTTAAAACAATGGAACTATTTTTGAGCGTTGGGGCAATTATTCTCACCGAGCCGCGTGAAGCATGGGCAGATGATACCTTCAAAGATCCCGAAGCAAGAAGGAAAGCCGAGGAAGATGCAAAGAAATTACAGGAATTTCTCCAAAACACGCAGGGCATTGGAGAATCCGATCGGGAATATGAGGCAAGGCGACAATGTTTGATGGGCGCAGCTGCTGCCTGCCATTAGCCACATTTTCTTCACTTGGATACATTGTTTTGGACGATGTGCTGAATGAATAATGATAGAGCATATGAATGGAGTCTGTGCGACAAGATAAACAGAAGAATAATTGAGAAATACGGAGAAGATTCCGATACAAATGATTTTCCAGAAAATGAACGTGTAATTGTACTCGTATGGACTGCTATCGGAATTATTGAGAACGGGGGGTTTAAATATCTTTTTCAATCTGAGTTTCCGGGGGATTCAAACTACAGACAGATGTTTCAAGCATTCAGAGCCATCAATGCAAGTTCTGCAATTGAAGCAATTAAGCGTGCCTTTGACTTATTTCCTAACGGGATGCCCCCCGATGATCACGAGCTCCGCATTTCTCTGTATGAAATGCATGAGGAGGAGACTCTTCATGCAATCAATCTTTCCTTTTATGATGCGATAGAAGAAGCGACTCAAAGCCTTTTTGTATTTATTATTAATAATGGTCTGCATATCAAGTGGAAGGAAGGCTCATTAATGTGAAACTGCTTAATGTTCGCCACAAAATCAGAACATTCAAAAGCGAGACTTGCGGCGGCGCAGTTAAGCGAAAACTCGCATCAGGGGTTCGACGGAATAAAAGCGGCCATTTGTCTGGGGTCGATGCCGGCTATGCCAAGCGCGGCGTCGCTGATACCAAAGGCTGGAGGATAGGACTAACGATATGATCCAGACAGTAATTACACCGGCGGCTGGAAAGCGGCTGATCGCCAGGGCGCTTGTCAAGCACGCGGCGATAAGGAGGGCGCTGGAATCCGGCACCGTCGTGATTGTCGCGGGAACGACCAACGGATACGTGGCCGAGGAGTTGCTGCAGGAATGCGGCAAGCGGGACGGGTTTTCGCGCAAAGGGTTTTTCCGCGGGATCACCTTGCCGCCAGGCGCGAAGACGGCGGATAGTGGGCGGTTGTCCAGCGAAGGCGGGTTTCCGGGCGATGTCGTCATCCGGAAAGGGGAGTGGCTGAAGGGGAAGAACATATACGACGTCATCGATGAACTCGAGCAGGGGGACGTCATTCTCAAGGGCGCCAATGCCGTCGACCCCGCAGGGGGGGCGGGAGTCCTTGTCGGGCACCCGGCGGGGGGGACGATCGTGGCGGCGCTGCAGGCGGTGGTCGGAAGGCGCGTTCGCCTCATCCTTCCCGTCGGGCTCGAAAAGCGGGTCTCGACCGGGCTGAAGGAGATCGCCGCGCGGCTGAACGCGCCGGGCGCAAGCGGGGCACGGATGCTTCCCGTTCCGGGGGAGGTTGTGACGGAACTGGAGGCTGTCGGGATCCTTACCGGCGCCAGGGCGGAATTGGTGGCGGCGGGCGGAGTGGGCGGAGCGGAAGGGGCCGTTTGGCTGGCCATCTCGGGAACGGCGGAGCAGGAGGAGTGCGCCCGCGGGATCCTGGCCGAGTTGGGCGGCGAACCGATGTTCGGCATGGAATAGGGGGGCGGCGGCAATCGCCGCCGCCGTTGCAGGTCCCTACTTCTTCGGTTTTTTCTGCGACTTGCCGTCGCTCTTGATGAAAATGTACTTGCTCCTCATCTCCTCCGGCACCAGGTCCTGTCTCGGGGTTTCCACCAGCTTGGGGCCGTAGTGCGCCTGGATGAAGATGAACGGGCGGGTGAATTTTAAAATGGTGAACGGGCAGTGAACGGTTTCGGGAGGCACGTAGATCAGGGTCGATTTGTCGATGATGTGCTTTTCCATCTCCTCGCCCATGTACATTTCGAAAGTCGCCCCCAGGTCCATCGGGTTGTCGGGGTCGGAGCCGATGGCGGCCAGGAGTTCCGGGACCGGGTGCGTGTGCGGGCCGTGCCCCATGGTCTTGGTGGAGCTTTCCCTCATCCACATGACCGAAAAATAATTACTCCCTTCGATGATGTCGTCGTCGGTAAAGGCCGTGAACATCTTCATGGCGCCGTAGCCGATTTCCCTTTCCTCCGGGGTCAGTTCGTTGAGGAAACACTTGCGGTATTTCGACCCGGACGCCTGGGAAGCGCTCCCACCGGATCCGCCGATTTCCTGGGCAAAGCTCTCCTGGAGCGGCCTGAACGCGGCCGCTAAAACGCCGGCCAGGGCCAATCCGGCGGCGTTGCCGGTGAGTTCCTTCACGAATCCCCGCCTTGTCGTTCCTTGTTGCTTTTCGGGAACTGAAATCATGGCTGCTTCTCCTTTTCATGGACCCGGGATGTGCCCGGATGTCATTTCCGCAGGTGCGGACCGCTATGGATTTACGCCGGAGGGTTGAATTCCGCCGGCCCGACCAGGCTCACGTTCATTCCGTACAATGCATCGCCGATGGTTTTCGTGTAGTCGCCGAAAACCATGACCTGATGGAGTCCGTTGATGTTCTGGAGGAAACGGCCGGCGTCCCTGATTTTCACCTCCATGGTGTTGGCGCACGCGTTGAGCGGCGTGCCGTCGGCGGCCGTGGTTTTCTCGGTATCCTGCAGCTGGGTTTGAATGCGGCCGGGCCATGCCGCAAAGCTTTTCAGGTCCTTGCTGAACCCGCCGAGCAGGACTTCCTTCCCTAGCGGGAAAGCGACCTCCGGCACCACCCCTTTGCCGAAATTGTGGTAGTTGTGGAGCCTGTATTTTAGGGGCGGCGCCGCCGGGCCGTTCAGCTTCAGCGCGGAAGTGCAATGGCTCAGGAGGATTTTGGAACCGGAAGCGTCGAGCGACATGATATTGCACATGAAGGAAGGCTTCCGGCTGGCCCTTTCCAAGAACATCGACGTCAGCATGCCGCACACGTCCGCTTCGCAGGCGGCCGTGATGCCGTCGTCCCTCAGCCTGGCAAACGCCAGGCAAGGGTAGGGAAGGATGGGGTCGGGGCTCATGGTAAACCCGAGGCAATCCATGGACACCGCCGACAAGCCCTCCCGTTCCACCATGGCGCGCAGGTACACGTACAACCTGCAGGCATCGAGGATCGTTTCATCCGGGACATTGACGACTTCCGTCGCCTCTTTCTTCCACCGCTGCATTTCCTTGCGGGCGGCGGTTTCATCGGCGCTGCGGTATTGTGACGCCAGTTCGGCAAGCGGCCGGTACTCCATTTTTACGCCGGTATGCCGGTAGACCTTGTCTTCCGTCAGGTTGCGGGCGGGGACGGTGGTGGAATCAAACGGTTTTCCAAAGAGCACCGCGCGATGGTCCTGCAGGATCCCGGGCGCGGCGACAATCCCGACAAGGTCCGCCGCCTGGTCGCGGGACAGGGCGAAGCGGACGTTGGCGCCGTTCCCCCTCAGCGAGGCCACCAGGTTGGCGTCAATGGGGATCAGGTCGGGGTTTGCCGAGAGCACGATCACCGGAGCGCGCAAATCGCCCATGGCGTCATACAGGCTTCCGAAATTGAAGGTGCGGTGGGGCAGGCACAGAAGCAGGATGTCCATCTGCTGCGTCCGAAGAACGCGGATGATTTCATCCGGCTTCTGGTAGTCCACCTTCAGGGAGGATACCCGGAGGTTTTTTCCCGCCGCTGATTGGACGGTTGCGATCCACCCTTCGTAGTTCTTCGGGTCATTACTCAGCAGGAGCAGATGTTTCGGCCCTGTGCCGGGCTTTGCGGCCGGCATAACGGCGCCCCGGCCCGCGCGGCCGGCGACCGGGAGGGTTGCGGCGATGCCGGCCATGGCGGTGGTTTTTATGAAGGTACGCCTTCCTGCATGGATTGTCATAAGGTCTCCCATCGGGTCCGGTGATTGCGCTTCGGGTGCCGGAGGCGTGAAAACCCGTCGGCGCTGATGGTGCGATTGTACACTCTTTTGCGGCCGGCGCGAAACGCTACTTCAGGGGAGACCGCCGGGTTTGCCAAGAAGGCGGGCGGCCGCTCGCGGTTCCGGCTACTCGAGGGCGAAGGAGACGTCGGGCCCCGCCTTCTGTGACCGTTTGATCAGGAGCCGGCTGAGGTCGTACAGGACCCGGAAGGGCTGGACGTCGGTGATCCCGTCGACGAAGCGGGCGCTGTCGACGGCGATCTTCTCCGCGCTCTCCCCGGCCTGGAGCCGCGTGAGCAGGTTGCGGTGGTACTTCTCCGTGGCGTTCAGCGCGTACTCGAAGTGCTCGCGGACCCAGCCGTGCAGGACGCAGTTATGGCCCAGGACGGCGCGCGCCGCCGGCAGGGCGGCTATTTTGCGGATGCTGTCGAGGTAGATGGGGAGGGACACGAAATAGTTCGGCCACAGGGCGTCCTTTTCCGGGACGTAGAAGCCGGTGGCGTCGCCCATCGCCAGCGTCCCCTCCGAACGCTCCAGGTAGCAGACGTGGCAGGGGGAATGCCCCGGGGTCTCGTAGACCTCCCAGACGACTCCTCCTCCCAGGTCGATCCGTTCCCCCTCCTGCACGACGGCGTCCAGCCCGAAATGGTAGTCGGGCAGAAACGGCGGCAGGTCCTCGATTTCGCCCTTGATCTTCATCAGCTGGGCGATGGCGGCATCGGCCAGGAGGTACTCGTGGAAGAGCTCGCGCTTCTGGAAGATCTTCTCCGCCGCGGCGCTCCCGATGACGCGGACGTGGGGCCAGATGCGCTTCAAATGGGGGATCCCCCCGATGTGGTCCGCGTGGGTGTGGGTCAGGGCGATGAACCGGATTTTTTCCGGGCTGACGCCGAGCGACCGGATCTGTTCCACCAGGATGGGAAAGGTGGGGCCGGTGCCCCCCTCGATCAGCATGGCGCTCTCGCCCAGTGACAGGAAGGCGGGGAATGCCGGGGTCCCCAGCTGGAAAAGGGTGGGCGTCAGGGTGATGGGGGGGTACTTGCCGCGGTACATCGAAAACCTCCTTGGATCGATAAGCCAGTTATTTTACCGCATCCCGGGGTGGATTGGGCCATTATCTCCATTGACCGGGGGGCCTGGGACGGAGAGTGTGATATCCTTTCCCCCCGGAACGGCGTCCGCCGGCGGGCGCCGCCATGAACCTGTGAGGGACGGTTGCCTATGATTACGATGAAATTCGGCGGAACCTCGGTCGGTGACGCACAGCGCCTGTGCGAAGTCGCGGCCATCGTGCGCTCCCACCTGTCCCGGCGGCCGGTCGTGGTCGCCTCGGCGATGTCGGGGGTGACCGACCTGCTTCTGGGCACGGCGCGCCTGGCGCTCGAGCGGAAGAAGGATGAGGGGCTCCGCAATACGGAGGAGCTCCGGCGGAAGCACCTCGAGATCGTCATGGCGCTGGTGGAGCCGGGGGATGCGCGGGACCGCCTTGTCCGGGAGCAGGGGGAGCTGATCGACAAGCTCGAGACCCTCTTCCGCGGCGTGCACCTGCTCGGGGAGCTGAGCCCGCGCTCGCTCGACGCCATCGCCTCCTTCGGCGAACTCCTCTCCTGCATGCAGATCGCCGCCATCCTCGAGGCGCGCGGGATCCCGGCGCGCTTCGTCGACGCGCGCCCGCTGATCCGCACCGACAGCAGCTACGGCGAGGCGGCGGTTGATATCGCCGTGTCCAATGACCGGATCCGGGCCGCCCTCCTCCCCCTGGTGGAGTCGGGCGTGGTCCCCGTGGTGACCGGCTTTGTGGCCTCGAACGCCGAGGAGATCACCACCACGCTCGGGCGCAGCGGGTCGGACTACACCGCGTCGATTGTCGGGGCCGCCCTGGGATGCAGCGAGATCTGGATCTGGACCGACGTCGACGGGGTGATGACGGCCGACCCGCGGGTGGTCGAGGGGGCGTCGCCGCTCGGCGAGATCTCCTACCGGGAGGCGGCGGAGATGTCATATTTCGGGGCCAAGGTCATCCACCCGAAGGCGATGCAGCCGGCGATCGAGCATGGCACCCCGATCCGGATCAAGAACACCTTCAACCCTTCCCACCCGGGGACGTTGATCTCGAGCGCGGGCAACAGCTCCGCCAAGATCGTCAAGAACGTGACCTCCATCGACAAGCTCGGCCTGGTGGCCGTGGAGGGGAGCGGCCTTATGGGGGCGCCCGGGGTCATCGCGCGCCTCTTCGCCGCGCTCGCCCGCGTCGGCGTCAACGTCATGATGATCTCGCAGGCTTCCTCGGAGCACAACGTCTGCCTTATCATCCCCGAGCAGGACTGCCGCCGCGCGGTCGAGGAACTCCGCGCCGAGCTGGACCCGGAACTTGCGCGCAAGGCGGTCGAGGCGGTCCGGGTCCGGGACTCGGTTTCCATCATCGCGGTGGTGGGGGAGGGGATGCGGGGGGTTCCCGGGATCGCGGCCAGGACCTTCACCGCCGCGGCCCGGGCCGACATCAACGTTATCGCCATCGCCCAGGGCTCCTCGGAGCTGAACATCTCCTTCGTCGTGGACCAGTCGGAGGCGCACCGGGCGGTGCGGGCGATCCACGACGCTTTCGATCTCGGCTAGGTTCCTAGCGGGCGGTTGTCCGGGGGGGCGGGATGTGGCAGGATTCGGCTGAAAGGAGCGGATCATGGTCGGGAAGGTCGTCATCGGGCTTGCGCAGATGGTCATGGAGGCCGATCCTGCGCGCAACCGGGCGCGCGCGTGCGAACTCGTCGCGGAGGCGGCCCGCCGGGGGGCGGACGTCGTCTGTTTGCCCGAGCTGTTCACCTCCCACTATTTCGCCCAGTACCGCGGCCCGGAAGGAAAAGGGGAGCGGTTCCTGGAATCGATTCCCGGGGAGACCGAACGCGCGCTCTCGGCCTGCGCCGCGCACAACCGGGTGATCCTCGTGGCGGGGTCGATCTACGAGCGCGCCCCGAACGGCCGGTTCAACACCTGCATGACGTTCGACCGGGAGGGGAACCTCCTGGGAAAATACCGGAAGATCCACATCCCGCACGACGAGAGTTTCTACGAGCAGGACTACTTCACCCCCGGGGACCTCGGGTTCCGAGTCTATGAGACAGGCAGCGGCCGGATCGGCACCCTGATCTGCTATGACCAGTGGTTTCCAGAGGCGGCGCGGGTGAACGCCCTGATGGGGGCCGAGATGATCTTCTATCCCACGGCCATCGGCCGGGTGCTGGGCATGCCGGAGGAAGAAGGGGACTGGCAGGAGGCGTGGGAAAACGTGATGCGCGGGCACGCCATCGCCAACGGCTGCGTGGTTGCCGCCGTCAACCGCGCGGGTAAGGAAGACCAAATGGACTTTTGGGGCGGCTCCGTCGTCCTGGACGCCTTCGGCAAGACCCTCGTGCGCGCGGGTGCTGGGGAGGAAGTGGTCCTGGCCGAAGTCGACCTGGCCCACGGCAGCAATGTGAGGGAAGGGTGGCGTTTCTTTCATAACCGCCGCCCGGACCAGTACCGTAAAATCGTCGAACGGGGGGAGATGACGCCATGACGAAAGCGAACAACCACGAGACACCGAAAGCGGCCGGCTTCCGGATGCCGGCTGAATGGGTTGAACACGAGGCTACCTGGCTTTCGTGGCCGAAAAACCCCCTCACCTTCCCCGCAAAGATCCTCGGCGCGGTGGAGGAGATCTACTGCCGGATGGTGCAGGCGCTCTCACGCGGGGAGATCGTCCGGATCCTGGTCGACGACGAAGCTGCCCGCATCCGCGTCGCCCGGATGCTCGAGAGTCACGGCGCTGTCATGGACCGGGTGAGACTTCTGTCCATCCCGAGCGCCGACGTCTGGATTCGGGACTACGGCCCCACCTTCCTGCTCCACCCCGATTCGGGGGAGCGCGCGGCGGTGAAGTGGCGCTTCAACGCCTGGGGGGAGAAGTACGACGACATCCTTCCCGACGACGCCACCGGGGACGCCGTGGTGGCCACCCTTTCGGACCGGATCTTCCGTCCGGGGATCGTGCTCGAGGGGGGCTCGATCGACGTCAACGGCCACGGGACCGTGCTCACGACCGAGCAGTGCCTCCTCAACCCGAACCGCAATCCCGCCCTTTCCCGGGAGCGGATCGAGGAGATCGTCCACGCCTACCTCGGCACCGAACGGATGGTCTGGCTCAAATCGGGCATCGACGGGGACGACACCGACGGGCATGTCGACGATTTCGCCCGCTTCGTGGCCCCCGGCCGGGTGCTCTGCGCCTCCTCCACCTCCAGCAAGGGGGGGAACGCCTCCGTCCTGCAGGAAAATTTTGACATCCTCCGCTCGGCCCGCGACCAGTCGGGCAACCGGCTCGAGGTGATTCCGCTCCCGCTGCCGGAGCCGATCTGGCTGGAAGAAGAGCAGCGGTGGCTGCCGGCGAGCTATGCCAACTTCTACATCGGCAACGCCGCGGTGCTCCTGCCGGTGTTCGGCGACCCGATGGACCGGGAAGCGGTGGCCATCCTCCGCTCCTGCTTTCCCGGGCGCGAGATCGCGGCGATCCCGGCGGTCGAGCTGGTGTACGGCTACGGCGGGATCCACTGCATCACCCAGCAGGAGCCGGCCGCGCGCTAGCGGGGTCAGATGCGGTCAAGCAGCCGGTACCAGAGGTAGCCGGCGTACTCGTGGTGCGCCCACTGCAGTTTGGCGAAGTTGCCGAGCGACACGTGCCGGCGTGCATAATGGCGCACCCGGCCGCCCAGGCCCTGCGGCGCCTTCCACCGCTGCAGGGTGCGGATGTAGGCGGGCGCGGGGATGGCGTGGAGCCCGAGCTTGCGGGCCACCCCCATGGCGCGGCGCAGGTCGCAGGCGGACGCAACCAGGATAAAGGGCCGCCCGCCCACCAGGGCCTGGACCTCGAACAGGTTTTCGTAGGTGTTTTCGGATTTTCCCTCGACCACGAGGTCTTCCCGGGGCACCCCGAGCTCCACGAGCAGGTCGGCCATGGCGGCCGCCACCGGTTTCTCCCCCTCGATTGCCACTCCGCCCGAGGTGATGATCTTGTTGCCGGGCAGCGCGCGGTAGAGTCTCAGTCCCTCGGCCAGGCTGGCGAGCGTCTGTTCCGACACCCGGCTGGTGATCGGCAGGTGCGGCTGCTCCTCGGCGTACCCTGCCAGGACCACGATCCGGTCGGTTTTGGGCACTGACGCGAGGTTCACCAGCGGCGCATGCTCCCGCTCGAGCTTCCCCAGCATGACGTTGGCGAGCGGCGAAGCGTAATAAACCAGAAACAGGAGGGCGCCCGCCGCCAACAGGCGCGGTCCCCCGCGCGATTGCCGCCGCGTGACGCTCCACAGAAACCCGACGGCAAGGAGCAGGACCATGATCCCCACGGGGGAAAATACCCACTCGAGCAACCTCTTGGCGATATACACGGAATCGGTCATGCGTCGTCGCTGTTTTTCGTCTTACATAAACGGAGATCGGGAATCAGTAATCAATGATTTCCAGCTATTGGAGTTGTCATCATTTCGAATTCCTGATTCCCGATTTGTAACCGCCTTTAATCTTTGAAAAGAAGGGGGGCAAATTCGCGCAGGCTTCTCCTCCACGATTGCCATTCATGGGCGGTTAACGGGGAAACGTATGATACGCCCTTTATGCCCGCCTGATTCAATGCATCGGCTGCAGCTTTGACACCTGCGGAACCGCCTTCACGGCTGCCGTAACTCATGAATACAAGCTTTACCTTGGATTTGTCCTTGATTTCAGCGGGGGCTATCGTGCCGCCGCTGAAAAGGCCGATATGCGAGAATGTCTCCGGATGAGCAAGGGTTACGGCTTTGGTGCACATTGCGCCCATTGACAGGCCCGACATCGCACGATGCGCCTGGTCGGGAATTGTACGGAAGGTGGCGTCAATATAAGGGATCATATCCTTGATCATCAGGTCGGCATAGGCGTCAAAGCTGAAGGCGCGGCGGGCAGGAGCGCCGGGAGCAGGAGTGCCGGGTGCACCGGGAGCACGGGTGCCGGGTGCGCCGGGAGCAGGAGTGCCGGCGGGACGCGGGCCGCCCGGTACTGGAGCCATCTGTGGCCCGACAGCGCTTGTCTCCATGACGACAATGAATGGTTTTACTTTTCCTTCGGCGATAAGGTTGTCGAGGATCAAATTCGTCCTTCCCATTTCGATCCATACCCTCTGATCTTCGCCTCCTCCATGCTGGAGGTAAAGCACCGGATAACGCGCCGACGGGTTCTTGTCATAATCGGGCGGTGTATATACAAAAATGTGACGCCAGGTGTTGAAAGTTTTTGAATAATAATTTTTAAGAAGAACGTTGCCGTGAGGAACGTTCTTCAATTCATAAAAACCGCCGTCAGGATCGGGAATCTCAAACCCATTGCACATGTGGCTGTAGCCGATGAATCCATATGTCGCCGGATCCAGAACCATTGCGCCGTCAACAATCATCCAATAGTTGTGATAGCCAAGGTCCTGCGGTTCGCTTGTATAAGTCCAGTTTCCGTCGGCGCCCTTGACCATGTCATATGGCTTGTTGTTGATGGAGACCTGCACTTTTGCGGCATCAGGCGCCCTGAACTGGAAAGTGACTCTTGCATCGGCCTCAATGCGCGGAAACTGGGCTCCATAAACATTGTAAGGCGACGGGTGCGCTTTGCCGACCGCGTTGAAATCGGCTGAAGCCTGCCCTATCTGGGCAAAGCCGTTTCCACTTGCCGACAAGATCAGCAGCAATGCCAAGCATAATGTTCTGTTCATTTCAGAACCTCCCAAACATGTCATTCAAAGGATAGGAAAGACCGGCTTGTCTTGTTGCGGCTTCCTCTGGGCCCGGCGCCGCAGCGCACGGGCAACAAGCAAGCGCCTTTTCGGAATCGGCGCTTCATATGCGGACCCTCTCAGCCGCGATGTCATAAGTAAACGTTTCCGAATGGGTTGCGATCCTCTAAACGCAAGTATACTGCAGTTCAGAAGGGGGCAACCGAAATATTGCGCCCGAATCTTTCTTGATCGGCCCGCGCCCGGGTGACGATATTCCATCCCCTCCCTCCTCCGATAAGCCTCGTTACGGGTAACGGGGGGGGACCTCCCAAAAAAGCAGGCGCCCGATGCTGCGTGGGCGCCTGCTGGCTTGCTTTAAATTACTTGAATCAGCCTAGAAGCTGATGCGGAGCTTCCCCTGGAAGGTGCGATGTCCGCCCTTGGTGGCCATGTACCCGAACTTGGAGCTGTTGTTCAACGCGAAGTTCGGGTTGTAGATCTCGGTGTAGCGGGCATTCCAGGCCCTCGTGCTGTTGGACGGCATCGGGTGATTGAATATGTTCTGGGCGTCGATCCGGAATTCGATCCGCTTGCCTTCCATGAACTCGATCGACTTGGACATGGCCATGTCCAGATTCCAGCGGCCCGGCCCCGTCAGCGAGTTCGGGCCCAGGTTGCCGATTTCGCCCGGACGCGCGTTCCGGACCACTATGTGAGTGGGATCGGACGCCAGGGCCAGCGCCTTCAGGTTGCAGCCGCCGGCGCGATTATACACGGAAGCCGCGATGGTGCCGTCAGT
>JAAYAJ010000041.1 GCA_012719455.1 Acidobacteriota bacterium | reverse complement strand
GGGTGGCCCGCAGTTTGAGCGCCTCCATCAGCAGCCGCCGGTAATCGGCCAGGAGTCCGGGGAAGGGAACCCCCTTCCCCCCTGCGGCCAGGCGCCCCATCTCCCGGCAGTGGCGGGTGCTGTGGGCCTGGATCAGCAACTTGTGCCGTGCGTGAAACTCGACCAGCCCGTCGCGGTCGGGTTTCCCCCCGACGAAATCGCGCCAGCGCGCCATCGTGAAGAGGCGCTCGATGAAGTTTTCCCGCAGCGCCGGGTCGTGCAACCTCCCCTCTTCCTCGACCGGCAGGAGTGGGAAGTGCTCCATGAAGCGGCGGGCGAAGAGCCCGACCCCCTTGCGCGCCGACTCCCCCTTTTCGTCATAGACCCTGACCCTCTCCATCCCGCAGCTGGGGGAATCGCTCTTGAAGATGAAGCCCAGCAGCCCCTCCCCTGCGAGCTCTCCGACCCGCTTGTCAGCCCAGGCCAGCATCCGGCCGGTCTTGTCTTCCCGGGTACGGTGGGTAACCAGACGCGGGGCTTCGATCTCCCCCTCGAGCCGCATCGGTTCCCGCGGTATGGGCATGCCGCACTCGACCTCGGGGCAGACGGGGACGTAGTCGACGTATCGGCCCAGTGTCCCGGCGAGGAAACGGTCCAGCTTGTGCCCCCCGTCGTAGCGGACCTGGTTTCCCAACAGGCAGGAGCTGATCCCGATTTTGATTCTCATCCGCTCATTGTAAATCTCCGAAGGCGCCGCCGCAATCGGTCGATGAGTAAAGAAGGGGTGGGTGTTTGTTCCTCCCCCTGTCCGCGTCAGAACGGATTCCAGCCGGTTTTCCCCGGCTGGGACGAAAATCCAGGCGCAGGATTAACATGGGATTAACATAGGATTAATGCAGGATTAACATTGCCAACGGCGCCGGAGCGAGATTACAATGCGGCCCAACTGGGTTTTTGAGGATGGATCTCCCCGGACCGGACCCCGCGTTCGGCCGGTACGCGCGGATGAACTGCGAGGAGGATGTGTATGACCAATCGAATGGTTCACGTATGTCTTAGAAGCAGCGTGGCGCTTTTTTTATGCGCCGTCTTGTCGCTTGGGGTGTTGTGCGCACAGGGGACCCGGGGGACGATCGGAGGCTCGGTGCACGACCAGTCGGAGGCGGTGGTCCCGAACGCGACGGTCAAACTGGTCGACCGCGACAAAGCCATGACGGTCCAGACTGTTACCTCGAACGATAACGGAGACTACCGGTTCCTCGAGGTTGAACCGTCCGTGTACGAGATCATCGCGGTGGCTCCCGGGTTCTCCGAGACCCAGATGCGCAACGTGAAGCTCGAGCCCAACCGCTCCCTGGTGATTCCCATCAAGCTCAGCGTCGCCGGCATGTCGCAGGTGATCACCGTCAGCGGCGCCCAGATCCTGATCGAGACCGAAAGCGCCACTTTGGGAACGACGGTGGAAAACACCCGCCTCGAGGGGCTGCCGCTCGACGGCCGCAACGTGCTGCAGCTGGCCTACCTCCAGCCGGGCGTGGCGTACTCAACCAGTCCTACCGGCGGCACCTTCGGGCAGGGGCTGGGAATGAGCGTCAACGGCGCCAGGGGCGTGGAAAACAACGTGATGCTCGACGGGGCGAACAACAACGAGATCGCCGTGGGCGGTTCGACCGGGGCCCAGCCGCGCCCCGACGCCCTGCAGGAGTTCCGCATCCTCTCCTCGAACTTCGAAGCCGAATTCGGCCGCAACTCCGGTTCCATCATCAACGTGGTCACCAAGAGCGGGACCAACGAGTACCACGGGAACGCGCGCGCCTTCTGGCGCCCGACCGTTCTCTCCTCCAGGAAGTACTTCGACGAGGAACGGCGCAGGTACGAACGCAAGGAGATCGGCGGCAATTTCGGCGGCCCGGTCTGGTTCCCCGGCATCTACAACGGGAAGAACCGCACCTTCTTCTTCGTCGATTACGAGACCCGGCGCCAGCTGATCGGCGACACCAAGATAGTTACCGGGCTCCCCAACCAGGCGGAGATGCAGGGAGACTTCAGCGGACTGACCGATGACTGGGGGGACCCGGTCACCTTGTTTGACCCGGCTACCGGAGATCCTTTCCCCGGGAACGTGATCCCGTCCGACCGCATTTCGCCGATTGCGCGGTATTACCTGGACTTTTTCCCCGTCGGTGACGAGACCGGGAGCGCCAACGTAGGGGCGGACGAAACTACGAACAACACCTACGTGACCTTCCGGATCGATCACCAGGTTTCCAACCGGAATATGCTGAGCTTCAGCTCGAACATCTACGACTCCAGCGTGGAATCCCCCTTCGCCTTCAACGGAGCCGACGTGCCCGGGTTCCCCGCGGCGGACAAGCGCCGCACGACCAATTACATCGTGCGCGACACCCATTTTTTCACCCCCAACGTGGCCAATTCCCTCCTGCTGGCTTACGCCCGGAATAACCAGCCGGGAGTGGCCCCCGTCAATACCGATTCGCCCGCCAAGATCGGCTTCACGGCCGATTTCGTGGTCGACCCGGCGCTGGCCGGTCCTCCGTTCATCTGGCTCTTCGAGCGGGACCTGTTCCTGGGCAACTCCATCCAGGGGCCCCAGACCCGGGTGACGGAGAACTTCCAGATCCAGGAAGGGCTCAGCTGGACGAAGGGGAACCACCGCTTTAAGTTCGGCTTTGACGGGACCAAGTACCGGGGCGACCAGCTCTTCATGTTCGTCAACCAGGGGATCCTGGGCTTCTCGAGCACATATGGGGGTAACTCCACCGGCGACGACCTGGCCGACTTCATGATCGGAACCTCCCCGGCGTGGCAGCAGTACGGGTCGAGCGGGCTGCGCGATTTCCGCCAGCACATAGTTTCGTTTTTCGCCCAGGACACCTGGAAGGTCACCCGGGGACTGACGCTGAACCTCGGCCTGCGCTACGAGTACAGCTCCCCCATCGTGGACAAGTACGACCGGATGACCTTTTACCGGCCCGGGGTGACTTCCGAGCTGCTGACTTCGGGGACCCTGACCCAGATGGACGGCACCCCCATCATCGTCCCGGAAGGCGGAAGGGCGCCGAACGGCCTCGTCTATGTCGGCGACCCGGACCCGGTGCTGGGCGGCAAGGTGCCCAGGGGGGGCGTCAACCGCGACATGAACAACTGGGCCCCCCGCTTCGGCCTGGCCTACACGCCGAAGGCGAGCGAAGGACTGCTGGGACGCCTGTTCGGGGATGAGAAGACCGTCATCCGGACCGGCTTTGGGATCTATTACGGCGCCATCATCGGCGACACCGCCCTGCAGCAGTTGACGGCCACCGGTTTCAGCAAGACGGATGCCTACTACGAACCTGGGAGCGGGACGCTGGCCGATCCCTTTGCGCCCGACCCCTACCCGAATTACGGTTCCGGCTACTACGTGGGTAAACCCGATCTTCCCCAGTTGCCCAACCCGTTTGCCGACATGACCGGACCGGTCGCGGTCAAGGCTCCGCTCGAACAGTTCGCGCGGCCGATCGACCCGCAGATCCGGACCCCCTACACCTACCAGTACAACCTGACCATCGAGCGCAGGCTCTGGGACAACTACCTCATGACCCTGAGCTACGTCGGGAACCGGGGGGTGAAGCTCTACGCCGAACGGCAGGTCAACTACGCCTACGGGACCTTCATTCCGTTCCCTGAGGGACGCGACTACATTCGCCCGGAGAACAACGAAATCAACATCAACGAGCGGCGGGTCAATACCGACATCATGGTCGGCCTGGACGAGTTCGCCTCGATCGGGTACTCCAACTACAACGCCTTCGAGGCCCAGGTGCAGAAGACCTACGGCGGCGGGATCACCTTCCAGCTCGCCTATACCTTCTCCAAATCGATCTCGGATACCGACAATTCCAGGGACAACCTGGATGTCGTCAACCCCAGGATCACGCGCGGCCTCTCCTCCCAGGACGTTCCGCACCGCTTCGTAGGGAGCTGGGTCTACCAGCTCCCGTTTGCGAAAAACCTCAGCGCCCCGCTGCGGCGGTTCCTGGACGGCTGGAGCGTCGGCGGGATCGTGACCTTCCAGTCCGGCACCCCGTTCTCGGTGAGCAATGCGTCGAGTACGGCGGACGGGACCGGGGGCGCGGTGATCTCCTACGCGGACCTCGGGGCCGAATACCGGCAGATGGATCCCCGTAAAAACGACGGTCGGGCCTTTAACGCGGATGCGTTCGCCTCCTTCAGCGTTGCCGATGCCGATCTCGCGACCGACTACCGGCGCGGCACCTCCCGGCGCAACCAGTTCCGGCTCAACAACGGGATCAACAACTGGGACCTCATCATCAGCAAGAAGACCCAGCTCTGGAATGAAGCCTCCGGGCTGGAACTCCGGTTCGAGATGTTCAACGCCTTCAACCACGCGCAGTTCTCGAGCGCGGATTTGAACATCCGAAACAAGGCGAGGGGGTCTTTCGGAACGTTCACCAACACGAGTGATGCCCGGGTCATCCAGCTGGGCGCGCGCATCAGCTTCTAGCCTGTCCCGTCCCGCGGCGCGCCGGCCATGCCCGGCGCGCCGCGGGACCCTTTTCCTCCTTTTCCTCCTTCTTCTCCGCCTGCCGCTGCTCATCCTCGACCCGGTTTATGCATGAAGATCCCGCCGCGTCGGAGCAATCGGGCATGTCGGCATCGCCTGGTCGGATTCCACCACGTATTGTTGAGTACGCCTACGGAATCCTCCCGGCGCGTGCCTTGTATCCACGCCCGCCGGCGCCGCCTGGCGACGTTCCCTCGTGAACAATCCGGATATTGCTCGCCGCCCGCACCCCTTCCCCAATTGAGGGGACCGGCCAAACCCAAATTGCGGAACTAGACATGCACAACTTGAGGGGGCGCCGTTCAGCTTTTGGTTGAAGGAGGAAAAGGAGAGGGCAAGGGGGAGCGGAGGATGCAAGCGGCGGCGCGGCGGCCGGGTGCAAGGCGTTGGCGCCGCGCAGGCGATGGGTGCCGTGCGGGGCATCGGGCGCCCAGCAAGGGCGCCCGATGCGTTGGGTCGCTAGAATTTGTCCAGGACCTCGAGCCCCTTTTCGTGCACGATCCGGCGGCCGTGCTCGATATCCTGCACCTTGAAGATGACGACGGCCTTGTCCCGGTTCCCCTTGAGCGAGGCGTAAAGGTACTCGATGTTGACCTCGGTTTGCTGGAAGAGCTCCATGACTTGGGCCAGGGCGCCCGGGACATCGGGGATCTCCACGGCCAGCACGTCCGTCATCCGGGCGGTGAAGCCGTCGTCGACAAGCGCCTTCATGGCGACCTCCGGCCGATCGACGATGACGCGGAGGATGCCGAAGTCGGCGGTGTCCGCGATGGAGATGGCGCGGATGTTGATCCCCGCGTCGGCCATGGTGCGGGTGACCTTGGCCAGCCGTCCCGCGTTGTTTTCCAGAAACACTGATATCTGCTTGATGTCCATGGTTGCCTCCTTCCGCCCGGCGGCTAGAGTGTACGCTTGTCCAGGACCCGTTTCGACTTTCCGACCGAGCGTTCGATCGTTTTCGGCTCCACGAGCTTGACCTTCATCGTTACACCCAGGGTTGATTTCATCACCCCTTCGATTCGGGCCCGCAGGGTTTCCAGGGTCCGGGTCTCGTCCGAGAAGAACTCTTTCTTGACCTCCACCTGCAGTTCCACCTCGTCGAGGTAGGTGGCGCCGCGGTCGACGACGATGAGGTAATGGGGGTCGGTCCCCTCGATCTCGATCAGGGCGTGCTCGATCTGGCTGGGGAAGATGTTGACCCCGCGGATGATGAGCATGTCGTCGGTGCGCCCGAACAGGCGGTTCATCCGCACCGTGGTGCGGCCGCACGAGCAGCGTTCGCGGCGAAGGAAGGTGATGTCGCGCGTCCGGTAGCGCACCAGCGGCGTCCCTTCCTTCACCAGGGTGGTGAAGACCAGTTCCCCCTTTTCCCCGTCAGGGAGCACCGCACCCGTTTCGGGGTCGATCACCTCGGGGTAGAAGAGGTCCTCGTTGATGTGCAGCCCGTCCTTGGCTTCGCATTCGAAGGCGACGCCGGGGCCGGTGATCTCGGTGAGGCCGTAGATGTCGAAGGCGTCGATCCCCCACTTCGCCTCGATCTCGAGGCGCATGTTCTCGCTCCACGGTTCGGCGCCGAAACACCCCGCCCGGAGCCCCATGGCTCTCGGGTCGTAACCCGCCTCGATGGCCTCCTCGGCCATGAACAGGGCGTAGGAGGGGGTCGAGGTGAGGATGGTGGTGCCGAAGTTCCGCATCACCATCAGCTGTTTCCGCGTGTTTCCCGAAGACATGGGGATGATGTTGGCCCCCAGGCGCTTGGCCCCGTAGTGGACGCCCATCCCCCCGGTGAAGAGGCCGTAGCCGTAGCAGTTCTGGACCGTGTCGTTGCTGGTGGCCCCTGCCCCGGCCAGGGTGCGGGCCATCGCCTCCTCCCAGTTCTCCACGTCGCGGCGGGTGTAGGCGTCGACGACGGGGATGCCCGTGGTCCCCGAGGACATGTGGACCTCCTCGATCTCCGCCTGGGGGCAGCAGAGCAGGCCGTAGGGAAAGGTCTCGCGCAGGTCGTCCTTGGTGGTGAAGGGAAGGTGCGCGAGGTCGGCGAGCGAGCGGATGTCGCGCGGGCGGATTCCCGCCCCGTCCATCCGCTCGCGGGTGAAGGGGAGGGAGTGGTAGAGCCGGTCCACCAGGTTTTTGAGCCGGGCGAACTGCAGCGTCTCTCGCGCTTTCGGCTCCATTGCCTCGTATTCGGGGTTGAAAATCATTCTTAGCCTCTGAAACAGCGGTTATACATCACGGGGTCGCGTGTCCACGACCCGTTTGGCCTTCCCCTCGGCGACCGGAAGGCTCCCGCTCTCGACGAGCTCCACCTTCGGGTTGATCGATATGGAGGCCTGCAGCGCGTGCCGGATCCGTTCGCGGAGCGCGTTGAGCGGGCGCGCGTCGTCCATGAAGATCTCGGGCCCCACCTCGGTCTTGACCGTCAACCGGTCCAGGGCCCCCTCTTTCTCCACCTGGATGAGGTAGTTGTTCCCCGCCTCCCGGGTCGACATGATCACCTCTTCGATCTGGCTGGGGAAGACATTGACCCCGTTGATGATGAGCATGTCGTCGGTGCGCCCCTTGATGCGGTGGATGCGCCGGTGGGTGCGCCCGCACGCGCACGGCTCGGTGTAGAACGCCGTCAGGTCGCGGGTGCGGTAGCGCAGGATGACGGAGGCCTCGCGGCAGAGGATGGTCAGGACCAGTTCCCCCACGGTTCCGTCCGGCACCGGTTCGAGGGTGTCGGGGTCGACGATCTCGGCGAGGTAACCGTCCTCCCACAGGTGCATCCCGTCCTTGGCCTGGCATTCGAAGGCGACGCCGGGGCCGTTCATCTCCGAAAGGCCGTAGGAGTTGTAGACGTCGATGTCGAGCAGGGCCTCGATCCGGCGCCGCGTGTCTTCGGAATAGGGCTCGGCGCCTGCGAACGCCTTGCGCAGTTTCAGGTCGGCGCGGTCGATCCCCTCCTCGATCATCTTGGACTGCACGTGGAGCAGGAAGCTGGGGGTCGAGTGGACCACGGTGGTGCCGTAGTCGCGCATCATCCGGAACTGCCGGGGGGTGTTGCCCGGCCCGGCGGGAATGACGAGCATGCCTACCTTTTCGGCGCCGTAGTGGAGCCCCAGGCCGCCGGTGAAGATGCCGTAGGTGATCATGTTCTGGAACACGTCGGCGCTGGTGCAGCCGGAGGCGAAGATGGAGCGGGCCATGTTGGAGGACCAGCGGGAGATGTCCTTCCGGGTGAAATAGATGGTGGTGGGGACGCCCGTTGTGCCGCTCGAGGCGTGCAGCCGCACGACCTCCTCCTTGGGCACGGCCAGCATGCCGTAGGGGAAGGATTCCCGCAGGTCGTGTTTGGTCGTGAACGGGAGGCGCCGGAGGTCGTCCAGGGAGCGGATGTCACTGCTGTCGCGGATGCCGGCGGCGGCGAGCCTGGGGGCGTTGTAGGTGGTCCCCAGCGCCCGGGCCACGGCCGCCCGCAGGGCGTCCAGCTGCAGGGCCTCGAGTTCGCCCCGGGGCATGGTTTCCGTCTTTTCATCCCAATACTGGTAACGCATCGCTTCGTTTGCCCCCTGTGAAGGGTAACACAAAATGGGGACGGACCAGAGTAAATTATTGCGGAATATAGCCTTTAAAAGGGGGACGGACCAGAAAAACTGGCTCGCGGGGAAGGGTGGGTCATTAGACGACAGTGTGCGGTGCCAGGCGCAGCGCCACCCGGCGCCATGTGTGCGCCGCACGATTTCGCGTTTCAACCTTAACGGAGGAACCTTCATGCCTCGATCGAACCGCTACATCCTGCCCGGCTATGTCTATCACTTGACCCATCGCTGCCACGACCGGAAGTTTCTGCTGCAGCGTCGCGCCGACCGGCTGGAATACCGCCTGCGCATCCGGGAGGCGGTGCGCATCTACCGCGTCTCCCTTTTCGACTTCTGCATCACCTGCAACCACGTCCACCTGCTGGGCATGTGCGACCGCCTGGGTGACCTCAGCCGCTTCATGAAAAGGGTGGCGGGGAATTTCGGCCAGGCCTACAACATCCGCACCGGACGCTGCGGCGCGTTCTGGAGCGAACGTTTTCACAGCACGATGATCGATGGCGGCGAGCACCTGTGGAACTGCCTGCGCTACATCGATCTCAACATGGTGCGTGCGGGGGTGGTGTCGCATCCCGAGGAGTGGGATGCCTGCGGCTATCAAACTCTGGTCGGGGCTCAGGGTGCCGTGGATTTTCTGGACATCGATCGCCTGGTCGGAATGCTCCAATTACCCGACAGGCAATCGCTGGCCCGGATGCACCGCGAAAGGGTCCGGCTCAGGATCGAGGCCCAGTTTCTGGACCGGGAAGAGGTGTGGACCGAAAGCATTGCCGTCGGCAACGAGGAATTCCTCGAGAGGGTGGCGCGGGCGATCAAATGGCGAAAAAAGATCCGCAAGGGAACGACGAAAGACGGAACCGGGTACATCAGGGAGGCGGTTGTCGAATATGAACGGGGGAAGGGCGGGGGACCCGTTTGCCCCTGACCTGTGCCGGGCAGCTGCATTATTCGTCCAGGTCCGTCTCCATTGCGGTTATAATATGGGGGCCCAGCCGGCTTCGTTGCGCCTGCGGGGGAACAGGTTCCTGGATCCGTTCGGGTCTCCTGGGGAGGAACTTCTTATATATGAAGGACATGCCCTGGTCCGTCCCCGTTTTGAAAGGGGTGTTGTGCGCCCTGGCGGGAATCCTGCTGGGCGCGGGGGGATACGCCTTCTTTTACGCCGAGGGTACATCCTACCTGTCGGACGATCCGCGCGCGTGCGTCAACTGCCACATCATGCGGGAGCAGTTCGACAGCTGGCAGAAATCGAGCCACCGCGCGGTCGCCGGGTGCGGCGACTGCCACCTCCCCGGGGACTTCGCGAACAAGTGGCGGGTCAAGGCCGAAAACGGCTACTACCACTCGGTCGCGTTCACGCTCCAGAACTTTCACGAACCGATCCGGATCAAACCGGGCAACGCCCGGGTCCTGAACGAGCGCTGCCTCGGCTGCCATCGGGATTTTGTGCACGGGATCACCCTGCGCCGCGCGGGGGATGAAGACGACCTGTACTGCGTCCGCTGCCATGCCGGCACGGGACACGGGCAGGGAAGTTAGAGGGATCACGCTATGAAGAGAATCATGCCGTGGGCTTTGGCCATCGTGCTGGTCGCCGCCGCGACGGCGGGCGTTCTGTGGATCATCGGCAATATCGCCGAGCGCAAGGAGGAGGCGAAAAACCTCGTTTTCCGGATCGCCGAGCTGACCGAGCAAACCGTGGACCCGGCCGAATGGGGCAAGAACTTCCCGCGCCAGTACGAAGCGTACCTGCGCACGGCCGAACCCACCACCACGAAGTACGGCGGCATGGGCGGCAGCGACACCCTGGGCGCCGACAAACTGGCCCAGTACCCGCAGCTCAAGACCCTCTTTGCCGGCTACGCCTTCGGCGTCGATTACCGCGCGCGGCGCGGCCATGCCTATATGCTCTCCGACCAGCGGGAGACGCTGCGGATCAAGCCTCCGTTTCGGCAGACCGGCGCTTGTCTGCACTGCCATGCGTCGAACGTTCCCGCCTACCGGAAGAAGGGGCTCGAAGCGGGAGCGCCGGGCAAACTGGAAGACCCGCTGGTGAGCGAAAACGCTTATGCGCAACTGCTCGGCGGTTTTGTCGCTATCGGGAAGATGCCCTACGCGGAAGCGGCCAAGCTGGTCAGCCAGCCGATGTCGTGTCTTGACTGTCACGATCCGGAATCGATGGCGGTGCGGGTGACCCGTCCCGCCTTCCTGCTGGGGATCCGCACCCTGGCGGACTCCGGCGCCCCCGTACCGCATCTTGCCTCCATCGAGAAATGGCGGGCCGGAAACCGCGCGGAGCCCTACGATCCCAACCGGATGGCGTCGCGGCAGGAAATGCGGTCGCTCGTCTGCGCCCAGTGCCACGTGGAGTACTACTGCGCTTCCAAGGACGATCTCTTCTACCCCTGGAGCAACGGGCTGAAAGTCGAGGATATCGAGCGCCATTACTCGACCTACAGATTCGCCGACGGCACCGCGTTTTCCGACTGGACCCACGCCGAAAGCGGGGCCGAGGTTCTCAAGGCGCAGCACCCCGAGTTCGAACTCTGGAGCCAGGGTGTCCACGCCCGGAGCGGCGTCGCCTGCGCCGATTGCCACATGCCCTACCGGCGGGAAGGGGGCGTCAAGATCAGCGACCACTTTGTGCGCAGCCCCCTGCTCAACGTCAACAACGCCTGCCAGGTGTGCCACCATTTTCCGGAGGATGAAATCCTGGCGCGGGTCGAGTCGATCCAGGACCGGAATCACGATCTGCTGATCAGGGCGGAATATGCCGTCGTCGACCTCATCCGGGGGATCAAGGCGGCGAGCGATGCGGGGGCGTCCGATGAGACCCTGAAGGCGGCGCGCGAATTTCAGCGCGGGGCGCAGTGGCGGGTCGATTTTGTCCTCTCGGAAAACTCCATGGGCTTTCATGCCCCGCAGGAGGCCGCACGGATCCTGGGGGAGGCGATCGACCTGGCCCGGAAAGGGCAGATCGAGACGCTGGGGATCGCCGGAAACAGGTAAGTTATGATTTATTAATAAGATGCCCCGGTCCGTCCCCAAATTTTCCGGACCGGGAGAGGGTGATCGGGCTTAAGTTGTTTGGATGGAAGAATAACCCTGGTCCGTCCCCAAATTTTGGGAAGCCCGGAGGATCCGAAACCGGCGGATGTCGGCGCGGAACCTCCGGAACCAGAATTAAGTGGCTTACAGCTTGACTACGTTCTGAGCCTGTAATCCCTTGGGGCCCTTGGTGACATCGAACTCGATGCTGTCCCCTTCGTTGAGCGATTTGAAGCCCGTACCCTGGATCGCGCTGTGATGGACAAAGACATCGTCCCCGGATTCGCGGCTGATGAAACCATAACCTTTTTCGTTGTTAAACCACTTAACTGTTCCTTGTTCTCTCATTGATCTTCCTAAGCAAATTTCCCCGGTTAAGGGGGTGTTGTGTACTTAAGGTTTCGGCAAGCCTTCCTGAACGCTCAAGCATAAAAAAAGCCGCTTTCCCCTCAGGAGTCTGCAGCTTGTTTAAGCATAGAAATCTTACAAAAACCTGACGTGCCGAAAGACTATACCCGATTTCCCCTGTAAACAATAGAAAAATTTTAAAAAAATATCGGGGGAGGAATGGGGTTTTTCCCCCCGGCCGATCGTGGCGCGCGCGGATCGATTCTGCTATGCTGAAGCAAACTTCCTGGAGGGCTTCCCGTGAGACAATGGCTATGGGTCATCGCCGCCTTACCTCTATGCGCCGCCGCCCTGGCGGGGCAGGACCGGTTTGCAGAGATGTCGGGCGGGCGCGAGGTCTATCATGCGGCGTGCGCCTCCTGCCACGGCGCCGACGGGCGTGGAGCGCCCGACAATCTGCGCGGCTTCGAGGCGCCGGACACTTTTCCCGATTTCACCGACTGCCGGGCCACCGCGCGCGAGTCGGACGGTTTCTGGGGCGCCGTCATCCACAACGGCGGCCCGGCGCGGGGGTTTTCCGAAATCATGCCCTCCTTCCGGGAAGCGCTCTCGGCCCACCAGGTCGACGAAGTGATGGGGCACCTGCGCACCTTCTGCCGCGAGCCCGCCTGGCCCAGGGGAGAAATGAACCTGCCCCGGCCGCTGGTTACGGAAAAGGCCTTTCCCGAGGACGAGATGGTGCTCGACCTCGCCTTCGGCGCCGAGGGGAGCCCCGCGATCACCAGCGAGATCGTCTACGAAAAGCGCCTCGGCCCGCGGGGACAGCTCGACTTTATCCTTCCGTTTCATTTTGAAAAGCGGGAGGGGGAGTCGTGGCGCAGCGGCGTCGGCGACATAGTCGCGGGCTACAAGCACGTGTTGGCCGCCGACCTCGACCGGGGAGCGCTCCTTGCCGCCGCCGGGGAGGTAAAGCTGGCCACCGGTGATTCCGCCCGCGGCCGGGGGAAGGGGGTGACCGTGTTCGAGGGCTTCGGGAGCTACGCCCAGCTTCTGCCCCGGAGCGCCTTTCTCCAGGTGCAGGCGGGGGTGGAGCTTCCCACCGACACGGAGCTTGCCAACCGGGCGGTCTTCTGGCGCGTCGTCGGGGGAAAGACCTTCGCCCAGGGACTGGGAATGGGGCGGCAGTGGTCCCCGATGGTGGAACTGCTGGCGGACCGGGAACTGGCTTCCGGGGAGCGGGTCAACTGGGACGTGGTGCCGCAGTTTCAGGTCACCCTGAGCCGGCGCCAGCATATCCGGGCCAATCTCGGCCTGAGGGTGCCGCTCAACGATTTCGGTCCCCGGACCACCGAGGTCCTCTTTTACCTGATGTGGGACATGTTCGACGGGGGTGTGTTCGATGGGTGGAAATAGGATGCCGAAGAGAAACCTCTGTCTGTGGGGAGCGTTGTTGTCGGCGGGAATGATCGCGGCGCTGGTTTCCGGCGCCGAGGGACAGGTCAACGTCCCGCGGTTTCAGACCTCCGACCGCTGCCTGCCGTGCCACAATCACCTCTCGACACGGGGCGGGGAAGATATTTCCATGGGGCTCGCCTGGCGGCCGACAATGATGGCCAACTCGTCTCGGGATCCCTACTGGCAGGCGAGCGTCCGGCGCGAATCGATGGAGCACCCGGCGGCCCAGGGGGGGATCGAGGACGAATGCGCGATCTGCCACATGCCGATGGCGCGCTACGAGGCGGCGGAGGCGGGGGGAAAGGGGGCGGTCTTCGCCCACCTGGGGTTCGTCCCGGGAAACCCCCGGGACGCGCTGGCGGAGGACGGGGTGTCCTGCACCCTCTGCCACCAGATTTCCAAGGATAAGCTGGGGTCTCGGGAGACTTTCGTCGGCCGCTTCGTCATCGGCGGCCCCGGCGCCGCCGGGGAGCGCGGGATATTCGGCCCCTACGCCCCGGATGCGGGGCAATCCAGGGTCATGGCCAGTTCCACCGGCGGCTTCCGCCCGGTGGAGTCTCCCCACCTCGGGCAGAGCGAGGCCTGTGCCAGTTGCCATACCTTGTACACCCGCCCCCTGGGACCGGCAGGGCAGGATTTGGGGGAATTCCCCGAACAGGTCCCCTACGAGGAATGGACCCACAGCGCCTACCGGAATGTCATGAGCTGCCAGGCGTGCCACATGCCGGTGGTGAAGGAAAAAACCGCCGTCAGCAGCGTCCTGGGGGTGCCGCGCGCCCGGGTGTCCCGGCACACCTTTCCGGGGGGCAACTTCTTCATGAACGGGATCCTGAACCGGAACCGCCACGAACTTGGCGTGGACGCGTCCCCGGACGAGTTCGCCGCCTCGGCGCAGAAGACGCTCGCTCAGCTCCAGTCGGAGTCGGCCCGGATCGCCGTCCGCAGCCTCGAGGTGCGCTCCGGGCGGTTGGAGGCGGAGGTGGCGGTGGAAAACCTCGCCGGGCACAAGCTCCCGACGGCCTACCCGTCGCGCCGCGTCTGGCTTCATGTCACGGTGCGCGACGGCGGCAACCGGAAGGTGTTCGAATCGGGCGCCGTCGACCCCTCGGGCCGCATCCCGGATAACGACAACGACACGGACGCCTCACGCTACGAGCCGCACTACACCGAAATCAGGAACCCGGGGGAGGTGCAGATTTACGAACCGATCCTGGGGGACGGCGGGGGCGCCGTGACGACGGGGCTGCTGCGGGCCGCGCGCTACCTCAAGGACAACCGCATCCTGCCCCGGGGGTTCGACAAGCAGAAGGCGGGGAAGACGATCGCCGTTGTCGGGCGCGCCCTGGAGGATCCCGATTTCACCGGGTCGGGCGACCGCGTGCGCTACTCGGTCGATCTGGGAGACGCGAAGGGGCCGTTCACGCTGGAGGCGGAACTCCTCTACCAGCCGATCGGGTACCGCTGGGCCGTCAACCTGAAGGAGTTCGATGCCGCGGAGCCCCGGCGCTTCGTGCGCTATTACGAAGCCGCCGCCGGTTCCTCCACCGCCCTGCTCGCCAAGGCCAAAGCGGGGACGGACCAGCAAAACGGGGACGGACCAGAGCAAAGCCTTCTGAAATAAGGAGATAGGTCAGCCCGCCAGGTGCTCCACGAGGATCCGGATGCCGATGGCGATC
>JAAYAJ010000040.1 GCA_012719455.1 Acidobacteriota bacterium | reverse complement strand
TACTGGCTTCCCACGCCTTTCACCCGCATGCGCAGGCCGAAGAGCTTGTCGGAGGCGGTGATGACGAGGGTTTGCCCGTCTTTGCCGCAGAAGCAGACGTTGGAGGTCCAGGAGGACGGTACGGGAACGTGCTGGATCCTTTCCCCCTGCGGGCTGAACACCGTCACTCCCATCCCGGTGAGATAGAGGTTCCCTTCGCTGTCGATCGTCATCCCGTCCGAGCCCATCTCGCAGAAGAGCTTCTTGCCCGAGAGGGTCCCGTCGGGCCCGATGGCGTAGCGGAAGGTTTTGCGGGCGCCGACATCGGCGACGTAGAGGTATCTTCCGTCCGGGGTGCCGATGATGCCGTTCAGCCGCTTCTCCTCGTAGTCCCTGGGGACGACCTCCACTTCCCCTGCGGGAGAAATGCGCCACAGCTCGTTGTTCCCGTCCGCGAGAAGGGTCACGCCCGGGAGCGACGACCGACGCCCTGGCTTCCAGGCCCCTGAGCTATCAGCCTATTCCAGCCGCTTGAATTTGTAGCGGACGGCCATGCCGCTCCCCGTCATCGGTCCCTTGGCGGCCGGAGCAGCGCCCATTCCCGGACCCTTGGCGGCCGGAGCCGCGCTCTTTGCCGGCATCACCATCTTGTCGTACTGGGGCATGAGAATGAGGGTATCGTTCCCTTCCATCTGGACCTTGAACGTCATCGAGGTCCCACCCCCGCCCATCATCGACACCATGTGATGGACGACCAGGGTGGACCCGTCGTATTCGTAGGTTCCGGCGTCGGCCATGAAACTCCGGGTGGTCCCGTAGGCGCCGCCGCTGGAAGTGGAGCCCTCCCGCTGCGACAGGTCGCGGATCGAGCTGTAGTGCTTGTCCATGATGTACATCATGAACGCCTTGGGCATCGTGGTTTCCTTCTTGTCCCCGGCGCCGATATCCATTTCCACGATGGACCACACCCCCTTGATGGACGGGGCGGTCTTGCCAGCGGAGGTCGATTGCGCCTTGACGGAAACGGCGCAAAGGGGCAGGGCCAGCAGGAGACAAAGAACAGGGAGGGAGCGTTTCATCGGATTTCACCTTTCAAAGGTTGATGCTGGGTTGCACATACTTACCGTTATTCATGAATGGTCGGCTGTCAAAGCGAACACATTCCCGGGCCGCCGCCGAAAGACAGCGGATCGAGATCCCGAAAGGGAGCAACAAGAGTATACCCGAACGACCGATCCCGCGCCCCTAAAACACGCTTCCCCCCCTGCCCAGTCTCCGGTCCGACCTCCAAGAAACACTTTTGACCGCGCGGCCTACGGCAGCGGGGCGTGACCGCCGGAAACTTCGGGGACGAAGTCCTTGCGCGCCATCCCCACCTCCAGGAATTTGCCGATAAGCAGGATGAGCCGCTCGTTGGGGAGGTTTTTGTAGTCGATTTCGTCGATGAACCGGCCGACCGTGCTGCGAAGCACCTTCTGGTTCTGTCGGTCGCCCGCGTCGATGACGGCGGCCACCGGGGTATCGGCCGGATAGTGCTTCTTCAACTGGTCGAACAGGCGTTCGTATCTGAGCATCATGGTATAGACGACCATGGTGCTGCCGGCGGCCATGAGCTTTTCGTTGACGTCCACCCGGCCTTCCCAATCGTCCATGGTCAGGATGACGCCGCTGGTGTCATAGCCGAAGGGAGGGCTCATCTTGACGGCGGCGCTGGCCGCCTGGAAAGCGCCCACTCCCGGGACCACCTCGGTGGGGATGTCCTTCGGAAGCTGCTCGAGCATGAAGGTGAGCCCGAAAATCATGGGGTCGCCCCCCTGCAGGTCAGCCACGATTTTGCCTTCCCTGACCGCCGCGGTGACCCGGTCGACGAGCTCTTTCCTGGCCTTGATCCCCTTTTCGGCCCGGGCGCGCTGTTGGGGGTCGGCGATCTTTTCCGGGTCGGCGCCGTAAAAGACCCGCAGCGCTATCGGGCGGGGCCAGACCTCCTTCCCCTTGAGGTATTCCTGCCAAGGGGAATCCTCCCCGTCGGTTCCCATCAGGATGATATCGGCGCTTTTGATCACCTCCAGGGCGCGCACCGTGATCAGGTCCTTCGCGGTTCCCATCCCGACAATGTAAAACTTCCCCTGGCCCGCGTGGGCAACGGCGGCCCCCATCAGGACCAGAACCGGCAGGAAATATCTCATGCTCCGTTTCATGTGTACTCTCCCGTAAAGATTGGATTGTTCCCGGCCACCGCGACCGGTGGCGTCGCCTGTAGCATACGGTTGTTCTTTATACACGACAGTCGTTTTTCAATGCAAGGGATTTGCAGGCGGTCGAATGCGGGTTGACGCAAGCGCTCGTAAATTCGGCGGTGCTTGCCCTCGGCAGCGGGATCCCGGCGGCAAAAATTTGCTAAAAGCGCCCCAGGAATCGCATAATGTCGCCCTGTGTCGGAAAACGCCCCGGGCATACCGGGGTCTCAACGGAAGGGCGGGGGGGTATGAAAAAGAGGATGTTGGGATTGTTGGCCGGGGTCTTGTTCTCGGGGGCGAGCCTCTTCGGCGCGTCCTTCACCATCGGGGGCTCGGTAAAGCAGCCGCTGAACCTTTCCACGGAAAAGCTGGGCGTGTTCAAAACCGTCCGGGTCCAGCAGAACGAGATCCTGCGGGACGGCTCCTACCGCGGCTCGTGGCATTTCGACGGCGTGCCGCTCCGGACCCTGCTCGAGGCCGCGCTGGTGGAAAAGGAGGATTCGGGCTTCGCCAAGATGATCGACCTCGCCGTCGTCGTGCGCAACCGCGAGGGGCTGGAGGTCGCCTTCTCCTGGGGAGAAATCTTTTTCCGGAATTCGGCCGACGTCATCATCGCCACCTCCGCAGTCCCGATCCGCCCGCGCCACAAGTCGGACGCCACCGAGCGCTACGCGGAGCAATTCAACCGGAAGATCGGCTTCCCCAAGCTGGTGGCGGCGGCGGACGACTACGCCGACCGATCGATCGAAAACGTGGTATCGATCGAGGTCGTCAACCTCCGGCCCGGGGTGGGTTCGAAAAAGATGGAGAAGCTGTTCGCGCCCTCCTTTTCGGTGACCGGGGCCGGCGCGCGGGGGCGCGTCATCGACACGCTCGCGGGGCTGCCGCGGCGCGAGCTGCGCTCGGCCCACATGGGGGAAGGGAGCGGCTACAACGGTTCTCACGACTATGCCGGGGCGCCGCTCCGCGCAGTCCTCGAACAGGCGGGCGTCGCCTCGCGCCTGTCGGACATCTTCCTCTTTTCCGCCCCCGACGGCTACCGCTCCGCCTTCTCCCACGGGGAGATCTTCCTGCAGTCGGCCGGGAACGACCTGCTCATCGCCGACACCGAGGACGGGAAGCTCCTCGACCGGGGGGGGAAGTTCGCCCTCATCCCCGCCGCCGACCTCATGAGCGACCGGGACATCAAGGCGCTGGAGAAAATCGAGGCGATCGACCTGCGGCGCAAGCCGCAACTCTACTTCATCGGGATCGGGAGCGGGGACGCCGACCTGGTCACCCTGGAGGCGCTCACCGCCATCGGCCGGACCGACACTCTGATCTGCACCCCCGACATCCAGAAGCGCTTTTCCAAGTACCTGGGGGACAAGCCCGTCCTGCTCGATTTCTACGACTTCCTCCCCCCCAAGCTGGCGCGCAAGCACGCGGACCTTTCGGGTGAGAAGCTCATGGAGAAAATGCAGGAGACCTGGCGCGGGATCGCCGACACCATCCGGGCCGAAATCGCGCGGGGGAAGACGGTCGCCCTCCTTGACTACGGGGACCCCACCATATGGGGCGCCACCGAATACCTGCGCGAGAACCTCGACCCCGCCGAGTACGAGATCGTGGCGGGGCTGAGTTCGTTCAACGTGGCCAGCGCCCTGCTCGAGCGCCACACCGGGTGCCGCGGCGCCATGGTCCTCGCCGACGGCAAGGGGGTCCTGGAAAACGAGGTCCTCTTCAGGGAGGCGGCGCGGGGGGGCGCGACCCTGAGCATCTTCCTGGGACGGAAGGACCTGGCCCAGTTGTCGGAGTTCTTCGGCGCCGCCTACCCGGCCGACGCGCCGGCCGCCGTCGTCTTTGAAGCCGGGTACTCGGGGCTTGAAAAGGTGGTGCGGACCAACGTCCGGGAATTCCGGGACGTGATCGAGAAGGCCCGGGATAACGACCTCTTCCTCCTCTTTCTGGGTCCCTGCCTGGAAGCCGGCGCGAAACCGCACCGGCATTAGACCCGGGTCCGCCGGCGGTCACTCTTCCGAATCGGAAGCCGGGTCCTTTTTGACGGCGTCGCGCCCGGCGAACTCGCGCCGGTGCTGGTCGCTCACCAGCTCCGCGCAGAGTTCCCGCATGACCTCCTCCTTGCGGGCGGGGTCGTCCAGGTCCCGGTCGAGGCGCTTGAGGGCCACGCCCACGACGTCGCGGTGATGCAGTTCGGCCCCGAATTTCTCCCGCGAGAGCCGGAGCCACATCTCGTGCAGCCGCCCGATGTCCACCGGCCAGAGGCGCGGGGGGTGGGGGCCGATGTCGAAGAAGTGGGACTTCAGCCGGCGGTCGATCAGTTCGAGCGTCAGGCCGCGGCTGTGGGGCCCCGCCGCCTCCCAGGCCTCCCCCAGCCGGCGCGCCTGCTCCTCCATCGGCATCCGGTTGGAAATCCCGGCGACCACCTTGGAGGCCTTCAGCTGGAGCGCGGACCGGATGATGATGTCGGAGATGTCGTTGCCGGGGACCACCAGCAGGTTGATGCGTTTCCCTTCCCTTTCCGCCATGGCGACGGCGCGGGAGAACAGCTTCTGCTCGAAGCTCATGAAGATCTGCTCGCAGGTCAGGGCCCCCTGGTCGTGGCGCACCCCGCGCATCCTCCTACCGGTCAGGACCACGATGTCCTGCTGCCGGGTGTTGGCCTTCCGGAGGACCTTCTCCAGGGGGTAGAGGGTTTCGTAGTTGCGCACGGCGACGACGATGCAGCCCGGGCGGACGTCGACCGCCTCCCGGGTGATGGCGGCCCGGTCTTCGAGCAGGAATTTTTCCATGTCCTTCGATTCGCTCAGCTTTTTCGCGGTCGCAATCCGCTCCGAAACGACCAGGACGACGAACATCACGGCGGTGAAAAGGAGTCCGGAAACCGTGGCGACCTTTTTGGTCAGCAGGTTGGCAATGGCGGTGGCGAAAAGAACGGCCGTGACGGACGCCAGGCCGACGGGGATCTCCCGGCCGCGGATGCGGACATTGAGCGGGACCTTCCACTCCCGCGCCTCCGGCCGTTTGAAGCGCAGGATTAGGGTCGCCAGGGCGTTCATGGCGAAGCTCCAGATGACGCCGAAGGCATAGGCCTCCCCCAGGATGAAGACGTCGCCGCGGCTGACGATCACGATCAGGACCTGCAGCCCCACGATCAGGTTCAGGAAGCGGTAGGTGGTGCCGTACTCGCGGTGCACCTTCCGGAACCAGTCCACCAGCACCCCGTCCTCGCTGAGCCGGTTGAGCACCCCGTTGGACCCGATGATGGCCGTGTTGCAGGCGCCGGCCAGCATCATCACCCCGATGATCACCACGAAGACGTGGAAGCAGAGCCGGAGCGCGAAGGGGCCGGCGAGGTTCATGGCGATGCCGCCGATGAGGTTGTCGTGGTAGTGCGCGCGCTCGGCGTCGGGGATCAGCGCGATGCCGAGGAAGGACACCAGCGAGGTGAGCACCAGGCTGAAGACGAAGATCGTCAGCGCCGCCCGCTTGAGGTTCGCGAACTTCGGGTGGGCGATCTCCCGGTACACCTGCGCGAGGGTCTCCTCGCCGCTCAGGGCCAGGATGGAGTGCCCGAAGCCGATGAAGAGGGCCACCAGCGGAACGGCCGGCAGCGCCGTGCCGCCGAGCCACCCGAGCGCCCCGGGGTGAAAATCCATCTTCCCGAGGTCGGGGAGCGGAACGGGCTGCCCCCCGCGCACCAGCAGCGTCCATCCTCCCCAGAAGATGAGGGCCGACACCATGACGCTGGCTACCTTCATGATGGAGAGGGCCTTCGAGCTCGACTCCTCGATCCCGACCAGGTTCAGGCGCCAGAAGTAGAGGATGACGAGAATGGCGAAAAAGGCGGCCCCGACGTCGCGCGGCAGCTCCAGGGGGATCTCGGCGAAGGCGGCCAGCTCGTTGATCAAGCCGACCAGGTAGTGCCCGGCCGAGACGCCGCTGATCGGCGCCGTGAGGAGGAAATCGAAGATGAGGGCGGAGACGGTGGCCTTGGCCGCCGTCGGCCCCATGGCTTCCTTCACCACCCGGTAGGCGCCGCCGCGGACGAAGAGGATGGAGCTTTCGATGTAGACGCTCCGGACGGCGATGGAGAAGAGCATGACCCCGAGGATGAACCAGGGGGCCGATTTCCCGATCGCGTGCTCGGCGATCCCCCCGACGTAGTAGGCCGAGGAGCCGAGGTCGTTGAGGACGATGGCCGCGGCGCGCCAGAAGCTGATGAAGGAGAGCATGGCCGTCGTGGCCACGATGACGCGGGACTGGCTGCCGGTGTCGTGCTGGCTCATGGCGCCGGGGGACCTCCTCCCCTCGACCGGTGCGCGAACGCAGAATTGTACCACTCTCGACCGGAGGGAAGGATGAATTTGTCGCCCCCGGCGTCAGCCGATAAGCAGGCCGATCCCCACCAGGACCGGGCCCGCCAGGTTCGCGAGCACGTTCTGCCCCAGGGTGGGGCCGAGCTTGGCGAGGTTGTCCGGGTGCGCCAGCGCCCCCCGGGCCGCGGGGAGCGCAAAAACCAGCGACACCAGGCTGATCAGGGTCCAGGGCGGGGTCAGCCCGAGGGCGACCCCCAGGAGAATGGTCAGGTAGGTGGCGGCGACAAAAAGGGCGAAGATGCGCGCGCTCCCCTTCCGGCCGATCGCGATCGGGAGGTGCTTGCGCCCGACGGTCCGGTCCGCTTCCGCGTCGGGAAACTGGTTCAGCAGCAGCAGGTTGTTCACCAGGAAGAACGGGACGCAGGAGACCAGCAGCGCGGTCCACGAGAAGGCGCCCGTGAGGGCGAAATAGGTGCCGTTGACCATCAGGGTGCCGAAACCGAGTCCGGGGGCGACGAGGCACAGGAGTGGGACCCGGTTCAGCCACGGGGTGTAGGCGACGATGACGAACAGCCCCAGCGCCCCGACGGCCAGGATCGGCCACCCGTGGACGGAGTAGAAGTACACCCCGATGGCAACGCAGACAGCGGCCGCCACGATCCCCGTCCAGAGAGCGATGGGGAGCTTGTGCGGCGCCGGGACCAGGGTGCCGCTCCCCCCGCTGAAGGGGGTGCGCTTGGTCCGGAAATCGAGCCCGCTCTTGATGTCCTCGTATTCGTTGAAGGCGTTGACGCCGCTGTGGGCCAGCACCCCCCCGACGAAGCAGAGGAGGGTGTGCCAGGGATTGATGGGATACCCGGCCCACACGGCGGCCGCCAGCCCGAGAAAGACACAGGCGACGGCCAGGAGGAGGAACCTGGGGCGCATGACGCCGACGATGTACCGGAAGTCGTTTCCGCCCGCTTTCGCAACCATGTCGCCCTGTCCCTCCATCCCCTGGGTTCGCCGCGCCCGCACCCGAAACGCCATAATGTACCATAAACCGGAGGCTTGGGGCGCAGGGCGGCTATTTCACCAAAAAGGCGACGCCAATGGTATATGATGCGTTGGACCCAAGGAGACCGAATTGGAATGAAACATCCCCTGTCTATCGCCGTCACCAGCGTGGGAAGCGGCATCGGCCAGTCGATCGTCCAGTCATGCCGCCTCTCGCGCCTGCCGTTGAAACTGATCGGGCTCGACATGAACGCCACGGCGTACGGTGCTTTCGAATGCGACCGGCAGCGCCGCATCCCTCCGATTGCCGATCCCGGCTATGTTCCCGACCTGGTCGGGATCTGCCGCGAGGAACGGGTCGACCTGCTCATCCCTGGGCTCGACTCCGAGCTGCCCCTGCTTGCCGAATCCCGGGGGCTCTTCGAGGAAATCGGGACCCGGGTCCTGGTCGCCGACAGCGCCTTCATCGGGCTGTGCCGCGACAAGGTCCGCTGGTCGCGCGAACTCGGTCCACTCAGCGCCGCCGTCCTCCCTTGTTTCGAATACGGCGAAATCGTTCCGCTCCTAGACAGCGGAATCGTCGATTTCCCCCTGATCGCGAAACCCCGGGACGGCTCGGCCTCCGCGGGAGTCGTAATCCTCAATGACCGCCGGCAACTCGCCGGCCTCGATCCCGAGCTGCTCCTGCAGCCGTTTGTTTTCCCCGAGGAGACCGACCCCCATTTTCCGGACCTGAGGACGGCGGTCGCCGGCAACCGGCTGCGGCAGGAGGCCGAGATCTCGGTTCAATGGATCGTTTCGAAAGACCAGCGCCTCCTCGGCCGGATGGCAAGCTACAACCGGCTCAAGAACGGCGTCCCCGTGGAGATCGTTCCCATCGAGGACGACCGCGTCTGGGCGGCGCTCGACGAAATCTTTCCCTATCTCTGCGGCAAGGGGATGAGGGGGCCGGTGAATTTCCAGGGACGAATGACGGAGGACGGCCCCCGTTTCTTCGAAATGAACGCCCGGTTTACGGGGATCACGGGCCTGCGTGCCATGCTCGGATTCAACGAGGTGGATTCCCTGGTCCGGGATTTCCTGGACCTGGCCCCGTCGATTGCACCCGTCACCCACAACCGGGGCCGGGTGGGGATGCGCCAGGTGGCCGACCGCATCGTCTCCCCGCGCCATTTCCCCACACTGGCGAAACGGGCCGGGGATATCCCCGGCTACGCCGGCCGCGGAAACCGGGAAGCGGTCCTGGTCACCGGGGCCACTGGCTGGCTTGGACGCCACCTGGCCCGGCGCCTGGCGCTTGACGGCGGCTATGACGTCTTCGCGCTGGTGCGCGACCGGTCCAGGGCGCTTGCGGTCCTGGGAGACCCGGAAGCAACCGGGATCGCCATCGTCACGACGGAAGAGTACCTGCGCGGCTCCTGGAGCCTGGGCCGGATCGATACCATCGTCCATTGCGCCGCGGGGCGCCCCCCGGACGGCGCCGCGGCGATCGCGGCCGGTCTCGCCCTCACCCAGCGGCTGGTCACCGATGCGGTCCTGTTCCAGGTCCCGAAATTCATTCATGTTTCGAGCCAGGCGGTGTACGGGCTCTCCAGTCCCCCACTGTGGCACGAATCCCTGGAGCCCGCGCCCGAAACCCCCTACGCGACGGCCAAGGCGGCGTCGGAGTCGATGACCGGTTCGATCCGCCGGCTGAACCGGACCAGCTTCGCGACTTCGCTCCGCCTGGCCCGCCTCTACGGCGCGGCCGAAGGGATGCGCTGGTCCGAACTCCCCCACCGGTTCGCGCTCCAGGCGCTCGCGGGGGAGGAGATCGTCATCAATGGGGGCGGGCAGCGGTTCGACCTGCTCCATATCGAAGACGCCGTGGCCGCCATCCAGAAAGTCGTCGCCTCCTCCCCGGCCGGCTGGAAGCCGACCTACAACCTGGGGAGCGGCGGCTCGATGGGCATCGTGGAGATCGCGGAAGCCGCCGTGGCGGAGGCGCGCGCGTTCGGCCGGAGCGGAACGAGGATCACGCGGGCGCCGGCGGAGAACTCCCAGCGGTTCGGAATGAACATCGACCGGTTCCGCTCCGATTTTTCCTGGGAACCGGCCCGGACCCTGCCCGACGCGATGCGGGAGATCGCAGCGCGCGCTCACGCCGGCGGCGACGTCCCCCGCGCGGGCGGGCCCGGGCAACCCCCTACTTCATCAGCTTCCTAAGCGTGTCGTTGACCGCCTCGGCCCAGATCTCGTACCCCTTCCCGCTCGGGTGCAGGGCGTCGCTCATCACGTCTTTGGGGATGTTCCCCGCCCCATCCAGGAATTTCGCCCCGATATCGAGGTAGTGCACCCGTTCCCCGTCGTGGAGCCGGGAGATGATGGAGTTGATCTCCGCGATCGTCCCGCGCACGGGGTCGTCGGCCGCGCCGCGGGGGAAGATGCCCAGCAGCAGGATCCTGGCCTGCGGGAAATTCTTCTGCAGCTCCAGCACCACCGCGCCCACTCCCTCGGCGATCTCGGCGGCGCTGTTACGGCCGGTGTTGTTGGTGCCGATCATCAGCATCACCGCGCGCGGGCTGAACCCCCGCCCCTCGCCGTTCTGCAGCCGGTAGAGCACCCCCTGCGTGGTGTCCCCGGCGATGCCGAAATTGGCCACCTTCAGGTCTCCGAAATACTTGTCCAGCACCGGCTTGCCCGCAAACGCCCCGTCCGCGTTGCGCCAGAAGTCGGTGATCGAGTCCCCCATGAAGAGGACGTCGCTATCCCCCTTGCGGGCCACCTCGAGGTTGGCCTGGTGCTTCTGCTGGAAGAAGGGGGCCAGGAAGGGGATGGTGGCGGAGTTGGCCGGGGGCACGCGCACGGAGATGAGTCCCGGGTACTTCCGGTCGAGGTCCCTGATTTCGGGATCGGCGGTTTCGAGAAACCGCGCCAGGGCGCGCTCGGCCGCCTGGACCTCCGCCGCCGTGGGGCGCGCGATGGCCACGGCCGCGGGCACCGGTGCGGGCGGCACCCCCGCGGGCGGCGCCTGCGCCAGGCCGGCGGGGACCGCACCGGCCAGAAAGAGCATCACCAGGGCACAACACAAATGGAACCTTCCTGACTTTTCAAAATGTTTCACGACCCGCCTCCTTGACCTGCAGGTTGATGTCGGACCACCAGAAGCTTTATAGTCTATGACATATGCATACGCGTTTGCAAAGGCGGCGCTGTTTTTTCTTCCACCGCCTTCGGCAGGGGAGGAGGTCGCAGTCCCCGGGGGCGCCCCCGCAGGCTCCGATAAGGCCTCCGTACCGCACCCGTGGTGGGGTACAATGGCGGAAACAACTCTGAACAGGGAGCGGGGAAAATGGGCATCTGGAACAAATTGCGCGGCGAACTCATCGATATCGTCCAGTGGATCGATGACACCAACGACACCATGGTCTACCGCTTCGAGCGGTACAACAACCAGATCAAGTACGGGGCGCGGCTTACCGTGCGCGAGGGGCAGACGGCCGTCTTCGTCAACGAGGGGAAGATCGCCGACGTTTTCGTCCCCGGGATGTACACGCTCGAGACCAAAAACCTCCCGGTGCTCTCCACCCTGCAGGGGTGGAAGTACGGCTTCAACAGCCCCTTCATGGCCGAGGTCTATTTCTGCTCCATGCGCCAGTTCACGGACCTCAAATGGGGCACCATGAACCCGATCATGATGCGGGATGCCGAGTTCGGCCCCGTCCGGCTGCGCGCCTACGGCACCTATGCCGTCAAGGTCAGCGAGCCCGGCGTGCTCATCCGCGAGATCGTGGGGACCGACGGGCACTTCACGGTCGACGAGATCGTCAACCAGCTCCGCAACCTGATCGTCTCCCGGTTCGCCGAGATCGCCGGTTCGAGCGGGATCCCGGTGCTGGACATGGCCGCCAACTACGGCTCCCTGGGCGACTTCCTGGCCCAAAAAATCGCGTCCGAATTCCAGGGCTACGGGCTCGAACTGGCCAAGCTGCTCGTGGAGAACATCTCGCTCCCCCCCGAAGTCGAGGAAGCGCTCGACAAGCGCTCCAGCATGGGGGTGGTGGGAAACCTGGCGGCCTACACCCAGTTCAACGTCGCCAATTCGATCCCCGACGCGGCCCAAAATCCCGGCGGGCTGGCCGCGGCCGGGGCCGGGATCGGCATGGGGGTGGCAATGGCCGGGCCGATCGGGCAGGCGCTCGGCGCCCGGCCGCAGCCGGCGGCGCCCGGAAGTACGCCGCCCCCTCTCCCCGCGCCCACCTGGTTCCTGGCGCTGGAGGGGAAGCAGGCCGGCCCGTTCGACCTGGGGGCGCTCGCCGCCGAGGCGGCCGCGGGGCGCCTGACTCGGCAGACCCTCGCCTGGTCTCAGGGGATGGAACAATGGACGCCGGCCGGGCAGGTCCCCGCCCTGGCCGCGATCCTGGACGCGGTCCCGCCCCCGCTGCCGCCCGGCGCCTGAGGCCTACGTCTCCCACTCCCGGAGGACGACGGCGGCGAGGGCCGCGATGAACCGGGGGTGCACGTTGGGCGCGTCCGCACGGTGGAACCGGCCGATCCCGAGCTCCGCCGCCAGTTGCCGGCACTCGATGTCGATCTCCTCGAGCGTTTCGATATGGTCCGAAACGAAGCTGACCGGGACCACCAGCACCTGGCCGACGCCGTTCCGGGCCAGGTCGCCGAGGACGGCGCGCGTCGAGGGACCGATCCATTCGACCGGCCCCACCTTGCTCTGGAAGGCAAGTGTCGAGCGGTTGCCCGTGCCCAGCCGCCGGTTTATGAGCTCGACGCATTTCCGGGTCTGGTCGAGATAGGGGTCCCCCTCGCGGATGTAGCGCGCGGGGAGCGAGTGCGCGCTGTAGAGCAGGTGGACCTCGTCGCGCGCATCGGCCGGAAACCGTTCAAGCCCCGCGCGGATCAGCTCCGCCATCGCCTCGAGATACAGCGGCTCCCCGAACCATTCGTTCACGCATGAAATGTGCATCTCCGCGGAGAGCGAACGCCGTTCGGCGAGGGTCCGGAAGCGGCGGAAGCAGGAACCGGTGGTGGTTTCCGAGTACTGGGGAAAGAGCGGCAGCAGGAGCAGGCGGCGGATGCCGTCGCGCCGGATCCGGTCGACGGCCTCGTCGATGGAGGGCTTCCAACAGCGCATTCCGACATAGACCCGGGCGGTCGTCCCCCGCGCCGCGAGGGCGAACTCGAGCGCCGCGGCCTGCTCCTCCGTGATGCGCCGGAGCGGCGACCCGCCGCCGATCTTCCGGTACAGCGCCCGCGATTTCCCCTGGCGCATGGTCGCGATGGCCCACGCCAGCGTCTTGCGGAGCGCCCCGTTTCGGATGCGGATGATGTCCGGGTCGGAGAACAGGTTGTAGAGGAAGGGGCGGACCTCCGCGGGCGTTTCCGGTCCCCCCAGGTTCAGCAGCAGGACTCCGCGCTCCCCTTCCGAATGCATCCTGTCACCCCCGAGCCCAGGCCGGGCTACAGCGTTTTGGAGAAAACCGGCCGGTCCTTCGGTTGGGAAAGGTACCGGTCGAATACCATCCCCACGTTACGCAGGAAGATGCGCCCCAGGGGGGTCACTCGGATCGCATCCGGTTCGAGCCTGACCAGCCCGTCCCGCTCCAGCTCCCGGAGCCGCGCAAGCTCGGGATTGAAATAGTCGTCGAACCGGATGCCGAATTCCGACTCGAATTCCCCCTTGACCAGCACGCAGTGGCACAGGATCCGGCCGATGGCCGCCCGCCGCACCACGTCGTCCCCGCCGAGCCGGACCCCGCGCATGGTAGGCAGCGTCCCCCTCCCGACGGCGGCGCAGTACCCTTCCAGGTCCCGGTGGTTCTGGGCGTAGGCGCGGTCCAGGCCGCTGATCGAACTCACCCCCAGGCCGAGGAGGTCGGAACCGGCCTTGGTGGTGTACCCCTGGAAATTGCGGTGGAGGGTGCGGTTGTGCTGCGCGACGCACAGCTCGTCGTCCGGGCGCGCGAAATGATCCATGCCGATATAGCGGTACCCGGCGGCGGTGAACAGCCCGATCCCGGTCCGGAAGATCTGGAACTTGTCCATGCCCAGGGGAATCAGCCGGGCAATCGCCCCCTGCTGCTTCTTGAGCCAGGGGACGTGGGCGTAGCTGAACATGGCCACCCGGTCGGGCCCCATCCCGATCACCCGGTCCACCGTGGCCCCAAAGCTTGCGGGCGTCTGCAGCGGGAGGCCGTACATCAGGTCGATGTTGATCGAATCGAAGCCGAGGGCTCGGCAGCGGTCGTAGAGGACCCGGGTCTGTTCATAGGGCTGGACACGCCGGACCGCCTTCTGGACCTCGGGGTTGAAATCCTGGACCCCCATGGAAATCCGGTTGAACCCCAGGCGCCGCAGCGTGTCGAGGTGCCCGGGGGTGGTGACGCGCGGGTCGACCTCCACGCCGATCTCCGCGTCCGGGGAAAAGGTGAAGAGCCCGCGCACGTAGGTGAACAGGTCTTCGAGCTGGTCGGCCGAAAAATAGGTCGGGCTCCCGCCCCCCCAGTGGAACTGCACCACCGGCCGCGCGCGGTCGACATGCAGCGCCACCTGGGCGATCTCCCTTCTAAGGGTTTCCAGGTAGGGGAGGGCGTCGTCGTGGTTTTTGCGGATCACGACGTTGCAGCCGCAGAACAGGCAGAGGCTCTCGCAGAAAGGGAGGTGCATGTACAGCGACAGCGGCCTGCCCGATGCGTTCGACTCCCCCAGTTCGTGTTCGTAGTCCGCGGGGCCGAAGGCGTCGTCCCACTCGGGCGCGGTCGGGTAGCTGGTGTAGCGGGGCCCCGGCACGTTGTAGCGGTCGAGCAGCTCCGCGCCGAGATCGAGCGTTTCCCCCTCGAGGGTGATGTCCAGTTTCATGCAGGAAATGTATCAGATCGGGACGCCGCAGGCCACCACCGGGAGTCCCCGCCCGGCGGCCGTCACTGGTACTTGATGACCACGAGGCTGAGGTCGTCGTCCGGCCGGGCGGCGTTGTGGCGGTCGGCCAGGATCCCCCGGCAGATATCCTCGGCGGAACCGTCCCGCGCCGCGGAGACGGCACGCTCGAGTCGATCCTGGGAATAGGGGGAGAAGGGGTCCACCAGCCCGTCCGAATAGAGCAGGAGCACGTCCCCCCGCCCCATCAGGTTCAGTTCGTTGACCGTGTACCGCTTCTTGTACCCCAGCACCCGGGGGAACATCCGCACGTCGTCGTCATCCTCGCTCAACTGGAGCCCGATGGGGGGGAAACTCACCAGCCGGTCGGGGCTGATCTCGACGAAGCGGTCGTACTCCCGCGAGAACACCAGGGGCTGCGGGTGCCCGGCGCAGATGAAGCGGAAGCGCCCCGTGGAGGAGATCTCGCCGTAAATCAGGGTGATGAAACTCAGGGCGCCCCGCTCCCCCGCAAGCTTGTGCAGGGTGGTGGACTTGAAGAAGCGCTGGTTGATCTGTTCGAACAGGTGGGCCGTGATCTCCCCGTGCAGATCGAGCTCGTACAGTGCCGAGGTATGGAAGATCTGGTGCAGGAGCAACGCCCTCATGGCATCGGCGTATTCGTGCCCGGCCACGTCGGCTACCAGGACACCCCCCTTGCGCTTCAGCCGCTGGAGCTTCTGCGCGACCTCTCCCCTCCCCTGCGCCTCGGCCCGCGCGATGCGCGCGTCCAGGTCATAGCGGTCCGAGAAATCGACGTAGGTGATCAGGTCCCCCCCGGCGATTCCGTTGTAGGGGATCGAGATCCCGTAGATGTCGACGTTGGGGATGCGTGGAATGGCGCCCGACTCGGGGTTGAGGCACTGCGCCAGGTACTGGGCCCCTACGCGCAGTTCCCGGTCGAGTCCCGCTTCCGTCAGCTGCGTCGATTCGGTCATGCCGGTCAGTACACCCCGTATTCCATGACGGCCTCGGTCATGGCGCGCATGTTTTCGGCCGGCCCCTTGTCGATGCTGGCCCCGCCGGTCAGGATGAACCCGCCCCCCTCGCCGACCACCTCGATGAGCCTGCGGCAGTAATCCCTGACCTCGTCCGCCGTCCCGGTGCAGAGCAGGGACGCGGGGACGTTCCCGGCGATGCAGGCGTTGTCCCCCAGGATCTTCTTCGCCCGGAAGATATCGGTCCGGTCGAAGTGCCAGACCACCCGCCCCGGGGGGAGGTCCCGGATGATCTCCAGGCGGTTGTCGTAGCGCCCCTCCGCGAAGAGCATCGGCACGATCCCCTCCTCGACGAGCCCCAGGATGACCTTCCGGAAGGTGGGCCAGTAGAACTTTTCGTACTGCCCGTTGGACATGAAGGTGTCGTCCCCCTTGTGCAGGGCGAAGAAGACGACGGGGTTGCCCGTCATGTTGGCGCCGGCGACGCCGCAGTCGATGTTCATCTGCGTCACCCGGTCCATCGCGGCCAGCAGCTTGTCCGGCTGACGGTACATGTCCATGATGACGCCCTTGGTCCCGCGCAGGGTGTCGGCCAGGATGTCGAAGGGAGCGTGGGCCTGCCCCCCGAATATGGTCGGGTAGCCGGCCGCCATCGCGTCCCGGTGGAACTCCTGGACCGGCTCCATCCAGCGCGCGCATTCTTCCCCGTAATCGATGATGGCCTGGTAGGCAGCGCGCACTTCCGGCGCCATGGCGGGGGTCAGAAACCGGTTCGGCATCCCGAGGATGAAGGGGGTGGGGGGGAAATCGGCGAAGGGGGCCAGGGCCCCGAGGCTGCGCGGCAGGTACCGGCGCAGGCAGAAATCGGTCAGGTCCTCGAGGAACAGGTCGTAATCGTCGGCTTTCATGTACTCGCCTTCGACGAACTGCAACATCGAGGCGGTGTCGGGAAGTCCGTATCCCGGCCACCGGGTGTTCACCGTGCGGATGATGGTCCCGGCCGCCGCCGAAGGCACCATCATGGGTGAGGCGAAGGTGTCCGATTCAAACTCGCGCAGGAACTTCCGGAACGCCGCGCACAGCTTCCCGTTGTCCTCCATCGCTTCCTTGAGCGTAAACCCGGCGTGATAAATTGGGAAATTGCCCGCGGGCAGGACCAGGGGCACCCGGTCCGGCTTCTCGAGGCTGAACACCCGGATGAAGCGCGTCACCCGGTCCCGGTAGGCCTTCTGCGCCGCCGGATTGTCGAAATGCACCCCCGGCGCGTCCAGCCACCGCGCAAACCTCGCTTCCCGTTTCTGTTCCGACGTCACTTTTTCGTCCATGCCCGACCGCTCCTGTATCTATTGAAAAATGCGCGAAAACGACCGCTGCGGCAAGATACGCATCATGTTACAACAAAAGCGGAATCGATCGGCGGGAAAATCGCCATCGGCTATTCCACGGAATCCGACTGGATGCGGACGCTGTGCCGGATGATGACGGCGAAAAGCTCGTCGACCAGTTCCTCGGGCAGCCCCAGCGACTGCCCCCAGTCCCGGCGCTCGAACATCATCCGTTTTTCCCGCTCGCTGTCGGTCACCGGGATCGACTGGCGCTTCTTGAGCCGGCCGATCCGGCGCGCGATGTCGATGCGGTGCCCGAGCGCCGTGAGGATCTGGCGGTCGTAGCGGTCGATGACGCTGCGCAGGTCCTGCTTGCGCGGCCGGGCAAGGGTTTCGGGCCCCATCTTCCGTCTCAGCTTCGCCGCCGCCTCCCAGGCCGCGGCCGCTTCGTTCCCCGGCATCCCGGAGACCAGGAACGCGAGGCTCTCCCCGAACCGCGCCGCCGCCTCCCCGATCGCTTCGGCGTTGGTCTCGAGGATCCCCTTCCAGATGCCGTAATCCGAGGCCGCCAGGCGCGTCATGTCGAGGAATCCGCGCCCCGCGAGGGTGGGAAGCATCGCGTGCTCGGCGTCCCCGGCGGCGGCCGAGTGCATGAGGGCGACGGAGATCAGGTGCGGCAGGTGGCTGACCATGGCCATGATCCGGTCGTGTTCCTCCGGGTCGATCGTCACCGGGATCGCCCGGAGGGTCTCCACCAGTTCGATCAGGATCAGCAGAGCTTCGGGCGGGGTGTCGGGATAGGGGCAGAGGGCGTAGACCCGGCCGTTGAAAAGGAGCGGGTCCGCCGCCTCCACCCCGGAGCGCTCCGACCCCGCCATGGGATGCCCGCCGACGAAGTGGACACCCCGGGGGAGGAGCCCCGGGGCTTCAGCCATGATCCGCCGCTTGGTGCTCCCGACATCGGAGACGACGGCGCCCGGGCGCAGGAAGGGGGCCAGTCGGCCGAGGGTCCCGGCGACGGACTGGACCGGGGTCGCCACCAGCACCAGGTCGCTGTCGGGAACGTGGGTCCCGACGTCGTCCATCGTCCCAAGATGCTCCGACACGCCGGCTTCCTCGAGCGCCGACAGGCGCTCGGCGAGGTCAATGCAGGCGACGGCCCATTCCGGCCGGCGGTGCTTGAGGGCCAGGGCGATCGAGCCCCCGATCAGGCCGCAGCCCACAATCGTCATCTTCATGGTCGTCCTTTCAGCGCGTCTTTCCCAGACGCCGTCCAATGGTGGTCGCGATGATGCGGCACCGGTTCATCAGGAGCCCGAACTCCTCGAGAGTGAGCGACTGCGGGCCGTCGGACATGGCCTTGTCGGGATTGGGGTGGATTTCCACCATGATCCCGTCGGCCCCGGCGGCCACCGCCGCCCGGGCCATCGGGGCGACGAAGCGGCGGGTGCCGACCCCGTGGCTCGGATCGGCGATGATCGGGAGGTGCGAAAGGTGCTTGATGACGGGGATGGCCGACAGGTCCAGGGTGTTGCGCGTGGCGGTCTCGAAGGTGCGGATCCCGCGTTCGCACAGGATGACGTCGGGATTCCCCTCGCTGAGGATGTACTCGGCGCTCATCAGCCACTCCTGGATCGTGGCCGACATGCCTCGCTTGAGGAACACCGGCTTGCCCGCTTTCCCCAGGGCGGTCAGCAGCGGGTAGTTCTGCATGTTGCGCGCGCCCACCTGCAACAGGTCGGCGTACTGGGCCACCGTGTCGATCAGTTCGATCGTCATGACCTCCGTGACCACGGCCAGCCCGTAGCGGTCGGCCGCCCGGCGCATCATCTTCAGCCCCTCGAGCCCCAGCCCCTGGTAGGAATAGGGTGAGGAGCGGGGCTTGTAGGCGCCCCCCCGGAGGATCTGCGCCCCACCCGCCGCCGCGGCCCGGGCGCAGGCCTCGATCTGCTCCTCCCCCTCGACCGCGCAGGGGCCGGCCATCACGGCGACCTCCATGCCGCCGACGAGGCACGTCTCCCCGACACGCACCACCGTATCGTCTGGATGAAACTCCCGGCTCGCGAGCTTATAGGGGCTGGTCACCAGCACCACTTCGCGGACCCCGGGCATCAGCGTGACGGTCCCCATGTCGAGCCGGTTGCGGTCCCCGATGACCCCCAGGATCGTGTACTCCTCCCCGTCGGAGCGATGGATATCCAGCCCCGCGCCCCGAATGGTGCGCTCGAGCTCGCCGATCTGCGCCTCCGTAGCCTTGGCCTCACAGATGATGATCATGGAAACCTCCTACAATCAAAAACGGCCCGCCGGTTTGTCCCGGGGGCCGCTTTTTTCTTCCGATGCCTTGCGAAGAAAGGAAACCACCGCCCTCAGGGGTCGGTCTTGAAATAGGCTCGGCAATAAAAATAACGGACAGTCATGACTTTATCCCTTCCGTGCCAGTGTAGCAGAAACCGCCCCGGTCAATAGCGACAATATTCGACCCGGATATCCCATCCCGGCGTACCGGGCGGGGCCATTTCTTTTTGTCGGAACAGGCCGGGATCGGTTATGATGGCGGCGCCAATTTTCGCAGCGGGGGACCTGTGCTGATACGTCAATTCGAAGTGGGTCATTTCAACATTTTCAGTTACCTGGTGGGGGACGAGGAGGCGCGCGAAGGGCTCTTCATCGACCCGTCCGACGACCACGACCGGCTGCTCGCGGAGGCCGAGGCCCACGGCCTTACGGTCAAATACATCGTCAACACCCACAACCATATCGACCACACGATGGGCAACCGGGAAATGGTGCGCCGGACGGGGGCCAGGATCGTCATTCACGAAGCTGACGCCCCGGGCCTCCTCGACACCCCCCAGGACATGCTCCAGATGTTCCGGGCGGAAGCGTCCCCGCCCGCAGACCTGCTGGTCAAAGACGGGGACCTGATCCGGGTGGGGAACGTGGCCCTGAGGGTGCTCCACACCCCGGGCCACACCCCGGGATGCATCTGTCTCCACGCCGAGGGGGTGCTCTTCACCGGGGACACCCTCTTCGTGGGATCGACCGGGCGGACCGATTTCCCGGGCGGGTCCTGGGAAGAGCTCGAGCGCTCGATCCGGGAGAAGATCTATACCCTCCCCGAGGACACGGTCATCCTGCCGGGGCACAACTACGCCGGACGCCCCACCTCCACCGTGGGGGAGGAAAAACGCACCAACGCCGTGATCCGCGCCTGACGGGCGCGCCCCGCCCCTACCCCCCGTAGAGGCGGCTCATGAGGTCGGCGAACTCGTGGAAATGGAGCGACTGGGGCCCGTCGCTCATGGCGTGGTCCGGGTCCGGGTGCATTTCAACGATGAGCCCGTGAGGCCCGACGGCGCGGGCCGCCAGGGCGAGCGGGATCACCAGGTCCCGCCGGCCGGCCGCGTGCGACGGGTCCACCAGGATCGGCAGGTGCGTCATGCGCCTGAGGATGGGGATCGACCCGAGGTCCAGGGTGTTGCGCGTGGCGGTCTCGAAGGTGCGGATCCCTCGTTCGCACAGGATCACGCGGTGGTTGCCGCCGGCCATGATGTACTCGGCCGCATTGAGGAACTCGTCCAGGGTCGACATCATGCCGCGCTTGAGCAGCACCGGCCGGTTCGACCTCCCCACCTCGGCCAGCAGGCTGAAATTCTGCATGTTGCGCGCGCCGATCTGCAAAATGTCGGCAAGGCGCGCCACCGGCTCCACGTCCGAGGGGGACAGCACCTCGGTGACCACCGGCAGATCGTATTCGCGCCCCGCCTCGGCCAGCATCTCCAGCGCCTCGAACCCCAGCCCCTGGAAGCTGTATGGGGAGGTGCGCGGCTTGAAGCACCCACCCCGCAGCAGCTGTCCCCCGCACTCCTTCACAAAGCGGGCGCATTGAAGGATCTGTTCCCGGGACTCCACGGCGCAGGGTCCGCCTATGACGACGAAGCCGTCCCCCCCGATCCGGGCTCCGCCGACCGCGATGACCGTATCCTCCGGCCTGGCGTCCCTGCCCACGAGCCGGAGCCCGCTCTTCTCCTTCTTTTCCGGGATCGGCTCGGTCTGTTCCCCTTCCTCCCGCGGTCCGCCGGCCGCCAGGGTCTCGATCCTCGGCGCGGTGCGCGGGCGCTGCTGCATGGGGTAGGACCCGAGGAACTTCATCGAGGTGGTGGCCGAGTGCAGCTTCTCCAGCGCCCCGGCCACCCGCTCCTCGGCCGCATTCCCCTCGAAGTCCAGGTAGAAGAGGTACTGGAACGGCATTCCGGGGATGGGACGGCTTTCCAGTTTCAGCAGGTTGATCCCGTGCTCGTACAGGATGCTCAGCGCCTTCAGGAGCGATCCCTCCTCGTGCGAGGTGGCCATGATCAGGGATGTCTTGCAGGGGATGCGCCGGTCCACCTTCGCCGGCTTCCGAGCCAGGACCAGGAAGCGGGTGAAGTTGTGCGGCTGGTCCTCGATGTTGCGCTGCAGGACCTTCAACCCGTAGAGCCGGCCCGCTTCCTCGCTGCCGACGGCCGCGACCGATGGGTCCCTGTCTTCGCCCACTTTCCGAACCGCCATGGCGGCGTCGGGCCAGGGGATCGCCTGGCAGTCGGGGAGCCGGGCGACGAACTTCACGCACTCGGCCAGGGCCTGGGGGTGCGAGTAGATCCTGCGGATCCCGGCGAGCTGGGCCTCCGGCAGGCCCAGCAGGCAGTGTTCGATCCGCAGCACCTCCTCCCCCACGATGGAGAGTTGGGAAACCGACAGGAGATCGTACACCTCGTTGATGCTCCCCGCCGCGGTGTTCTCGACCGGGACGAGGGCGTAGTCGGCGTCCCCGTCCTCCACCGCGCCGATCACCTGCCTCAACCCGGGGACCCCCTCAAAGAAGGTCCGGTCGAGGTACGGGGCGAAGTATTTGCGCGCCGCCAGGTCGCCGTAGGCGCCCTCGATCCCCTGGAACACCACCCGCTTCAGGTCCGATTGCGCGTAGCCCTGCAGGTGCAACTGCTGGGACCGGACCGAATCGTCGATGATCTCCTGGAAGACCCGGGTGACGAGGTGGGCGTCGAGCCCGCGGCCGCGCCCCTTGGAGATGAGGTCGGAGAGCAACATCTCCTCGCGCGCCGCGTCGCGGATGGGCGCCCCGCTCCTGTCCTTGGCCTCGATGACCCGCCGGGAAAGGGTCCTCCGTGCCGCAAGCGCTTCGAGAATGGCCTCGTCCACCCGGTTGATTTCGCTTCGAATCTTTTCCAGTTCCTCCATGCCCCCTCCCCTGTCTGCTCTTTTTTTCATTGTTGCACAGCCGGGGGAATCTGTAACAGCGGGATTTGCCGGACCGGGAGAATTTCCGCGAGGTTCAGGGTCAGGATCCCCCGCTCCGGATCAAGGCGCGGGGGATCGCCGCCATCCCGCGGCCGCGCTTCGGACTGGTCACATCCCCCCGCGCCGTCTACAATTCAAGGGAGCGGGAACAGGGAGATTTTCCCGCTCCCGTCCCGTCGGGACACAACCACTTGAGGGGGAAGTGCCTGTTATGCAATATTTTCCTCCCTGAATGGGCGGCGCGGACACTGGAACCTGAATTGCTTCCCATGAAGGCGTCGCCATAACGGCGGACCGTTACCAAGGAGTTGAAATTCGATGATCAAGAAGAGAATGTTCCTGTTGCTGGGAATACTGATGTTTATTGCCGCGGCCGGGGCGCAGGCGGAGACCCGGTTCGGCGTGCGCGCCGGCGCAAGTATCGACCCCAACCAGTTTCATTTCGGCGGCCACATGGTCTCCGCACCCCTGCTGGCCAACCTCACCTTCCGGCCCAACCTGGAAATCGGGGTCGGGAGCGGCATCACCACCCTCGCCGCCAACTTCGAGGTCGCCTACGGGATACCGATCCCGAAGCGCGACCTCGCGTTCTACATCGGAGCCGGACCGGCGCTCAACATCTACCGCATCGGGGCATCCCGCGTCCAGGATGGCAGCACCGACGCCGGGGGCGGCTTCAACATCCTGGTGGGGATCGAGCGCCCCAACGGGCTGATGGGAGAGATCAAGGTGGGGATGATCGACAGCCCGGAATTCAAATTCACCATAGGCTACACCTTCTGATCCGGGAAGATGCCCCGCCCCCTCGACAGCCTCGAATCCGGACCCGGCCCGGCTCAGCCGCGCCGGGTCCGGAGATCCTGCTCGATCTCGAGCATCACCCGGTTTTTGAGCGGGTAGAAGATCATGACCAGGCCGCCGATCACCCCGAAGACGGCGGGGTAGAAGCTCATGAGCAGCCGGATGCCGTGCAGGGCGGACTCGGTCTGCACGGCATTGGATACGAACCCGTGCCAGTCGAGGATCCACCCCACGAAGGTCCCGCCGAAGGCCAGCCCGAGCTTCAGGGCGAAGAGCGACGCGGCCATGACGAGGCCGGTGGCGCGGCGCCCGAACTTCCACTCCCCGAAGTCGGCGGTGTCGGTGTAGATGGCCCACTGGAGCACCGACACCGCCCCGACGAAGAAGGAGACCACGACGTTGAGCCCGAAGATCAGCAGGACGTTGTGCGGCTGGAGGAAATAGAAGCCGCATGAGATCACGGCGCTCGCGATCAGGAAGCCGGAATAGGTGTTCTTCTTGTCCAGGATCTTCGCGAACAGGATGGCCAGGAGGGCGCCTACCAGGGTGGCCAGGTTTCCGACCATGGCAAAGGCCGAGGTAAAGGCGTCGACTCCGAGCTGGACTTTCCAGGAGAAGATCCGTAGTTCCTGCCCCAGGACGTAGTATTTGAAAAAATAGGGAGTGGAGGAGCCGCGCATGACGGCGTACAGGAGCTGGAACACCGTGGCGACGGCGATCAGGATCCAGGGCTTGTTCCGCACCAGGTCCCGGAGATCCTGACGGGTATCCGCCTTCTGCCCCTTGGGAGGGAAGACCCGCTCCCGGGTGGTGAAGAAGGTGATGGAGAACAGGACCGCGGCCAGCAGCCCGAAGGCGCCCATCGTCCGCTGCCACCCGACCTGGGCGTCCCCTCCGCCCAGTCGGCCGACCAGGTAGAGGGTGGCCCCCGACACGATCATCTGCCCGACGAACGCGGCGACGAAGCGGTACTGCGAGACGCTGGCCCGCTCGAGCGAGTTGGGGCTCATGACCCCCATCAGCGCCGAGTAGGGAACGTTGATGGCGGTGTAGAGCATCGTCAAAAGGGTGTAGGTCAGGTAGGCATAGAGGATCTTCCCCCCGGTCCCGAGATCGGGGGTCGTGAAGGTGAGGAGCCCCCCGAGTGCCAGCGGCGGCCCCATGATCAGGATGTAGGGGCGGAACTTCCCCCAGCGCGTGTTCGTCCGGTCGGCGATCGCCCCCATGATCGGGTCGTTGATCGCATCCCAGATCCGGGTGACCAGGAACATGGTCCCCATGGCCGCGGCCGGCAGTCCAAAGACATCGGTGTAGAAAAAGGGGAGATACAGGATGAAGGTCTGGAAAAAGAGATTGGATGCGGCGTCTCCCAGGCTGTAGCCGATCTTTTCCCTGATGGACAGTTTCGCCGCGGGGGAAACACCCGCACTGCTGTGGCTCGTCATCTTTCACCTCTGTCGGACGGTATCCCGGCCTGCTGCGCCGCGCTTCGCCGGGTTCGGGAAAATGCGCGGCCATTGTACTACGGACACGCCGGGAAGGAACATTTCTTTGCCCCCGGGCGGGCGCCGGATTAAGATGAGGCCCATGGACGCCTTGCGCGATTTCATGAAACGCACTACAGCGGATACCGGCGTCTACCCCGGCACCCGGCGGGCGCTCGCCCTGCTCCTGGTCATCAACATGTTCAACTACATCGACCGGCAGGTCCTGGCCGCCGTGGTGGGCCCCATCAAGCGCACCTTCTTCGCCGGCAACGGGGAACTCGCCGTGGGGAGCGAGAACCTGAACGCGATCATCCGCTGGCTGCAGGGGCAGCTCGGGTTCAAGCCCGAGGATGCGCTGATGGGGCTGCTCGGCACCGCCTTCATGCTGGTCTACATGGTGGGAGCCCCCATGTTCGCCCGCCTGGCGGGGAATCATTCCCGCTGGAAGATCGTGGGAATCGGGGTGATCCTCTGGAGCCTGGCCAGCGGCGCCTCGGGGCTGGCGGGCACCTTCATCGTCCTGCTGCTGACGCGGTGCTTCGTGGGGGTGGGCGAGGCGGCCTACGGGCCCGTCGCCCCCGCCATGATCGCCGACATGTACCCGATCCGGACGCGCGGAAGGGTGCTGGCCTGGTTCTACGTAGCCATCCCCGTCGGGAGCGCCCTGGGATACGTGCTCGGCGGGTGGATCGCCGGAAGCGGCATCGGCGCCTGGGGCTCGAGCCTGTTCGGGATCGTGCACGAAAGCTGGCGCTGGGTCTTTTTTCTCGTGACCATCCCGGGAATCCTCCTGGGGGTGCAGTGCTTCCGGATGAAGGAGCCGCCGCGCACCGGCGCGGCCCGGCCCGGGGGGAAGGCCCAGGTCCCCTGGCGGGAATACTGGGTGCTCGCGCGCACCCCCTCCTATGTTTTCTGCACCCTGGGGATGACGGCGATGACGTTCGCCATCGGCGGCATCGCCTTCTGGATGCCCTACTACCTGGAAACCCGCCTGGGCGCGCCGGGCAACTCCACGATCGTGTTCGGCGCCATCACCGCCGTGGCCGGCCTCAGCGCCACCCTCCTCGGCGGGATGGCCGGGGACCGACTCCGCTCCCGCTTCCCCAGCTCCTACTTCCTAGTGTCCGGCGCCGCCATGCTGGCGGGATTCCCGCTCTTCCTGGCCGCGCTGCACGCCCCCGGTCCCCGGGCGCTCTGGGTCCTGGTCTTTCTCGCCTGCTTCTGCCTGTTCTTCAATACCGGCCCGACCAACACCATCCTGGCCAACGTCACCCGCCCCTCCATGCGCGCCATCGGCTACGCGGTGAACATCTTCGTCATCCACGCCCTCGGGGACGTCATCTCCCCAGTCATCGTGGGGCTGCTCAACGACCGCTACGGCGACATGAACAAGTCCTTCCTCGTCGTCGGCGCGATGTTTCTCGTGGCCGGCGTTTGCTGGCTGGCGGGCGCCCGCCACCTCGAGCGCGACACCGCGCGCGCGGCCGCCGGGCCCTGACCCCCCGCGCTTCCCCGCCTTTCTTCCCCGTCCGGATGTCCTTACTATTTCTTCACGGTCAGGACCGTCTTCTGCAGGTCCCCGTCGCGGGAGGAGTTGCCGGTCATGATCTCGAATTCCCCCGGCTCCACCCGGAATTTCATGTCGATGTCGTAGAACGCGAGGCGCTCGGGGGTGATCTCGAACACCACGGTCTCGGTCTGTCCCGGCGCGAGCGGAATCCGTCCGAACCCCTTCAGCTCCTTCACCGGGCGCGTGACGGAGCTCACCCGGTCGCGGATGTACAGCTGCACCACCTCCTCGCCGGCCACCCGCCCGGTGTTGGTGACGTCCACCCTCACCACCGTCGACTCCCCGCGCCGGATCGACCGTTTCTCCAGGCGCGGCGGGCCGAAGCTGAAGGTGGTATAGCTGAGCCCGAAACCGAAGGGATAAAGCGGTCCGACATCGTCGAATAGGTAGCCCCGGCGCGCGGCCGGCTTGTGGTTATAGAAGGAGGGGATGTGCCCCACCGACCGCGGGATGGTGATGGGGAGCTTCCCCCCGGGGTTGACGTCGCCGAAGAGAACCTCGGCCGCGGCCCGCCCCGCTTCCTGCCCCAGGTACCAGCACTCGAAAATCGCCTGCGCCTTGTCGGCGAGATTCCGGATCGACAACGGCCGGCCGTTGAAGAGGAAGGCGACGATGGGTTTGCCCGTGGCGGCGACGGCGTTGACCAGGTCGTCCTGCAGCCCGACCAGGTCGAGCGAAGCCCGGTCCCCCAGGTGGTTGCGCCCCCAGGCCTCGCGCGAAGTCTGTTCATTCCCCCCGAGGGCCAGAACCACCGCGTCGGCCTTCCGGGCGACCCGGACGGCGGCCGCGATCCTTTTCCGCTCTTCGGCCGGGTCGGGGGTGACGACCGTGTCTTCATGCCACGACCCGCCGACGGTGATGCGGCAGCCCTCGTGGTGGAGCACCCGGATCCCGCCCGCCCGCGCACGGATCCCCTCGAGGAGGGTGACGAAATGCTTGGGCCGCCCGCTGTAGCCGCCGAGCAGCACCCGGTCGGCGTTCGGCCCGATCACGGCCAGGGTCCGCACCCGGCGCGGGTTGAGGGGAACGGTGCGCTTGTCGTTCTTCAGGAGCGTGATCGTTTTCCGGGCGGCTTCGAGCGCCAGCGCGCGGTGCGCCTCGCAGCCCGAGATCCGCTCCGCTTCCTCCGGGTCCGTGTAAGGGTCGTCGAACAGCCCCAGCTTGAATTTCCAGAACAGCAGCGGCGCCACCAGCTCGTCGAGCAGCGACTCCTTGAGAACCCCCTTGCGGACCAGTTCCACGAGGTGGAGGTAGCAGTCGGGCTCGGGAAGCTCGATATTCACCCCGGCCTTAGCGGCCAGGGCCGCCGCCTGGCGCCCGTCCTCGGCCACGTGGTTGCCGAACAACCCCGGACGCTCGGCGAGCTCTCGGATGGCGTAATAGTCGCTGACCACGTATCCCTTGAACCCCCATTCCTTGCGGAGCACGTCCCGGAGAAGCCACCGGTTGGCGTGCGACGGGACTCCGTCGATCTCGTTGTAGGACGCCATCACGCTGACGGCCTTCCCTTTCCGGATCGCCTCCTTGAAAGGGTGGAGGTGGACTTCGCGCAAGAGGCGCCGGGAGACATTGACCGGGGCGCAGTTGGTCCCCGATTCGGGCTGGCCGTGGGCGGCGAAATGCTTCAGCGTGGCGATGACGCGCGTTTTGTTCCGGAAGCGGGCGTCCCCCTGGAAACCCCGCACGGCTGCCACCCCCATGGAGGCCGCGAGGTATGGATCTTCCCCGTAGGTCTCCTCCACCCGTCCCCAGCGCGGGTCGCGGGCCACGTCCACGACCGGGGTCAGCGCCTGGTGCGTCCCGCGGGCGCGCGCTTCAGCCGCCGTCGCCTCGAAAACCCTTTCCACCAGTTCCGGGTCGAAGGTTGCCCCCAGGCCGATCGGCTGGGGAAAACTGGTGGCGCCGGGAGCCGCCTGGCCGTGCAGGCACTCCTCGTGAAAGATCACCGGAATCCCCAGCCGGCTCTCTTCGATGAAGAATTTCTGGATGGCGTTGGTCAGTTCGGCGTTTTCCCGCGCGTCGAGCCCGCCGCCGGCGTCGCTGGGGCGGCCCACCTGCCCGAGCCCCAGGCGATCCCGGAAATGGCGCGCCGCCTTGGCCGGGTCGAACCGCCCCTTCCCGTCGACGAGGGTTTCCGCCTTGCGCTCCCAGACGCACCGCATCTGCGCCCCCTTTTCCTCGAGCGTCATGCGCCCGAGCAGGTCCCGCGTGCGGCGCTCGGCCGACAGGCGCGCGTTCCGGTAGGGCGGCATTCCCGGTTTCTTGCTTTTCGGTTTTGGCATGATCTCCTCTTTGGTTCGTCACGGGGGACCGGTCCCCGGCCCGCGGGGGCCGAAAGGTAAGGTTCGGCCTCCACCGATTGTGCAATAGAAGGTCGAGTTTATAAAGAGGTATCGGGATGGGGGAGGCGCGTGGTGGGCGCGGCACGGCCCGCGGGCCGTGCCGCGCCTCAGCCGGCGGGACCGGATTCCTAGAACCCGAGATCGTGGCCGGTGAGGTCGAGCTCCGCGCGCAGCGCGTTCAGGTTCTTCTGCAGTCCCGGGGGGATCTCGATCCCCTCTGCGGCCACGCGCCGGCTGATGGCGTCGGCCTTCTCGCCGGCGGAATAGATCCGCTTTTCCCCGGGCGCTTTCGGCGATTCGCGCAGTTCACGCACGATGTCGCCCGCCGTCTTCTTGAACCGCTCGAGCGGCAGGAAGCTTTCGATGTTGATCGCCAGGAAGAAGTGGCCGATGCGCAGGGGGTGGATGTTCCCCTCATGGTCGGTATCGTGGAGCTCGGAGAGGAAAGCGCCGTCCTGGAAGGCGGCCGACAGGATCTCGACCACGGTGGCCAGGCCGTATCCCTTGTGCCCCCCCATCAGTTCGCCGCTGCCGCCGATGGGAAGGAGCGCCGCCTTGCAGTCGTCCATCTCCTCGATCAGGTTGGTGCTGTCGGTGACGAGCGAACCGTCCTTGCGGATCACCCACCCGGCCGGGATCGGCTCGCCGGCGCGGGAGGCCACCTCAATCTTGCCGCGCGGGGCGATGGACGTCGCCGCGTCAAAGCGGAAGGGGAAAGACTCGTCGGTCGGGGCGCTGAAAGCGATGGGGTTGGTCCCCAGCATCGGCTCGACACCGAAGGTGGGTGCGATGGAGGGATGCGCGTTGGTGACGCTCATCCCCACCATCCCTTCTCTGGCCGCCATGGTCGCGTAATATCCCGCGATGCCATAGTGGCTCGAGTTACGCACCGCGACGGCCCCCAGCCCCATCTTGCGCGCCTTATCGATGGCGATTTTCATCGAGTGGTGGCCGACCACCATCCCCATCCCGTTGCCGCCGTCGACGACAGCCGTGGTCGGGGTCTCGTGGACGATGTCCCACCGGGTCACGGGCTGCTGCAGCCCCTGCTTCATCCTATCGTAGTACATCTTCAGGTGGGCGATCCCGTGGGACCGGACTCCGACCAGGTCGGAGGCCAGCAGCACGTCGGCCACGATTTCGGCGTCAGCCTGCGGAACGCCCATCTTGAGCAGGGCGTCGATCATGAACGCCGTCGCTTTCTTCACCGGTAGATAAACATTTTCTTCAGCCATTTTTATAACTCCGTATTTGTGAATTTAAACCTCGTCCTCAAACATCTTGCCTGGATTCAGGATATTCAGCGGGTCGAGCGCCTGCTTGATGCGCCGCTGCACCTCCACCGACACCGGCCCCAGCGCCCGTTCGAACCAGGGGCGCTTCAGCACCCCCACCCCATGCTCCCCGGAAAGGGTTCCGCCCACGGCCAGGGCGGCGGCGAAAATCTCGCCCACCATCCGTCCGACCCTCTCCCACTCCCCGGGTTTGCGCTTGTCGAAGAGGATGTTCGGGTGCAGGTTGCCGTCCCCGGCGTGCCCGAAAATCACGATCGGCAGCCCGTGCCGCGCACTGATCTCCCGCAGCCGCCGGACTACCTCGGGAATCGCGCTGCGGGGAACGGTGATGTCCTCCCCCAGCTTGTTGGGCGCCTTGCGCGCAAGCGCAGGGGAGATCGACCGCCGCGCCCGCCACAGCTCCGCCCGCTCCTCTTCCGTGCGGGCCACCTTCACCGTGCGGGCGCCGATTTCCCGGCAGATCCGGCCCGCGCTTTCCACCTCGCGTGCCACCGTGCCCTCGTCGGCGCCGTCCGTTTCCACTATCAGCGCAGCCTCCACCCCGGTGTCGAGACCGAGGTGCATCGCTTCCTCGATACAGCCGATGGCGGTCCGGTCCATCAGCTCCAGGCTGGCGGGGACGATCCCTTCCCCCAGCACCGCGTTGACCGCCCGGGAGGCGTCCTCGAGGCGGTCAAACTCGGCCAGCGCCGTCTTCGCAAAGCGCGGGCGGGCCACCAGCCGCAGCAGCGCCCCGGTGATCAGCCCGAGGGTGCCTTCGGAGGAGGTGAACAGCCCGGTCAAATTGTAGCCCGTGACGTCCTTGATCGGCTTCCCTCCGGTGTTGAGGACGCGCCCGTCGGCCAGCACCACCTCGAGCCCCAGGACGTAGTTGCCCGTCACCCCGTACTTCAGGCAGCGGGGCCCGCCGGCGTTGCAGGCGATGTTCCCCCCGATGGTGGAATGGCGGATGCTGGAAGGGTCGGGGGGGTAGAACATGCCCCGCTTTTCGACCTCCGCCTGCAGGTCGGCGGTCACCACCCCCGCCTCCGCCCGTACCGTCGAGTTGGCCTCGTCGATCTCGATGATCCGGTTCATGCGGGTGAAACAAACTACGACCCCGCCGGCGCGGCAGGGGATCGAACCCGCGGCCAGTCCCGATCCCATGCCGCGCGCGATCACCGGGAGGCGGTTTTCGGCGGCGATCTCAACCACCCCGACCACCTGTGCGGTTGACCGGGGCAGGACCACCACCTCGGGAACCCCCTCGGCGAAGGTGCCGTCGTAGCTGTAGACGGCCAGGTCCTCGGGCGTCAAGAGCACCCCGTCCCTGCCGGCAACCCGGATGAACGCGTCGATCACCTTACTCTGCATCTTTACCCCCGTAGGCCTCGTCGAGCAGGGTCACCGGTTGCACCACCCGCACAGGCAGCCCGCGCCGCCGCAGCCCCGTATTCAGCTGCATCTGGCAGCCGGGGCAGCCGGAGGCCAGGATCCGCGCCCCGGTCCCGGCGATATTGTCGAGCTTCCGGTCGAGCACCCTCCGGGACAGAGCATGATGCGTGATCAACTGGCTGCCGGCCGAACCGCAACACCAGTCCGCCTCCGGCAGTTCCACCAGTTGGAGGCCGTCGATGAGACCGAGCAGCCGGCGCGGTTCACGCCACAGCTGCTGGCCCCGGCGGAGGTGACAGGGATCGTGGTAGGTCACAACGGCCTCCACGCGCCCCGTAGGCCTGGCCAGCGGGATCTCCAGGAGATACTCGCTGATATCCCGGACCTTGTCAGCGAAAGCCCGGGCCCTCGCTTCCCACCCGGGCTCCCCGGCAAAGAACGCGCCGTATTCCTTCAAAGTCGACCCGCAGGTGGCGCAATCGGTGACGATCCGCTCCACCCGGCAACGCTCGAAGAGTTCAATATTACGCCGCGCCTGCTCCCTGACAAGGTCCATTCGGCCGTACCCGCGCGCCGGCATCCCGCAGCACACGACCTCCTTCGGGGTGATGACGGTACAGCCGTTGCGCGCCAGGACGCGCAGCGTGGCGGCGCTCTGGTCGGCGAAGAGGAGGCTCTGGGCACACCCCAGAAAAAAGCCGACCCGGTGCCGCTCCCCGCCCCGCGCCGGGGTCACCTCGGGGAGAACGCGGCGCAGGGGGCGCAGCGGGATACGGGGGAGCATCGCCTCCAGGTCCCGGATCTTCGCCGGCAGCAGGCGGTTGAGGCCCAACAGGTAGACCAGCCGGCGGACTCCCAGCCTCTCGTAGAGCCGCAGCGGGAGCAGCGCCAGTTCCATGCGGCCGGCGTGGGACAGGAGGCCGCCGAAAAGCCACTGTTTCCACCGGGCCGGGCGGATCCCCTCCCCGACCTGGCGCATGGAGAGCGCCAAATCGGCGGGGCGGATCCCCACCGGGCAGGCGGCGTCGCAGGCCATGCAGGCGAAGCACCCGTACATCTGCTCGATCAGGTTGGGGCTGAGTTCGAGTTCCCCCTCGAGCCCCTTGCGCGTCAGCGCTACCCGCCCGCGCGGCGACGCCGTCTCCGTCCCGACTTCCCGGTAGGTGGGACAGGAAGCCAGGCAGAGACCGCAACGGATGCAGTGGAGGTAATCGGATTCCTTCGGCTTGGCTTCTTTCAAAATCGGGTTCCCGGTTTGCGGTTTACGGCCCGGACGGGGAGGGGACCAGCGCCGGGCGGTCGGGTCCATGGCCGCCTTATTTCGTGATAACCCCTGTCATCGCAAATAAATCCACGATCTTCGCGGGGGCCAGTTTCGCATAATGGAATTTTATTCCACACCGCAGAATAGTTCGCCTTGGGACGGTTGTCAATTCGGTGAGAAGGAAACGAGTTTCAATCCGTGAAATCGATTGACACTAAATGGAATGCGTTGTAGAATGAAACTCAATTCCGTGTAATGGAACAGAACAGATTGGAGACATCGTATGAATCCTTTGCCATTTGTAAAAGCAGCTGACGTCAAGGGCGAGTTCAAGACTCCTCCCCGCACGTCCAAACTTCTCCTGGCCCCCAAGTTCGGCCAGGTCAAAAATTGTTCCATGGGCATGAACATCACCGAAGTCGGCAGCCAGATCCCCGACCACACGCATGAGGAATCGGAAGAAGTCCTGTTCCTGATAAGCGGTCGCGCCCGGATCGTGCTGGAAGGCGTGGGCTCCTGGGAGATCGGTCCCGAAACCGCTTTCTATTCGCCGCTCGGAGTGAAGCATCGCGTGGAAAATATCGGCGATGAACCGCTGAAGATCGTTTGGGTTTATTGCCCCCCCCTGCCGTCCCACTGCAGTTAATTTCAGCAACTAAAAAGGAGAACGCAGTCATGATTTTTGAACAGACACGCAAAGCCATGAAAAGACTTGGGCTGCCCGAGGGCGACGCCTTCGATTTGCCCACTTCAACCAAGCGCTTCCCCGACGGGGCGCACTTCCGCATCGAATGCCCGACGGTCAACTCCTCGACAACCGTTGCCGCGCTCCTCGACAGGTCCACCGAACTGGGAATCACGATCAACCGGATCACCGAAACCTTCGGCATGTTCCGTCACACCGCACAGGAGATCAAGGAATACTGCAAACTTTGCAATGAATACGGTTGCGAGCTCCTTCTCTCCACCGGCCCCCGCGCCACCTACGACACCGGCGCCACGGTTCTGTCCCCCCAGGGCGTTCGCGTCAGCTACCGCCTGCGCGGCATGGAACAGGTTCTGCGCGCCATCGAAGACATCAAGCGCGGCTACGAGCTGGGCTGCCGCGGCTTCCTGGCCTATGACGAAGGTTTCCTCTGGGTCGTCAACGAGATGCGCAAGAACGGCGACCTCCCCAAGGACATCCACTTCAAGACCTCGGCCCACCTCGGCCATTGCAACCCGGCGTCCGTGAAACTGCTGAGCGACCTCGGCGCCGACAGCATCAACCCGATCCGCGACCTGCAGATCCCGATGCACGCGGCCCTGCGCCAGGCAGTGGACACCCCGCTTGACGTGCACACCGACAACCCTCCGGGCTCAGGCGGATTCATCCGCGTGTACGAAGCCCCCGAGATCGTCCGCGTGGCGGCCCCGGTACACCTCAAGACCGGCAACTCCGTCATCGGCGGCCACGGCGAAATGACCGGCGCCACGGAAGGGAAGAGAATGGCAGAACAGGCGGCCATCGTCGTCGAGATGGTGAAGCGCTTCTATCCGGAAATGAAGCAGTCCGGAAAGCGCGCGGCCGACATGTGCATCCCGGTTGTTTAAGTTATCTATAAGCGGAATCTGATTCCGAAGAACAGGAGGAATCATGGCTAGCAAATGGGGAGATTGGGGCCCCTGGGAACTGCCCCCCAAGGGCGGTCAAATGGAAACCCCCGGGGTCTATCTCCAGACCATGAACATGACGCAGATCAACGAGCGCCTCAAGACAAACGACCTGATCATCGTTCCGATCGGGAGTACTGAATGTCACGGGGACTCGCAACCCGTCGGCGAAGACACCTTCCTCGTCACCCGCATGGCCGAACAGGTCGCGGCGAAGATGGGGTGCACCATCGCCATGCCGGTCTGGTACGGGTCTCACCCGTTCAACCATCTCGGCATGCCGGGCACGGTGGTCGTTCCCGAGGACGCCTTCCTGGCCAATCTGCGGGCCATCATCGCCGGCCTCTGGAACATGGGCTTCAGGAAACAGATCTTCCTGAACGGCCATGGCCAGGAGGAGGTCATTCCCCTGGCGCTCCATCAGTGGGCGAAGAAGTACCAGGTGCCTGCGGTCCTGGTTTCGCTGCACTGGGAGACCGTCATTCACGACCACCTGAAGACCAAGGAATACGGTGGTCCTTTTGAAACCCCGTTCGCTCACGCGGATGAAGCGGAGGCGTCGTATTCGCTGGCGCTCTTCCCTGAATTCTGCGACATGAGCCTGGCAGTGGACAACAAACCCTTCGGGTTCATCCCGAAGGGACACGTGGACGGCGGGGGCGAGGTGTACCACCGGCCGATCAAGGGACATGAACATATCGGCTTGAGCGGCTCGGAGGTCAATGTATATCCGGAAGGCGTCATCGGCAGCCCGACGCTGGCACGTGCGGAAAAGGCCTATGCGGGCCTCAACGAACTGCTGGATTACATGTGCAAGCTGATCACGGACATCATGACCGCGTTCCCGGCGGGCAAGCTGCCCCCGGCGGACATGGTCACGCAGCGCGACCCCAAGGAGATCGAAGATCTCCTGAAGGGACCGCTCAACGGCGGAAAGCACATCTACACCGTCGCTTATCCCCCATAGTCCGTAACGATTTCCAACCATGCGGGGGATGTGTCCGGGGAAACTCTTCGGGCGCATCCCCCCCGCATCCGCTCCCGGGGTCCTTGCGCCCGGGGTGTATCCACGCCGGGGCGCAAGGACCCCGCGCAGTTCGCCAGATCCCCACAAGGAGGTAGGTTTTGCCCCAATCCGTAAGGGCCGTCGAAAGGGCCCTGGATATCATGCTCTGTTTCTCCCGGGAAGAACCGACCCGGTCGCTGACCCAGATCGCCGAGGCGGTCCAGATGTCCAAGACCACGGTCCACCGCCTCCTGACCACCCTCGAGAGCAAGCGCTTCATCACCCGGGACAAGGCCACCGGGCTCTACAGGCTCGGGTTCCGGCTCATCGAAATGGCCTCCCTGGTCCTGCAAGACATCGAGCTGCAACGCTGGGCTGTCCCCTATCTCCAGCGCCTCTCCTCCCAATACGACGAGACCGTCGACATGTCGATCCTGGAGGGGTCGCACGTAATGTACCTGGAGGTGATCGAAAGCTCGCAGCGCGTCAAGATCGCCGCCGCGGTCGGCCAGCGCCTGCCGGCCTATTTCACGGCGAGCGGCAAGGCGATCCTGGCCTTTCTCCCCCAAAAAACGGTCCTGCCGATCCTGGAAAAAAACCTCGCCGAAGGGAACTCCCTGGTCAAGCGGACCATTCCCGAGATGCTCGCCAGCCTGGGGGAAATCAGGGAACGCGGCTACGCCATCGCGGAAGAGGAATACGAACCGGACATCAACGCCGTCGCCGCCCCGCTGTTCGACGCCGATCATAACCCGATCGCCTCGATCGCCATCGTAGGTCCCTCCTTCCGGCTCTCCCGGAACCGGCTCCCGGAGATGGGGGAAGCGATCATGCAGCTGACGCACGACATCTCCCAGGAGGTGGGCGAAGCCTCCCTTGCCACCATCGTCTCCAAGTCCCGCCCCGTCAGGTAGATCCCGGGGTCATCCACTCCATGCACTCACATCCGTCCGGCAGCGGCACCAACACCCAAAAACCAATCCAGTAGGGAAGCTATTGGCATGGCATATAGCGGAACCTGAGTTATAATGGTAAGTTCGTGAGGTCGCGGTGGGCGTGAGGCTATGACGCAGAGCGGGGAACGCTACGCCAGGCAGCTCGCGCTGCTTGGGGCGGAGGGCCAGGAAAAGCTCGCGCGCGCCCGGGTCCTGGTGGTGGGCGCCGGGGGGTTGGGTTCCCCCCTGCTCTTCTACCTGGCTGCAGCCGGAGTCGGGACCCTGACCTTCGTGGACGAGGACCGGGTGGCGGAAAGCAACCTGAACCGCCAGATCCTCTACGCGGAGAATGACCTGTGTCGCCCGAAGGCCGGGCAAGCGGCGGAGCGGCTCGCGGCGCTGAACCGCACGGTGCGGCTGACGCCCATCGCGGCGCGTTTCACCGGGGAGAACGGCCCGGCGCTGGTGGCCGGGAGCGACCTCGTGGCGCTGGCCCTGGACAACCGGGAAACCCGGCTGCTGGCCAACCGCCTCTGTGTCGCGGCGGGCAGACCGCTGGTGGACGGCGGCATCGACGGCTGGGGCGGGTATGTCACAACCGTTGTGCCGGGCAGTACGCCCTGCCTTTCGTGCTGGTTCGAAAAGCGGAAGCCCGGAGGAAGGGCGCCGGTGTCCCTGGGCCCCATGGCGGGCGTCATAGGCTCCATGGAGGCCCTGGCGGTGCTCCAGATGTTGCTGGGACGCCCGGGCCCGGCGGGGAGATTGATGTTGTTTGACGGCTCCGCATGGACGCTGTCGCCCCTGGTCGCAGGGCGGCGTCCCGATTGCCCCACGTGCGGAAACCGCGGGGAGGCCGCGTCATCCTGAGGGCTGACGGAGGCCGTGAAGCGATCGTGTCCATACCGGAATCATTTCTTTGTTGGAGACATCCTTTATGACGAAAATCATCAGAGTCGACATGGAAACCAAGGAAATCACCCAGGAGGACGCCGGGAAATACAACCGCTACGGCGGCCGCGCTTTTATCGCCCGCTTTCTCACCGACGAGGTCGACCCGACCTGCGAGCCCCTTGGGATCCACAACAAGCTCATCTTCTGCACCGGCCTGCTGGGCGGCACCCTGCTCTCCAGCTCCGGCCGGCTCTCCGTGGGGGGAAAGAGCCCGCTCACCCAGGGGATCAAGGAAGCCAACGCGGGCGGCACGGCGGGGAACGACCTGGCGCGCCACAACATCCGGGCCGTCATCATTGAACGGCTGCCCGCCGCTGACGACCGCAACAGCTACGTGCTGGTGATTTCCGACGAGGGAATCCGGCTCGAAGCCATGAACGAGCTCGAGTACCTGGGGGTGCGCGACACCTTCAAGACGCTGCGGGCGCGCTTCGGCGAAAAGGCCGGCGTCATCTGCAACGGCCCCACCGGCGAACGCTTGATGCGCGGCGCCGGCGTCGCCGTCGCCGCCCCACGCGGGGAGATGCGCTTCGCGGCGCGCGGCGGCATGGGCGCCGTGATGGGGAGCAAGCGGCTGAAGGCCATCGTCATCGTCCCGGCCAAGATTTCCAAGGTGGAATACTTCGACAAGGCCGCCTTCAACGAGGCCGCCAAGGACTTCCACCAGATGCTCATCGACGCCATGCCCACCATCAAGAAGTCCAACCAGACCTACGGCACCTCCGGCATGTTCAAGATCGTCAACGAGCTGGGCCTGTGCCCTACACGCAATTTCACCCTGGGAGCCTTCGACTTTCACACTGAAATCGGCGGCGAGAAGTTGGTCGAACTCATCCGCGCCCGCGGCGGCGACGGCAAAACCGGCCAGTCGTGCATGAACGGCTGCATGATCAAGTGCCTCTCGGTCTTCCCCGACGAGAACGGCAATGCCATCTGCTCCACCCTCCAGTACGAAAACCTGTCGCTCCTCGGCTCCAACCTGTGCCTCGGGAGCCTCGACAGTATCGCCCACCTCAACGACAAGGTGAACGACCTGGGGCAGGACGCCATCGAGATCGGGGCCGCCCTGGGAGTGGCCGCGGAAGCGGGCCTGGCCGAGTTCGGCAACGAAGAGAGCTTCATGAAGCTGCTGGCCGAGGTCGAAGCCGCCACGCCGCTGGGACGCGTAATCGGCAACGGCGTCAAGATCACGGGGGAAGTGCTTGGGATCAACGACCTGCCGATGACCAAGGGGCAGGCGATGCCCGCCTACGACCCCCGCGCCCTGAAGGGGAACGGCGTCACCTTCGCCATGAACCCCATGGGGGCCGACCACACCATGGGCAACCTCTACGGGGCGCGCGCCACCATGCCGCCCCTGGCCACCGAAGGCCAGGGGGACCTGTCCCGCAAGACCCAGCTGCAGATGGCGGGGCTCGAGACCACGGGCTTCTGCATCTTCGTCCGGTCCTACCTGTTCAAGAAACCGGAGCTCTTCCCCCGGTTCATCTACGGCATCTGCGGTGACAAGATGACGGTGGAGGAGTTCTGGGAGCAGGGGCACGAGACCGCGCGCCTGGAGTACGAGTTCAACGTCAAGGCCGGCATCGCTCCTTCCCAGGACAAGCTGCCGGAGTACATGTACCGTATTCCATTGCCTCCCAACAATTCGGTGTTCGATCTCTCCGACGCGGAGATGCAGAAGGGGGTACTGCGCTAGGGAAACCTCGATGATCGAGTTGGAATACAACCTGATGCTGGCGGAAATGGCGGGCAAGAACCGGGAAACGCTCGATATCGGCGCATCCCTGACCCTGCCGGAGCTCGAAGCCCGGCTCGGCTTCCCCCCCGACAGCGTGGGTATGCTGCTCATCAACGGCGTCTGGGCCCCCCTGGACAGCGTCGTCAGGGACGGCGACTTCGTCCAGCTCTACCCCCACATGGAGGGGGGCTGACCCTCCGTGGGCCGCTTTTCGCCGGTCCTGCCGACGGGAAGCGGCCCGAACGGGGCCCGTCCGGGCGGATTGTCCGCCATCCACCGAAGGAACCCACAAAGAGATGAACGACGAGAGACCCGGCGGCGCCGCGCCCCCCGCCCCGGCGGACCGCGCCTCCGATCCCCTGACCAAGATCTACGTAGAACCCACCAACCGCTGCAACCTCAGTTGCGTCACTTGCATCCGCCACTCCTGGGACGAATCGTTCGAGGATTTGTCCTGGCCCGCATACCGGAACCTGATCGAGGGGCTGGCTGACTTCCCGGAGGCGGAAACGATCGCCTTCGCCGGCTTCGGGGAGCCGCTCCTGCACCCCCGCTTCCCCGACATGATCCGGCTGGCCCACGACAGCGGATTGCGGACGGAGATGACGACCAACGCGATGCTCCTGACCTCGGCGCTGGCGGAACAACTGGTGGATGCCGGCCTGGACCAGGTCACCGTCTCCATTGACGGGACCTCGGACCCTTCGCACGGCGCCATCCGGCCCGGGGCGTCACTCGACCGGATCGTGGGCAATGTCCGCACCCTCTACCTCTGGAGCCTGGTGAAGCACACCACGCCCCCCGGCGCCGGAAGGGGGGTGAAAGAGGAAACCATGGCGTGGCTCCGGGAAGTGGCCGGGGAGCCCTCGCCCCCCATCGAGATGGCGGATTACATCTACCCCCTGGAGGACGTGCTCGATTCCATGCCGCCGGCGCCGGTGCGGATCGGGATCGAGTTCGTGGCGATGAAGAGCAACATCCACGAACTGCCCGGGCTCCAGGAGATCGCCAAAAAGATCAGGGCTTCCTTCATCCTGGTCTCGAACGTGCTGCCCTACGCGCCCGAACTCCAGGACCAGGTCCTCTACGACCTGTCCCCCACCAGCCACGAGTCCGGGGGGGACCCGCGCAACCCGCTCTGGATTCTCCCCCGGATGGACTGGAGCCGGGAAACCCTAGAAGCCGTGGCCGCCGTGGCCCGCCAGCAGGCGAACCTGAGCTACCTCGACCTCAACCTGGGCCAGCGCAATAACTACTGCCCCTTCATCCGGCCCGGGAGCCTGGCGGTATCCTGCCACGGCGGGGTCAGCCCCTGCCCGCCGCTGCTGCACTCCTATACCTGTTACATCCGGGACTGGAAAAAGACTTTCCGGCGCTGCGAATACGGGAACCTGGCGGAACACTCCCTGGGGTCGATCTGGCGCCAGCCCGATTACGCCGCTTTCAGGCAGCGGGTGAGGACTTTCGAGTTTTCACCCTGCATCGATTGCTGTGGATGCGAATTCGCCGAGGGGAACGAGACCGATTGCCACGGCAACCCGTTCCCCGTGTGCGGCCATTGCCTGTGGGCCCGGGGCGTGCTGCGCTGCCCCTGACTCACACCCCCGCCTTGGACGACGCCTGGCAACGCGGCTCCCGGACCGGGGCCGCCCCCAACGCAATTGACTCCCCGGGGCGCGTTCGCATAGGATGGGGCGGGTTTGGCAAGGAGAGTGCGCGCATGGGAAAGGTCGATCTAATCGCGTCCTACTGGACGATCGCAGGGAACGTTCATCCCCATTCGGAGCAGGAATTCAGCCCCTTCGATTTCCGGGACCGGGTGGAAGCCGCGGCGCGGGCGGGGTTCGCGGGGATCGGCCTGAAGGAGGCGGACCTCGAGCACACCCTCGAGCGCCGCTCGCTCCGGGAAATGCGGCATATCCTCGACGACAACAACATCCGCCACGTCGAGCTGGAGTTCATTTCCGACTGGTTCCTGGAGGGAGAAAAGAAAAAGGAGTCGGACCGGGTCAAGCACCTGCTGCTCGAGGCTGCGGAGGCGCTGGGCGCCCGCCACATCAAGGCGGGTGACTTCGATTCCCAGGTTACGCCCATGCCCCGGCTGATCGAATCCTTTGCCGCCCTGTGCGACGACGCGCGCGACTACGGGACCCGCATCCTGTTCGAGCTCATCGTCGACGCCATGATCAAGACGCTGCCCGAAACCCTGGAGATGGTCACGGGAGCGGACCGGGAGAACGGCGGCATCATGATCGACCTGTGGCACATCGTCAAGCTGGGGATCCCCTACGAGAAGGTCGCCCGTATCCCCTCCCGCTTTCTCCTGGGGGTCGAGATCAACGACGGGACGCTCACCTGCCCCTGGAGCCTGCACGAGGACACCATCAACCACCGCAGGCTTTGCGGGGAGGGGGAATTCGACATCAGGGGATTCATCCGCCGGATCCTCGCGGCGGGGTACGACGGCCCCTGGGGGATCGAGGTCCTGAGCCATGAAATGCGGGCCCTGCCCCTCGAAGAGGCGGCGGCGCGCGCCTTCGACACCACGATCGCGCATTTCTGAAAAGGGGAGATTCCGTGCAGCCCGACGACAAGGTCCTGATCGAACTCTACACCACCATGCTGACGATCCGCCGCTTCGAGGAGCGCCTCGTCCGGGAGGTTTCCGCCGGGAATATCCCGGGATTCGTCCACTCCTACATAGGGCAGGAGGCCATCGCCGCCGGCGTGTGCCGGCACCTGAGGCGGCGGGACCGCATCGTCAGCCACCACCGAGGGCACGGCCACTGCATCGCCAAGGGGGCCGACCTGAAGCGGATGATGGCCGAAATCTACGGCAAGAAGACCGGGTACTGCAAGGGGAAGGGGGGATCGATGCACATCGCCGACTTCAGCGTGGGGATGCTGGGGGCGGACGGCATCGTGGGCGCCGGCTTGCCGATCTCCACCGGGGCCGCTTTCGCCGCACAACTGGAGGGGAAAGGGGACATCGCCGCGGTGTTCTTCGGTGACGGGGCCTGCAACGAGGGGGAATTCCACGAAGCCCTGAACCTGGCGGGGATCTGGAAGCTGCCGCTCCTGTTCGTGTGCGAGAACAACCAGTACGGGGTCAACACCCCGGCCGCCTACGCCATGGCCGCCGGGGAGATCTCCCGGATCCCCAAGGCGCACAACATCCCCGCCCGGGTGATTTTCGGCAACGACGTGGAGGAGGTCTACCGCGCCGCGGGCGCCGCCGTCGCCGGGATCCGCAAGGGGGAGGGCCCCTTCTTCCTGGAATGCCGCACCTATCGCTGGCACAAGCATTTCCTTTCGCAGCAGCTGGAGGACCTCCGCCCCGCCGGGGAACTGGAGGAGTGGAAGAGGAAATGCCCGGTGGCGGCCATGGAGAAGAAGCTGCGCAACCGCGGCGTGCTCTCACCCGCGAAGCTCCGCGCGATCGACGAAAAGATCATGCGGCAGGTCGACGCGGCACATGATTTCGCCCTCAGCAGCCCCTACCCGCAACCGCAGGACGCGTTACACGACGTCTATTCCTCTTAAACCGAGCGAGGGAAGCATGCGCAAGATCACCTATGACCAGGCGGCGAACGAGGCCATCCAGGAAGAATTCCGCAAGAACCCGCGCTGCGTCCACCTCTCCACCGACCTGGCGGCCGACCTCACGGAGGAATTCGGGACGGAACGGGTGAGGGTCACGCCGATCGCGGAAAACAGTTTCGTGGGTACGGCCATCGGGCTGGCGGGATCGGGGTTCCGAGCGGTGGTCAACCTCCGGATGGCCACCTTCGGCTTTGTCGCCCTGGACCAGATCATGAACCACGCCGCCAAGCTCACCTACATGTTCGGCGGCCAGGCGAAGCTCCCCGTCCTGATCCGCATGACGGTGGGCGCGGGCTTTTCCGGGGGCGCGCAACACTCCATCAGCCCCTACTCCATGTTCATGAACGTACCGGGGCTGAAAATCCTCCTGCCGACGACGCCTTACGACGTCAAGGGGCTCCTCAAAACGGCCCTGGTCGACCCTAATCCCGTCATCTCCTTCGAGCCTTTCCTGCTGGGCCGGAGCGAGGGCGAGGTGCCGGAGGAGGAGTATTTCCTCCCCTTCGGCAAGGCGGCGGTCCGCAAGCGGGGGTCGGACGTGACCGTGGTGGCCCTGGGCCGAATGGCGCACGTGGCCCTGGAGGCGGCGGTGGAACTGGAGGGGAAAATATCCACGGAGGTGATCGACCCCCGGACGCTGGTTCCGCTCGACCGGCAGGCCATCCTCCGCTCGGTCCGCAAAACGGGGCGCCTAGTGGTAGTCGACGAGGCCTGCCGGACCTGCAGCGCGGCGTCGGAGATCGTAGCCCTGGCGTCGTCGGACCGCACGACCTTCGCCCGGCTCAAAGCGGCCCCGGCGCGGGTGTGCGGGCTGGACGTCCCCATCCCCTTCAGCCCGCCGCTGGAGAAGTACGTCCTTCCCGACCGGGCGAAGATCGTCAAGGCGATCCGGGCCGTCATGCGCCGGCCGTCCGCCTAGATCGGGCACACCAAAAAAAAGGAGCCTTCCGCCGCCACACCCTTCCCGGGCGCGCCGCGGAAGGCTCCCAAAAGCCAACCGGGATTTGCCTACTTCTTTTTCCTGTCCTCGGCGGCCAGAATCTGCGAAGGCTGCGCCTTCAGCCACTCGGCGTCCTCGTCATCCTTGAGCCAGTCGGAAACGCAACCGATCTTGTCGGCGGTCTCGTACAGGGCCAGGTAGAGGAGGCACAGGTTCCGGTCCGGATCGATGGCGATCTTGGACAGGTAGCTGGTTTCGTACTTCAGCTTTTCGTGGATCTGGTCCAGCACCATGTTGGCGACCGGGCAGATGTAGGGGGCCACCCCTTCCGCCTTGACCAGCGCTTCCTTTTCATGGTGCATGCAGCCCTTGACCTTCAGCTTGAGCATGAGCCCCTCGCCGCCGGTCTTGTAGGAGATGTCGGCCACGATCCCCGCTTCCTTCATCGCCTTGGTGCAGGATTCGACGATTTCAGGCACCGTTTTCCCCTGGATGTTCTGGGCACGGATGAAGTCGGGGCCCACGAACTCGCACTTCCAGTAGGCCATGCCGGAGAGTTCCTGAAACATGAGAGTTTCAAGCCTAGCAACTAACTGATTACAATATTTAATGGTATCCATTTAGATCCTCTCCTTGTTTCCGTATTTTTCCCAGTACACCATCTCCTTGAGGTCTATCTTGGGCCTTGGATGCTTGCGCTTTTCAAGGGGATAACCGACCGCGAGGTAGGAGAGCACCTTGTACTTGCCCATCCCCTGCGGAATGCCCAGGATGTCCTTGAACCGGATGGCGTCGCGCGTGCTGGCCACCGGGCCGTAGACCCAGCAGGTGCCCAGACCCATGGCGTGCGCCTGGAGAATCATGTTCTCCATGGCGGCGCAGAGGTCGTAGGGAACATCCACGCTGCCGACGCGCAGGTCGCCGATCACGGCGATGACGACGGGCGCCTGCTTGCAGAACTCGGACACTCTCCCGGAATACATGAATTCCAGCACGCCCGCCCGCTTCTCGGGATCCTCGATCCCCTCGAACCTCTGCTGGAGCTCGTTGAGGCAGTACCAGGCGGTCATGCGCGAACCACTCCCCTGCTTGGAGAGATCACCGATCTTGTTCCGCGTTTCCTGGTCGCGGATCACGATGAACCTCCACGGCTGGTAGTTTTCCCCCGTCGGCGCCCAGCGGGCGGCCTCGAGGATCATGTCGATCATCTCGTCCGGTACCGGATCGGGCTTGTACCTGCGGATGCTCTTTCTCGATGTGAGTACATCCAAAAACTCTTGACCTTTCATCATATGGATTTACCTCCAGGCTTGCAAAAAAGTTTAAGTGCCGGCGCAACCATCGCCCTGCGCAGGATGATTCCAGAGTTCGGGCAACCAACAAAGGGCACTTTTATTACATTGAAACACCCCGCTTTGTCAACGAAAACCGCCGCGGACGCGCGGGCGCCGGGGCTCAGATGACCTTCTCCTCCCCAAGTTTTTCCAGTTCCGCGGCATCGATGCCCAAAAGCCCGCCGAAGATCTCCTCGTTATGCTCGCCGACTTCGGGCGCCCGCATGGTGCGGTCCCCCGGCGTGCGGGACATCTTGTACACCGATCCGATCAGCTTCACCTTCCCGGACACCGGCTGATCGACTTCCACGATCATCTCCCGCTCGAGCAGGTGAGGGTCGGAAGCCACCTGGTCGAAGGTGGGAAGCGGGGAGCAGGGGACTTGGTATTTCTTCAGCTCGGCGATGGCCTCGTCGACCGTTTTCTCCTTCAACCACTCCTCGACCAGGCGGTCGACCTCGACCATGTGCCGGGTCCGGAGTTCGCGCGTGGCGAAGCGTTCCTCCCCCGCGAGGTCCTCGCGCCCCATGGCCTGCAGCACCTTTTGCCACTGGGCGTCGGTGATCGTGCAGATCACCACGTACCCGTCCTTGGCGTTGAAGGCGCCGAAGGGGGCCGAACTGCTCAGCTTGTTCCCGAACCGCTTCGGGACCTCGAGCGTGTCGAAGTAATTGGCGCGGTCCGGAAACACCATCGCCCAAATGCCGTCCTGCATCGAGATGTCGATCGACTGCCCCTCCCCCGTCATTTTCCGGTGGTAGAGGGCCGCCAGGATGGCGATGGCGCCATTGTAGCCCCCCATGTAGTCGCCGAGCGAGATCCCGGCCTTGAGGGGCTCGCCGTCGGGATACCCCGTCACGCTCATCAGCCCGCCCATCGCCTGCGCCACCACGTCGTAACACACGTCGTTGCGGCGGGGGCCGGTCTGGCCGAAACCGGAGATGGAGGCGTAGATGATCGAAGGGTTGATCTTCTTCGCCTCCTCGTACCCGAGGCCCAGCCGTTCCAGGACCCCGGGAGCGAAGTTCTCCACGAGGATATCGGCCTTGGCCGCCAGCTGCCGGGCGATTTCAATCCCGCGCGGGGCCTTCAGGTTCAGGGTGACGCTCTTCTTGCCCCGGTTGTAGGAGAGGAACTGGTAGGATTCCTTCTTCGGGGTCTTGGGCATGGCCACCCGTTCCGGTTCGCCGCGGACCGGCATCTCCACCTTGATAACCTCGGCCCCCAGTTCGCTGAGCACCGCCGTGCAATGCGGGCCGGACAGATACTGCGTAAAATCTAGCACCCTGACGCCTTCCAATGCCTTAGCCATGATTCCTCTTTCCCTTGCGATCGTAAACGTCCGGAGCGAACCCCGTTCCCCGGTCCGCTCCGCATGATGAAATCCCATAATGCCCCATTTCGCACCGGTTGCGAACCCAGGGCTCCACACCGGGCCAAGCGGCCCCGATTCTCGACAAACGCCGCTCCGGATGGCACACTATTGCGGCCTTCCGGGCGCGGGGGAGGGCCTCAAAGCTCATGGAAACCAACCCGATATCGTCGACGCTCGTTCACAGGCTCCTGCCGCCCGCCCGGGCCGGCGCCGGCGCACCCCCGGCCCTGATCCTGCTGCACGGGCAGGGAGCCCGCGAAGACACCCTTTTGAGGCTCGCGCCCCACCTCGACCCGCGCTTCTTTATCCTGAGCGTGCGTGCCCCCTTCCCCTACGGGCGGCAACCGGGCGCCTGCACCTGGTACGACATCCCGGCCCCCTTCACCCCCCACCCGGAGCAGTTCGCCGAGAGCCTGTGCCGGCTGCGGCTGTTCGTCCGCGACGTAAAAACCGGCTACCCGGTGGACCACCGGAAGGTGTTCCTGCTCGGCTTCAGCATGGGGAGCGTCATGGCCTTAGCCTTGTCCCTGACGGCTCCCGGTGAGGTGCGCGGCGTCGTCGCCCACAGCGGCTACGTCCCCGAGAACACGTCGCTCGAGTTCACGTGGGACCGCTTGGAAGGGCTTTCCCTGTTCCTGGCCCACGGCACCGCCGACACGGTCGTTCCCGTGGAATTCGCCCGCCGTGCCCGGGACCTCATCCACAAAAGTTCCGCGGAACTGACCTACCGGGAGTACCCTACCCCACACCGTGTCGGCCGGCAGAGCCTTCTGGATCTTTCCGGCTGGCTCGGGTCCTTATTATCTTGATGCTATTATATTACCCCGGCGGCGGCGCCCCGTCCAATAGTAAGATCGTGCCCTGGTGATAAGAAATAATTATTAGGAGTCTCAACCCAATTCCGGCAGGCACCGGATAAAGCGCGCGAGCAGCGGCAAGGCATTGTCCCGGCGCCACACGGCAACCATCTCGCACAGCGGCGGGTCCACCCGCAGCCTCCTGTAGGCGACCCCCCGGACGTGCATCAGTTGGAACGATTCCGGCACGAGCGAAACCCCCACTCCGGCCGCCACCAGCAGGAGTCCGGTCTGCAGCAGGCGCGTGTAGTGCACCTGCTCCGGCCGCACCCCCGCCATCTGGTACGCCATGCGCACCTGTTCGTGGAACCCGGAACTCGAGTGGCTGGCCGGCATGATCGTCGGCCAGCAGGCAAGGTCCCGGATGTCCACGCGCCGGCACCGGGCCAGGGCGCCGGATTCGGGCACAGCCGCGATCAGCCGGTCGCGCGCGACGATCCTCGTGCCGAGGACGTCGCGCGTCAACTTGGCATGGACGAACCCGATATCCAGCTGCTCCCGGTACAGCCCGTCGATCTGTTCCCCGGACGCGAGTTCGCTCAGTTCAACCTCGGCCGCGGGAACCTGTTTCTGCAGCCGCTTCACCCCGTCGGGGAGCACCCGGATAGCCGCCGTGCTGATGAAGCCGATCCGGATCGTGCCGGCGTCCCCGCTGTCCACCTTGCGCGCCTTCGCCGCCGCCAGGTCCACCTGGCGGAGCACTCCGAGCGCGTTCTCGTAAAACACCTTACCTGCGGGGGTCAGCCGCACCTGGTGGCGGGACCGTTCGAGCAGGACGACCCCCAGCTCCTTCTCCAACTGCCGGATCTGCTGGCTCAGGGCGGGCTGGGTCACGTTGACGATCTTGGCCGCGTGGCGGAAATGGAGTTGCTCGGCGACGGCCACGAAATATCTTAAATGTCTCAGTTCCACGCGCCGCTCCCCTCGATGACCGCACCGGAGGGCACCCCGACACCCGCCCCCGCGCGGAACGCCCTCGGACGCCCGCGCTTGTCAAAATCCCGGCTCCATACTACGCTATCCATCACCCGGATAAAACGATTTCCACCGCCGCCCCGGACGGACCGCCGGTGGAAATCAGGAAGGATATCCTGGATGAGCCTGATCCCGGCCGCGCAATTCGCCCTGCAACTGTGGCGGAAGTTCAAGGAGGACGACGTGCTGACCAGCGCCGCCGCCGTCGCCTTCTTCCTCCTCCTTTCCATCTTCCCGGCGACCATTTTCACCCTTTCCCTCCTCCCCTTTCTCCCGATCCCCGATCTGCCGCGGGCCGTCATGGCCCTGATCCACCATGCGCTTCCCGACCAGGCGGCCGTCCTCCTGGAGAGGATAGTCGGGCAGGTCCTGGCCGAAAGAGAGGGGGGGATGCTGACCCTGGGCCTGGCGCTGACCCTCTGGTCCGCCTCCATGGGCCTGTATGCGGCCATGAAGCAGATCGCCCGCACCCACTTCGCCAGGATACCGCGGTGGTTCTGGAAGGCGCGCATGACGGCCGTGGTCCTGATGTTCCTTCTCGTCTGCCTCCTCTTCGGCACCCTCTCGCTCCTGATCTTCGGCGGCATGATCCAGGACCGGATGGCGGCCGCGCTCGAATGGGGAGCGCCGCTGCAGTGGGGGTTCGCGATCCTGCGCAGGGCGATCCTCGCCCTGCTCCTGCTGACGGTGCTGGAACTCCTGTATTACCTCGGGAGGGGGGGACGCGGGAGGTTCCTCCCGTTCTCCGCGGGCGGGATGGCGGCCGTGGTGTTGATCTCCGTTGTGTCGATGGGATTCCAGGTCTACATCACCCACATCGGAAATTACCGCGCCATGTACGGCAGCCTGGGGGCCGTGATCGTCCTCATGCTCTGGCTCTACCTGGTGAGCATCGTCATCCTGGCCGGGGCGCAAATCAATGTCGTTCTCAGGCGCCGGCGCAGGGGAGGAGCAAAGGAGACGCCACGCCTCACCGGGAACGGAGCGTGATCCTCACCCCCCCTTTGAGTTCCGGGTCCTCAATGAACGAGGCGCGCGTGGGGAGGGCAAGCAGGGGCGCCTCCTCCGCGAGCCGCCGCTCGAGTTCCTGCCCGCCCGTCGGGCTCAGCCCCGCCGGGGTCTCCACCTGGGCGTGCACCTGCGGATAGCGCTCGAGGGTTTCCTGGACCTGCCGGAGTCCCTGGGCCCGGCCGGGCCGGAGCGCCCCCCCGGCCTGCAGCGGGAATTCGAACCTGGAAAGGATGTGAAGAAAGGAGAGCCTTTCCGGCTCCAGCCCCATCCGCTGCCGCATCAGCCCCGCCAGCAGCTCGCGCGCGTCATCGCTCAGGGGGGACGCAGAGAGGTATTCGACCCTGAAGGACGGGGGCGCCCCGTCCATGCCGAGTTCGGCGCCGGCGCCCACGACAGCGAGGGTTTCGGGCAGATCCAGGCCCCTCAACTCCCGGGCGAAGGCGTCGCGCAGGTTCCGGGCCGATTCCCGGACACCCGGGACGTGAGCCGCGGGAACGGGCGCTGACGGCGCCAGCATGCCCATCAGCTTCCGGCCCTCGCCGACGTCGCTCAGGCTCTGCACGAGGTCGAGGCGCGCCGCGACTCCCGTCCGGTCCGCCACCCGCTCCTCGAAACGCCGGATGTCATCCGAGGTGAAAAAGGCATTGGTCGCCACCTGGACGCGGACGAAAATCCCCTCCTCCCCGATCGTGGCGGCCGAGTTGATGATGGCGGAACGCCCCGGCTGGTCGAACATCTTTTCCACGGCGGAAACCGCCTGGCGCGCCCGGAATTCCTTGCCCAGCTGGTCCAGCGCCATCTGCAGGGGGATGAGCAGCGCGAGGAGGAAGACGACGATGACCATCAGTCGGGCCCGTGCGCTCCCCGCCCGTCCGATGATGCCTCCGAGCCGGAGCCGTTCGAACAGGAACCGGACGAACGGCTGGCGCATCTCCCGCCGTTTCCAGGCCCGGACCGTCTCCAGGGCGGCTGCCGCGGGCATGCCGACGGCCGAGTAGACCACCGCGGCGCCCAGGATGGCGGCAAAAAGGTTGGTGACGAAAAGCAGCGCCGCCCCCTGGAAGATTTCCGTGCTGAATTCCCTGCCCAGGCCGAAACCGAGGACGGCCAGCGGCGGCATCAGTGCAAGTCCCAGCAGCGCCCCCGGGAAATGATGCAGCAGTCGCCGGCGGGAGAATGCCAGGACGGCGCCCGCCATGCCGGAAAAGAGCGCGACCAGGAAATCGAGGATCGTGGGCCGGGTGCGGGACCCGATCTCGGCAGTCATGGCATTGAACGGCAACAGCTCGCTGAACAACGCCGAGAGGGCGGCGACCAGGACGACGACGAGCAGCAGCTTCAAGAGCAGCTTCAGCAGGAGGTAGATGTCCCCCACCACCAGGGCCAGGCCCGCCGCCAGCACGGGCCAGCCGATAGGCACGATGAGGGCGGCCCCGATGATGATGGAGCTCTGGTCGAGCACCAGGCCCAGCGCCGTCAGCACCGACGCCAGCAGGATCTGCACCCAGAAGATCCCGGGCGCCATAGACGCGTTCCTCATCGCCTGCAGGTACTGCGATTCCCGTTCCCCGGGCCGGATCCCCAGAAACCGCATCATCCACCCGGTAAAGGTATCCCTCTTCCGCCCCCCGGAGCCCCCGGCCTCCGTCGCCGGGGGCTCCGGCTCCTCGGGAAGGATTTCCGCCGCCACGCGCTCCCGGATCGCATCCGGGACCGGCGCTGTAACCTCCGGGGCCGGAGCCTCCTGGACCGTAACCTCCGGGACCGGAGTCGCCGACGCAGGCCGTTCCCGCCCCAGCTGGCGCTCGGCAAAGATCACTCCCCCGGTCATGCAAAGGTTGCTCACCACGATCACGAGGAAGGCATAGACGGGGAACAGTTCCGTCCCGGGGACCCCCTGTTGGACCGGGAGAAGAGCCATGACCGCCGTCACGAGCCCGCGCGGAAGCATCGAAAGAACGATCTGCCGCTCTCCCGTGGTATAGGAGTTCTTCCTGAGGACGATGCGTACCGCCAGGTACCGGGCGAGGAGGAGGAGAAGGACCATGGCGACGCCGGAAAGGGCTATGCCGGGGGTCAGGGCGCGGAAATCGAGGAGCAACCCCAGGTAGACGAAGAAGAAGGTCCGGATGAGAAACGACAGCTCCTCCGTGATGTTCTTCATGAACTCCTGGAGGGCGAACTGTTCGGCGCGCAGCTCGACGCCGAAAAAATCACGGATCTGCGGGCTGATCCGGTCGACGACCACGTGCATGTTTTCAAGCACCATCCCGAACATCAGAACCGCGAGCGCCGCGCTGCCGCCCAGTTCATCGACCACGAAATAGAGCAGGAAGACGAACCCGAGCGTCAGCATGTAGGCGAGCGGCTCCTTCCCCATCCAGCCGATCAGCCGTGCCCACAGGGCCCCGGCTACCGAAGAGACGACGAAGGCCACCGCGATGGACAGGAAGAGCGCGAGCGCGATTCCGGGGACGCTCTGCTCGCCGGTCGCGTAGGCGTCGAGGAGAAACAGGACGGCTACGATCAGCAGCACGTCCCCGAGCGCCGTTTCGAGCTTTAACAGCGTCCGGATCTCCTGCGAGACGCTCAGGCCGGAAACCAGGGGAATGACGATGGCGGGACTGGCGGCGCCCAGCACCGAGGCCAGCAGCAGGGATTGGATCACGCCCATGCCCAGCGCGAAGAGGGCGAGGGCCCCCACGGCGACGAACGAAAAAAGGAAGCCGAGCAGGGCCAGGATGAGGGCCTTGGGCGCCTGCTTTCGGACGCTCGCCACGTCCAGGCCCAGTCCCCCCTCGAACAGGATGATCAGCAGCGCGAGGGTCCCGAAAATGGGCGCGATGGCGACCAGGGAATCGGACGTTATCCATCCGGTGACAGGGCCCAGGACAACGCCGATCCCGATCAGGAGCAGAACACTGGGAATCTTCGTGACCTTGAAGAGGATGTGGGCGAGGAAACTGATCAGGATCACCCCGCCGATGAATGCGAATGCCACGGCCACCGTCATAGAATTCCCCCAGGACGGGGCAAGGATAACATGGTTTCCGCCGGGGCCGGAATTGCAACTTTTGTTTTGTATTCCGATCGTTCATGTTACCTTGTAACTTTATTCCACGCCCTGCCCAGGCGGCATTGCCGTAGGCGGCGGGAGCGCTCGTTCCGGCAAATGGAATTCCTATGGCCCGCGGATTTTCCCCCCTGAAACCCTTCCTCATCCCCGGCCTGTGCCTGGCCCTTTTCGTCCCCGACCTAATGGCGTCGGGCGCGGGGGCCCACGAAGATCCCGTCGCCCCGCTGCTGCTGGCCCTGATCCTCATCCTCGCGACCGCCAAGGGGGCGGGCGAGCTTTTCGAGCGGCTCCATATGCCGGCGGTGCTCGGGGAACTCGTCGGCGGCATCGTCCTGGGCAACCTGGTCCTCATCAACCCCGCGTGGGGCTTCTTCGAACCGCTGCGCGCCCAGGTTTTGGAAGTCCACTGGGCCGTGATCATCGACGGGCTGGCGCGCCTCGGCGTCATCATCCTCCTGTTCGAGGTCGGGCTGGAATCGAGCATGAAGGGGATGATGAAGGTGGGGGCATCCTCCCTGATCGTCGCCGTCGTCGGGGTCATCGCCCCGTTCATCCTGGGGTACGGAGTCAGCTGGATGTTCATCCGCGAAATGCCGACCCAGATCGCGGCGAGCATGCCCCCCGGCTTCAGCCTCCACTACGTCCACCTGTTCGTGGGGAGCGTGCTGTGCGCCACCAGCGTCGGGATCACGGCCAGGGTATTCCAGGACCTCGGGCGACTCCACACCCGGGAAGCCCAGATCATCCTCGGCGCCGCGGTCATCGACGACGTGCTGGGACTGATCGTGCTCGCGGTCGTCTCGAGCGTCATCACCGCCGCCCAGGCGGGGCAGTCGATCCAGCTGGGATCGATCTTCCGGCTCGTCGCGGTCGCCGTTCTCTTCCTCGGCGGATCCCTGACCGTCGGGACTTTCGTCATCCCCAGGATAATGAAGCTGCTGGCGAAGCTGCGCACGGCCGGGGTCATGCTCCTCTCCTCGCTGCTCCTCGCTTTTCTGCTCTCCTACCTGGCGGGGCTGGCGGGACTGGCCGGCATCGTCGGCGCCTTTGCCGCGGGGCTGTTGCTGGAAAAGGTCCATTTCCGGGAATTCCGGGAGGATGTCGACATCTTCCGCCTGATCAAGCCGATCTCCGCCGTCCTGGTCCCGATCTTTTTCGTCCAGATGGGGATCCAGGTGCGCCTGGAGAGTTTCG
>JAAYAJ010000039.1 GCA_012719455.1 Acidobacteriota bacterium | reverse complement strand
CCAGATGAAGCGGACGAAATCCCAGGGGATTTCATGCTCGTGTTCGTACTTGTCGTAATGCCGGGCCAACGGACGGATCTGTTCCCGGGCGATCGATTCCGCGTACCGCTGTTGTTTTATTATCAGGTCCGAGTTTTCAAAGCTGATCATGTGAACCTCTCCTCATCCCAATCCATGCCGCTACGGGCTAAACCGTGGCGATCCCTTCCATGACCCCGAACGCGCGCGCGTTGCGCAGCCACAGTTCCACGGGGTAATCGCGCACGTAGCCGTACCCCCCCAGGAGCTGCACGGCGCGATCGGCGGTGCGCAGCGCCATGTCCGAGGCGAAGTTCAGGGCGAAGGCGGCAGCCCGGACGGCGTCCCGGTCGTTGTCCAGGTTCCACGCCGCTTCCCAGGCCAGCAGCCGCGCCGCGTCGATGTCGATGATCAGTTCGGCCAGGGTGAAGGCGATCGACTGGCGCTGGGCGAGCGGTTCGCCGAAGGCGGTCCGTTGCTTGGTGTAATCGAGCGTGAACTCGTAGGCGGCGCGCGCGACTCCCACGGCCAGGGAAGCCAGCGCCGTGCGCGATGCGGCCAGCAGGAGGTCGAAGTCGCACCCCTGTTCCCCCCCGAGGCGGTTGGCGGCGGGGACGGTGCAATCGGCGAGGTTCAGGGAGTAGAGGGGGAGGGCGCGCAGGCCCATGTTCCGCTCCCGCTCCCCCACCGTCACCCCCGGCGCGTTCGTGGGGACCAGAAACCCCTGGGTGGCCCCCTCCAGCGCGGCGTAGACGAGAACCCAGTCCGATTCCAGGGCGAAGGGGACGTTGCATTTGCGCCCCGTGATCCGGTAGCCGTCCGCGGTCCTCTCCGCCTTCGTCTCCAGGGCGAAGGGGTCGAACTCGATCCGCGGCTCCATGAGCGCGGCCGCGCCGGGGGCCCAGGCGTCGTTGCAGTAGGCCGGGAGGTGCATCGCCTTCTGCTCCGGCGTCCCCGCGCGCAGCACCGGCAGCGCCACCAGGTTCGGCGCCAGCAGAGCCATGGCGCCGCTGAGGTCGCCCCAGGCCAGCTCCTCGGCCGCCAGCACCCAGGTGAGGGCCGAGTTGGCGCCGAAGCCGCCGAACTGCTCCGGGATGCTCGCCGGCAGGAGCGCGAGCTCCCAGCCCTCGTCCATCCAGGCCGCCTCCGGCTCCCCCTTTTCGTCGGCCTCCCTCATGCGCGGCCGGTATTCCTTGGCCGCCAGCTTCCTGGCGGCGTCGATCACCATTTTCTGTTCTTCGGTCGGTTCGAACGAGTACATGAGTCCCCCCCCGCGGAATATTAATGCTTTCTATCGTACCCTTGGCGATTTGGCAAACAAATATGGCGGGACCGGACGGGACGGCCGTAAAACAGGGCGGCCGCGGGGTCGAAGACGACTGGGTTTTCAGAGGTATAGAACGTGCGCCGCCCGGAACGGGAGCAGCGCCCGGCGATTTCGGGGTGGCGTTCGAGGTAGTCGGTGAGGCTGCGGGCGACGATCCGCCCCTGGGACACCAGCCGGACCCCGGCGGGGAGATGCGCGCGGATCTTTTCCTCGAGCAGCGGATAGTGGGTGCACCCGAGCACGAGGGTGTCCACGAGCGGGTCCCGTGCGAAGAGGCGGCCGAGGTCCCTGCGGACGAAAAAGTCGGCTCCCTCGCCGTCGGCCTCGCGGTTTTCCACCAGCGGCACCCACATGGGGCATTCCTGCTGCACGACCGTGACTTGCGGGAAATGCTTCAGGATTTCGATCCGGTAGGAATCGGAGGCCACCGTCCCGGCGGTCGCCAGGACGCCGATATGCCCGGAGCGCGTGAGCGCGCCCACGGTCTCGGTGACGGGACGGATCACCCCCAGCACGCGGGCGCCGGGCGCCAGGCGCGGCAGGTCCCGTTGCTGGATCGTGCGCAGCACCTTGGCCGACGCGGTATTGCAGGCCAGGATCACCAGCGGGCAGCCGAGCTCGAGGAGCCACGCGACCGCCTCGAGCGTGTAGGCGTGGACCACCTCGAAGGAGCGGTTGCCGTAGGGCGCGCGCGCGTTGTCGCCCAGGTAGAGAAAGTCGTGGTGCGGCAGCGCGCTCTCGATTTCCCGGAGCACGGTCAGGCCGCCGAACCCGGAGTCGAAAACGCCGATGGGGTGGTGCTCCATGCCTGTGCCTCGATTCAGTGTGTCCCGGGATGCGGCGGGGGCAGCCGGAGGGTGTCGAAAAATTCCTTGATGATCCGGGCGGTCAGCCCCCAGATCTGGTGTGCGCCGTAGGAGTAGTAGTACGCCTTGACCGGCTGCTCCCCCCAGATCTCGTTCTCCGTGCGCAGCCGCCCGGGGTCCAGGAAGGTTTCAAGCGGGACCCGGAGAACCTCGGCCACCTCGCGTTCCTGGCGGCGGACGGTGAAGGGCGCATGCAGGAACCCGGCGAAGGGGGTGACGCGGTAATCCGTGATGGACATGTAATCGTGAAACCGCCCCAGGATTTCGACCCGGTCCTCGGCGACCCCCACTTCTTCATAGGTCTCCCTCAACGCGGTGCGCATCAGGTTCTCCCCCTCCTCCCTCATCCCGCCCGGGAAGGAGATCTGCCCCTTGTGCGTCTCGACCTGGTCGGTGCGCCGGGTCAGAAGGAGGTGGTGCTCTCCCCCGTACTCGAACACCGGGATGAGCACGGCCGCCTGCCGCGTGAAGCCCTGCGTCAGGGTTCTCGGCTCCAGGCCTGCAAGAGTGCGGCGGATCTGTTCCTTTATCTGCATGTCCCGGTCTCCATCCAGGCGTTCCTCACGCTCCTCTCCGTTTTTCGAACAGGGCGGCGACCACTCCGGCCGCACTGCGGGCGGCGCCGCGGTTCTCTACGAGGATGGCTCCGGCGGCGGCCCCCATCCTCTCCCGTTCCCCTGCATTCTGCAACAGGCCGAGAAAAACGTCCAATAATTGTCTCCGCTGCAGCTCCGGATCCTCCTCCCCCGCCGTGATCCGGCACAGGGCTCCCCGGGCGAGAAAGGCGTCGGCGATCGCCTGGAAATTTCCCATGCTGGGGCCGACGACGATGGCCCGGCCGAAGGCGGCGGGTTCGAGGATGCTGTGCCCCCCATGGCCGACCAGCGTACCCCCCACGAAGACCACGTCCGCGTAGCGATAGACGGCGGCCAGTTCCCCCAGGGTGTCGAGCAGGAGCACCTCGGCCGCGCCCGGTTCCGGCCGCGACCGGCGCCGGACTGAAAACCCCATCTCCCCGGCCAGGCGGGCGGCCTCGTCGAAGCGCTCCGGGTGGCGCGGCGCCAGCAGCAGCCGCACCTCGGCATGTCCCGGCGTCCCCCTCAGGGCGGCAAGCGTCGCCAGCAGCTGCGCCTCCTCCCCCGGGTGGGTGCTCCCGGCCACGATCAGCGGCCCGGCGCCGGCGAGGAAATCCTTCTCGAAGTCGTGGAGGAGGGCGGAGTCGGGGACTTCCCGGTCGAATTTGAGATTGCCCGTCACCCGGACCCGGTCGCGGGGCGCCCCCATGGCGAGGATCCGCTCGGCGTCCGCCGGGGATTGCATCAGGAGGGCTTCGTAGTTCCAGAGCACGTGGCGGAACAGGGGGCGCGCCCGCCGGTACCAGGGGAAGGAGGAGGGGGAGATGCGGCCGTTGACCAGGACGACGGGAATGCCGCGCCGCTTGGCCGCATGGAGCAGGTTGGGCCAGATTTCGGTGTCGATGATGACGATTGCGGCGGGTTGGATCCGGTCGAGCACCCGCCGGACGACGAAGGCGAAATCGACGGGGAAGTAGAAGACGCCGCCGGCCCCGAAGCGGTCGGCGGCCACCCGCCGCCCCGTCGGCGTGACGGTCGAGAAGACGTGGGCCGCCCCGGGCAGGCGGGCCCGGAGCGCCTGCACCAGCGGCTCGAGGCTGAGCGTTTCGCCCACCGAGCAGGAATGGAACCAGATGACCCCTTTGTCGGACGGCCCGACCGAAGCCGGCAGCCGTCCGAAGCGCTCGGCGATCCCCTCGAGCCGGCGCCCGCGGCGCCGTGACCGGTAGAGAAAGAAGGGGAGGAGCAAAACGCCCCAGGCCACCAGCAGCAGGCTATACAGAAAGTACATGGCTATGCTTGTTCCGCCAGGAAGCGGCGCGCGCGCTCCAGGTCCTCTTCGGTGTCGACGCCGATGGTGTCCTCCGCCGTCTCGGCGACATGGATCGCCGTGCCGTTTTCGAGGAAGCGGAGCTGTTCCAGCTTTTCCGCCAGCTCCAGGGGGGACTGCGGCAGGGAGTGAAACCGCTCGAGCGCCTCCCGGGTATAGGCGTAAAGCCCGATGTGCTTGTAGTAGGCGACGCCTCCCGCGCCGTCCCGGTCGTAGGGGAGGGGGAAGCGGGAGAAATAGAGCGCCCGGCCGCTCTTGTCCGTGACCACCTTGACGCAGTTGGGATTGGCCGCGTCGGACGCGGCGAGCGCCGTCTTCAGGGTGGAGACCTCGGCCCTGCCGTCGAGAATCGGCCCAAGCAGCAGCTCCACGTG
>JAAYAJ010000038.1 GCA_012719455.1 Acidobacteriota bacterium | reverse complement strand
GCGCCTCCTTGAACGCGTGCAGCCCGAAGCCGTCGTGGATGCACTGGTTCAGGATTCCCCCCAGGATCCGGTCGCGCTCGATGAGGAGCACCTCCCTGCAGCCCGCCTCCCGGGCCGCGATCGCGGCCGCCAGCCCGGCGGGCCCCCCGCCGATGATCACCACTTCCCTTCGGATCTTCTCAATCGGGTCGATCGGGGATGCCTTAGCGTTCATGCGCCTGCCCTCCTTTGTCCGGGCGCATGTTCCCCACGAACATCGGGGAATCGGCCCCTCGCTTGAGAAAATCCTCCGGGTTCCACCCGAATTCGTCCCGCAGCAGGCGCACGATACGGGGGATGCAGAATCCCCCCTGGCACCGGCCCATGGAGGCGCGCGCCCGGTACTTGAAGCTTACCATCGTCCTCGCCCCCAGGGGGTTGCGAATGGCGTCGAGAACCTCCCGTTTGGTGATCTTCTCGCACCGGCAGATGATTTCGCCGTAGTCGGGGTCCTCGGCGATCCGCTCCGCCTTCTCTTCCGGCGACAGTTCCCAGAAAAAGTCGCGGGAGCCGGGCCGCACCGGGTTGAACGCGGGATCGGGATCGAGCGCCAGGTGGTTTTTCACCATTCCCACCGTCATCTCGGCGATGGCGGGCGCGGAGGTCAGCCCCGGGCTCTCGAGCCCCACCAGGTTGATGAACCCCTCGAGATCCTTCCGGTCTTCAATGACGAAGTCCTTGCTTCCGCCCACCTCCGGAGGAGTCTGCTTGGCCCGGGTGCCGGCGAAGTTGCGGATGTAGTCCGACATCCGGATGCCGGGGAGGAGCCGCTGCGCATCCCGGCGCAGGCGCGCCATGATGTTGGTGGTGCAGGCGAAATCCTCGGGATCGGCCAGGTACTCGGTCGTGGGGCCGATCAGGATGTTCCCGTCCACGGTCGGGGTCAGGTGGGTGCCCCAGCCGGGCGCGTTCTTCTTAGGCGCGGGATAGACCAGGGCCGTCACCGTCCCGTCCAGCCTCCGGTCCAGGATGTAGTACTCTCCGCGGCAGGGGTAGATCTCGTATCCCGTGATCCCCGCCATGCGGCAGACATCGGCCGCGAACAGGCCCGCGGCGTTGACGAGGACGCCGGCCGTGAAGGTGTCCCCGGCCGCGGTGCGCACCTCCCACCGGCCATCCTGCCGCGCGATCGCCGTGACCTTCTGCCCGAGGTGGAAATCGACCCCGTTGGCCAGGGCGTTTTCCGCCAGGCCGATCGTCAGGTTGTAGGGGGAAATGATGGCGCTCGTGGGGGAATAGAGCGCCCGGCGGCCCTCCACCCCCTTCTGGATCTGCTGCATCCGGTCACGGCCGATCACCTCGAGCCCCGGGACGCCGTTGACCTCCCCCTGCTCCTTGAGGTGGTCGAGCATCGGCTCGTCCTCCGCGTCGAGGGCGACGGTCAGCTTCCCGATCCGCTTCATCTTCACCTTCAGGTCCCGGCAGAGATCGTCCATCAGGGCGTTCCCCCTGACGCTGACCGCGGCCTGCATACTCCCGGGGGCGTACTTGAACCCAGCGTGGAGCACCCCGCTGTTGCGGCAACTCGCTCCCATCCCCACGTCCGCGTCCTTTTCCAGGAGCGCGGCGCGCACGCGGTAGCGGGACAATTCCCGGGCGATGGCGCACCCCACCACCCCGCCGCCGATGATCAACACCTCGTAGCCATGCTTCACTGTCGGCACCTCACGAAATCGATGTCTGGTCGACCATGGTATCCCAATTTCCAGAGCATGCCATATCTCCAAAAAAAGGCAAAGGGGATTTGACCGGTGCGGCGGCTTCCCCTGGAGCGCGGGCCGGCAGCCACCGCCGCCCGATACCAGCGGGCCTTGTTGCTCAAGACCCGCCCGTGGGCTATGATGCGGCCATAACGGTTACATACCGAACGACACCGCCAAAAACGGAATGGATGAATCTAAAAACGTATGAAATGTTTTGCACCCGATCTCCCTATAGCCGACCTGGAGGACTGAAAATGAAACATCCCAATCTCCGTGTTCCGCTTGCACTCCCCTGCGCCGCCCTGTTGCTGACCCTGGCAACGGCGGGATCCATCGTCGGCGTTCGCGCCGAGGCACAACCGTCCGGCCCCGTGGTGCAAACAACCGCCGGGCCCGTCCGCGGAATCGCCGATGCCAAGGGCCTCGTGATGTTCCGCGGCATCCGCTACGGGGCCCCGCCGACCGGGGAGTTCCGTTTCCGCCCGCCGCGCAAGCCCGCCCCATGGGTGGAAGTGGCCGACGCCACCAAGTTCGGCAACAAGGCGATGCAGTCCGGAGGGGCGCCCGGAGCCGCATCCGATGGCCCCGGCATGAGTGAAGACTGCCTTTTCCTCAACGTCTGGACCCCGGCGGCCGACGGCAAAAAAAGGCCTGTCATGGTCTGGCTGCACGGCGGCGGCTTCTCTTCCGGTTCCGGCGGAGACGCGATCAACGACGGCGCCAACCTCGCCCGCATCGGGGACGTGGTCGTCGTCGCCCTCAACCACCGGCTGAACGTGTTCGGTTTTCTCCAGCTCGGCCCGGAGTGGGGGCCCGACTACGTATCTTCCGGGCAATCGGGGATGCTCGACATCGTGCTCGGCCTCGAGTGGGTCCGGGACAATGTCGCCGCTTTCGGCGGCGACCCTGGCAACGTCACGATTTTCGGAGAGAGCGGCGGCGGCCGCAAGGTCGCGATGCTGCTGGCGATGACCGGGGCGCAGGGCCTTTTCCACAAGGCCATCATCCAGAGCGGCTCCGGACTCGACGCGCCCACCGCCGCCGAAGCCGCGGCCTACGGCCGCCAGCTGCTCCAGAAACTCGGCATCGCCGACGGGGATGTCCAGGCGCTCGCCCGGGCCGACGCCATGGCCATCCTCAAGGCCCAGCCCCCGCCGGCCGGCGCCCCCACTACCGGGAAGCTGTTCCTGTCGACCGGCGGGTTCGTTCCCTGCGTCGACGGAGTGGCCCTGACCCGCCAGCCTTTCATCCCGGACGCTCCCGGGTTCTCCGCCCGGGTGCCTCTCATGATCGGCTCGAACAAGGATGAGATGACCATCTTCCGCACCCAGGATCCCAAGCTCCGGAGCGCGACCGACAAGGATTTCGAGGATTACGTGCGCCAGTCCCTGCCCGCTCAGGCGGACGAGCTGATCCCGGCCCTGCGCGCCGCATTCCCGGGCTATTCCCCGGCGCACCTGATCACGGCCGTCGATACGATGAAGGGGTACTGGATTGCGACGGTGGTCCAGGCGGAACGCAAGGCACGCCAGTCGGCCCCCGTCTACACCTACCTTCTCGCGTGGGAAACACCGGTGAACGACGGCAGGCTCCGCTCGCACCATGCCCTCGACCTTCCCCTGGTCTTCAACAACGTCGAAAGCAACCGCTCCATGGTCGGACCCGGACCCGATCCGCAGCGCGTGGCCGACGTGATGAGCGCGGCCTGGGTCGCTTTCGCGCGCACGGGCGACCCCAACACCCCGGGGCTGCCCCACTGGCCCCGCTACGAACAGAAAGACCGGTCCACCATGGTCTTCGACGTCACGAGCCGGGTGTGGAAGGATCCTTACGGAGAAATCCGCCGGATCCTGATGAAGGCGCTCGAGTAGATTGTCCGCCTCCGGGGTTCCGGCGGGGCAGGTTCATGCGGCCGTCGGGATCTTTCCGCCCGACATCCCGTGCCGCCGATGCCGGGGGACCCTTTCGGGATGAATCCCCTTGCCGACCCGGCGGTGGCGCCGTGAATTTCCCGAATGCGACATGGGAAATTCACGGCGCCCGTTACTAGTACCTCTCGTAAACCGGTTTGATGTTTTTATATTTCGCCACCAACTTGTCCCAATTCTTGGGCAATTGGATCTTCTTGGTGACAAGTTCATTGTTGAAAAATCCTGGTCCCGCACTCCTCAGCACGCCTATGAACGAGCCCGGCCCGCCGGCCACCAGGATCATGAGGCTTTTGTTCAGGTCGACCTTCGGCCCCCCCACGGAATCCGGAAGACCCGTGGTATTGGCGGCGCTGATACGCGACGACAGGTATTCTTTGACTTTCTGCCGCGTGTAGCCTTCGTCTGACAAAACCTTGGCCCACGAAGGAATGAGAATGACGCTGGACATGGTGCTGCTTACCACGCTGGAGAGCGTATTCAGAATTCCCTTCGCGTCGCTCCCACCCGGAACCGTCTGAATGAACGTGTTGGGGAAGAACACGGTAACGGTGTTGTCTTCCTTGGAAAAACCGCGCTCGACACTGAGCGGCTCCCAGGGGCTGGCTTCTTCATCCTCACCGATGACGAGGCTGTATTTACCGGGGTTGCCGATAACGCCCATGTCCTCGATGGCCTTTCTCGCCCCACCGATATTCTTGACGATCAATCCGACGGCGCGGCCGATGGCGGCATTGGCGATATCTCCCGGGCTCAACGCACCGGAACTGCAGTTGACATTGATGTCCCTTCGAATCTTGCCGTTGATGGCAAAGAAAGGAGCCCAGGACCCGGTGCTCACTTCGAAGGTATCGAACCGGGTCCTCGGATCGGCCAGCGACTCCACCGCGGCGATCAAAACCGGCATGTAGGTTGGAAGCGCGCCGGCCATCACCGCGTTAACCGCGATCTTTTCGACGGTGGCTTTCCCCTTCCTGGGAATGAGCGTCGCCACGATATGGTCGCGCGGCAGGTCCGTCCCGGTCAGCATCTCCGCCACCGCTTCCTCCGTCGGCGGAATGATCGGCAAACCGTCGGTCCATCCCTTGCGGTAATAGAACCGGTTTACATCCTGAAGGCTCCCCTTGAATGCGATCCTGGGAGTCGTGCCCTTTTGCGGGCTGGGAGATTTCTCCTCGGCAGTCAGGGGCTTGGTCAAGGCAGCCACCACGTCTTTCATGGCCGCCGCGACGCCATTTTCTATATCGGATTCGACGGTGGACTCACAGGCCACCGATTCCCCCACGATTCTGATTCCGGGCATTCCCTTGCTCGATGCTGCGGATTGAGCATCGGCAACAAATCCATGATTAGCCAGTAACACGACCGGCTTGCCAAAGTCCTCGAGCGCTATCCCGTTATAGGCGAGGTACTTTGTGCAGGATCCTCAATCGGCAACCACGGCTATCGCCGCGTCGAGCCCTTTCGCCCAGATCGTAAACTTCTCCTTGTTCTCCGTTTCGATCTCGTTCACATTCGCGCCGACCGAATGGTATATGCTTGTCTGGATATCGGGATACTCGGCCTTCAACCTGCGCTCGATCGATTTCGCCATCGGCATGGCCGCCCGCTTGGGGTTGACGAACAATCCGATCTTCTTTCCCGCCAGGCTCGAGAGCCTCGGCGAAATTCCCCGGAGTGGAATCGGATCGACATCCGCCCAGGGGCTGAGAACTTCAAATTGCATTTCGGACGCCTTGGATTGGGCATTGGCCGCCTGTTGAGCCCAGGACGAATCCCGGGCCGCCAGCATGGCGATCATGCCAAGCGAAAGCGCCAATAAACACTTGCGCATGGGAATCTCTCCCTCCTCTATCAACTGATTAACTGATTGATCCCGTCAATGGCCGACCGGATCAACAGCCCGGCATGCCGGCCCCGCGCTTCAGCCCGATCTCATCGTCGTGCGGGAACCCCGGTCCATCCATGCCGGGCGGCCTGCAAAACAATTCCAACACGGCCGGTTCGAACCAATCATGAATCACCTCCAGCCACAAGGTATTGCAGTGCCGGCCGTGTTCTCTGACCGGTGGCGCCGTTTGCGATTTCAGGTCGAGACGCCATCGGCAAATCAGTTACGTATAATTTAGATATTACCCGAGAAACCCATTGAAAAGCGAGAGGAAGCAGTATCCGGGAAAATGAACCGCAATGGTTTCACCCGGAAAGCGGAATCCTGGTGCGGGACGCGGGTTTTGGGTATATCCTAGCATGGTTACCCCCTGGTCAAAGGAGAACGTCCCATGAAGAACATCCTTGTCAACGTCTTCGTTCTTGTCTCTTTCCCGTTTTTCTGCTGTTTTTCGTTGGGCGCGGACGCTTCCGCTTCGCTGCCCGATCCGGAACTGGAGTTTGTATTCGAAGTGACGGTGACCCTGGCGCCGCCGCAGGAACTGGGCACGACCAAATATGGAATCCGCCGGGTCGTCAACATCACCGGCGGGACCTTTTCGGGACCCAAAATCAGGGGAACGGTGTTGAGCGGCGGCGCGGACTGGCAGACGGTGCGCGAGGACGGCACCGCCGACCTGGTGGCCAAATACAGCCTCCAGACCGATGACGGCAAGATCATCCTGGTGGAAAACACCGGCATCCGGACCGCTCCCAGAGCCGTGCTCGAGCGCCTGGCAAAGGGCGAAGAAGTGCCTCCTTCAGAGTACTACATGCGTACCGCCGCCAAGATGGAGGTCGAAGCCGGCAGCAAATACGATTGGCTCAACAAATCGATCCTGGTCTCCACGGGAATGCGCAAGCCAAACAGCGTGATCATTCGCTTTTACAGATTGTTGTAGCCAGGCTCCCGCTTTGCTCCATTGGACCGGGCCCAATGAAAGCCCGGCGCGGGTCTTCCGGCGCCCGGTGTCTGCGGCGGCTGGTTCATCGCCGCACCGGGTCCCCTGGGCCCGCGGCGGATCCCCGGGCCGGTTGACCGTATCGGCCTGACGTCGCAGGGCTTATTCTTTCGCGGAATCCCCTTTAGTCCCCAAAAGGCAAAACCCCGAAACGCCCGCGTTCATTCGGCGCGGGTGCGTAAGAGCCGCCGGGACAGGCTAAAAAAGGGGTTGTATTGGAGCGGAGGGGTCGCTACTGTTTCGGGGTCCGGCGGAACTTTCGCCCCCTGCGGCGGCCGGCGGAGCGGAAAAGGGTCTCCCATGCAAGAACGGATCGGGATGGAAGGTACGGCGGAATCGGAGAAGGACGCGCCGACGGTGCCATGGTGGCACCTGCACCGCCGGCTGTACGATTGGGTGCTCGGGTTCGCCCATCATCCGCACTCGACCACGGCCCTGTTCTGCCTGAGTTTCATCGAGAGCAGCTTCTTCCCGATCCCGCCCGACGTGCTGCTGGGACCGCTGGCGCTGGGCAACCGGAAAAAGGCGATGTGGTTCGCCACCGTCACCACCGTTGCGAGCGTACTGGGAGCCTTTCTGGGCTACCTGATCGGCTATGCCCTGATCGACCTGGCCCTCAAGTTCCCGGGGATCACGCGCGAGGGGGTCGACTGGCTCGCGGGCCAGTTCGACCGGTACGGCATGTGGTACGTCTTTACCGCCGCGCTGACCCCGATCCCCTTCAAGCTCCTGACCATCACGGCGGGGTTCGCCCGGATGGACCTCCTGGTGTTCGCCGCAGCCTGCATCGTCGGCCGGGCGCTCCGCTTCTACCTGGTCGCGGGGGCGTTCTGGCTCGTCGGCCCCCGGGCCGTTCCCTTCATCGACCGGTATTTCAACTGGCTCGCCATAGCCTTCGTGGTGCTCCTCGTCGGCGGTTTCCTGGTCGTCAAGTACGTGATCTAAGCCCGGGGAGAGCGGCGATCGGGTCTTGTCCGCGGCCGTCAATCGGGCGCGGGATGGAATCGGCAAGGGGAATCCGCGAAAACCCCGTTCATTCGGACCGGGGCGTGCGCTCCAAAGACGAAGGGGGACGGGCTCAGCGGTCGAGGCTGGTCAACCCCTCGCGGATGGCGAATTTCGTGAGGTCCGCGACGCTGCGGACCCCCAGTTTCCCCATCAGTTGCCGGCGGTGGGTTTCAACCGTCTTGACGCTCAGGTTGAGGCGCAGGGCGATCTCCCGGGCGTTATGCCCCTCCGAGATCAGCTGGAGCACCTCCCTCTCCCGCGAAGTGAGCGCCTGGACGGTTGAAGCGGACGTCCGGGCGTGTGGACCCCGGAAAGCGAGTTCGTCGACCACGATCCCGGCAATGGCCGGGCTCAGGTAGACCTGGCGGGAGAGCACGATGGGAATGGCCCGCACCAGCTCCTCGAAGGCGCAGTGCTTGAGAATGTAGCCCGAGGCTCCCGCGGAGAGCATGCCGGTGACGTAGCGCCGGTCGGCGTGCATGGAGAGGGCGATGATCCGGATGCCCGGCTCCTCCTCCAGGATTTGGCGCACGGCATCCAGGCCGTTGAGACCGGGCATCGCCACGTCCATGATCACGATGTCGGGCTTGAGCCGGAGGGCGAGCTTCACCCCCTCGCGACCGTCGGCCGCCTGCGCGACGATGTCGATCCCCGGCTGCGCCTCGAGCAGCGACTTCAGCCCGTCGCACACGATCTTGTGGTCGTCGACGATCACGATCCGAACCGCCATGCCCCACCCCCGCTGTCAGGTTGTTTCCGGCTTCCCCACGGGGACGGAAAGGGTCACCGTGGTCCCCTTCCCCCGCCGGGAGGTGATCGAGACTTCCCCCCCCATCGAGCCCAGCCGCTCGCGGATGCTGAACAGGCCGAAGCCCTCCAGCTCCCCCTTCCCCTGCCTGGCGGGGTCCATCCCGACCCCCGCATCCGCCACCGACACCCCGATCATACCCCCTTTTCTGTGCAGGCGCACCTGCGCGCTTTTCGCTCCGGAGTGCTTGGCGACGTTCACCAGGAGTTCACGCACCGCGGAGAACAGGGTGGTGCGCCACTGGAGGCTGAGCGGGGCCCCGTGCCCGTTCCCATCGATCTCGACGACCACGCCGTACTGCTGCCCTATCCATTCCGCCAGCCAGTCCAGGGCCGCCTCGAACCCGAGCTCGTAGAGGATGGGGGGGCTGAGATCGTAGGTCAGGGAACGGGTCTCGGCGATCGATTCCGCCACCAGGGCCCGGACGGCGGCCAAGTCACGCGTAAGCTTCGGATCCGCCGACGCCTCCAGGAGCGCCCCGATCTTGATATTGGCGAGCGCCAGCACCTGTCCAATCCGGTCGTGCAGCGCCTGGGCGATCCGGCGCCGCTCCCGCTCCTCGCTCTGCACAAGTTCCGCCGCCAGTGACCTGAGCTTCTCCTGGTACTCAACCAGCCGCCGTTCCGACCACCTGCGCTCGATCACTTCCCCCAGCCGCTGGGCGATGACGTTGATAAGGTTCCGTTCCTCTTCGAGGAAGGGGCCCTCGTCCCGCTCGGGGCGCTTCTCGGCGTAGCTCACGGCGACCGCGCCGACCACGGCGCCCTGAACGACGATGGGGCTCTGCTGGACCCAGGGGCCGGGGACGAACCGGCGGGTCCGGTATTCCTTCCCCTCGAGCCTCACCCGCCCCCCGGCGATGGCCGGATACTGCCACGCCCCGGGGATAACTCGGACTATGCGCCGGATCACCCCGTCGAGCGTCAGTCCCTTCCTTTCGGAGATCTTGCTGATAGAGTAGAGGCAGTCCAGTTCCTTCAGGCGTTCGGCCAGGATCCGGCGCTGGTTTTTCGGGACGTTGCGGCGGTGCGGCATCCTCCCTCCCTTCATCCATTGGATGGCAGGTTTTGATCCGTTGGATGAGTTCTTTTTCATCTACAGGGAGATCCGTTTCCAGCGTATGCCTGATTGTCGTCCCCCCGCCCATCGGCGAATATGTTAATATAATACCAGATCTCCGGCTCCTTTCCGCCCTCGCGGGTGCAGGGAGGCCGGCCGAGGAAATGCCGATGGATGCCGCGATGATAGACTTCAGGATGACGGTTCGGGCGCGACGTCGGTCGGGAGTCCGGATTTCCCCCCGAAAATTCGGCGATCCACCGGTCCCGGCAGCCCGCTGATCAGCCCGCCGCCGGGACCTGGGATTGTGCCTCCGCTCGCATCACAGTCCGCCAAAACAAACGGCATGCACCCCGACCGGACCTCCGGTCCGGGCATTCAGGGAATCGGAAGGAGCTTTCCATGGCAAAACGGCGTATTCATATCACCGATTACGATATGCAGCGTCTTCGCAAGTTGCTCGAGGGGACCCAGTACTGGAACCAGAAGGACAAGGAGTACCTCTCCCACCTCGAGGAGGAGATGGACCAGGCGGTCGTGGTCTCCTACGAGAAGGTCCCACCCGACGTGGTCACGATGAACACACAGATGCAGGTGACGGACCTGGACACCAAAAAGAAGATGTCGATCCAGCTGGTGTTCCCGAGCGAAGCGGATTTCGAGAAGGGGAAGATCTCCATCCTGGCCCCCATCGGCACCGCCCTGATCGGGTACCGCGTGGGGGACACGGTGACGTGGGAGGTTCCCAACGGCACGCGCCGCCTGAAGATCGAGGAGATCGTCTACCAGCCCGAAGCGGCGGGAGACTACCACCTGTAGATCCGGACCGGACCGCGGCGCTCATTCTCATTGAAGACCGAGCGCCGCCTTGGGAAATCCCAAACCCACAATCGGCTTTCCAGTCGCCTCAACCGCGACTGGAAATCTTTCGGGCGCCCATGACGACGGCTCCCGCCCCGGCCCGGCGGGCGACTATCCCCCCGGCCTGGGCTGAATGTTCCCAGACACGTCTCCTCTCCACCCGTGCGCCGTACCCCCTTCATTTTCTACTGTCCGCACCGCCCCGAATGCATTAGAATGACCGGCGCTCGGAAAGCGTGTCTCTCCGGGCAACATCGTCAACAGAACATAATTTATGAGAAGGGCACGTCAATGACCGCAAAAAAACCTGCCGCGCCGCCGATAAAAAAAATCGCGCCGGCCGAACCGTCCTACAACCCCTTCGCGACCACCCAGCAGCAGTTCGACCGGATCGCCGGCATGCTGGGACTGGACGGACCGACCCGGGACCTGCTCCGCAATCCCCTGCGCGAATATCATTTCAGCATCCCGGTCCGGATGGACAAGGGGGGCATCCGGGTCTTCCGCGGCTTCCGGGTCCAGCACAACGATGCGCGCGGCCCGTGCAAGGGGGGGATCCGGTTTCACCCGATGGAAACGGTCGACACCATCCGGGCCCTGGCCATGCTGATGACTTGGAAGTGCTCGGTGGTGGACATACCGCTGGGTGGGGCCAAGGGGGGGATCGTGTGCAACCCGCACCAGCTCAGCGCCGGCGAAATCGAGCGGCTCTGCCGGGGCTGGGTGCGGCAGATCGTCAGGGACATCGGGCCGAATCTCGACGTGCCCGCCCCCGATGTGATGACCAACCCGCAGAACATGCTGTGGATGCTGGATGAATACGAAATGATCGCCGGGGGACGCTATCCCGGGTTCATCACCGGCAAACCGGTCAGTGTCGGCGGGTCTCTTGGGCGCACGCAGGCCACGGGGTACATGGTGGTCCTGATGGTGCGGGAGGCGCTCAAGGAGCTCAACCTGAAACCTGAAAACACCACCGCCAGCATCCAGGGGTTCGGCAACGTGGCCCGGTACGCCGTGGAGCTGTACCACAAGATCGGCGGAAAGGTCATTTCCGTGTCGAGCTGGGATCCCGCCGACGACAAGACCTTCTGCTGCCGGAAGAAATCGGGGATCCGGTTCGACGAGCTCAAATCGATCAGCGATCCCTTCGGCACCATCAACCGGTCCAAGGCGCAGGACCTGGGATACGAGATCCTCCCGGGCGAAGCGTGGCTGGAACAGGAAGCGGACATCCTGATCCCGGCCGCGGTGGAGAACCAGCTGACGGTCGACACGGTACCGAAGATCCACAACCGGGTGAAGCTGGTCGCCGAGGGCGCCAACGGGCCGACGACGCCCGAGGGGGACAAGCTGCTCGAGAAACGCCGCATCTTCATGATCCCCGACATCCTCTGCAACGCCGGCGGTGTCACCTGCAGCTACTTCGAGCAGGTCCAGGGGAACCTGAACTACTACTGGGAAGAGAAGGAAGTGTTCGACAAGCTCGATTCCAAGATGACGAACGCCTTCCACGCGGTGGTGGACGTCGCCCGCAAGCAGGGGCTCCCGACCCGGGACGCGGCCTACGTCCTGGCCGTCAACCGCGTGGCACGCGCGTGCAAGGACCGGGGCTGGTGCTGATCCTTCACCCCCGCCCGGCGTAAGCCGGGCGGGGGGAACAGCGCTCCTCGCCGAGGGGCCTCGCCCCGCGCCATCTTTCCCCTCTACATCCCCATGCGACACGGGGCCGGACCGCGCCGCCCGGGAGGGGAAGATCATGTCCGCCTTGACGTTCACGTGGGGAGCATCGCCAGCCGCCGCTTCCGCTCGGAAGCGGCGACCCGGGAACCGGCGCAATCTCCCCATGGAATAAACCTCGTCATATCCACGCTTTATCCCGCTCCAGCCCCCGAAGTGAGCGGAAAGGCAAAGAGAGCTGGAAAGATACTTATAGATTTTATATCATTATAAGTTTGTGAAATGATTTGAGGGCTGGTTGCGGTCGGATGAAAGGTGGTTTCCGCCCCCCCAGCCCCCGTCACCGGAGGGGTTTCCCCGGACGACGGATGGTTTCCTGTTTCATAGCATCGATCACTACACGTCCTTATTAATAGGCCTTGGTTGTTTTCTTCCCACGGAGGAAAAGGACAGGGCGAACGTTTGCCACGAGAGAGAACCGGACATGACCAAGAAAATCGATATCACCGAGCTGATCCTCCGCGACGCCCACCAGAGCCTGATGGCAACGCGGATGTCCCTGGAAGACATGGTCCCCGCATGCGAAGACCTGGACAAGGCGGGGTACTGGTCCGTCGAATGCTGGGGGGGCGCCACGTTCGACTCCTGCATCCGATTTTTGAATGAAGACCCCT
>JAAYAJ010000037.1 GCA_012719455.1 Acidobacteriota bacterium | reverse complement strand
TCCATCAGGCAGAGGCGCGCGCGGCGGACATCGTCGCGGAAACCGCCGGGGTCCTGCCGGTGGATGCGCTGGTGGGCGTAGCCGTGGCAGCCGATCTCGTGCCCGGCCGCGGCGATCTGCCTCACCAGGCGCGGATGGCGTTCGGCCACCCAGCCAAGGACAAAGAACGTCGCCCTCGTGCGGTGCCGCTCGAGCATCTCCAGGATACAATCGATGTTCCGTTCAACGCGGCAGGGATAGGTGTCCCAGTCGGAAGGGGAAACGCAGGAGGCGAAGGCTTCCACGTGGAAATAGTCCTCCACGTCCACGCTGAAGGCGTTGAGCATGCGGCCGTCCTCCGGTTTCTTCGCCCGGGCCGGTTGGTGTGGCCTGATTATGATTTTACCTTTTTGTAGTAGTACTTGTAATAGTACTTCGATGACGCCAGGTGTTTCTGCCGGTTTAAAATGACGCCGCAGATCCGTTCCTTCCCGATCCTGGCGACCGCGTCCTCCACGAGCCGCGCCGAGGTGGAATTGGCCCTCACGACCAGCACCACCGCATCGCACAGGGGCGCCAGCAGCACCGTATCCGAAAGCGAAAGCACCGGCGGCGAATCGACGATGACCCAGTCGAAATGGGCGGCAGCCGTCTTGAGCGTCTGCTCAAGCAGGGGTGAACTGAGCAGTTCCGAGGGGTTGGGGGGAAGCGGTCCGGACGGCAGGAACGAAAACTCCGGGTTCGTGCAGGTAAAGAGAGCGTTTTCGAACGACACGGCCCCCCGCAGCACCTCGGAGAGACCCATGGCGGAGGTGGCGCCGTTGAGCCCAAAATTGATCCCCGAGCGCGGCTTGCGCATGTCGGCGTCGATGAGGAGCACGCGTTTGCCCGGCTCCTGCGCCAGCACCCCGATCAGGCCCGATGCGGTAAAGGTCTTCCCCTCCTCGGGCACGGTGCTCGTAACCAGGATCGTCTTGATCCCCCGCTGCTTCTGCATCAGCCCCAGGCGTGACCGGAGGAGCCGGAACTGCTCCCCGATCAGGGTCAGGGGATCCATGACGGTCTTGACCTGCGGGGTGGCGTCGGTGAGATCGAAGCGCTCGTCCTGGCACAGCTCGACATCCCGGGAAACCGGTTCGCTCCCCGGCGCGGGAGCCAGGGAGGATTCCACCAGCTCCGGCCTCACCCCGAAATCGGGCCTTTCGGCTTCCGGTTCAGGGGGAAGGATCACCTGCCTGCGTTCCTTTTCGGTCTTTTTCAGAAAATCGAATATTTCGCTCATTGAGAGTGCCGCGGCTCCCTACCGCTCCATACAGTAACGATTAGCATTCGCCCTGCCGCTTCAAGTACGCTATCGGCATCGGCTCGTGAAACGCTTACGCAATTTCAGGCGCTTTTCATCAACCTCGCGCTGCGGCCCGGTTTTTTCGCCCCCTTGCCGGGAACCTCGGAAATGGTGGCCAGCACCGGCAGTTTCAGCAGCGCCGTGACCTCCTCCTCATTGGCAAGCGTGGTATCGAACAGTTCCCTCCCGATGGCGGCCCCGATCCCTGCAACCAGTCCGGCGATGAGGCCCAGGCCGACGATCTGGATGCGGTTGGGAAAGATCGGCTTTTCCGGCAGGCTGGCCTCGTCGATCACCCGGTAGGTGTCGTTCGTGCGGTTGGTCTCGAGATCCGTGGTCATCTGCGACTGGAACTTCTTTGCCTGAAGATTGTCATGCTGGGCTTTCAGGGTGCCGTATTCCCGGTTCAGCGCCGTCAACTCCTGCTCGAGCGCCGGCGCCAGGTTGAGCCGCGCCTGCACGACTTGGATCTGCCGCTGGATGC
>JAAYAJ010000036.1 GCA_012719455.1 Acidobacteriota bacterium | reverse complement strand
TGGCCGTTTGAATGTTGTCGATGTCATAGGTGGCGCGCGCCATTATTTCGCCCGGCGAATATTTCCCGCTCACCGTTCTCGGCAGCCCTATGACCCGTTGAAGGAATTGTTCACGGAGTTCCCGGTCCACAATGCGGCCGAAAGCCATGAACATGGGACGGCCGAAAAAACGCAGGATCGCCACTCCGAGGGCAAGCACGACAAGCGTACGCACCAGGCGGAACAGGGCGGCAGGGTCAGCATGGCCCGTTGCCAGCATATTGATAGCCTGTTTCACGAGCTGGGGGCCATAGAGAGTAAGCATCTCAAGGCAGAAGATGGATATCAGCCCGCAGACTGTAAGCCACCAGGATTTGCGAAAACAAGCAGAAACGATTCCAAAAACACTCATTTATAGAATCCTGTCCTCGGGCTCCAATCATTCACGCGATGAATCATTCGCGTCGCCTGGCATCTCCCGCCTGGCAATGATCGGAGAATCAGGAAAGGTTCGCATATTCCACCGGCTAGATCCGGGTTGGCGCCTGGGAAGATGCCGGCGCTTCCGAGGCCTGGACATGGCCGAAGGCGCCGGTCAGAATGTCGAGGACCGATTGTTCGTTTTCTACAAAAGTGATGCCGTTTTTCCCCTCCAATGGCAGACCGAAAAAATGCCGCTCTTTTCGCATTGAAATGACAGGTTTCCCGGCTTCCAGGGCATGTTCAAGAAGCCGGACATTCATTTTATTTGCTTCTTGGATGGGAAATCCCGTGTCGAGGATGTAGTCGGCATCTTCAATGGGACTCAGGCATTTTTCCAGCAATCCTTCGGGTATTTTTGTAAAGGGAGGTGCGGTAATTGTTGTGAATCCGAGGGCGGTGGCAATGTGGCAGTCAATATCGTTTTCGTGCAGAATCCCCGTTGTCACATTCAGCTTGTTTCTGGCGAGCGAACGATATAAAACCGCTCCGGTCCCCGCCCCCGAAATGCAGAAGACTTTTCCTGTCCCCGGGCTGCATTTCAATTCCAGGGTGCCAATCCGCCTGTCATAAGTTGCCAAAGTGATCTCATAGAGATCTGAAAGATTGGCGTCGTGAAGCACCTCTTCCGGACTGCCCCATGCAACCACGGATCCATTCTTTATGAGCGCAACCTGGTCTGAAATCCTTGCGGCGATTCCCACGTCGTGCAAAGAAGCAACTATCGTTATTCCTTTGGTTCTGCAAAACTCGGCGAGAATGGCCATGATTTCCATTTTGTGTTTTAGATCAAGGTGGGCCGTGGGTTCGTCCAGGACGATGATTTTCGGCTCCTGGCAGAGCGCCCTGGCGATGAACAGCTTCTGTTTTTCTCCATCGCTCAGTTCATTCATCGGGCGGGCTGCCAGGTTTTCCGCGTTCACCAGGCGGAGGGATTCCCATACGATATTCTTATCACGCAAGGTAAGGTTTCCCATCAATCCTGTATGGGGATGTCGGCCCATGGCCGCGAATTCGAAGCCGGTAAACAACTCCGTGCTTATTCTTGACGTGAGAACAACGGCAAGATTGGCGGCTAGCTCCTTATATCGATAGGTTTCAATCGGCTTGTTGTTCAGCAGCAGAACTCCATCCAATTTCCGGAGGTGTCGCGTAATTGTCCTGAGCAGTGTTGTTTTACCCGCACCGTTCGGTCCGAGCAGTGAAACGAATTGGCCCTTCGCTATCTTGGCATGGATATTGGACAGGACCCGCTTCTTGCCATAGCCCACGGCCAAGTCCTTCATTTCAATAACAATTTCCGCCGCGCTGGATGCCGGATTCATAGCGAATACCTCCTTTTGGCGATAAGGCCTATGACAATGGGGGCACCGAATATGGCGGTAATGGAACTGAGCGGCAGCTCCGCCGGGGAGAACGCAGTCCTCGCCACAAGATCGCAGATGTTGGTCACAAAGCCGCCGAGCAGCAGGCAGGCGGGGATCAAAATGCGGTTGTTCTGGGTTTTAAAGAGAATGCGCGCCATGTGGGGAACGGCCAGCCCGATAAAACCCACGGGACCCGCGCTGGCCGTGACAAGGGCCGCCAGGGCGCACGACAGGAATATGAGCAAAACGCGAAATAGCCGGATGTTCACGCCCATCGACTGTGCATACTCTTCGCCGAGCAAAAAAGCATTCAAATGCTTGCTCATCAAGTATGTGCCGACAACAATGGCTCCCCCGGCAAAAAAGAGTATGAGGATTTCCTCCCAGCTGAACCCGGAAAAGCTTCCCATGCCCCAGAGAACAAAATGCTTGATTTTTTCCTTGTTGGCAAAGGCAACCAGGATGTCCGTAAGGGCGGATGCAACGTAGCCCATCATTATCCCTATGAGAAGCAGGGCGATGACGCTTTTCATCCGGGATGCCACAAAGATGACGATGGCCATGACGCTGCAGGCGCCGATGAAGGCGGCCAGGACCGTCATGTATGGGCTTATGCCCGCAAATCCGAGGCTGAGCGATGAGAGGGTGGCAATGCCTACCGCCAACGTGGCGCCGGAAGATATGCCAAGAATATAGGGGCCGACGATGGGATTGCGGAAATAGACCTGCATCAGGAGACCGGAGACGGCAAGAAAGCCTCCGCCGATCAGGGAAGCCACCAGGCGCGGCATCCTGATCTTGAAAATGATAAAGCTCTCAACCACTTCAGAGGGAACGCGCCCCAACAGGATCGCCAGGATTTCCGAAAGGCGGATATGGGCCGTGCCGATGATGAGGTTGAGTATTACGGATGCTGCGAGCAGCAACGCGACAATTGGGAAAAGGTAAAGGTATCGCCTGTTTTCAACCATTGTGTCTTCGTTCATGATGCTTACTGTAGCCTTTGAAAAAACTCGTAGCGGGGAGGACCAAATACGGTCGGTTGAAGGATAGAGGCTATTTCAAACATCACCTCATCCAGCCTGTGATAGGATTCATAAAATGTCTCCCTGGGCGTGTAGATTTCGCCGCTGAGCATGGGGCGGATACTCGCCATCATGGGGTTTTCAATAGCAAGTTGCCTTTTGGAATTGATGCCGGTTTTGGGGGACCGGTAGGTGAACATGATGTCCGCCTTCTTGCCGGCCAGGAAAAACCGCTCAATCGTTATTTCAAGGCAGGATGCACCCTGGACATCGTCGAGCTCATATTTCCCGCCGGAAAGGTTGACAAGCTGCGATACCCATGCGTTGTTGGGCTCTACCAGAACACGCTTGTTGTATACATCTCCCCAGATGACACTCGGCCTGTCTTTGATGGCCGGGGATTTTGCCTTGATCTGGTCTATGGCATTCAGGAATTTGTCGACGAAAACACGGCCTTCCTTTTCCTTGTGAAAGAACGGGGCTATGAATTCCACGTACTTGGCCTGGGCCTCCAGTCCCTTGGCCAGTTCGGTGCTGGTGATGACGGTCGGTATTTGCAAGTCTTCGAGCACGGGAATGATGTCCGCGTTCCAGGTGAAAACAATATCGGGCTTGACGGACTTCAGCAGCTCAAAATTGATCTGGGAGGACTCTCCGAGATAGATGATTTTGCCTTCATCCATGGCTTGCCTTATGAGGTCGGTCGTCCATTCATCTTTTTCTTTCGTGACGCCTACAAGAACCTCGCGGAGTATGCCGAAGCCGACAAGAAAGGAAACATCGCAGGTGGAATAGGCGATCACTCTCTTTACGGGGGTATACACGACCGTCGCCCCGCCCGTGTCCGCGGGAGCTTTTTGTCCCCGGGGCACCAGAAGAAATTTCCTGCTGATGCCGTCGCTGACGAGAGTTCCGTTAGGCTGTTTCTGAACGGTGAAGGGCCCGATGGATTGGAAACTTTTTTCGAAATTACAGCCCCAACAGGAAAAGACCAGGACCGAGATCAAAAAAGCGGCAATGCGTTTCACCTTAATTTCTCCTTGTCTATAGAACCTGATGGCTTTTTGTGAAAGCGGAAAGCAGATACAGAAACACTCCCACCGCAAAGAGCACAATGCCGGCCATGAATATTGGAATCCCCACGTTCTTTCGAATCGTCAGGTTGACCCAAATGCTGCGGGTCGTGGATTGGACGCGGGAAGGATTGAAATCCGCTACATGGATGCTGTAGCCCTTATAAAGGCAGGGGCTGTTCAATCCCAGGTTTTTCCGTACTGTTTTCCCCTCATCATGGAGGACAAGCTCATAGTTTGCGGATATATGGAGACGGTTTAAAAAGTCATTATGTTTATGGGCAACGGTGGCAAATGAAGGATTGCGGATCTCTATCATGATCTCGGAGCCGGGAAGCGGCCGGCGGTAACCGGGTTTAAGAATGTTGTTGTAGGAATTGACCCCGAACGTGTAAAGCACCAGATATCCCAGGATGATGACAAGGAAGGCGATATGCATGATATGGGGCGAGAGTAGGTATAGCAGGGATTTCAGGGACCTGCGGTTTCTCAGCTTTATAAGCGCCATCATGCGCACCAGCGTGCAAAGGAAGGTGTTGACGCCCAGGAAAAAGAAGATGCCTATCAGGAGAAAAAACCACCAGGTGTGCCGTGCATTCATGATTCCGTATGTTGCAAGCCATTCAAACAGCATGGTGGAATTTAGCGGTGTAAAAACGGCGGGTTTGAGCCGGTAGCAGAGCGCGCCGGCCATAAACAGGATAGATGTAGCCGCGAGAAGGTAGACGGCAAAGCGCATACTGCCGAGAGCGTCAAGGGCCCGTTTCAGTCGGCTCATTGGATAATCCCCTGGAAATTGAAAACCCCGGTGTCGGGCAGAAAAGCAAACAGGAAGGTTAGAACTCCCCCGGCAAAAGAAGCGCACAGCATCGTGCGCCGGCTATAGTTTCCGGCAAGGTGAAGGTGGAGAAACCAGGCGTAGTAAAACCAGACACCGGCCATGCCCAGCAATAGATGCGATTCCCATTGAATAGGGGTGCCCCATCCACAATAGGCCCATATTCCGCCGCAAAACATACCCAGCGTGTGAAGGGCGAATCCGGCAATTATCAGGTTTGTAGTTCGGCCCAGGTCCGCTGTCGATGGACCGGCGCCAGAATTGGTGCGGGATAGAAGTATTCGGATCGAAATCGCAGCGGAGCAGAAATAGGCCGCCCGTGCAAATGAGGAAAAGAGGGAAAAAAGATGCGCGAAAATGCTATTGGTTTTTACGAATGATACGTAAATGTCTCCTGGGAATAAAAGGGAGAAGAAGGATACCAGTACCGCCGCAGTCCCCGAAGCGATTGCCGAGGAAATGTCTCCTTTTACATACAGATGGATCGGCAATAACAGGAGAAGCAAGGAAATCAAATAGGGCTCCTGGTAGAGGCACATCAAGGGCCAGTTGTAGGCAATGCGCACCGCTGTCGACGCGAGCATTAAGGAAACGGCAACCAAATAGATAACATTCCGCAGGCGCCTCCACCCAAGCATTGAAAAAATTGCCGCGGGAATACATGCAGCGCACGCGAACAGAAAAAGATTGTGAATGAGCGCTTTCATGGCCGTCTCCATGCGGTACTGGAGGGGGGGAGCAGATCCATGCATTCGGAGCGGAGTCCGCTCGCGGGGCGGGCGTCTGGTTGAGGACATGGCTGCCCGTAAACACTTGAAGAAAAAGGATAATGCAAAGAAAAAATGGAATCCAATTGCCGAGGGCGCGGGTGCAAACTATTGGGGCTGAACAGATGCTGATAAAATGTCAGAGAGCTTATAGGGGATGGTTCTGTAAGCATTTATTTCTCCTCGGAAATAATTCCGTCTGGTGCGATCGGCCGCATCATTGGCCCCGATTCAAGGTTGTTCCGGCTATAACTCGAGACTCAATCCCCCTATCCAGGATCGCGGTGGGGCGGGAAGCCCGTCTCCGTAAAGATATGTCCTGTTGGCAAGGTTCTTGATGCGGCCGTATAGCAGCCATCGACCGATCGAGTAATCCGCGCGAAGCTCAAAAAGGTTGTATGGATCCGCGTACTCTAAATTGTCGGACCGGGTGTATTGCTTGGATTCGCGTTCATATATCAGCACGGCTGTGAATTGGCGCACCGGTTTATAGTGAATACTCACCTGCGTGCGATGATGGGGAGATGCCGTCAATTCCAATCCCGTTTCTTCATCCTGCGCGATCAGGTATTCATGAGACGGCTTTATGATCAGCCATTGCACAGGTTTCCACTCTACCGTCAGGTCGGTGCCCTTCCGAGTTACCTTGCCGAAATTCCGGTACGTCCCCCCGCTTCCTACCAGGTCGCGGACATAAGTGATTTTGTCGGTGATTTCGTTATGGAAGACGGTAAACCCTGCCTGAAGTTTTTCATTGGGGCGATAGGCGGCAAAAAAGCTGAGATTTGTCGCCTTTTCCATGTCCAGGTCGGGATTTGGTCTTGTGGATGAAGTTCGATAATAACGCCTGAGAATGGAGGGAATATTGTTCGTTCGAGTAACGGAGAATTGAAGGTCCAAACTAGGGGTTGCCTTGTACGCAATTCTCAATTCCGGATTCAATGCCGTGTCAAACGCGGAGTACATGTTGGCCCTGAAACCCAAGGTCGCGTTTAACCCCTTTTTGCCGAAGCTGAATTGTTTTTGAAAACTCACACCATAACTTGCCTCCGTTCGGGGGGCGATCGTGGCCCCGTCCACGTGATCCGCCTTAAATGTAAAGCCGAGTGCAAGATTGTTGAGAATCCCGTCGGTGATGATGCTGTAGGAGGCATCTTCCCAAAGAGACCAGCCGTCAACCCATGAATCAATTCCCCTGTCTGAATCGGTGCTTTTTTGGCGGTAAATGCCCCCGTTCAAATTATTGCGAAAGCGTCCCAGCGTTATCCCAAGAGCCGGGGCGAAGGACCGGGAATATTCCCGGGCATGCGGCGTGGGGTAGGCCGGGTATCCGGCGCTTCCACGTTCCTCTTCGGCGTAATCGGCGGAGAGGCTGTAGAGAGAATCCTGTTGGGGGTGATAGTCCGTTTTGACCCCGAAACGTTTTCGTTCCTTGTCCTGGTTCACCCTGTAGCTGTCCGTGGAGAAATATTCCGATGAAGCAAAAACTCCCCAATGGCCGAATTGTCTTCCATAGTCCAGGTTATACTGCTGCGTGCTCCAATTTCCGCCCTGGGCCTTGAGCTTTGCATGGCTCTTTTCAGTTTTTTTGCTGGTGATGCGAATGGCGCCGCCGCTGGTTCCGTCTCCGAAAGCAACGGCGCCGCTGCCCTTGAAGATCTCTATCTTTTCAACATTGTTAATGGAAACCATGCTCCATTTGATGCTGCTATGTCTTGAAAGCGGATCATTCAGCGGGCGACCGTCCATAAAGACCTTCACTTCCAGGGAGCCGCGGATCTTCACGCTGCTATCGCCCGCCTCTACGCCGGGAACCCGGTTCAAGAGTTCAACGATGTTTGAGGCGTTCATCTCCTTAATGTCCTTGGCGGTCAACTCTATTTTCCCGGCATCCTCTTTGATGGAACTTGCGGTTTGAGCTGTTGCGGATGAAATACACAGGAACAGCATCGCTGCAAGCATCCTTGCTTTACGCATAAGCGGGCTGCCGGGCTGACAATGTATAGAGACCGCATGTGCCGTTGAACAGGTGAGGGCAACATTTTTACAAATACGCATTTCACAGCCTTTTTTCATTGGGGTCGGGCCGGTCCCATCCCATCGCCATGCGGCGGAATGACGCCCTTGCCCATTTTCAGACGGGAGGTTTCCCCGCATCCGGTGGAACCACGAATGCAGGGAGAACCGCCCCGACCCATCTCAAAAATGGTATTTGAGAGAGTCGGGGCATTCTGAGTCAAGGAGCACCAGTCTGCCGGACAAAATGCAATCAAAGCCATGTCCTTGGTGTGATTTAGAACCTCACCTTTATTCCACCCTGAACATAGCGGCCGTCCTTGGGGTAATAGTCATGGTTCGGAATGCCATCCTTGGTGCGCTTGCCATCGGTGTTGAATATGCTCTCATAATGCGTGTTGAAGACATTGCTGCCCAGGATATACAGCTCGAGAAATTTGTTGATCCTATAGCCGGCTTTCAGGTCGACGAGGTTTACCGCGTTTTGCTTATACCTGTTATACGCGTCGATGTTTTGCTTGCCGAATCCATGAATGTCGACCGAAAAGGTGAATGGTTTAAGAGGCGTGAAAATCAGGCTTCCCGTGTATTGGTAAGCGGGGACACGGTAGACCCTCTTTCCGGAAATATCCACGCTTTGCACGGTGTCGAGGGAAGGGGTGGCGCCATACACATAGATGCGCATCGTTGCATCATCCCATTTTGCGTTGATATAGGTGAATCCGGCCCGATATCCCAGCCAATGAAGGGGATGTCCATCCGCTTCAAGTTCTATGCCCTGGTGGATGCTCTTGCCGACGTGTTTGTATCCCTTGAACCCGCCGCTGGTGTAGAAGGGCATATACTTGTTGTCTACGTTGGATCGGTACAGGGCAACGCTGTAGTTAAAACTTGCATGCACCTGCTGCTTGAGCCCGATTTCGAAATTCAGATATTTTTCCGGCTTCAGGTCTTCCGGCTGGTTGTCGGGATCGTCGTATTCCATGGCCGCAATCAGGTAATAGGAGTTGGGATACCAGTAATTTCGCCCGATCGAGAAATAGAGATTGCTGTTCTTGCCGATGCTGTAGGAAGGTATAACGTCCCACGAGGGCTCGCTGAAGGTCTTTTCAACGGACAGCGGCAGCCTGTTTTCCAGGCTGTAAATCACTGAATCATGGCGCATGCCCAGATACAGCCCCCAGCGGTTCCATTTCAGGTCGTTGTTGATAAAAACGCCGTGAATTGCGCGGGAGAAGTCGAGGTCGTTCTTCTTGATGGCGGTTATGGTGCTCGAACTCAGGCTTTCGGCATATGGATAGTCCCGGGCCTGGTCCCAGTCTGTAAGAGCGTAGTCGTATCCTATGGAGAAGGTATTGAGCAGATGCTCCCCACGGATGAAGGAGCGGTTTGCGGTGGCTTTGAAGCCATACTTGTTTTCGTTGCGGTCTTCAATATACGTGCCCTGGCCGCGCTGGGTTGTTCCATTCCCCGGATTGTTGTAGTAGCGAAGGGAGCTGAATATATCGTCAAAATGGCTGAAATCGAAAGAAGTATTGACATTCCAATTGCCGCGGTTGTATTGGAATGCAATGCCGCTCGAGAACAACCTGTGATCCGATTCATTCGGCCGGACATTATACGTGCTTCCCGTTTGGCTGTTGGGTACGTAGCTGCGGTCCCTATATTCATCAAGCGACCAGTATTGGAGGCCCCGGGCGTTTTTGCGCCAGGTGTCGTTCCAGCCGAAATTGGCGTCAATCCGGATGCCGCTCGCTATCTCGTATCCTGCTTTGGCGTTGAACAGGGTGCGCTCCGAGTCTATCTGTCGATAGCCCTCGGATTGGTCGCGGCCGAATTGCGCGCTGTAATCCCAGGAGTTTTTCTTTCCCGACATGGTAACGAAGGCCTTATAGCTTTGCCATGATCCGATATCCAGCGATATCCTGGTATCAAAAGGCTTGCCGGCGTTCTGCCCCGAGCGCGTGACAATATTGATGGCTCCACGCGATGAATTGGCGCCATAACGCGAAGCGGCGGGAGACTTTACGACCTCGATGCGCTCTACAATGTCCCGTGGGATATCGTCAATGATGCTGTAATCCATTTTTCCCAAATTCAGGGGTTTGCCGTCTATAAAAATGGCGGCTCCCTCGCTGGAGGAGGAGCGGGTGCCCCGAAAATTAAAGTAAGTAGCCCCCGATCCGTCATCCAACACTCCCGGTATGCTGGTGATAATGCCGGTTAGATCACGCTGCCCGGATTGTTCGATGTCATCAGCTGTAATGATGTTGATGGTGGAGGGGGTGTCCAACAGGGTGGCCCTGACTCCGTCCGCGGTTACCCTTACGACTTGATCGAGGTGGGTCGCCCGGATCTTTTCTTTGGGTTGAGCGGTGCCGGAATTCTCGGAGATTTCTTGAGCGGGTATCGCAGAGCAGCAAAGAACAGTCAGGCAAAAAAGAAAAGCAAATACAATCCTGTTCACGGTAAATTCCTTTCTCTCTCCTCGGAAATACTTCCATCCAAGGCAATAGACCGGACTCTCTCGGATGAGAATTACCGTTGCGGGACAGTGGAAGGGATTCCTGCGAGGATCAATGTCAGGGCACCTTCACTTCCTTTGCCTTGGTGGATTGGAAGGCCGTAATCCGGCCTGCTTCATACTACATGGGTTTACTCCTGCCCCAGGGGGCTTGATTGTGTCCGAAAATAAAAAGACCCAGCGCTCCGGTTGGAGGCTGGGCCTTACGCGTATTAAGACCGTGTGGCTCCTCTTTTCCCGGAGGCGTTTGCGCTCTGACTTATAGGCGGGTTTAACGCCTAATCACAGTTACGGGTATAGTTTCGGAATTTCACCGAATTCAATGCCAAAAACAACACCCTAGATACCACCGTGCATGGAGAATTGTCAATATGCTTCTCGAGTTTTGGCGTTCCGATCAAGCCGGGGGCCGGGCATCGGCGGAGGCTTAATAAAACCTATTGACTTCAATCCCGCTTTTTCTTAGCTTCCATTAAGACAGGGAAGACGGTTGAAAGCCGTCGCGGACCCGCCGCCGTAACCGGGGACCAAAGCCGCGGCAATGCCACTGCCCGCAGGGGTGGGAAGGCGCGGCAAGTAGGATGATCCGGGAGCCGGAAGACCTGGAAGGCAGCATGTTTGCATTGCCCCTCGTGGATTGGGCGCGCATGCAGATGATTGTCGAGGATGGAAAACGGCATCCCCGATTCCGGTCAATGAAGACTGGAGTCGGGGATTTTTTTTGCCCGATGGGATTCAGCGGCATGAAACGAAGTGCAATCAGCAGGCACAATCGGATCCTTTTCGCCTGGGTGCTCCTGGTCTGCGCCGCCTTTAGTTATTCATGCAACCGTAATCAGCCGTCCGTAGAGGGTTCGGAATCCGACGGCCGGTCGATGGTTTTGCCCCATTCCGGCGCCACGATCCGGCATGCAAAGGGATTCACGCTGGAATACCGGCCGGGATGCAAGGTCTTGCGCGTACTTACTCCCTGGCGAGATGCGAAGACCAATTTCACCTACGTGCTTGTGCCGCGTGGGGCAAAGCATCCCGAGGTCGAAAAAGGCGCGATCCTGGTGGAAACGCCGGTGCGGCGCATTGTGGTTACGAGCACAACACATGTTGTTTATTTCGCGATGCTGGGCATCGAAGACTCCATTGTCGGGATTGTGGACGGGAAAATGGTCGACACTCCTTCCGTAGCCGCACGCATCCGGGATGGGCGTATCCGGGAAGTCGGCGATGGGTCGGGGATGGCCAAGGGCTTTGACATGGAGTTGCTCGTTGGCGTTCAGCCGGATCTCATTATGACGTATGGGACCGGGGTTCCGGAATTCGATCAACATGGCAAGCTCCAGGAAGCCGGTTTTAATGTCGCCATGAATTCGGAATATATGGAAACAACACCGCTGGGCCGTACAGAGTGGATGAAATTCATAGCGGCGTTTTTCGACAAAGACACCGAGGCGGAAAGCCTGTTTGACGGTATCGCCGAGCGATATCAGGCGCAGGCGGCAAAGGCGAGTGCCGCCGCTGTTCGACCGACGGTGTTTTGCGGGGCGAACTTCAGGGGCGTTTGGCATATGCCCGGCGGCAACAGTTTTGTCGGCGCTTTTATCCGCGATGCCGGGGGGGATTACCTATGGAAGGATGAGGCGACGACCGGCAGCATTCCAATGAATATAGAATCGGTCATTGCGCGCGCTAAAGATGCGGACATCTGGCTCAATCCCGCAGACAGCCGATCCATGGAGGAGCTCGAGGGACAGGATGAAAGATATTCGATATTCCGGGCTTTTCGCACGAAGCGCGTCTACAACGATAACGCAAAAATGGGCTCCGGCGGAGGCAATGACGTTTGGGAAACGGGCATAGCAAATCCGGACAGGGTGTTGGCGGATCTGATCAGCATCATGCATCCGGAACTCCTGCCCCTGCACCAGCGTACCTGGTACTGGCAGCTTCCGGAAAAGGCAGGCGGTGCAAAATGATTTCCTCAGCCCCGACTGATCCCGAAGCGCCGCTTTCCCCCCGGGTTCGGCCGATCATCTGGTTGGCATTGACGGCACTGCTGATCACGGCATTTTCATTGGAGCTTGCAATCGGGTCGCTGATGATCCCGATCAAAAGTGTTATCGCCATACTGGCGGGCAGCCCGGATGCGCCGGAAAGCTGGCGCCAGATCGTCCTGCTTTTCCGGTTGCCGCGCGCGCTCACGGCAATGCTGGCCGGCTGCGCCCTGGGAATTGCGGGACTGAACATGCAGACCCTCTTCCGCAATCCGCTTGCCGATCCATTCGTTCTTGGCATCAGCTCCGGTGCAAGTCTGGGGGTGGCCCTGGTGGTGTTGGCTGCGAATGGATTGAACTGGGGGGGATGGCTTACGCGGGCGCGCATGGCGGGAAATCTATCCATTATTTTAGCGGCAACGGTCGGAGCCTTGGCTGTTTTGGGCATCGTCCTTGTCGTTGCGCGCAGGGTGGAGAACACCATTACGCTGCTCATTGTCGGGTTGATGTTCGGGTATATCACCAGTTCCATGGTCAGCATCCTGATGCAGTTTTCCGGGGAGCACCAGATGCAGAGTTACGTCACCTGGACATTCGGATCGTTTGCCGGGGTGACGTGGAAGCAGCTGACCGTTTTTGCTCCCGCGGTTATTGTTGGCACATCGGGTGTTTGGCTGATGGCGAAGCCGTTGAACGCATTCCTGCTGGGCGATGCATATGCACGCAGCATGGGCGTTCCCGTCCGGCGCATGCGCAACCTTATTATTATCGGGGCCGCCTTGCTGGCCGGAGCCGTCACGGCTTTTTGCGGCCCCATCGGCTTCCTGGGTATCGCCGTCCCCCATTTATGCCGTGCGCTGCTGAAGACCACCGATCATCATGTGCTTGTGCCGGCGGTTGTATTGCTGGGTGCATCCCTGGCCCTGTTTGCGGACCTGATCGCACAGGTGCCCGGGAGTCATATCTCTTTACCTCTGAACGCCGTTACCGCACTGATCGGGGCGCCCGTGGTGGTTGCCGTGATCCTGCGCCGCCGCCACGTGATGGAGGCGGGCTGATGGAAAAAGCGGCAATACTCGACATCCAGGGGCTGAGCATCGGCTATCCGCGGCCAGGGCATTCGGCGCGGGTTGTAGCCGCCGACATAAGCGTTTCGTTGCATGCGGGAGAATTTGTCTGCCTCCTCGGCCCCAATGGCGCGGGAAAATCAACGCTCATACGAAGCATCTCGCGCATCCAGCCTCAGTTGGCTGGAACCGTGCGGCTCAACGGCAGAAATATTGTCGACTATCCGGCCCGTGAGCTTGCGCAATGCCTCAGCCTGGTTCTCACCCAACGCGTCGCCGTGGGCGTCATGCCGGCAGTCACCCTGGTCTCAATGGGGCGGCATCCTTTTACCGGCTGGAGCGGCCGACTTTCTCGGCGCGATCACGAGGCTGTCCATAATGCCCTTGTCGCGGTGGGAATCCTGGACCTGGCGATGAGACCGGTTTGTGAACTCAGCGACGGCGAACGGCAGAAAGTCATGATCGCCCGGGCCCTTGCCCAGGATCCGCAGGTCATGATTCTCGACGAGGCTACCGCATTTCTGGACCTGCCGCACCGTGTCGAGTTGATGCACCTGTTGCGCAAGCTGGCCCTTTCCGGGGATCGGGCCATACTGCTGTCGACCCATGACCTGGATCTGGCTCTTCGCAACGCGGATCGTTTGTGGCTATTGTCTCCTGACGGAACGATGCGGCAGGGGGCCCCCGAAGACCTGATATTGACGGATGCGTTCGCCGAAGCATTCGCTCACGGCGGTGTACAGTTTGATAAAGCGTCCGGCTCCTTCATGTCCGGCGCCGCGAATATGGGCAGGATCGCCTTGGTGGGAGAGGGGGTGGCCGCAATATGGACTTGTCGTGCGCTGGAGCGTGCCGGGTACCAGGTTGTCGGTCCGGACGGCGCTCCGGTATGTGTGCAGGTATATCACGGCAAAGGGGAGATCAGCTGGAAGATCAAGAACGGCGGAGCGGTGTGGTGTCATTCGATAGAAGAATTATTGGGGCGCCTGAGACCGGTCCACGGTCTCACCTGCAAAGGAAGGAATATGAACCCAAGTAGTCCGGATTTGCAGCCGGACCTATGAATCCGCTGCGCTACCTTGTGCTATGGGTCACTACCGCCTGCAACGCCCATTGCGCCTATTGTTATCGCAACGACGAGCCTCCGCGGGTGATGTCTGAAGAAATAGCGCGCGCCGCGTTGGATTTGGCGTTGGGATCCGGAGCGCGGTTTCACGTCCAGATTGCGGGCGGAGAGCCGTCTCTTGCCCTGGACCTGGTACGGCAAATCGGCGCATGGTTGCGGGAATCCGGGGCCGCGGCAACCATCGCCATGCAGACAAACGGCACGCTTGTCGACGCCGAGGTGATAGATGCCTGCCGACGATATGCAATCGAAATTGGCATGAGCATCGACGGCCCGCCAAAAGTGCACGAGAGATTGCGAGGGAAGGCGTCGGCCACTTTTCGGGGCCTGGCTCTCCTGGCCGAAGCCAAAATCCCTGTCCGTGTAACAACGGTTTTAACGAAGGAAAACACCGGTCACCTTTCGCAATTGGCGCTGACCCTGGCGGCGTTTGAAAACGTGACCGGTTTTGGAATGGATGTCCTGGTGAACAAGGGCCGCGCCCTGTTGAATGGATCCCTTTCGCCTGACGAGGATCAGGTGTTTGCAGGAACGAAGGCATTGCTTGAAACCATGGAGGGCATTCGGAGAATCCGAAATGTCCCTTTGCGATGGCGCGAACTGGACGCCGTGCGCGAGGCATTGTCCGGAGCGCATGGCCCACGGCCTTTTTGCCACGCTTGCCGGGGAGAAAGCCTGGCCGTTCACCCGGACGGCACGGCTTACCCATGTGCACAAAATGTTGGAGATCCCGCCGCCGCGGTCGGGTCGGTGTTCAGCGTGGATTGGAATCGATTGCGCGGGTTTTATAAAAACGTGCGCCTGCGGGGATTGTGCGGCGACTGCCCATTGTCCGCAAGTTGCCCGGGCGACTGCCCCTCGCGCCTGAGATATAACGCGGGGCGAAGCGACAAGATCTTGTGCGCCATTTATCGCGCCATTGCGGCTGCGTTGATGGAAGGGAAAGTCCGCTGAATGGACGTTGTCGCCGCAAGGGATGAGGAGGGAAGGGCATTATGCATTTGGGAACATATTATGGCGGCATGGAACTGCATCGTGACGAGAAGATCATTTATGCGCGTTTCCTTGCGCCCCATCGAGTGATTTCCACCTGTTCCGCCGCCGGCGGATTGCGCGAGGACTTGGATTATCTTTACAATCATCAATCCTGCGAACCTACCGGTCATGAGCGTGCGATACATCGTCTCATTTCGCGTGATCCCAACTCTTATCGTCAACTGATTTGCGAGCAGTATTCCTTGCCCAAGGAGGGATGCGCAACCCTGGGCACCGCGGCAAATATGCGGAATGCCGCAATCCGGAAGGAAAGTTTCCGGGATCTTACGGTGGTCGCAGTATGCACCGGAGGAGTGGAAACCAATGCAGGGCGGGCCGGAGACCCCGCAACCGTTTACGAGTGGAACGGCGCATATGAAAGAGTGGCGGAAAAGGAAACCTCGATGCACGGTACCATCAACACCATGCTGTTCGTGAATCAGGAAATGACGGCGGGAGCGATGGTTCGTGCGGTGATGACCGCAACGGAGGCCAAGACGGCCGCATTGCAGGAGCTGGTTGTAGGCTCCCGATACTCCAGCGGCTTGGCAACCGGAACCGGGACCGATCAAATCGGCATAGCTGCGCAACGGAATACCGCCACTGTTTTATCGGGTGCCGGGAAGCACTGTGTGCTGGGGGAACTTATTGGGAGGACGGTGCATGATGCAATAAAGGAAACGTTGATGCTGCAAAACGGGCTGACTGCCGAAAGCCAGCGCTCCATAATGCGCTATGTGGATCGGCTTGGCATTGAGCGTGAGTCGCTTCTCGAAAACATCGCCGGTCATCTTCTCGAGGAACAAGCCGCCCTTTTGCGCAAAAACTTTATCGTGGTGGAGCGTGATCCTTTGGTTGTAGCCGCCGTCGCCGCGCTTGTTCATGTCAACGATAACATCACATGGGGAATCCTGCCCGCCGGATGCCTCCCGGAGCTGTTGGCCACCTACGGAGCGCAGGTTGCCGCAGCGGTTTCTGGCGATTATGCAAGGTTTTCCGAATATCGGCTCGCTCTCGCCGGCGAAGGTTATCCTGCATCGAGTGAATGGTTCGCTCGCATGCTGGGACATTCCATTGCGCTGGGATTTTCGGAAAAATGGCGGGAGCCCCGTATTAACAAAAATCTGCTTAAACAGGATCCCGGATTGGGCTGAACGCCCGGGGCGCCGGGCTTTGCGGCAGAGAGAAACAGGCACAACGGCGGGCGCATTCTACTCTGGACGCGCTTTGGGTGCTCCGGCGGGAGGGACGGGCGTCAGGACGCCGCCCGGTGTCAGCACGAAGTCCATCCTGATGTCCGCTTCGTTTGCCGGCACGTGATCGACGACCTGGAAATCGTGGCAGGTGCCGAGGAGCAGCGGCCGGCACCGGGGATCGATCTGCGCCAGGAAGCGGTCGTAATGCCCCTTGCCGCGTCCCAGGCGCCCGCCCCTCCGGTCGAACGCCATCCCGGGCAGGAGCATGACGCCGATGTCCGCGCCGGCGATCGGAGGAGTTGTGGGCGCCGGCTCATACAAGCCATAAGCGCCGACCGCAAAATCGGAGGCTTGCGCGGCCGCGTAGAACTCCATCCGGTCCCTGTGAAAAGCGGGGAAGCAGCAGACGATTCCAGCCCGGGCGAAATCGGGGAGGCTCGGGATGAAATCGGGTTCCCCGCCGTCCGACACGTACAGCGCCACCACCGACCCGGGGCCGGGCGCGGCGATGGGGGGGCGGCCCGACAGGAGGGCCTCGACGATCCCGCGGCCGGCATCCATCGGCTCGCCGGGCGGGAGGGCGGAGCGCAGTGCGCGCATTTTCCGGCGTATTTCCCGTTTTTGCTCCTGAATCGATTCGACCATGGCCCTGCCGGGACTCCTGTTGCCCGTCTCCGCTCCAATCTTTGGGCAAATGGTCCCCATAGTCAAGGTCGGGCGGGAATGGGATTGCGAATTTGTGAATCCCGAAAACTTCCGGCGGAATTCACGACTGGCATGGGGGAGTTCGTCCCGCGGGCGCCCCGGGCGGACCCTTTCCCAAGCCCCGAGCCCGCGGCTCGGGTTATGAATTTCGGGGGAGGCCGGCGCCGTCCCCGTCTTTCGTTGCTTTCGGCCCGATCTCGAGTATGATGGTCGCGGAACAGCCCTGGCACCGTTTTCAATGACAACTTGCTGTCTGACAAGGAGGAATCTTATGCGGATGCGTTGGTTAGTTGCGGCCCTTTTCTTTGTTATCGTCCCCGCGGTACTCGCCCAGCCGACGGTCAAGCCGGCGTGCGACCGCGCCTGCCTGGAAAATTACATCGACCGGTACCTGGACGCCATGATCGCCCACGAGGCGAGTCCCGATCTCTTCCACAAGAACTGCCGCTTCACCGAAAACGGCATAGAACTGCCGCTCGGCGGCGAGGGGCTCTGGTACGGAATGTCGGGGAAGGGGACTTACAAGTTCTACGTCCCCGATGTCGAGACGCAACAGGTTGCCTTTATCGGAACCGTCCGGGAAGGGGGCGCCGCACGGGGTGCGAAGGCCGCCCCGGGAGGCAAACCGGCCTCGCCCACCACGGTCGGCGTCGCCATCCGGCTCAAGATCGTCGAGGGGCTGATCACCGAGGCCGAGCAGCTGGTCATCCGGCCGGAACAGAGCCTGTCCGGGCCCCCCCCGGCCTCCACGTCCCCCTCCACGGCGGAAGCGGTGGAAAAGATGGGGGCGCCGCACGAGATCTTCACCCAGACCATCCCCGAAGCGGAGCGGATGACGCGCGAGGAGCTGATCGAGGTCGGGAATTATTACTTCACCGGCCTGCAGCGCAACGACGGCAAGGGCTACTACCCCTTCACCGACGACTGCGTGCGCTACGAGAACGGCAAGCTCATGACCACGGAGTGCAAGAAGCAGTTCGAGTCGGGGCAGCTCAAGGGGATCGTGACCCGTATCCGCGACCGGCGCTTCGTCGCCGTCGACCGCGAACGGGGCAATGTCTACGCCTTCGGTTTCTTCGACCATCTCCCCATCAACTGGACCTGGCAGCTGGCGGAGATCTTCAAGATTGAAAAGGGACAGATCCGGCGCATCGAGGCCATCTTCCACCGGGCTCCTTACGGGATCAACTCCGGGTGGAGCACCTACGAGCAGGGGATGAGCGAGGAGCTGCAGAGCATCCGCTAGTGATGGAAAACGGGGAGGCAGGGCCGGGCGGAAGCCGGCCCTGCCTCCCGGACTACCCCTCTGCTCCCCGGGTTTTTTCGGGGATGGTCGCGACGATGAGGAAGGCGAAGAGGGTCATGACCGCGCCGATCCAGAAGACGGCGCGCAGGCCAGTTTCCAGGGAATGGCGCACGGCGGCCAGGATCCGGTCGAAGAGCGGCTGGCCGTCGGACGTCTTCCCGTCGAGCGCCTTGCGGAGTTCCTCCAGGGCGGGGGCCGACAGCAGCACCTGGGGGTCGTCGATCGCCTCCAGGACCTGTGCGTCCACCGCCGCTTTCAATTCCAGCGGCAGGGACTGCTCGAGCGCCCGCGCGTAGGTCGCGTTCATGGTCGAGCCCAGGATCGCGGGGGAGATGGCCGACCCGATGTTGAGGAAGAAGAAGACGGCCCCCATCGCCACCCCCATCAGCTCCATCGGGACCGCGTTCTGCACCACCACGGTGTTGATCGTCGGGATGACGCCGTAACCCAGCCCGGCCACGACGGCCACCGCCACGCTCCACCCGACCGGGGTGCCGGCGTCGAGGAGAATCAGGGCGAACATGCTTGCCACCAGGAGGCCGTACCCGGCCACGAACATCCATTTGAAACGCCCGGTGCGGGCGATGGCGTAACCGGCGGGGACCCCCATGAACGCCGTCAGCACCCCGTAGGGGGTCGTGATGAACCCGCTGTGGAGGGTGCTGATCCCCTGTACCCCCTGCAGGAACATCGGGAAGTACATCATCATTCCCATCGTTCCGAAGGAGGAGACGAAGGTGGCCAGCGCCACGGTGGCGAAGGAGCGGTTGCGGAGCACGCGCGGGTCGAGGACCGGCTCCGCGGCGTGCATTTCGACCCGGAGGAAGATGACCCAGCACGCGGCCGAGATGAGGAGGAGGCCCAGGATCGGCTTGGAGAACCAGGGGAAGGTCGTGCCGGCGTAGGAGAAGGCCAGGATGGAGCTCGAGGCTGCGAGCGCCATCCAGATGCACCCCTGGACGTCGATTTTGCGGGCCGCATCCCGGCGTGCCAGCGAAGGGACGCCCAGCGGCACGGTGACGAGGCAGAAGACGAGAAGCGGGACCGCCAGCCAGAACAGGTAGCGCCAGTTGAACGAGTCCACGATGAAGCCGCCCAGGGCGGGGCCGGTCAGGGTGAACACCCCGAGGGGGATGTTCAGGAGGCCGACCCATTTGGCCCGCTCCGTGGGCGGGAAGAGATCCCCGACCACGGCGAAGACCAGCGGCATCAACGCCCCGGCGCCCACGGCGGCGATCGCGCTCGCCACGATCAGGAACACGAAGGTGGGGCTGACGGCGGAGAGGATGGTGCCGACGAGCGAGGCGGACAGGGCGACCATCAGGATGATGCGCCGGCCGTACATGTCGGAGAGCTTTCCGAAGATAACGGTCACCAGGGCCATGACCAGCGAGGGGATCGACACGGACCAGGCGTACAGGGACAACCCGTCCAGGTCTGCCGCGATCTTCGGCCGGGCGATCGTCATCGTCTGCACCGAGTAGGCCATCGTGCCGTAGACGGCGAAGATGGCCACCAGCCCCCACATGATCTGTTTCCTGGAATACGCCGGTTGAACCGCTTCCTGGGTCATCGATGTCTCCTTTTTAGCAAAGCGCCGGCGGGTGCCGCCGGGCCGAGTAATGGATGAGACAATAACCGGTGCGAAATAGCAATATCTTTGTGGCCCGTCGCCCGCGTTCGTCGAGTATGATAAGAGCGTGGAGCAAGCAATGGGCGGAGAGAAAGCCCGGTCGGTGTGCGCCTGCCCCGAGGCGGCGCGTTGCCGAGGGAGCGGCGATATCGACGATGCCGCCCATTTCACCTGTGTCAAATCGTAACGGGTAAGGATGAAGATCGAGATTTCCATCGCGCGGCAGACGCTGACCCTGCTGGGTGCCGGGGGGGAGCCTCTCGCGCGTTACCCGGTGTCGACCTCGGCCCGGGGGGCGGGGGAGCTCAAGGGGAGCGGGGGCACCCCCCGGGGGCGCCACGTGGTGCGGGCCAAAATCGGCGCCGGTCTCCCGCGCGGCGCCGTGCTCGTCAGCCGGCGTCCCACGGGGGAGGTGTGGTCCCCCGAACTGGCCGCGCGTTTTCCCGAACGGGACTGGGTGCTCAGCCGGATCCTCTGGCTTTCGGGGTGCGAGGTGGGGTTCAACCGGCTGGGGGAGCGGGACACCATGCAGCGCTATATCTACATCCACGGGACTCCGGATACCGAGCCGATGGGGGAGCCCCGTTCCCACGGCTGTATCCGGATGCGCAACGGGGACGTCATGGAGCTGTTCGAGCGGGTCCCGGCAGGCACCCCGGTGGAGATCGCCTAGGCGGGGTTGCGGGCGGAAAGGAGACTCGCCCCGTAGCCGGTGGCGAAGGTGATCACGGTTCCGACCAGTACGTACCAGGTGAAGGCGATGTCGCTTGCGGCCCAGACTCCGAGCATGGAGACGAGCCCGACGGCCATTCCCAAAATGGCGCCGCGCTCGTTGGCCCGCTTGGTCAGGACCCCGAGCAGGAACACCCCCAGCATGCTTCCATAGGTGATCGAGGCGATCGTCAGCCCCGCCTCGAGGACCGATCCGACCCCGCGCGAGAGCACGGCCAGGGCCGCCAGGGCGACGCCCCAGAACACCGTGAACCAGCGCGAGATCCGCAGCTGGCTTGCCGCGGAAAGGTCGGCCTTGACGAAGGGGCGCACGAAATCGACGACGGTGGTCGAGGCCATCGCGTTCAGGGCGCTGCTGAGGTTCGACATGGCGGCGGCGAGGATGGCCGCGACCATGATGCCGCGGACCCCGTGCGGGAGATAGTTCACGATGAAGTCGGGGAAGATCCGGTCGGCGGCGGCGGGGGCGGCCAGGTCCGGACGGTAGTGGTAGAAGCTGTAGAGCATGATGCCGATGACGAGGAAGAGGGTGAACTGCAGCAGGACGATGACGCCGCTCGACAGCAGGGCGATCTTGCTGTCCCGTTCGGTTTTCGCCGCCAGGAGGCGCTGCACGATCAACTGGTCCACCCCGTGGCTGGCCGTGGTGAGGAAGGCGCCCCCGATGATGCCGGCCCAGAAGGTGTAGGGGATGCTGATATCGGGCGAGAAGTTCCAGACCGCGAATTTCGGTCCCGCGGCGGCCATTACCCCCTCCCAGCCGTTGGGGATCAGGCCCAGGATGACGAAGAAGGTGATGGCGGTGCAGCCGAGGTAGATGCCGAGCTGCACCACGTCGGTCCAGATGACGGCGGTGAACCCCCCCTGGAAGGTGTAGATGAGGGTCAGGGCCGAGATGATCAGGATGGACCAGATATCCCCGGAACCGAGTACGATTCCGACGACGATCGCGATGGCGAAGACCCGGACCCCTTCGGCCAGCGCGCGGGTGACCAGGAACATGCTCGCGGTGGCGTGCTTGACCCGGGGGCCGAACCGGCGCTGCATCAGCTCGTAGGCGGTATACATCTCCCCCTTGAAGTAGGCGGGGATCAGGATGAGGGAGATGATCACCCTCCCGACCAGGTATCCCATGATCAGCTGCAGGAAACTGAGGTTTCCGGCGAAGGCGATCCCCGGGGTGCTGATGATGGTCAGTGTGCTGGTCTCGGTCCCCACGATCGAGAGAGCCAGCGCCCATGCGGGGACCGTCTTCCCGCCGAGAAAATAGGTGTGCATCGACTGCTGCTTCTTGCGGAAATGGAGCCCGAACAGAGTGATCCCCAGCAGGTACGCCAGGACGATGATCCAGTCCAGCCAGTTGAATCCCATCTTCCCTCCCCGGAATGTGGGCTAGTGTAATTTCAGCTCTCGGGGAGCGCAACCGTAAACTCCCCCATCCGGCGGGGAGGCCGGGGGATCGGATTTTGTTCGGTCGGCGGTGTGATATGGTGTAACCTGTCATGCACATTTTGGAACAAGGAAGAGGTGTTTTATCGTGAAAAGTCTGGTCAAAAAAGCGTTGTTCTGTTCAAGCCTGGCGCTGGCCGGGTTCGGCCTCCCGTCTTCCGCCTCCGCGCAGACCCCCGCGGCGCAGACTCCGGCTCCCGGCTCCATCTTTCCCGCCGTCGTGGCCACCATCGACGGCCAGCCGGTCCCGGGACGGGAGCTCGAGGTGCTGATCCACAGGGAACTCGCCCGGATCGGGAACCCCGATTGGAAGGACTTGCGCGAGGACTACCGGGACCAGCTGACGGTCGCAGCCATCACCTCGATCCTCAATTCACGCCTGCTCTATCAGAAGGCGGTGGCTGAAGGGGTCCAGGTCGCCGACGCCGAGGTGCAGGCCGAGATGGACAAGATCGCCAAGAACTATGTGAGCGACGCGGAAATGAACGACGACCTGGCCCGACAGATGCTCGACCGCGACCAGCTGCGGGAGAACCTCCGGCAGACGCTGACGATCGGCAAATACATGGAGGCGGCGGTCTCCAAATCGGTGTCCGTCACCCAGGAGGAACTGACCAAGTATTACACCGAGCACCCGAGCGAGTTCGCCCATCCCGACATTATCCGGGCCAGCCAAATCCTCATCCCGAGGGGAGCGACTCCCGAGCAGGACGCCCTGGCCCGCCAGCGGGCTGAAGGACTGCTGGCGCGGGCGAAGAAGGGGGAGGATTTCGCCAAGCTGGCGCGGGAGCATTCGTCCGACGGAACCGCGGCTACGGGGGGGGACCTGGGGTACGCCGCCAAAAACGCCCTGATCCCCGAGTTCGCCGAGGCCGCCTTTGCGCTCGCCATCGGAGATTGCGGGCTGGTCGAGACCTCTTCCGGCTACCGTGTCATCAAGGTTATGGACAAGAAGGCGGAGGGGGTGGCGACGCTCGAGGAGGCCACCCCGCAGCTGACGGAAATGCTCCGCAGCCAGAAGGAGCAGGCCGAGCTGGAAAAGCTGATCCAGCAGCTGCGCGAGAACACCAAGATCGAGATCCTGATTTCGGGGGCCTCGAATTAGCCCGGTCAGGCCGGGGGCGGATCCTCGAGGTGAAGCACCCGGTGGGCGAAGTTTTCCGGTCTGGTCTCCCGCCGGAGCCGGTCGATGAGCGCCGGCCCGCAGCGGGCCAGGTAGGGGAGGATCCCCAGTTCCCGCTCCTGCAATTTTCCGTTCGGACGGCAGCGCGCGAGCATCCGGTCGAGCGATGACTGAACGTATGCCCGGCGCTCCTCCGCCCGCCGCAGCGATGCGGCCCGGAGGCGCGCCAGGTTATGGAGGATCTTGCTCCGGGCTTTTGCCGCAGCCCGGGTCAATCCCGCCTCGATGGTTCCGATTTCCGCGCCGATCTCCTCCAGGGCGCAATCGAGCCGCCGCTCCAGCCGTTCCAGGCTCTCGAGTTCCGTGGGGGATTCCGGGGCTCCCTTTTCCCACATCCGCTCCCTTCCGGCCAGGCAGTCTTCAAAAACTAGCCCCCGGCGCTCCAGTTCCGCGGTCAATTCCGGTTCGAGGAGGGTGAAGCCGTTGCGGGGCCAGATGACGGGCATGGGCCGGTCGATCAAGGAGTAGAGGGGGCTCACCTGGGCGAAATAGGCGATTTCGGAGGGGCCGGCGACATAGGCGGCGGTAGGGAAGAGAAAGTCCTGGACCAGGGGGCGCAGCAGCACGTTGGGGCTGAACTGTTCCGGAGCGTTTTCGGTCAGCCGCAACAGGTCCGCCGGGGTGAAGGCGTGCGCCGAGCCGCGCAGCCCGAACCCGCCCGGTCGCCGCTCCACCGCCAGCCTTTTCCCATCGCGGAAGCAGAACAGGAGGGGGGCATTCTCCCGGATGCGCGCCTGGACGTGATACCCGGCGTCGACCAGGTCCCTGGACCGTTCCCGCATCGCGGCGCTGATGGGGCCGGCGTCCTGGAGCGCCCGGCGGAAGACGGGTGCCGCCAGGCGTTTGGCCTCCGGGTCCCCGGGGTCGAACAGAAGCAGTCCCGGAAGGAGCAAGCGCAGCAGGCGGGCAAACGCCTGGGTCATCGTCACTCCGGGAGTGTAGGCCTGTTCGAGAAACCCGCGTACGGCGCCCCGGAATGGTGATTCCGGAATAGAATCAAGGTAATCAGTAGTTACCTTGTGAATCCTAAAGGAAAGGATGCGTTGCCCTACCGGTTGCCGCGAAGGGCCCGCCCCCCCGAAAAGGGCCTCGTTGTACTCCATCGTTTCGGGGGGGGCGTCGCTACGGAGCCGGGTGAGGCGGGTGGCTTCGGCCAGGTCATGATCCTCCGTTTCCATCCAGAAGACGGGGACGGCGCGGATCCCCCGCTCCCGCAACTCTGCCGCCAACGCCATCGCGGTCAGGGCCTTGTAGACGGTATAGAGGGGGCCGCCGAACAGGCCCACCTGCTGGCCCGTGACGACGGCGACGCTGTCGGGGCGCGCCATTTCGGCGATCTGCTCCTGCAAGTCGGCGCCGGCACCGTAAAGGGCGTTCTGGCGCGCCAGGATACGGGCCAGTTCGTTTCTTGGAAAAGTCTTTTTTGATAGTTGGTTGCCAGCTAAATCCTCAAGTTTCTGTTTAGACGGCGGCGTCCCGTAAAAACGGAGGACCGCCGGGGCAAGATCGAGATAGTCCAAAAAGAGGGGGGACTGGCCGGGAATACGGCGGTAGGGGATGTCTGTGGATCTGTCCATGGAGATTCGGGGATCCCCCGGGTGCGCCCGACGCACCCGGGGGACCGGGTGTCCTAGCGGCGATACCGTCGCTCCCGGTAGACGGCCTTCGTATCGAGCAGGGCTTCCACCTTGTAGGGGAGGCCGAAAAGGTTGATGAAACCCTCGGCGTCCTTCTGGTTGTAGACCGCGTCCTCGGCGAAGGTTGCGAGGTCTTCCCGGTAGAGGGAATTGGGGGACTTCCTTCCCGCGACGATGATGTTCCCCTTGTAGAGTTTCAGGCGCACGGTTCCCGTCACCCGTGCCTGGATGGAGTCGATGAAGGCGTCCATGGCGTAGCGCAGGGGGGCGAACCACTCTCCGTTGTATACCAGTTCCGCGTATTTGGCCGCGACGAGATCCTTGTAGTGCAGCGTCGCCTTGTCCAGGGTGAGGCTTTCCAGTTCGCGGTGGGCCGCGAGCAGGAGCGTGCCGCCCGGGGTTTCATAGACGCCGCGCGATTTCATCCCCACCAGCCGGTTCTCCACCAGGTCCGCGCGGCCGACGCCGTGGGCGCCCCCGACTTGGTTCAGCAGGGAGATCACCTCCACCGGGCTGAGCCGCCGGCCGTCGACGGCTACCGGGTTGCCCGATTCGAACTCGATCTCCACGTACCGGGGGCGGTCCGGGGCCTTATCCGGGGAGACGGTGAGTACGAACATGCTCTCCTCGGGCTCGACCCAGGGGTCTTCGAGAATCCCCCCCTCGTGGCTGATGTGCCAGAGGTTGCGGTCCTCGCTGTAGATCTTCTCCTTCGTCGCCGTGATCGGGATCTTGCGCGCCAGGGCGTAGTCGATCTCGTCTTCGCGCGATTTGAGGTCCCACTCGCGCCACGGGGCGATGATCTTCAGCCTGGGGTTGAGCGCCTTGAAGGCGAGTTCGAAGCGCACCTGGTCGTTCCCCTTGCCGGTGCAACCGTGGCTGACCGCGTCGGCCCCTTCCGCCTCGGCGATCTCCACCTGCCGGCGCGCGATCAGCGGGCGGGCGAAGGAGGTGCCGAGCAGGTACTTCCTTTCATAGACGGCTCCCGCGCGCAGGCAGGGGAGGACGAACTCGCAGGCGAATTCCTCCCGCAGGTCCTCGATGATGCATTTCGAGGCGCCGGTCCGGATCGCCTTTTCCTCCAGGCCGTCCAGTTCCGCCCCCTGGCCGATGTCGGCGGCGAAGGCGATGACCTCCGCCCCGTAGTTTTCCTTCAGCCAGGGGATGATGACGGATGTATCCAGTCCGCCGCTGTACGCCAGAACCACCTTCTTCGCTTTTGCACTCATTGCACCGTCTCCAGTCAGCCCTCTTCGGGGGCGAGCGCTGCCACCAGCTTTTTCAGCTCCGCAGCTTTTGCTTTTGAACACACCAGGACTTTACCGTACGCCTCGACCACAACCAAATCCGAAACTCCCAGGGTGGCCACCGTCGCCGACTGCGCATAGACGACGCAGCCGGTGCTGTCGACGGCGGTGTGCCGCCCCAGCACCACGTTGCCCGCCGCGTCGGCCTCGAGGGCGCGGTCGAGCGCGGCCCAGCTGCCGATGTCGTCCCAAGGGAAGGTCACCGGAACCAGCCCGAGCCCCGGGGTTTTCTCCACGATGCCGAAATCGATCGAGATGCGGGGGAGCGTCTCGAAGAGGGCGCGCACCTCGTCGGAGGCGTCGCCGCGACCGATCAGCGGGCGCAACCGGTCGAGGATTGCCGAGGTCTCCGGCATGTGCCGGCGGAACAGCTCGAGCAGCGTGCGGTTGGGCCAGAGGAACATGCCGCTGTTCCAGAAATAGCCGCCGTCGGCCAGGTAGCGGGCGGCGGTCGGCGCGTCGGGCTTTTCAACAAAGGTCTCCACCGGCCAGACGGCTCCCCCGTCCTGCGACCGTCGGGCCAGGATGTAGCCGTAGCCCGTTTCGGGCCGGGTGGGGCGGATGCCGAATACGATCCCGGTGGTGGTGTGGAGTCCTTCCATCCCGGTTTCGATCGTCCGGAGGTAGGCGGCGCCGTCGCCGACGTAATGGTCCGCCGGGAGCGCGAGCATTACGGCGTCCGGATCTCTCCGCTCCAGGTGCAGCGCGCACAGTCCGAGGCAGGCGGAGGTGTCCCGGCCCACCGGTTCCAGGATGAAGTTTTCCTCCGGGATGCGGGGCAGCTGCCGCCGCGCGATGTCGTAATGCCCGGCCCCGATGGAGATGAGGGTGCGCTCCGGGGGTGTCAGCGGCTCGATCCGGGCCGCCGTGTCCTGGATCAGGGTCGTGGAGCCCAGGAGCGGGATGAAGGGCTTGGGCAGCGTGCTGGTGCTGAGAGGCCAGAACCTCTCCCCGCGGCCTCCCGCCATGATGACGGAATAGAGCTTATGCATGGGATCACTTTTCTCCAAGGGTGGGCATTGTAATGGAGACGCGCACTTTTTCCTATGGGAAAAACCGGTTCCGGGCTGCTCTCATTCCAGGGCGCGGGAAAAGCGGGCGCAGAAAAGGATCGCCTCGGCCGCCGCCCGCACCAGCCGCGGGCGGGACAACTCCGTTCCGACCGGGTGGGTGTGGGTCAGAAACGGGCTGACGAGCAGCCGGGAACGGGCGATCTCCCGGTGCAGGTCGGCGCTCTCCCCGGGCGGGATGAGGTCGTCGTAGGCTCCGTGAAGCAGAAAGACCGGGCAGCGGAGAGCGCCGAGCGCTTCCCGGGGATCGAGTTCCGCGTAGACCCGCTGCGAGAGAAACGCCTCGATTTCCGCGGCGAGCGGGGCATCGGTCCGGCCCGGCCGCGTGGTCGCCAGGGCATGCCAGCGCTCCCCCTCCGGGGTCAGGGGGCCGGCGTCCGGAAGGTCCTCCTGCAGCAGCAGGCTCTCCAGGCGCCGGCGCAGCCCCCGGCGGTCGGAGGCGTCCTCGAGCAGGTCCAGGGCGGAAAGCATCATCACCCAGCGCGCGTAATAGCGGGTGGGGTAGTACCCCTTCCACTCTTCGGTCGACCCGGCCGCGAACCACCCCCGGCTGCACCTCTTGAGGTCGTAATAGGGGCCGATGGCGGCGACGAAGGCGGTGCGGTCGCGCACCTCCGGTCGGGCGGCCGCCATCAGGGCGAGCGTCCCGGAATAGGAAACCCCCGCCAAGCCGGTTTTGCGGATCCGTTCCCCCCCCTCCAGCGCGCCCGCGCGGGCGTGCCAGAAGAGCATCTGCTCCACGGGGGCGGCGGTGATCTGGAACTGCCGGAACTCCCGGATGTCGGGGGTGATCACCAGCAATCCCCTGGAGGCCAGCAGGCGCGCCAGCGCCACGAGTCTCTCGTGATAGCAGCCCAGGGGGCTGATGCCCGCCGAAAGCACCACGGCGGTGTGAGCCGGCGCCCCGGCCGGCCGGTAATAGAGGGCTTCGTAGTGACGGTCCCCGTCCCGGGCGCTGGCCCTGCTTTCAACCACGGCCGCGCCCGATCCGTCACTCCCGGCCGCGAGGGCTTTCATGTCCAGGGCGAGGCGCACCGAAAAGAGGAGGTGGCGCCCCGGATTCCAGGCAAGGATGCCGGCAACCAGGATCGCCGCCACGATCCCCAACCCCCTTTTCCCGGTCCCGAGCATCGACATCCCCCCCCGGCGGGCTCCCACGGGGAGGGATCCCTCCCTTCGGCCGCCCGCCGCCGTCATGATACCCTAAGTCGGAAGGTCGCCGGACTCGGGGCGTCCGGCCGCAAACCGACCGCGCGAGGATACCGTATTGCATGTCGCGGCGTCAACCGGCCTTCGGAACCCTCATCCGCCGCTTGTGGCGGAAAACCATTTTTATGCAGGTTTCGAAGAATCGGGCTTTTTAATCCCGGAAATTATTTGTATCTTATTTTAGCGATTTAAAGGCGGGGGTGGTTGACTTTGAAGGTGGAATGACGGTCCGGGTTTGTTCCGGGCCGGTTTACGGCATCATAATGGGCTGATCATGAATAATATCAAGGAGGATTGTAGATGGCTAAGCTTGATCCAACAAAACTGAAGGATTGGCAGATTGCTGAGGCGTGCGAGAAGGAGATGAAGACCGTCAAGCAGCTGGCCGACGAGCTGGGAATCAAGGACCAGGAACTGATTCCTCACGGGCATTACTACGGCAAGGTGGATTTCGAAGCTGTTCTGGAAAGGTTGAAGGACCGGCCCAACGGCAAGTACATCGACGTGACGGCCATTACCCCGACGCCGCTTGGAGAGGGGAAGAGCACCTCTACCATGGGCCTGGTGCAGGGGCTGGGCAAGCGGGGGAAGAAGGTGACCGGAGGCATCCGGCAGCCCTCGGGCGGTCCGACCATGAACATCAAGGGGAGCGCGGCCGGCGGCGGCATGGCCCAGTGCATTCCCCTGACCCCCTTTTCGCTCGGCCTGACGGGCGACATCAACGACATCATCAACGCGCATAACCTCGCGATGGTGGCGCTGACCAGCCGGATGCAGCACGAGTACAACTACGACGACGCCGTCCTGGCTTCCAAGAATCTCAAGAGGCTTGATATCGACCACCGGTCGGTCGAGATGAAGTGGGTCATCGATTTCTGCGCCCAGGCGCTTCGGAACATCAACATCGGGCTGGGCGGCAAGATGGACGGCTTCATGATGCAGTCCGGTTTCGCCATCGCCGTCAGCAGCGAGCTGATGGCCATCCTGTCGGTGGCCACCAGCCTGGCCGACATGCGCGAGCGGATCGGGAAGATGGTCGTCGCCTACAACAAGAAGGGCGATCCGGTGACCACGGCGGACCTGGAAGTGGACGGCGCCATGACGGCGTGGATGCTCAATACGATCAACCCCAACCTGCTGCAGTCGCTGGAAGGTCAGCCCGTGTTCGTGCACGCCGGGCCGTTCGCCAACATCGCCATCGGGCAGTCCTCCATCGTGCTCGACAAGCTGGCCCTGAAGCTTGCCGATTATCACGTCACCGAGAGCGGGTTCGGCGCCGACATCGGGTTCGAGAAGTTCTGGAACCTGAAGTGCCGCTTCAGCGGCCTGAAGCCGCACTGCGCCGTGATCGTGGCGACCGTGCGCGCGCTCAAGAGCCACGGCGGCGGGCCTCCGGTGCCTCCGGGCAAGCCGCTCGACCCCGTCTACAAGGAAGAGAACGTGGAACTGGTGGACAAGGGGTGCGCCAATCTCGTCAAGCACATCGAGAACGTCAAGATGGCGGGGATCAGCCCCGTCGTCTGCATCAACTCCTTCTACACTGACACCAAGGCCGAAATCGCCGTCATCAAGCGGAACGCCGAGGCGGCCGGGGCGAGGGTGGCCGTGTCCGAGCACTGGCTCAAGGGAGGAGAGGGCGCGCTGGAGTTCACCGACGCCGTCATCGACGCCTGCAACGAGCCCAACGATTTCAAGTTCCTCTACGAGCTGGACATGCCTCTCAGCAAGAGGGTCGAGATCATCGCCAAGAAAATCTACGGCGCCGACGGGGTCAGCTACACCCCCGAAGCCCAGGCCAAGCTCAAGAGGATGGAGAACGACCCCGAAATCGCCAAGCTGGGCACCTGCATGGTGAAGACCCACCTCAGCCTTTCGCACGACCCGAACGTCAAGGGCGTTCCGAAGGGCTGGACGCTGCCGGTCCGCGACATCCTGACCTACAAGGGGGCCGGGTTCGTGGTCCCCGTGGCCGGCACCATCAGCCTGATGCCGGGAACGGCGTCCGATCCCGCCTACCGCAGGATCGACGTGGATGTGAAGACCCGGAAGGTTACGGGGCTGTTCTAGTTCGGCGTTTCCTGCCGTTTTCGATCCCCCCGGGGCCCGGTGCTCCGGGGGGATTTTTTTGCCCGCACACCGGCCGGAGGCCCCATGCTGAGTCTCGAGGAACTGCGCCGCGCGGCGCGCATCTCCCATGAAACCTGGGCGGGCGCCCGGCTGCGGCGTGTCGTCCAGGTCGACCCCTTTTCCCTGGTCCTGGTGCTTGAAAAGGGACGCGAGCGGGCGCGCCTGCTGCTCAGCTGCCGCCCGCAGTTCGCCCGGATTTCGGATGCCGGGGCGGCCGGTCCGGAGTCGCCCGCCGGTTCCTTCGGGGAATACGCGCGGGCGCACCTTGCCGGGAGCACCCTCGAAGGGGTGGAAGCCGCAGGTTCGGACCGCCAGGTCGGCTTCCGCTTTCGAGCCCGCACGGGCGGGCTCCAGCTGCTGCTGTCCGTCCTGGGCCCCCGAAGCAACCTGGTCCTTCTCGACGATGCGGGTGTTCTGCTCCACTCCCTGCGCCCGCTCGAAGACACCCGGCCCGAGCTGAAAATCGGCGCCCCCTGGGCCGGGCCGCGGGGGACCCTGGCTTCCGCGGGGGAAGACCGGTGGGCGCAGGTGCCCGACGGCGGGTTCCTGGCCGCCGTCGCGCAAGAGTACGGGCGGCGGGAGCGGGAGCATGGAGCCGACCTGGCATTGCGCCGGATCGAACAGGCCGTCCGGAAGGAACAGGCGTTTCTCGGGCGGAAACACTCCCGTCTCGAGGAGGACCTGGGCCGCGCCATGCGGGCGGAGGACTGCCGCCGCCTCGGGGAACTGCTCAAAGGAGTGCTGCATACGGTCAAGCCCGGGGAGGCTGCGGTCGCGGCCACGGACTATGGGACAGGGGAGACGGTGGAGATCCCCCTCGACCCGAAGCTGACTCCGGCCGAGAACCTGGAAAGCTACTTCGCGCGCTATCACAAGGAGACCCGGGGCACCGGGATGATCGAGGTCCAGCTGGAGCGGCTCCGTGCGGAGCGGGAGCGGCTGGACGCCTGCCTGCGGGAGCTGGAGAAGATCGCCTGGCTGGATCCCCCCGATCCCGGGGCGCTCGAACGGCTGGCCGACTCCCCCCCGATCCGGAGGCTGCTGGGCCGCCGCCCTGCCGGGAAGAAACCGGCGTCGGCGGCCGCCCCGGTGAAGAAGGACCCTGGGCCGGGTCTCCCGTCCCGGCTGCGGCCCAAGCGGTACCGGACGGAGGAGGGGCTGGAAATCTGGGTGGGTCGCAGCGACGAGGGGAACGACGTGCTGACGACGCGCCTGGCCCGGGGGAACGACCTCTTCTTCCACCTGGAGCTCTACCCGGGGAGCCACGTGGTGCTGCGCACCGAGGGGCGGGCGGAGGCGCCGCCGGAGTCGATCCTGGCGGCCTGCGAACTCGCGGTCCATTTCTCGAAGATGAAGAACGCCACCCGGGCGGACGTTCACATGGCGCCGATCAAGAACGTGAAAAAGCCCAGGGGGGCCAAACCCGGCCTGGTCTACGTCCGGGCCGGGCGGACGGTGCACCTGAAGCGGGACCCGAGGCGGCTGGAGTCGATCCTGGCCTCGAGGCTGGAGGAGTGAGAGCCTAGGCGATGATCACCACGTCGGGCTTGTTCTCGATCCGGACCTTTCCCCCGAGCGCCGGCTCCAGCCCGAAGATCTGGTCCAGCTCCATCGGGGGCGTGTCGAAGTGCCCGTGCTTTTCCCATTGGTTCGGGAAGAAGATCTTGATCCCGCGGAACCGGGTGAAGGGGTAGACGGCGGCGTCGGTCATCCGGTTGTACTTGACCATCTTCACCGCCTGTCCCCCCAGGCCGTCGGCGTCGAAAACCAGCTCCACGTTGTCGAACGTCTGGAGACTCTTCTTGTTTTGGATCATGTGGGGGACGCCGTCGTCAACGTTGGCGTCGCCGAACTGGTGCACGATGAGGATCCTCTTGCTCGGCAGCCGGTGCGCCTTAGTGTGGTCGTCGAGCATCTTCTGGACTTTGTTGATCTGCGATGCCTTGACCGTTCCGATGGGGCGTCCCGGGGGGGTCTCCTGGTCGGGGGCGGCGCTGAACTCGGGGTCGATCGCCACGGCCACGTTGTCGTATTGCAGGTATCCCTTGTCGAGGATGCGCTGGACCTGCCTGACCGGGGTCGATTTGCCGATCTGGGTGTCGAGGATGACCATCCACCCCCGCCGGGCGGCAGGCTCGATGTAGGTGCCCACGATATCCTTCTCGATCCCTTCGAGGTAGAGGAGGCAGTCGTCGCCGGGCACGCAGGGGATCGCCATGGCGTAGATCAGGTGGAGGGCCGGGATGACGCGCTTTTTGTCGTGCCGGCTCGAGATCCCCTCGATCCAGGGCTGGATGTCCCGTTCCATGTCTTCGAAGCCGCGGTAGGTGCCCAGCCGCCCGAGAATGGGCGCTCGGCCGAAGGCCCGCCCGTAGACGGTGAAAAGCGTGCTTTCGGAAAGAATGGAAGCGGCGCGGTACTTGACCACCGGCTTCCTGGGAGTCGGCTTCGCCCCGGGGCCGGCTGTCACGCCCGGCGCCGCCGCCGGTTGCGGGGTACTGTCCCCGGTTTTTCCCGAAACGCAGCCGGCGGCGGCGGCCAGGATCAGGAGGCATAGCAGCGGCAGGCGCAGGCGGTGGTTCGGGGGCATGGACGGCATAAGTGAGTATCCCGGGGAGAATCCCATGGTTTTAGGTTCGCCTTGGACCCGCTCCCAGGCGCCGATGCACTCTACCCCAGGTCGCGGGGAAAGACAATATCCGGCGGACAGGTTCTTAGCCTGCGGATTCTTCGGCTTCGGCTGCGACGGTTTTGGAGCCCGGGCGGGTCCACAACCGCAGCAGGAACAGCTTGGCGTCGTCGAAGAGGGAATAGACCACCGGGGTGACCAGCAGAGTCAGCAGCAGGCAGATCGCCTGCCCCCCGATGATGGTGACGGCCATGGAGGAGCGCGACCCGGAGCCCGCCCCCCGGCCCAGGGCGATGGGGAGCATCCCGGCGATGATGGCGATGGTCGTCATCAGGATGGGGCGCAGCCGCACGCGGTTGGCGGTGATGATGGCCGCGTCCCGCTCGATCCCCTCGCGGATCAGCGTGTTGGTGTAATCCACCTGGAGAATCGAGTTCTTCTTCACGATTCCGAACAGCATCATCATGCCGATCGCGCTGTAGACGTTGAGCGTCATACCGAACGCCATCAGGGCGAACAGGCCGCAGGGAAGGCTCAGGGGGATGGCGGTCATGATGGTGAGCGGGTGGATGAAGCTGTTGAACTGCGAAGCCAGCACCATGTAGATGAAAATCAGGGCCAGTACCAGCGCCATCCAGAAGTCGTCCGTGGCCTGGCTCAGCATGCGCGCGCCGAAGCCGAACTGGACCGAGTAGCCCGGCTTGAGCTGCATTTCGGCTATCTTCTCGCGGGCGGCGTCGACCGCCGTCTGCATGGGGATCCCGTCGAGGTTGCCGTGGAGCGAGATCTGCCGCTGCCGGTCGTAACGGTCGATGGTGGCCGGGCCGGGCTCGAGCGACAGGCTCGCCACGTCGCTCACCCGCAGCAGCTTGCCGCCGGCGCCCGCGATCAGCAGGTCGCCCATCTTGGTGGGATCGTCCCGGAACTGCTCGTCCAGCCGGAGCTTGACGCTGAACTGGTCGTCCCCCTCCTTGAACTTGGAGACCTCGTCCCCCCCGACCAGCAGGCGCATGCTGGTCGCGAGCGAATCGATGGCGACGCCCAGGTCGGCGGCGCGGGCCCGGTCGATCCGGACCCGCAGCTCCTGGGCGGTGGGCTCGAAGTTGGTCTCCACGTCGACGACGCCCGGGATGGTCCGGACCTTGTCCATGAGTTCCACGATGTAGGCCTGCAATTGATCGATGTCCGGCCCCTGGATCAGCATCTGCAGCCGGTTGGCGCCTCTCCCCCCCCCCTGGCCGGAACCGGCGGTGGAGGAACCCGAGATGTCGGTTCCACCCGAGACGCTGATCCGGGCCCCCTGGTACTTCCTCAGCCTGGCACGGGTGGACCGGATCAGGTCCTGCTGGGAGATGTCGCGTCGCTCGAGCGGGGTGAGCTGGACGTAAAAATTGGCCCGGGAGGGATTGACGGTGGCAAACACCGTCTCCACGTGCGGCATGCCCCGCAGTTCCTCTTCGATCGGAAGGACGTACTGGTCGGTGCGCTCGAAGCTGGTTCCCTGCGGGAGGTTGACGTTGACGCTGAACTCGCTCTGGTCGTCCTCCGGCACCAGTTCCTTCCCCACCCTGGGGAAGAGGAACGCGGCCGAGGCCACCACCGCCAGGGCGATGACGACGATGACGGGGCGGTGGGCCATGCTCCAGCGGAGCATGCGGCCGTAACCATGTTCGAGGAACCTGTAAAACCCCTGCGATTTCGACGTCCGGCGTCCGACGTCGGAGGGCCTGAGCCAGGCCCCGCACAGCGCGGGGGTCAGGGTGAAGGCGACGAACATGGAAAGGAGGAAGGCGCTGGCCGAGACGATGCCGAAGCTGTAGAAGTAGCGCCCCACCTGGCCCGTCATGAACGCGACCGGGAGGAAGATGACCACGAGCGAGAGCGTCGTCGCCATGACGGCCAGCCCGATCTCGCTGGTCGCACGCGACGCTGCCTCCCGGGGCTTCACCTTTTTCTCCTCGATGTAACGGAAGATGTTTTCCAGCACCACGATAGCGTCATCGATCACGATGCCGGTGGCCAGGGACAGCGCCAGCATCGTCATGTTGTTCAAGGTGAACCCCAGCGCGCGCATCACGGTGAAGGTGCCGATGATGGAGGTTGGGATCGCGACCGCGGCGATGACGGTGGAGCGGAAGTTGCGCATGAACAGGAGCACCACGATGCTGGCGAGCAGTCCCCCCAGGATGAGGTGGTGCTGGATCTCTCTGAAGGAGCGGCGGATGAAGGTGGACTGGTCGCGCGTGGTCTGGATGGTGATATCGGGCGGCAGGTTCGGCTTGGCGCGATCGAGTTCGGCCAGCACGGCGTCGACCACTTCGATCGTGTTGGTCCCCGACTGCTTGCGGATGTCGAGCGACACGGCCTGGCGGCCGTTGAGGCGCGATACGCTGCGGATCTCCTCCACGGTGTCGACCACCCGGCCGATGTCCTGGAAGGTGATGACCCGGCCGCCGCTGTAGCTGATGATGATCCGGTTGAAGTCCTCGACCGTCTGGATCCTTCCCATGGTGCGCAGGGTGATTTCCTGGGCGCCGGAGATGAAGCTCCCCCCCGGGATCTCCACGTTCTGCCGCTGCACCGCGGCCCGGACCTGGTCGACGGTGAGGTTGTAGGCGTTCAGCCGGTCCTTGTCCAACAGCAGCTGGATCTCGCGGTGGCGGTCCCCCGTGAAGGTGACCTCGCCGACGTTGTTGACCGTCTCGAGCACCTGCTTGATCTGTTTGTCGACGATCTCGCTGATTTCCTTCTGCGACCGGTTCCCGCTGACGGCGATGGTCAGGATCGGGTTCGAGTCCGGGTCCATCTTCATGATCCGGGGCGCCAGGGTCTCCCGGGGGAACTGGTTGGTGATGGAGGCCACCTTGTCGCGCACGTCCTGCACGGCGGCTTCGATGTCCCGTTCCAGGACGAACATGATGATGACGCGCGAGCCCCCCTGCTGGGAGCTGGAGCGGAGTTCGTCGATCCCCGCGATGGTGTTGACCACCTCCTCGATCGGCTTGGTGATCTGGGTCTCCACCTCCTCGGCGCTCGCCCCCGGGAGGCTGGTCTGCACGAACACCACCGGGGCGTCGGTCTTCGGCATGAGGTCGAGCCCGAGCTGGCTGTAGGACGCGATCCCGAGGACCACGATGGCGGCCGACATCATGAAGGCGAATATCGGGCGCCGGATGCTGACATCGGCCAATTTCATCGGCTTGCCTCCATTTGGTTTTCCGTGAGCGGGGATGCGGCCGGGGCTGTCCCGAGGACCTTGACCGGGACCCCGGTGGCCAGCATGGTGAGGTTGCTGGCCGCCAGCACCTCGTCGCCGCGGAGCCCTTCCACCACCTCCACCAGCTCTCCCGACCTGGCCCCCAGGACCACCGCCTGCTGCCGCGCCTTCCCCGCTTCGACGATGTAGACGTTGGAGATCCCGGCGAGCGTCGAGATGGCGTATTCGGGGATGGCCGGCACGTTTTCATCCTGGCGGGTGAAGATCACCCCCTGGGCGAAGAAGCCGGGCTTGAGCTGACGGTGGCTGTTGTCGACGAGGATCTCGATGGCGAAGGTGCGGGTGGCCTGGTCCACCGACGGGCTGATGTGGGCCACGCGGGCCGGGAATTTCTTCCCGGGAGACGATTCGACGGCGAACTCCACCGGCAGCCCCGGGCGAACGGTCCCGGCGTAGCGCTCCTGGACCGCGGTTTCGAGCTTGAGGGGGTTCATCTTCACAATGGAGACCACCGGGGTGTTTTCGCGGATGAACTCCCCCTGGTTGACGAGGCGCTCCGAAATCCGCCCCGGGATGGAAGCCCGGATCTGGCTGTCGTTGAGCTTCTTCCGGGCCAGTTCGACCGCATGCCGGCGCTCCTCGAGCGTCGCCTTGAGGCTCTGGACGTTTTCGAGCGCCGTCCGGTAGCCGGCCTCGGTCACCTTGACCCGGGTTTCGGCGGCGTCCAGGTCCGCCTGCGGCAGCAGGTTCTGCTCCCGCAGCCGCTGGGCCCGGCGCAGCTGGGCGAGCGCGTCGTCCCGGTTGGCCATGGCCAGGCGGACGGACGAAACCTGCTCGTTGGCGGGGGGTTCGGTCACCTTCACCCCGTCGATGCCGAGCTGGGCTTCGGTCTGCCTCAGCTGGCTGCGCGCACGCTCCAGCGCCAGGTCGAGTTCGCGGGTGTCGAGCCGGACCAGGACCTGGCCGGCGGCCACCTCCTGTCCCAGCTCCACCAGCACCTGGCGCACCACTCCGGCGACCTCGCTGCTGACCCTGGCCTGGTCCGAAGCGACCAGGGAGCCGGACACATCCACTTCGCGCCGCAGGGTGATTTTCCGGACCCGGGTGGTCTGCACCGAGACTTCAGTCATGGCACCGGCGCCGCCCGGGCCCTTGCCCGAACCCGCCGCCGATCCGGGGCCCGAACCGCCGGGGGAGCCCGAGCCGCCGCAGGCAACGGTCAGGGCCGCCGCGATCAGAAGGATGCCGATCAAAAACCAGGTTGGGCGCTGGCCCGCCTTGGACAGGGGATTTTTTTTCATGGTCCTCATCTTTTCCATAACAGCACGCATCGCGGCGACACTCGCGGCCGCGCCACCGCATAATACTACGTACGGGGCGGCCGGTTGTTTATAGGTTTTTGCGCCGTCGGCCGAGGTTTTTCCGGCTTGTTTCCCAACAGGGGATGCCGTAAGATAAACCTTTGGGCCGCAAGGCCATGACGGGCCCCGGGCCCTGTGCAATGCAACCCTCGAACCATGTCAGGTCCGGAAGGAAGCAGCATTAAGAGGATCCCTGCATGTGCAACGGGATCCCCGGGGTCCGACCCTTCTACCTATGCAATATCAAGTTCTGGCTCTCAAGTGGCGCCCCCAGAGTTTCGATGAACTGGTCGGGCAGGAGTATGTTTCCCGCACGCTGATCAACGCGCTTCAGAGCGGCCGGGTCGCGCATGCCTTTCTCTTTTCCGGCCCGCGCGGCAGCGGCAAGACCTCGACTGCGCGCCTTCTGGCCAAGGCGCTCAATTGTCACGAGGGCAAACCGGGGGAGCCGTGCGGGCGCTGCGTGGCCTGCACCGAGATCGCCGCCGGCGGTTGCATGGACGTGCTCGAGATCGACGCGGCCTCCACCCGGGGCATCGACGATATCCGGGAACTGCGGGAAAAAGCGCGCTACAACCCGGCGCGGGACCGGTACAAGATCTTCATCATCGACGAAGTCCACATGCTCACCCCGGAGGCCTTCAACGCGCTGCTGAAGACACTGGAAGAGCCGCCGCCCCACGTGGTGTTCATCCTGGCCACCACGGAATACCACAAGATCCCGGCCACCATCCTTTCCCGCTGCCAGCAGTACAGCTTCAAGCTCATCCAGTATCCCCTCATCCTGGACCGGCTGCGCAAAATCGCGGAGGCGGAGGGGATCAGGATCAGCGACCCCGCCCTGGAACAGGTGGTGTTCTCGAGCGGGGGGAGCATGAGGGACGCCATGTCGGCGCTCGACCAGGTGATCGCCTTCAGCGGGAGCGAAGTCCGGGACGAGGACGTTTCGACCCTCCTCGGCCTGGTGGAGCCCCGGGTCCTGGCCGAAACGACGCGGGCCATAGCGGAGCACGACCCCGCCGCCCTGTTCCGGACGGTGGCCGAACTGGTGGAAGCAGGGCAGGACCTGAACAATTTCTGCCGCCGCCTCTCGGGCCATTTCCGCAACCTCATGATCCTGAAGGTGGGCATCTCCGACCCCGCCCTGCTCGGCATCCCCGAAAGTGTTCTTCCCGATCTCCGCGCCCAGGCCGAGCTCTTTTCCCGCGAGGACCTGTTGCGCCTCTTCGACGCCTTTCAGAAGGTCGAGGCCGGGATGAAGTACGCCGCCCAGGTGCGCTTTCAGCTCGAGATGGGGTTGGTCGAAATGGCCCACATCGCCCGGCTGCGTCCCCTGGAGGAGTTGGTGGCCGAGTTCTCCGCCTACGCCGATGATGACCCGCCCGGGGGGCCCGGCGGCGGGGCGCCGGCAACGCGGGTTGCGACGGAGCCGCCGGCCGGGCAGGCGGCTCCAGGGCGGCAGGGGCGGCGGGAGCCCCTGGAGCGTTCCCCGGCCGGCCGGCCGGCGCCTCAAAAAAAATCTGAAGCCCCCGCTTCCGCCCGCCCCCACACGGGCGGAAACGCGCGGGAACTCCTCGAGAGCATTGTCGCGGCCCTCGGCCGGGAGGCGCTCGAATTCCTGCTGCAATCCTTTGCCGGCGCCCGATTAGAGGGGGACCGGCTGATCCTGGATCCGGGGGAGGCGGGCGAGTTCGCACGGCACCAGGTCGCACGCAACCTGGAGGCCATCGCCGAGGCGGCGGCCTCCGTCGTGGGGCGCAAAGTCAGTGTCACGGTCGAAGGGGTGGGGGGCAAAGCGGGAAGGGACGAAGGTGTTCCCACGCCTCCGTCCCCGCGGGCCGAGTCTTCCTCCGGGGAAATCCTCGAACGGGCCCGGCGCGAGCCGGTGGTCCAGTCGTTCCTGGATGCCTTCCCCGGGCCGGTTAAGGCGGAAAAGTTGGACGAATGAGCGATTACGCGGAACCTATCGAAAAGCTGATCGACGAATTCCGCAAGTTTCCGGGAATCGGCCCGAAGAGCGCCGAGCGGCTGACCTACAGCGTGCTGCGCCGTTCCCGGGAGGACGCAGAGCGGTTGAGCCGCGCCATCCTGGAGGTGAAGGACAGGATCCGCTCCTGTTCGCGCTGCAACAATTTCTCCGACCTGGACCCCTGCGCCTACTGCCGCAGCGGCTCCCGGTCCGGGGAGACCATCTGCGTCGTGGAGGAACCGGGCGACATCATCGCGGTGGAGCGTACGCGGGAATACCGCGGGCGGTACCACGTGCTGCACGGCGCGCTTTCCCCCATCAACGGTGTCGGGCCCGAAGACCTGCGGATCCGGAACCTGCTGGAACGGTTGCGGGAAGGGGAAGTGAAGGAGATCATCCTGGCGACCAACCCCAACGTGGAAGGGGAGGCGACGGCCCTCTACCTCGCCAGGCTGCTCAAGCCGATCGGGGTCAGGGTCAGCCGCCTGGCCCTGGGACTGCCGGTCGGGAGCGACCTCGAGTACGCCGACGAGGTAACCATGTCCAAGGCCCTTGAGCACCGGCACGAATTGTGATCGACTAGCGCGCCCCCTCGATCCACACCTCGCCGTCGGTGTAGAACTCCTTCTTCCAGATGGGGACGATCTCCTTGATCGTGTCGATGGCGAAGCGGCAGGCCTCGAAGGCCGCGCCGCGGTGGGCCGACGCCACCACGATGACGGTGCTCGCTTCGCCGATCTCCATATGCCCCAGCCGGTGCACGATGGCGATGTCGCGGATGTCGAAACGGCTCCGGGCCATCGCCCCGACCTCTTCGAGTTTTTTCAGCGCCATCGATTCGTAGGCTTCGTATTCCAGGAAACGGACCGCTTTGTCCCGCGCGTTGTTACGCACGATCCCCTCGAAGACGACCAGGGCGCCGTCCTCGGGCCGCTGAAGGCTCCGGGCGATCCGGGCGGTGTCGATGGGCTCCCGTGTGAGACCGAACATGCTACCCCCCACTGACCGGCGGAAAGAAGGCGACCTCGTCCCCGTCCCGGACCGGTGAGGAGGGCTGGGCGAATTCGGCATTCAGTGCCAGCAGGACCGAGGAGCGGTACGACTCCAGGGCGGGGTGTTCCCCGGCGCACCGGTCGAATACCGAGATCACGTCGGTGATCCCGGCCGCCTCCACGCTCATCTCCCGGGTTCCCGCCGCGTCCGCCATCGAGGCGAAAAACAGGACCTTGATGCTCATTAGTAAAGTTTAACCAGAAGCGAGCAGATCTCGTCAATCGTTCTTTTGACGCGCGCGGGGGCGGTCACCCGGTTGGCGAAGATGCTGAAGACCAGGTTCCGCCCCGATTGCGTGGTGATGTAGCCGCTCAGGGTGGTGACCCCGTTGAGGGTCCCGGTCTTGGCGTGGATCGAACCCTTGACTTCCAGGGCGGAAAGGCGGTTTTTCAGGGTTCCGTCGGTGCCGCTGACGGCCAGGGTGTTATAGAAGAGGCTGAAATAGGGGCGGCCGAGCAGGAATTCCAGCAGGGAGGTCTGGAAACGCGGGGTCAGCAGGTTCTCCCGCGACAGTCCGCACCCGTCGTCGAGCTGTATTTTTTCGCTGTCGATTCCGGCTTCGACCAGGAACTCGTTGACCACCTCGAGCCCGGCTTCGTTCGTCCCGCGCCCCCGGAACTCCGCCCCCAGGGTCCTGAGCAGCATCTCAGCGTGCAGGTTCTGGCTCTGCTTGTTGATGATTTCGAGCGCGCGCACCAGCGGGGCGGACCAGTGTTCCGCCAGCAGGGTCCAGGTGTCACGACCGGGGTCCACCCCTTGCCCCTGGTGAAGGCTCCCGACCTCCCCGCGGACGGTAATGCCGCGGCGCTCGAGTTCCTCCTTGAACACGGCGGCGGTGGTTTCCGCGGGGTTTCCCAGCACGAGGTGCTGCCGGAAGGAGCGCGCTGCGGGGAGGGTCCCGGTGATTACGATCGTGTGGGTGGCCTCCTCGAGCCGTGCCTTGATTGTAAGTTTTGCTTCCCGGCTCCCGGTGACGGCGCGGTTGCGGATGCGGAAATGGGAGGTCTTGGGCTCGATGCCGACGATGACGGGCTGCTTGTGTTTCGACGGCCGGGCGGTGACCCAGACGACGTTGTTGTTGATGCTCAGGGCGTTGACCGGTGCACCGTACCGGGTCTTGAGTTCCCTGGCCGTCCACCCCTTTTCCCCGGTCTGCGCGGCGAAATAGCTGTCGTCGCCGATCACGTCCCCGTGCACCTCCCGGATGCCCATGTCATACAGTCGACCGGCCAGTTCCTCCAGGGCGGGTTTCGATCCGGATTCGTCCTGGGTGTCCGCCAGGCTGGGGTCCCCGCGGCCCACCAGGACCAGGTCGCCGGATACGCCGCCGTCGTCGCCCACCGGTCCGGTGCTGTATACCCCGGTGCGATAGCGGAATTCGGGTCCCAGCTTTTCCACGGCCGCGGCGGTGGTGACCACCTTGAGGACCGAGGCGGGCAGAAAAGGCTTGTCCGGGTTGACCTCCACCAGGACCTTGTTGTCGGCGGGGTCCATGATGCTGATCCCCCACTGCGCCGAGCGGGCGCCGGGACGCTTCAGAACCTGGGAGATTTTTTTCTGGATGGTCTCCAGCCCGTCCGCCCGGGCCTCGGCGGCAAGGATGGGGGCGAGGAGGACGACCGCGGCAAGCAGGAGACCCGGTCTGCGAAAATGGCGTGCCAAGCTGAAAACCTTTCTTTCCGGTTTGGGGGGACGAAGAAGCTTCGCCTCCATATCGGCGCTGGGACGCGTCCGCTTTTACACCGGGCGCATCATAGCACAGCAACAATGATCCGTTCAATTTCCCCGGGGCGTTTTCATCCGCCCGCCGTTATTTTCCGCACTTCGGACCGGTCCGGGCAGAGCTCGAGCAGTTGCCGCACCGAGCGGTGCAGCACGGGGTGCTCGAGCAGGGGGGCGATCTCCGCCAGCGGCTCCAGGACGAACCTGCGGTCCTGCAGGCGGGGGTGGGGAAGGACGAGGTCCGGCTCGACGATGACGAGATCTCCGTAAAACAGGATGTCGAGATCGAGCGTCCGGGGCGCGTTGGGGAAAGGTCGCACCCTCCCCTGGGCGAGTTCCACTCTCTGGCAGAAAGCCAGCAGCGGCCTCGGCGCGAGCCTGGTCTCGAGCCCCAGGGCCAGGTTCAAAAACCAGGCCTGCTCCCTGTTCCCGACCGGCTCGGTCTCGTAGCAGGAGGAGACGCCGATGATGCGCCCGCACGCCTCCAGGGCCGCGAGCCCTCTTTGCAGCTGGGCGCGCCGGTCTCCCAGGTTGGAGCCGGCCGAAATCCAGGCCGTATTCACGGTGCCTCCCTTTCCCATGCGCGCCCGGCTCAGAAGATGCCTTCCGGTTCCCTTATGTTGCCGAAGTGCCCGATCCCCTTGAGGGTGAAGGAGAAGGAGAGCCGGGATTCGGTCCGGATGCCGAGGTCGTACTGGTCAAACCCCAGGCCCAGGCCGCAGCAGTTCCAGGCGTAACCCACCCGGACGTTGCTGTTGAGCCACTGGCCCGACTGCAGGTTGCGGCTGGCGGTCAACCGGGAGTTGAAGCCGCGCTTCCGGGACCCGAACTCGACCTGTGCCTGGAGATGGTTGCCCGAGAGGAACGCCCCCCCGCGCGGGTTGATGTAAAAATAGGTGCCGGACAGGGACACCGGCCCCTGCCGCCATTCGGTGGCCACGCTCACGTTGCTCCAGTTCCCGCGCCTGGTGTCGAAATCGGCGCGGACGTCGTTGTGGATGCCCGTGCGGGGGGTGAACTGCAGGGTGGCGCTGAGGGGGGCGAAGTTGGCCGATGCCGTCGACCGGTAGAACCCGGTGGCGGTGTCGAGAGGGGAGAAGGCGTTTGCTTCCCCCTCCCGGAAAGCTCCGCCGAAAGTCGGATCGAAGTAGTACTTCTGCACGAGGCCCAGGGAGAGGATTTCGGCGCTCCCCCCCTCCCCGGCCGGCGCGCCCCGGTAGAGCCGATGGACCATCCCGTATTCGAGTTCGTTGGTGTCGGCGATCGCATCCTCGGCGTCAAACCGGATGGTTTCGTCAAGTCGGCTCACACCGTAGATCCTGCGCCAGGTGAAGAAGGGTTCGATAGTGTGGCGGATCCCGCCCGTCCCCTTCCGGTGGAAGGTCCGCTCGAGCACCGGCGTCCTCACGTCGATCTCGAGGTCGAGGTAGCTCCGGTGCAGCCCCCGGTTGTCCACCCCGCCGGGGGCGTCTGCGGAGACCCGGGCGCTGTACCAGGTCTCGCGGACCCCCACCGAAGGGGCCAGCGAGAAGCCCTTCCAGGAAGGGATGCGCGCCGTGATGCGGGGGAAGATGTCCATGCGCTGGACGATGCCCCCGGTCTCCAGGAGGCTGTCCAGGCGCGACAGCCCCTCGAGCGCGGAGCGGAAGCTGAGGAAGAAGGGGGAGCGGCCCAGCGGGGCGCCGAGCGACAGGAATTGCAGCGACGGGATGCGGCGCACCACCACCGACTCCCCCGGAAAGGTCACCGCCTCGCGGCTGAAGACGATATTTGTGGAGAGGCTCTGGTGATTGCGGCTCAGGAAACCCTGGGCCTTCTCCATCGGGATGGTCGCCGTGCGGAGGTTTTCCGAAAAAGCCTGGCGGAAGGTGAAGCTGGAGCTGATGTTGGCCCTGGCCACGGCCCTCCAGTCCTCCCCGAGCCACGATTCCCCGTCGATGTCCAGCTGCGCCCCCCCCTGGTCCAGCCGGTCGCGGATGCCGTAGCCGCGGATCTCCAGCCTGGTTTTTTGGTTCGGCCGCGCCCGGAACTCCGCCCCCAGCGCGAGTCCCCGCAGGCTGAAGTAATCGCCGTAGAGCAGCAGGTCGGCGCTCCTCCCCAGGGTCTGGTAGTAACCCTCGCTGAAGACGCGCCCCTTGGAGGTCGAGCTGCCGGTGTGGAAGGGGAGAAACCCGCTCGAGCGTTCCTTCATCCCGACCGGGAGCACGACGTAGGGCAGGTACAGTACCGGGACCCCCTTGATCCTGAAGACGGCGTTCTGCATGCGGGCGGTCCGGTCCACCCGGATATCGGTCCGGCCCGCCGTGAAGCGCCACTTGGGATTCTCCTCCGGGCAGGTGGTCGCGCCCCCCTCCTCGACCCGGTAGGTGTCCGGTCCGGTCTTGAGGATCCGGCGGCCGGAGATCATGAACTCCCGGTCGGTGAACCCGGTGGCATCGTAAAAGGCCCCGGTCTGGGTCGCGAAATTGAATTCGGCGCGCGACGCGGAGAGCCATTGCCGGTCCCCGTCCTGGCTGAAGCGCGTGTTCCCGGAGATGAACCCCTCGCGGGTGGCCTCGTCGTACACCGCCTCGTCCCCGGTTACGACGATGTCGCGGAAAGTGATGTGCACGCGCCCGGCGGCGCGGTGAAGCGATTGCGACTTTTCCTGGGTGTCGGAGCGGAGGACCACGGTGCCGTCGCGGTAGCGGATTTCGGTCCGCACCTGTCCGGGGAGGTCCCCCCGCCCGGTCTGCCCCGTCGCGGTCGCAACGCACGCCGCGCACAGCGCCGCCGCAAGGAGGGCCCGAATCCCCCCGCCGGTGTTCACTGCTCCGAGCCCTCGTATCATTCCATTTTCTTTCCGGAAAGCGCGCCGGCCCGACCGCCGACCGCCGATTTATGCTATCTTAAACCTTTCTCAATAATCCAGGGGAAGGCGCATGCGCACCGTCGTCAAGTTAGGCACCTCCACTCTCACCCAGGGAACCCCCTGTCTTTCCTCCCCCCTCGTCGTCGACCTGGCCCGGCAGATCGCCCGACTCGCGAGTGAGGGGGAGGAGATCCTGCTGGTCTCTTCGGGCGCCATCGCCGCGGGGAGGGAGCAGCTCGGTTTCCCGGACCTGCCCAAGGACATCCCGGTCAAGCAGATGCTTGCCGCCGTGGGGCAGCCGCGCCTCATGGCCTTTTACGAACAGGTTTTTGCGCTGTACGGGGTGACGGTGGCGCAGATTTTGCTGACGCGGCGCGACTTCTCGAGCCGGCGGGGCTACCTGAACGCGCGTAACGCCCTGCTGGCCCTGCTCGGTCGCGGGGTCCTCCCGATCATCAACGAGAACGACACGGTGGCCACCGAGGAGATCCGGGTGGGGGACAACGACAACCTGTCGGCGCTGGTGGCCAATCTGGTGGACGCCGACCGGCTGGTGCTGCTGACGGACCAGCCGGGGTTGTTCACGGCCGACCCGCGGAACGATCCGGGGGCGCGGCTGGTGGAGGAGATCTCCGGGCCCGAAATCGGGCCCGAACTGTGGCGCGCGGCCGGCGGGAGCGGGTGCGGGCTGGGCACCGGGGGGATGGCGACGAAGCTCATGGCGGCCGACCTGGCCCGGCGCTCCGGCACGGGCTGCGTCATTGCCAGGGGGTCCGAGCCCGACGTCCTCCTGCGCATCGCCCGGGGGGAGAAGCTGGGGACGCGGATCCTGCCTACGGCCTCTGCGGTCGAGAGCCGCAAGCGCTACATCCTGTCGGGCAGCCAGTCCCCGGGGAAGCTGACGGTGGACGTGGGGGCCGCCCGCGCGCTCGCCCGGGGGGGGAGCCTGCTCCCCGTCGGGGTGACCGCGGTGGAGGGTTCCTTCGAGCGCGGGGACACCGTCCGCGTGACGCTGCCCGGCGGGCGCGAGATCGCGCGCGGGATCGTCAACTACGACGGCCGGGATATTGCGCGCATCCTCCGTTCCCCTTCGGACGCGATCGAATCGATCCTCGGGTACCGCTTCGGGGACGAGGTGATCCATCACAACAACATGGTTCTGATTTCCACGATCCCGGAGGAGACGACATGATGAAGGAAATGGGGCGGAAGGCGCGCGCGGCGGCGAGGGTCATGGCCACCCAGCCGACGGAGGCGCGAAACGGGGCGCTGGCCTTGCTGGCACGGCTCCTCGAGGAATCCCGCGCAGACGTCCTGGAGGCGAACCGGCGGGACGTGGAACTCGCCCGCGAAGCGGGCCTCGACGGCGCCCTGATCGACCGCTTGACGCTCGACGAGGCGCGCCTGGGGGCGCTTGCGCACGACGTGGGAGCGCTCGAGCGTCTTCCCGACCCGGTCGGGGAGACGTTCGACCGCACGGTCCTTCCCAACGGGCTCCGGCTCCACCGGCGGCGGGTGCCCCTGGGGGTCCTGGGCGTCATCTACGAATCCCGGCCCAACGTGACGATCGATGTTTCGGCGCTGTCGATCAAGACGGGCAACGGTGTGATCCTGCGCGGCGGGAAGGAGACGCTCCACTCCAACCGGGCGCTGGTGGCGCTGGTGCGGGCGGCGCTTGGGCGGAGCGGCCTGCCGGAGGACGCGGTGCAACTGGTCGGGGACCCCGACCGCCGGCTCGTCCTGGAGCTGCTCGATCTCGGCGACCTGGTCGACGTCATCATTCCCAGGGGCGGGGAAAGCCTCCACCGCTTCTGCCGTGAGCACAGCCGGATTCCCGTCATCACGGGAGGGATCGGCATCTGCCATATCTTTGTAGACGCCTCGGCCGACATCGAAAAGGCGATCGGAGTCATTCACAACGCGAAGACGCAGCGCCCCTCGGTCTGCAACGCCCTGGACACGGTGCTGGTGCACCGGAGCGTGGCCGCCGGGGCGCTCCCCCGCATCGTGGATGCGCTGACCCCGGCCGGAGTCGTCTTCCGGGCGGACCCCGGGGCGCTCCAGTGCCTCGCGGGCCGGGACGCGGTCCGGCCGGCGGGGCCGGGGGACTTCGACACCGAATGGATGGCGCTGGTCCTGGGGCTGAAGGTCGTCCGGGATATCGACGAGGCGATCGCGCACACCAACGCCCACAGCATGGGGCATTCCGACTCGATCCTGACGGCGGACCGGGCCAACGCGGAGCGCTGGATCCGCGAGGTGGACTCGGCCGCGGTGTACGTCAACGCTTCCACCCGGTTTACCGACGGAGGGCAGTTCGGCCTTGGGGCCGAAGTGGCCATCTCCACCCAGCGCCTGCACGCCCGCGGCCCGATGGGGCTGCGCGAGCTGACGACCTACAAGTGGGTGGGCGAGGGGGACTACCACACGCGGTCCTGATCCCCGGTCTCCACCTCCAGGAGCCCGGCGTGGCGCCGGAGCTCCTCGAAGACGCGGAACTGTACCAGGGCGCGCGACCGGTTGAGATCGGGGGGGGCGTCGGGCCGGAGACGGAAGTAACGGTCCCCGCGCACGTAATCGGCGAGAAAACGCACCCCCAGTTCCAGCGCCATGATCGCGGGGGCCGCTGTCATCAACGCCTTCTCACCGGCGGCCATGGGGAGCGCCGGTGAAAGGAAACCGCGCGCCGCGGCCCGGAACAGGGCGGGGTCGATGCGGATTTTTTCGGCGTCGGTCTCCCGTTCCCCCGCGATGTTGACCAGCGAGCGCACCAGGTCCCCCCAGTCGCTGAGCCATGTGTGGGGCATGATGGTGTCCAGGTCGACCAGGGCGCGGACCCTTCCCGTGGCGGCGTCGAACAGGAAATTCTCGAGCTTGGTGTCCCCGTGGATCGCCCCCCGTTTCAGTTTTCCCTCCTCCAGGCCCCGGCAGAGGGTGAGCGCGAAATCACGATATCGGTCCGCCAGCGCGGCGAGGCGGCGGACGCAGGCGTCCGCGCGGCGGCGCTCGAATTCCCCGGGCGCGAGGTGGACGACGAAATCGTGTGCGGTGTCCGCCGCCAGCGCGGCGTCCTCGGGAAGGAAGGGGGCGGCGTCCCCCGCCGTCCGGTTCCCGGCCAGGACGGAGTGCAACTGGGCGTAATAGAGGGCGGTGTCCCGGTAGCCGGGCAGGGGGGTCCGCAGGCGGCCCGGGTCGAGGTCCGCCGTCAGCAGGTGGAACAGGGCGAGTCCCCGCCCCGCCTCGGCCGCCACCCGCAGGCGGGTTTCCCGGTCGGGGATTTCGCCGAGGCTGCGCCAGCAGCGCGTGTTCCTGAGGTAACCCATCATGCGCCAGCAGCGCACCCCCTCCTTCGCGGGAATGACCAGGCAAGGGCGTCCCTCCACGGTCGGGACCAGTTCCAGGACCTCCCATGTGCGGAGGTCCGGGGCCTCGAGCCGGGCCAGGGCCCGCCGCTGGGTTTGCAGGCAGAGGGTCATGGCCTCGATCACCCCATCCGGGTGTCGGAAGACAGTGGGATTGAGCATCTGCAGCAGGTAAGGGTCGGGGTTTTCCCGGGCGCCGGACAGCACCAGGTAGGATTGCTGGTTGATGTTTCCCCTGCCGGGGAACTCGAACGCCTCGATCGGGCCGGGGAGGGCGAAGCGGGAGGCGAGGGCATGGATCCGCCCGGGTGCGCGCGGTGCGGCGGGGCGGGGACCCGGTGGGTGGTGGAAACGTCCGGTCATGGCGCCACCCAGTCTATCACCGGCGGGACCGTTTTCGATCCGGCTATTCCCTCGTTCCGCAATATGGCGTATACTGAAACGTCCTTTGAACCACAGCTCCTGGTTCGGCAGCACCCAGCCGGCCGCCCGATGTGCTCATGCCTTGGGCGGGCGAACATTCAAACTCGGAGGAACCGCAATGTCAATCAAAGTCGCTATCAACGGGTTCGGCCGCATCGGCAGAAACCTGGTCCGCTGCTGCATCAACGATCCCCGGTTGGAAATCGTGGGGATCAACGACATCACCAACGCCGAAGTCATGACCCACCTCCTGAAATACGACTCGGTCCTGGGCCCCTTCGGCGAGAAGGTGGAACTGGACGGGAACAACCTGTTCATCAACGGCAGGCCGATCCGGATGTTCAGCGAACGGGACCCGGGCAATATCGACTGGAGCTCGGTCGGCGCCCAGGTGGTCGTGGAATCGACGGGGTTGTTCCGGGACGCGGAAAAGGCGAAGGCCCACCTGAAGGGGACGGTGAAGAAGGTGGTCATCTCGGCGCCGGGGAAGAACGTCGACGGGACCTTCTGCTTCGGCGTCAACAGCGACGCCTACGACCCGGACCGGCATCACATCGTCTCCAACGCCTCCTGCACCACCAATTGCCTGGCCCCGGTGGCCAAGGTGCTCGATGAGAGGTTCGGGATCGAAGCCGGCTTCATGACGACGATCCACAGCTACACCAACGATCAGAACCTGCTCGACCTGCAGCACAAGGACCTGCGGCGCGCCCGCGCCGCGGCCGTGAACATGGTGCCCAGCACCACCGGCGCGGCCAAGGCGATCGGCCTGGTCCTGCCCGCGCTCGAGGGGAAACTGGACGGCCTCGCCATCCGGGTGCCGACCCCCAACGTCTCGCTGGTCGACCTGGTGGTCACCGTCCGTACCCGGACGACGCGGGAGGATGTGAACCAGGCGTTTCGGGAGGCGGCCGACGGCGCCCTGAAAGGGATCCTGGGCTATTCCGAGGAGCCCCTGGTCTCCTCCGATTACATGCAGAGTTCCTGCTCGGGTACGGTGGACTCCCTGGAAACCAAGGTCAATGGGAACCTGGTCAAGACCCTCACCTGGTACGACAACGAGTGGGGCTATTCCTGCCGGTTGCGGGACCTGGTGGCTTTCATGATCAAATAGGCGCGGATGCGCCGGGGCCGGCGGACCGACCGGCCCTTCTGCCCGGGAGGGGGTGCGGCTGTGGCAAAACTTACGCTGGAAGACCTGGACCTCGAAGGGAAACGTGTCTTCGTACGGGTCGATTTCAATGTTCCCATCAAGGACGGGAAGGTGGTTGACGACCTGCGGATCCGCGAGGCGCTCCCTACGGTGCGCCACTGCCTGGATCGGGGGGCTGTCGTGGTGCTGGCCTCCCACCTGGGGCGGCCGAAAGGGAAGCCCCGGCCCGAATTTTCGCTGGCCCCGGTCGCCCGGAGACTGGAAGAACTCCTGGGCCGGAGCGTGCGGTTCGCAGCCGACTGCATTGGTCCGGCGGCGGCGCAGGCCGTGGAGGCCGCCCGCCCGGGCGAAGTAGTGCTGCTGGAGAACCTCCGCTTCCACCCCGGCGAGGAGGCGGGCGACCCCGAATTCGCCCGGGAGCTCGCGGCCCGCACCCCCCTGTACATCAATGACGCCTTCGGGTGCGCCCACCGGGCCCACGCCTCGGTCACCGCCATCACCCGGCATGTCGAGCAAGCCGCCGCGGGCTTCCTGATGGAAAAGGAACTTCGTTACCTGGGCGGGGCGCTCGAGACGCCCGACCGCCCCTTCGTCGCCATCCTGGGCGGGGCCAAGATTTCCGACAAGATCGAAGTCATCGAAAACCTGCTGGGAAAGGTGGACCGCCTGCTGATCGGGGGTGCCATGATGTTCACCTTCCTCAAGAGCCAGGGGAAGAAGATAGGCCGGTCGATGTGCGAAGAGGACAAGCTCGACCTGGCGCGCGCCCTCATCGGGCGCGCGGGGGAAGGACGCCTGATGCTCCCCGTCGACGCGATTGCGAGCGGGGGGATAGAGGACGCGGCGGGTGCGCACGCGGTCCCGGCCGGGGAGATCCCGGACGATGAAATGGGGCTGGACATCGGCCCGCAAACCACTGCCGCCTACGCGGAGGTGATCCGCTCGGCCCGGACCATCGTCTGGAACGGTCCCATGGGGGTTTTCGAGCAGGACGCCTTCGCTTCCGGCACCCTTGGCCTGGCCAGGGCGGTGGCCGATTCCGGTGCGGTGTCGATCGTGGGCGGGGGTGATTCCGCCGCCGCCGTGGCCAAGGCGGGGGTGGCCGACCGCATCACGCACGTCTCGACCGGGGGGGGGGCGTCGCTGGAATTTCTTGCCGGGCGCGTGCTCCCCGGGGTCGCCGCCCTCAGCGATGGCGGCCGAAGGGAGCAGGCATGAGAACGCGCGTCATCGCCGGTAATTGGAAGATGCACAAGACGGTGGCCGAAGGGCGCGCCCTGGCCCGGGCCATCCGGGAGGGGCTCGGCGGGGCGCCCTCCTGCGAGGTGATCCTCGCGCCGCCGTTTACGGCCCTGGAGGCGGTGGGCGCGGAGATCGCCGGGTCGCCCATAGGCCTTGCGGCGCAGAACGTGCACTGGGAAGAGGCCGGCGCCTTCACGGGGGAGATCAGCCCCCGCATGCTCGAGGATGTCGGGTGTAGCGCCGTCCTCATCGGGCATTCGGAACGGAGGCAGTACTTCGGGGAAACCGACCGGACCGTGAACCTCCGGGTGCGCGCGGCGCTCCGTTCGACGCTTGCTCCCATCGTGTGCGTCGGGGAGAGCCTGGCCGACCGGGAATCGGGGCGGCACGAGGACATAGTGGCGCAACAACTTGCGGGCGGACTGGACGGCTTGACAGCGGGGGACCTCGAGCGTATTATTCTCGCCTACGAACCGGTATGGGCGATTGGAACCGGCCGTACGGCATCACCCGAGACCGCGCAGGAGATGCACGGTTTCATCCGGCGCACGCTTGCCGGGAAGTTCGGGGCCGATGCCGGGAGAGTTCGCATCGTGTACGGCGGCAGCGTCAAGCCGGACAACACGGCGGCGTTGATGCGGCAGCCGGATATCGACGGCGCACTGGTCGGCGGGGCGTGCCTGGAAGCCAAAAGTTTCCTCGGCATCATCCGTCACGAACCCTGAGGTCGGCGGAAAGCAGGAATAAAAGCGGGAATAGAAGATGCTCTACTATACGGTCATAGCGCTGCACGTCTTGGTTTGCCTGGTCCTGGTGCTGGTGGTGCTCCTCCAGTCGGGCAAGGGCGCGGACCTGGCCGGCGCATTCGGCGGAGGCGCCACGCAGACCGCGTTCGGCAGCCGCGGCCCCGCCTCCTTTCTTTCGAGGATGACGACGATCGCGGCGGTGGTGTTCATGGTCACCAGCATTTCCCTCTCGCTGATGTCGTCGCCCTCGCCGACGACGGGAGAGTCCAAGTCGGTCCTGGAAACGACCAAGGGAGATGCCGCCCAGCCGGCGGACGGCGAGCCCGCGGCCGCGCCGAAGAGCCAGGAGCCGGTCCCCACTCCGGACCAGATCCGGAAGATGCAGGAAGAGATCCAGGCCCGGCAGAAACAGGAGTCCGCGGAGCCTGCCCCCGCGCCCGCGCCGGCGGCACAGCCCGCCGAGTAAGTGTACGGGGGAGCCCGTCCAAAGTGCCGAAGTGGTGGAATTGGCAGACACGCCATCTTGAGGGGGTGGTGGGGAAACCCGTGGGGGTTCGACTCCCCCCTTCGGCACCAGGGAATGTGAAGGCCGCAAGCCCGAAAGGGTTTGCGGCCTTTTCGTGTTCATGCGCCGGGAAATGTTTGCGCCGCGATGATTGCAGAAAAGGGCGCGGTGCATTATTTTTGATTCATGCAAACCCTTTCGATTGACACTGACCGGGATGAAACCCCCGCCGGTCCACCCCCCCGCAGGTTCCCCGGGAGCGCGGTTGCATGGCTCGTGATCGTGCTGGCCGTCGTCGCTGTCCAGGGGCGTACCTCCCTGGAGAGGGAGGCGCCCCGGCAGGGGTTCGAGCGCGACATGGCGCTGGGATTGACGGGACGGTACGTCGTGGGAATGAAGAGCATGCTCGGGGAGGCGAGCGCGGCGCTTGCCATCCCCCAGCTCGAAAAGGCGCTCGACGGCTCCCGCCATCCTCAGAAGGGCCTCTTTCTCGCCCCGGTGCTGGTGGAGCTGGGTGCGCGCGAGCGCGCCCTGGCCGAGCTGGAGCGCCTGGCCGCGGAGCCGGGCGGAGGACTCTCCTCCCGCGACGCCGCGCTCTTGCTGCAGGTCTACCGGCAGGGGAGCCGCTCGCTCGGGGCCGACGGGCGCCGGGCCATGGAGAAGTACGGGTGGACCGGGGCCCTGGCGCTCAGCCATGACCGGGGTCCCGGGGACAGCGATCGCCAGGCCGTCCTCTGTTCGGCAAAGCGCACCTTCGTGGGCGCCGCGGCCTTTATCACGGGCGCAGTGGCCGCCCTGGTGACGGGGGCGATCCTTTTCATCTTCGCGCTCCTGTTGCGCCGGAGGGGGGGGCTGCGAGCCCGTTTTTCCCCCCCGGAATCGCCCGGGGAGCCGCTCATCGAGGCCTTCGCGATCTACCTCGCGGGAATGATCGTGCTGCCGGCGCTCCTGGGACGGGTGCTGCCGGCCCTGGCTTCGGCGTCGGTCCTGCTGGCGCTCCCGGCCGTGGTTCTCGCCCTCGTCTGGCCCTCCCTCCGGGGGGCGGCGGGGACCCGCGCCGCCCTGGGGTGGCACCGCGGGGCGGGGATCTGGCGCGAAATGGGCGCCGGCGTGCTGGGCTACCTGGCGGGGCTCCCGCTGCTGGCGCTGGCCCTCGTCCCGGTCATGGTCCTCTCCCGGTTCTCCGGAAAGGTGCCCGCCCACCCCATCGTGAACGAAATCAGCGGGGATCCGGCCGTCCTGGCATTCATCGCGCTCCTGGGCTGCGTCTGGGCCCCCGTGGTGGAGGAGACGTTCTTCCGCGGGATGCTCTTCGGCTACCTGCGGCGCCGCCTGCATTGGGCGGCCTCGGGTGTCGTCACGGGGCTCCTGTTCGCCCTCATTCACCCGCAGGGCTGGATGGCCGTCCCCGTGCTCGGCATGATCGGGTTCACCCTGTGCGCCATCCGCCAGTGGCGCGGTTCGATCATCGCGCCCATGACGGCGCACGCCCTCAACAACGGAGTGGTGCTCTTTTTCGCCTTCCTGATGCTGGCGTAGCTCCGCCGATTCCCCGCGTGCTCACCGCCTGCCGCGCGCCGCTCGGGTGCGAGCCCGGCGGGTCGGATCATTCAGGCGGCTCGGGTTCTTTTCCGCATGCTTTGAGGGGGGCGCCGGGCCCGGCGGTCGATCGTTTCACCATACCCCGGTTTCGCCGGCAAGTCAGCGGAATCGGGTCGCGTCAACCGAAGTGCGACGGCATCGGGCGGGCCGCCGATAAGAGTACGCAACGGGAACGGGTTGCAACATTATTTGACCTTTCGCAAAACTGGACTAAGATTTGAAAGGCGACCGCATTGGCGCCGCCACTGCCCAGGAGCGATCATGCCTTCATGCGGGGATGAAAGAAGTCTGGACCTGGATGTTGCGCTGTCCCACGTGGACGGGGATAGGGAACTGCTCCGGGAACTGTTCGAAATATTCATCGAGGACTACCCCCGCATGTTCGAGGAGATGCAGAACTCCGTCCTTGGCCGCGACTGCCCCACCCTGGAACGCCTGGCCCACACGCTCAAGGGGAGGCTGGCCTATTTCGGCGCCCCCGGGGCGCGCAACTGTGCCGCGGACCTGGAGACGATGGGACGCGAAAAGGATCTGGCAGGGGCGTGGAAGACCCTCGAGGAGCTGGCGTCGGCCATGGCCGGCGTGCTGCGGGAGCTCGAATCCTTTTGCCGGGAGCGGACCGAATGAAAGTCCTGCTGGCGGACGACGACGCTTTTTACCGGCTCTCCCTGAAGAAGTCCCTCTGCCGGTGGGGGTACGAGGTGGTTCTGGCCGCTGACGGGGCCGAGGCCTGGGACATCCTGCAGGGGGAAGACCCGCCCCGGCTGGTGATCCTGGACTGGATGATGCCCGGGATGGACGGCGTGGAACTCTGCCGGCGGATCCGCGGGCAGATGTCCGACACCTACAGTTACGTCATCCTGGTCACATCCAAAAACCAGCAGGAGGACGTGATCACCGCCCTTGACGCCCAGGCCGACGATTATCTCGGAAAACCTTTCGATATCCAGGAACTCCGGGCGCGACTGCAGTCGGGCCTGCGCATCATCAACCTGCAGTCCTCGCTGGCGCTCAAGCAGAGGGAGCTTTGTTACCAGGCGACGCACGATTCGCTGACCGGCATCTGGAACCGGCAGGCCATCCTCGATCTCCTGGCGCGGGAAACGGCGGCCGCCCGCGCCGCCCGCAAGCCCCTCTCGGCCGCCCTCGTCGACATAGACAATTTCAAGCGGATCAACGACACCTTCGGCTACGTCATCGGGGACCAGGTGCTGCAGGAAACCGTGTTGACAATGCAGTCCGCCCTGCGCCATTTCGACCACATCGGCCGTTACGACGGGGAGGAATTCTTCATCGTGATGCCGGGGGTCCGCAAGGGGCAGGGGATGAAGATCGCCGAGCGGGTGCGGCGGCGGGTGGCGGACCGGGCCTTCCACTCCCTCCTGGGCCAGGGG
>JAAYAJ010000035.1 GCA_012719455.1 Acidobacteriota bacterium | reverse complement strand
CTCATCGCAAAAACAATGCACATCGAAAGGAAACATGAAATTAGGAATCGAAGCATTTTATGCTTGTTCATCTGATGTTGATCCCAAAACCCCCACGCATCCTAGCTTTGTCAATGTCCCATTATCTAGCCAAGAGCTTGTTTAGCTTCCTGATTTCATCATTTCTGATCAATTTTTGATGCACCATATACTCGTCCATTGCATTTCCAAGCATGTTGGGGTTGGATCCTGTTCCAAAATCGCCAAACGAGCCCTGCGGGTCTGGAAGCATTGTCCCGGCCATGCCAGCCAACTGGATGGCGTAGTCAGTGCAGTTATAATTATACAAATCGAATTCTGGTGTATTTTCGAGTCCGTCTTTACCTGACCCGTCAGTTTCGCATATGCCATATCCGATATTTCAAAATATCCAATATTGATCGCTCCGATCTTCTGCTACAATCTAATAAAGCATATCCAAGGAAGCGAGGGGGAAGAACGCACCGGTTGCCGGAGAGAAACGGCAGCCGATCCTTCCTGTGCTTGCGGATATTGATCGCGCGGGCTTTTCATCGGCCAGGATGCGTATGCGGCAATTCATGAAGCTGTCCGATAACACACCGATTGTCGCGGATGGCGATTGCTGTACGGGTCATGGGTTATTGGGAAGCCAATAGGAGATTTAATCAAATGAAAATAAGACGATTATTTTATTTGATTACGGCGCTTCTGCTTTTATCCGCATGTAATGGAGACGGCAACAGGCCTGCCGCCAATGGAGGTAGTGATCACAAAAGCGTCGGATCTCTCTTATTCCTCTCATCCCCTGAATCAAGGGAGCTTGATCCTGACAATACCGGAGATGAATTCAATTCATTTGTCGCCGGCAACAATTTCTTCGCCGTTGATTTATACCGCAGCATAAGCAGTGAATCAGGAAACCTGTTTTTCTCTCCATACAGCATCTCGGTTGCCATGGCCATGACTTGGGCGGGGGCGAGAAACCAGACGGAAACCCAGATAGCCAACACAATGAACTTCAGTTTCCATCAGGAAAAACTGCATTCACTCTTCAACGAGCTTGGTCTTGGCCTGAAAAACCGGGATCAGGGCGATCCCGCGAATAATGATAAATACCTGAAGTTGAATATCGGCAATGAAGTTTGGGGGCAGAAGGATCATTCATTTCTTAATACATACCTCGATACGCTTATGATCAATTACGGCGCGGGTATCAGGCTGGTTGATTTCATGAACGATCCTGAACAGTCAAGACTCACAATAAATGACTGGGTGGCGGAGCAGACCGAGAACAAAATCAAGGACCTTCTCGATCAGGATGATGTAACGAATGATACAAAACTGGTGCTGACCAATACCATTTATTTTAATGCCTCCTGGGGGATGCCCTTTGACCCCGTTCATACCTATGATGGTGTTTTTCACCTTGATGATGGAACCACTGTGACTGTCCCCATGATGATCTCAAGGGAAGGCAGCGGCGAAAATGGCGAGAAGTATGCAGCGGTCAGGGGAGCCGATTACACGGCGGTGCAGTTGCCTTACTATGGCAATGCCTTTTCCATGCTCATTATAGTCCCAGATGCCGGCATGTTTAATGGTTTTGAACAGAACCTCTCCTCTATGGCCATTGATGAAATAGTGAAATCCCTTGAAATACGGGAAGTCGATTTAAGAATGCCCAAATTTGAATATGGGGCAAAACTCGATCTGTCGGAAACTCTGATTGATATGGGCATTATTGATGCCTTTGATGCGGACAAAGCGGATTTTTCCGGAATGGATGGGAGTTTGAACCTGTATATTGGAAAGGTTATTCACCAGGCGGCCATTACCCTTGACGAGGCAGGCACAGAGGCATCCGCTGCTGCAGCAGTGACGATGTCTTACACTTCAACACCTGACCCGCTGGGCATCATTATTGATCGTCCATTCATTTATTTGATTCGCGATAATCAGACGGGAGCAATACTTTTTCTCGGCAGGGTTAAAAATCCGGGACAATAACTGTGCGAATGATGAAGTAGAATTCTGGGCCTTGTTTTAATTCACGAAACTGCAAATTACGCGGCAAACTCGACAAAAAATCCGCAGACTGGTAAGGAATTTTACAAGAGCTCGGGAGAATTCAGCAATGATGCTGGATTGGCCTTTGGCTAATGAATCGGCATCGTTACAGTCCGGGTAGCCGGCGGCAATGCTGAAGATGCGCTGCCGGAGAAGGTCGGGGTTTCGCTGAAGGACCTTGCCGGGCTGTCGGGAGTCGCGAATGGTTTTCTCCAGGCATTCGGTCAGGCCGAGGTTTTTGTCTGCCACCTTGAGCAGAACGGCGCCTCCATCGGAGTTGCTGTCCTGCCGATCAAAGGCAACGGTAACGAGTCTAGGAAAACATGCTCCGAAAAGTACAGGCCGTGTGGTAGATTGAGTCACTGGAAAGCCTCTTTGGAGACATGCAACTTGATTTATCTCAAGCAGTTATACGTACGAAAAGGCTTTTTGTTGGTTTTTGTGGTCAATTGTGTGCGGTTACACTGATTGCCCCGGGAAAGCTATCCGGACAACCGGAGCCGCCGCGATCCTACTTCTCCATTTCGCTGGTTTTGGGGAGGAATTGAAAATGAGGGCACTCATTTTAAAAGCCTATGAAGTATTGGCTCGCCTTTATGGAAGAATTTCAAAAAAATATTATTTCGAAGATTTTGTCAGAGTTTATCCGGATGGTTTATCGATCAATCGTTATGGCCTGAAAAGACCTGCAACCTCAGATCAATTGAAGAATTTTTTGAATCATCAAAAGTTTTATGCATTCGCTGGCCAGTTTGCATATGGCAAAACAGTAGCCGACATAGGTTGCGGCAGTGGATATGGTTGCTCCCTTCTAAAAGACGCGGGCGCTAACATGGTGCATGGCACAGATGTTTCAAAACATGCTATTCGTTTTGCAAGGAAACATTATGGCCACAAAGCCACATTTAGTATTCAGAGCATTACATCGATGGATCTGTATCATGATGATCAATATGATCTGACCATCTGCAGTGAAGTTCTGGAACACATCAAGGAATACGGAAAGGAACGGCAAGCCTTGGCGGAGCTGGCAAGAATTACGCGCAAAGGTGGAACAGTTGTTATTGGAACGCCAAATAGCGAGTTGCTTGAGGACCATGGATTTTCATTTGAAGAAATGGATGCCTTGGCAAATGATTTTTTTACGCAATATTGTATTTTTGAAAATGCTCTTGTGCCCCTTGGACCGTCAAAACAGAATTGGGAAAAGCGATTATCTGAAGGACGCACAGGCGTCATTGTTAGCGAGAAGATAAAACTGGATGAAACGGTTCTGCCCGACGGTAGGGAGCCACAAATAAAAGCGGGAATACCGTCAGGGATATTTAAATTAGGTAATTTAAATATTGATACGAGTCTGCTTCATAATACTCATTCGTGGGTAATTGTGGCAATAAAGTCGTAAGGAACACCTTGATGGAGATGGAGGCGTGCCTACCCCCGGATATACTCGTAATTTTGGGTGGCGTTGAATTTGGGCAACGATTGACAGGGCGGAACGATCCGTGGCAAGCGGCTGCTCTGCCGTGAGTTATTCCGCGAGCGGAAATCCTTTTTCCCGCCAGGCACGAATGCCGCCGTCCATCGAGAGTACGTTCGTGTAACCCATTTTCTGCAAGCTTTCGGCGGCAAGCGCCGAGCGGTTGCCGCCGCCGCAGTAGAGAACAAGAGGAGCGTTGATGTCGGGCGCGTTCTTTTCGATGTCGCGCTCGATGACCCCTCTGCTGAGGTGAATCGCCCCCGGCAAATGGTCTTTGGCGAACTCGCTCTCCTCGCGCACATCTATGAGGATCAGTTTTTCGCCTCGATCCAGTTTTGCCTTGACCTCGTCTACGTTGGTTTCCCGCACATGTTTTTTCGACTCATTCACAAGCTGCAGGAACCGGGTGGAATGCTGACGAGGCACGGAGGATTCCTGCTTGACGGTCTGGGAGTTGGCCGATAGCGCCAGCATCGGCAGCAGCCCAAGCATAAGAACAATCTTGCTTCGCATAATTCCTCCTTCTTGGGAAGAATTCTGCACGCAGGCGATGGCAAAGTCAAACCGGCGGCGCCACTTCCGTCAAAGCGCTGTGGTTTCACTTTTCCACGATGCGCATTACGAGTCCGCGGAGATGGGTTTCGTTCCCGGGTCCAGTTTGTCGAAGCCGCAAGATGAATGGCTTGCGGGATGGGCTGTTTTCTGCGTCTGTCCTGGAGGCGGCTTCGGGGCTATCGCGGGGCGGTTAGCGCCCGTTGCGCAACTTGCATCGGGAATCCCCGCCCCGCATTGTTGAGTCAGGCGCCCAGCCTTCCCCTGGAGGCCATGGTATCCGCCACCTTCTTCATGCCCAGGTCTTCCAGGGTTTTCCTGGTCGGCCAGCCGTGGTCGGTATCCCAGCCCTCCAATTTGTAGAAGTGGGTTTTAAATTCCTCTACGCCGGCCTTGTCCAGGTAAATGTCCGGGAGGTCGTCCCAACGCCATTTGCCCTCTTCGTATACCGGGACCCCGCCAAAAGCGGCCATCCCGCCCGCTCCGGGCCTGTACATGTACGGGAAGAACACTTCCTGCTCCCGGCTTAGCCCGGCCATGGTTCGAATGGACCGCTCCAGGGTCCAAATCTTCCTGCCGGTTTCCATGGTGTCGGCAAAGGAACACCCGCTGCCGGTAACCGCCCGGTAATAGTTCATTTCCATTTCGGGAGTGACCGTGTTCAGCCGCGGCAGGAAAAACTCGCAGAAGGCCATGGATTCGTTCCAGAAGCTCGCGTAATGCCGGGTCCAAGCCACTTGCTTGGCCTTATGCTCGGAATAGATGCCGGTTTTTCCGGCTTCGTCCCCTTTCCAGGCATAGTTGAACATGAAGATATCGCCGTCATAAGGAATTACCCTGGCGGAAAGCCGTTCCAGTTTCGTCATAATGGGAGTGCCGTCCCGGGAAGCCCCGACGGCCGAGCTGAACCCGTGCCAACTGGGATCTCCGGCTCCGAGCAGGTAGCTGTAGGCCCATTCCACGTACGGCATGGTCCAATGCCCTGTGGCCCCCCAGGCCGGGAACCGCAAGGCGCCGGATTCCATGTCCTGTTCCAGCCGCCCCCACCTCTTGGCCGCTTCGCAGACGCCTTCGGCTATGGCGTCGCCGATTCCTTCGCGCCGGGCTATCGCATCAAGGAACGCTTCGCGGAAGACCAGTTCCCCCCATTGGTCCATGGGCAGCGGGGCCGATTCGATCTGCTTTCCCGGGCCCAGCACGCCCTGCTCATAGAGGTAACGCAGGTACCAGCCGATGCCTGTTTCCATCGGTACTTTGCCGTGGAAGAACTCCGGGGCACCGGGAACGTCCGACACGAACGCTCCCGTGAAATGCGCCGCCCAGGAACTGGCTCCGTATTTCATCAATGCCCCGGCGGCGCGGTCCGCCGCCTCCGTTCCGCGATCGCTCAGCCACAACTGGCTGGTGCACATGGTTTCGCCGCCATATAGGGTGTTGCGTCGGCGGTCGGCGCGGAGGCAGGGATTGCAGGAACCATCCCCGGCTATTGCGGAACCGAATTGCCCCGTTACGATCGGCGTCTGCATGTCGGCCAACCTGGCATCCAGGACGCCCTTGGGATCGGCCATCTTCACATTGCCGGTCCCCGTCACGCTGATGGCCTTTAAATTCTTCGCCCCGAAAACCGAGCCGTAGCCGCTGACGAGGCTGCTGCAGCCGCTGCCGTGAATCAAGGCCGCCAGGCTGGACTTGGTTTCTCCGATTGGGCCGATACACACGATCTGGGGCCTGGCCGTTGTATAGGTGTTCCCGATCTGTTGCCATTCCTCGCCGAATCGAGTCCTTCCGGCGACCATGGATTCAATCCGGACCTGGGTCGTCCACGTGTCCAGGCCCCAGAGCTCCTTCGCTTCCTCGATTTTGACCTGATCGTTGATGATATTGATCCATACCGGCTTTTCCGCCCGGCCCTCCACCACCACGCCATCCCACCCCGCCAACTTCAACATGGTGGCAAAGCGGCCGCCAAAATTGCCGCGGTGGAATTCCCGGGTTGGAAAGGTCTCCGGACAGATGCCGCAGACACTGGTCCTGCCGGCTCCGGGAACGCCCGTAGCCGCCAGTCGACCCGCCATGATGGGAAAGACATGGCGCGGATCGTGGGGATCCCTCAAGTCCCATTCCCCCGGGGCGACTGCGAGATCCCAGAAGATGGCCGCGCCAATTCCATAGCCGCCGCCGAATTCCTCGTATTTTGCGGTGTCGATCGTGCTGATTTCTCTTGTTGTCAGATTGACTCGTGCGATTTTTCCCGTGAATCCGTTGGCCATATCCGTTCTCCCTCCCTAGGACTTCGACGCCGGCGGTTCTTTGGCGGTTTTGGTTCCCGGCTTACGGGACGGCGTCTTCGGCGCCGGAGGAGCCAGGTCGACGTCGTACCCGGATACATCCTCCTGCGGAGGAGCTTCATGGACAATCTTGAGCGCCTTGGCCGGGCAGCTCGTAACACATGCGGGTTCCCCGTCGGGGCCGCCCTTTTTGCTCCAGAAAGGCGCGTCGATGCAAAGGTCGCACTTGGAAGATTTGTTCTTGTAGGGATTCCAGACCGTTCGGCGAGGCCGTTGGGGGCAGAATTGGAGGCACCGCTTGCAGCCGATGCACTTGGCCTGGTCGATGACCCGGACATTGCCGTGTTCGCCGTCGATATGAGCGGCGCCGGTCGGACAATTCTGGACGCAGAGCGGCGATATGCATTGACGGCAGACCGCCATGACGACGTCGAGCGGATACTTTGTGAACGATGGAGCATCCCGGATAATCTGAATCCGGGACAGGGTGGGGTTGGCCTCCCCCTGGTGGCTCATCGAACAGGCGAACATGCAGCTTTGACAGCCCCAGCACAGCCTGCTGTCATAGACCAAATAGCCGGTCGAGGCCGCGTAGGATGGAGCTGCCGGTTGGGCCAGGGCCCCGGCAACGGAGGCGGGTACGGCCAGGGCGCCGGCTGCGATCGCTGCACCGCCGCCGAACAGAAAATCCCTTCTCACAATCGATCTCCGCCTGTCATCGGTTTTCTTCGATTCAGTCATTGACCGATCTCCTTGACATAAGTTCTGATAAATCTCCCGGCCGCAGGAAATACCTGTGTGTCAGAAATCCAAAACCGATTACCTGGATCTTCGGTTACATTGCCGCCATAGTCAAGATGATGCCGCCTGGATCGAAGAACCGGGTTCAGGATCCACCCAAAGAGCCGCAGGAGGCGCCGATGTCGGCGCCGCCGGAAAAGCGCCTTGCCACGGGCTGTCCCAGGTGGCGCCGCAGGGCGTCGCGGAAGGAGTCGAGTTCCGCCGCGTCCGGGGGGGTGTAGCGGCCGGTCGGGTCCCAGACGTCGATCAGGTCGAGCCGGACCGGGGTGTCGCCCACCAGCCGGCCGAGCGCTCGGGCGTCTTCTTCCGAAACGTTCACCCCGCCGATGCAGACGTAGCTGAGCATGACGCGGGTGCGCCGGGACTCGGCGTGGCGCCGGGCTGCGGCCATGACCTCGGCGACCGGGGTGCGGGCGGCGGCCGGAACCAACTGTTTTCGTTTTTCATCGGTCGCGGCCCCCAGGCTGATCGAGAGGCGGAATTTCCGCCCCTCCGCGGTGAACCGGTCGATCTGCGGGACCAGGCCCACGGTGCTGATGGTGATCGCCCGGGCGCCGATGGCCGCGTGCACCGGGAAGCTCAGCAGTTCCGCCGCCGCCATCACCCGGTCGTAGTTCAACAGCGGCTCACCCATCCCCATGAAAACGGCCCCGGTCACCCGCCCCCCGGCGGCGCGCACGAGCGCGCGCGCCTGGAGGAACTGGTCGACGATTTCCCAGCCCCGCAGGTCCCTCGGGGCCGGAATCCTGGCGGTGGCGCAGTAGCTGCACCCCATGACGCAGCCGATCTGCGAGGAGACGCAGACCGAAAAGGCGCCCGGCTTGTGGAGCGGGAGGATGACGGTTTCCACGACCCTGTCGTCGGGGGTGGCAAACACCAGTTTCTCGAACCCCGGATCCTTTGACGGGATGCGTTTGACGAGGCGCAACCGTGGCAGGTCCGCGGCCGCGGCGAGCAGCCGGCGGGGCAGGATGCCCGCCCGGCGGCATTCCTCCACGCCGCACTCCCCCCTGCCGACGAGGAGGGCGAGCCAGCGGCGCGCGTTGGAGAGGGGGAGCGACAATCGGCGGGCCCGCAGCAGAAACTCGGCGGGACTCTGGTCGCGGGGGTCCCATTGGTCCGGCATCTTTTCGGAGATCATAGCCGTTCCATCCGGCGCACGATCCATTCCCTCCCTTTCTCGAGCTGCTCCCCGAACGTGTCCGCCCGGAATCCCGTGCGCAGGGCGATATGAAGGATCCTCTCCGGCAGGGGGATGGGGGTCCGGAGCAGGTCGAGGGCGCTCATGAACCCCGTTCCGCGCGGGACGGGTGTTTTCAGCGGCCATTCGTCGTAAAGGGCATTGGTGAAGGAGACCAGTTCCCGGAAGGGGAGCCGGCCGAGGACCGCGGCCTCGTCCATGCGCACGAGGAGGTGGTCGAAGGCGCGCAGGTAGTAGACCAGCACGCTCGTGGCGTGGCGGCTGTATTCGTACCAGGACAGGCCTTCGACGGCCCGGTCGAACACCCCGAGGGCGGCGGGGCTCAGGTGGGGGAATTCCCGGGCGGCCTCGCACGCCACGCTGTTGCAGCAGCCGGTGTGGTGGAAGAAACCCGCCAGGTCGCGGCCGTCATGCCCCCCGGAGGTTGGCGCCAGGGGATGGGCAAGGCACCCGGGCCGCTCCCCCGCGTCGATGAACCCCAGGAGTTGGCACTCGGGCAGCTCCCCTTGCCCGCGGGGCCCGGAGGGAACGGAGCCGCCGACATGGAGGGAAGCGGGACCCGAATTGGCGCCGTGCCGGTACCGGTAACCTTCGGCTCCGGCGACGGCCTCCATGTAGCGGGGGAGCGATTCCCGGGGGCGCTCCGGGTCGTAGATTTCCAGGAAAAGCCGGCGCCTCCGGGCAAAACGCCGTTCCATCTCCCCCCTGCCGACATCGGCGAAGGCGTCCTCGTACCCCGATGCCTCGATCCTCGGGCCCCGGCGCGGGTTGAAGTTGGCAAATTTCAGCAGGAGGCCTCCAGGCCCGGGCCAGGCGCCGTCGGCGGCGCGCCAGGAATCGCCGCCGATGTGGGGGAGGCAGCAGCGGACGCAGGAGAGTGTCCCGCGCAGGCAGAGGTTCGCCCCGGTCCCGGCGCCGGGGCGCAACAGCGCCTCCATGGCCCCGATTTCCCTCTCCTGTTCGACCGGCGGCAAAAGCTCCACGGGGATAGAATAGCATCCCGCGCCCCCTCTTCGTCCGCAAAGCGCGCCGTTTCTCCTTGTTCCTCCGCCCGGAAACGCTTATAAGTAATAGATGGCTATTATTCGGACACGGGCGGGGGTGCAAGGCGGCTCCCGCCTCACAATTCAATGCCGGGCGGCCGGTCCGGCGGAAACCCAATCGGAGAACATTCATGGAAATTAGACTGAATTCCAACGCGCAGCAGCCCCTTTCCACCAAGGTCTTCTTCAGCGACGAGAGCGGCTTCGCGGTCGCTTCCGTCATCGTCATGGGGAAGAAGGACGCGGTCCTGCTCGACGCCCAGTGGACGCTGTCCAACGCCCACCGTGTCATTGCCGAGATCGTGGAAACGGGGAAGAACCTCACGACGATCTATCTCACCCACGCGCACCCGGACCATTACTTCGGCGCCGGCGTGATCGCCGCCGCCTTCCCCAAGGCGAAGGTCGTGGCCGTCGGTTCCGAGGCGGAGATCATCAACAAGCAGTTCTTCGGCAAGATCGAGCACTGGGAAGGCGTCATCGGGGCCCACAACGTCTGCCGGGTCACCACCAAGGCCGAGGCGCTGAAGGAGGACTACTTCGAGCTGGAAGGGCACCGCATCGAGGTCATCCCCAAGGTCATGGGGGATATGCGCTACAACACCATGGTATGGATCCCGTCGATCAAGACCCTGTACGCCAGCGACGTCCTCTTCAACCAGGCCCACCCCTTCACCTGCGAATGCACCAAGGAAGAACGGGCGCAGTGGATTGCGGACGTGGACAAGATCGAAAAGATGGGGGCCGAAGTCATCATCCCCGGCCACCAGAAGCCCGGGATGCTCTTCGACAACAGTTCGCTCGATTTCACCCGCGATTACATCCGGGCGACGGAAGAGGAACTGGTGAAGACCGACAGCGTGGCTGAATTCTACTACGCCATGTTTAGCCGTTACCCCGACGCCGTGATGTCCAAGCTGAGCAACGGCATGAACGCAATGGTGTTCAAGGGCGGCCTGGACTGGAACTGGCGCGAAATCGAATAGACCCGCCAACCCTCCGACCGATCCGGGTCCCGCTCCAGTGGACTACAGTCCTTGGAGCGGGACCCGCTTTTTATTCGGGCCCGCCTCCCCCTTTCCCCCCAGCCGATTGGGTCTTCCCCCTTTCGAAAATGATGGTAATATTTCCCGGCTGTATGGGACGGGGGCGGGACGCTTTTGGCGCGGCCCGGTTCCCGGCCGTCAAGGCAATGAGCATGCTCCCGGTGCGATCCGGGGTTTTTGGTGAAACGCAGGCGACGGGAAAAGCGTAATACTCAAGTTGGAAGTTGAGTTCCAGTGCCTGGCTGATTTAACCGCGGGCATTCCGGAGGCAAAACGGAGAGCCGGCGAATCGGGATCTTTTGAAGTTGACGAGGGTAAACGAGGGATGAAGGCCGCCTGAGGGCGCCGACCCCGAGTGCCGAGTGAAGCGTTTTGTTTCCATCCGCCTTACCTTCCTCTTTTAGAGTCCCCTGGCATACGAAAGCGGAGACGGCAGCATGGTCCCGGCGACAGGCGGCGGGTCCGAGAGTTGGTTTCACGATGAACGGCTAAAAGGAGAATTTGCATAATGTTCAGCAGAAAAAACGTTGTTTTGATGTCGGTGCTTTTTGTGTTTTTGCTTTCCCTCCCGCTGATGGCGGCCCAAAAAGGTTCGGCCCGTGTCACGCTGACCAAGGCGGTTTTTGTGGCCGGTACCGAGACCGAGATCAAGGCCGGGAAGTACGACGCCAAGTGGAATGCCGAGGGGGAGGATGCGACCGTGGTTTTCTCGCCGGTGGGCAAGCCCGACAAGATTGAAGTGAAGGGGAAGGTGGAGAGCGTGGACAAGAAGTTCGAGTTCAACTCGCTCGGGATAGGGACGGATGCGTCCGGCCGCCCCGCCATCAAGAACCTGCAGCTGAAGGGGAAGACGATGCGCATCGTCTTCGAATAAGTCCGCGCGTTTTTGCCGCCGGATAAAGGGCCGGTTCGCGTTTTCCGGCACGGTGGGCTTTGTTCCTGCCGTGCCGGGGGGCGGGAACCAGGCCCTATTTTTCCCCCTTCCGCCCGAGCGCGAAACCCACGATCCTGCCCAGCGTTTCGGAAAAACCGAATCCCGCCGCTTCCGCGGATTCCATGAAGGACACCCCTTCGGTGAGATCGGGATTCGGGTTCACTTCGAGAACGTAGGGCGTCCCGTCCTCCGCCAGCCTCATGTCCACCCGGGCGTAGTCCCTGCAACCGGTCGCCTGGTAGGCGCGCACCGCCTCCCGCTTCACCCGCTCTTCCGTTTCCGGCAACAGGTCCGCCGGGCAGATGGAATGCACCTTGTGGTAGGCGGGGGAGAGGGGGTTCCATTTGATGTCGTAGGTGATCAGGTGCGGATGGTCCTCCGGCAACTCCTCGAAGTTGAAATCGATGATGGGGAGCACCTCGGGCGGGTCGTTCCCGATCACGGAGACGTGCAGTTCATCCCCTTCGATGAATTCCTCGACCAGGATCGGGGGGTGGAAAGCGGCGAACATCCGGTCCACCCGGTGCAGCAGTTCCGCGTAGTCGCGGACCACCGAATGCTTGTCGACCCCGGCGCTGCCGTCCTGGCGCGAGGGCTTGATGATGAGGGGGTAGTCGAGCCCGTGGTCGGGACGGATGATGGGACGCTTCAGGATGTAAAAACGGGGAGTGGAAATCCCGTTCTGCACGAGGAGCTGCTTCGTCAATCCCTTGCGCCGGCACAGGGAGAGGCAGAGGGGGGGCGCCCCCGTGTACGGGATCCCGAACAGGTCGAACAGGCCGGCGACCGCCCCTTCGTGGTTCAGGTCGTTATGGAAAAACTCCACGAGGTTGAAGATGGCGTCGGGCGGATGTTCCGCAGCCAGGCGGCAGAGGAGGTCGAAATCGTCCTTGAGGTTGACGGCGCGGGCTTCGAACCCCTCCCGGGCGAGCGCCTCCACGATCGCTGCGTATTCCTCCTCGGCGGTGGCCACGGCGATGGAATATTCCGGCGTGAAATCGAGCGAGGCGGGATCCACGTTGCGCAACGCGAGGTATTCGTCGGTTTCCTCGAGGTGATTGTAAAGGACGAGGATCTTTTTCTTCTCGGAATCCATAGCGGCCCCATGCAGGCGCCGGGAACGACGCCGGAGCCAGTATATCCCAGCGGTATCCGGGGAGCCCTCCTTTTTTCGCGGGGGAAGGGGGCGTCTACTGCTGGTAGAAAATGAGCGTGCCGCCGGGAATGTCCTTGGCGTTGATGTCGTCCCCGCTCAGGATGCGGCCGTCGGGGTACCGGTAATAGGTCGAGGGGTAGTTCCACTTGGTCCCCGCGATGCTGGTCGCAGGCCGGCGGGATTTGACGTGCCCGCCGTAGACATAGCCCACCAGCAGCCGCGTTCCCTTCGGGGGAGTCTTCAGCAATCGCTGCAAGGAGCGTTTTTTCTTCAGTTCGGCGCCGGTACGGACGAGGCCGTCGGGAAAGAAGTAGATGGTGGTGGCGCTCGTGGCCGCCACCCCTGCGATTTCCGCCGGGGTGTCGCCGTCCTTGCCGATTTCCAGGAAGCCCTCGAACCGCTCGGTATCCTCCGCTTCGTTGAGCAGCACCCGGGTGCCGCTGGGGATGCGGCCCCAGTCCTGGATTTTGTCCCCCCCCAGCCGTCGGCCGTCGGGAAAAACATAGACGGTGCTCGGGTGGTTGTACCGTTCCCGGGCGATATGCCACGCCGTCCGGTTGAGCGCGATCAGGGGGGACTCCGGGGGGACCTCCACCGTTTCCGGGGCCGGCGGGGGGGACGGGGCGTCGGTCGCCGCGAGGACGGGTTCCGACCGCGGCGGGAACAGAAAGCTGAACAGCTCCGGGTCGGCGACTTTCAGCTTTCCGGCCTGCACGTCGGGATCCCCGGCGGGCGCCCCGTGAATCCCCAGGCGCTCCCGGATTTCCGGGCGGGCGAAAATCATTCCGCAACGCTTCCGCCCGCGGTGGTTGTCGTTGTGAAAGCGGTTCGGGCGTCCGTAGGCCACCATGGAGTGGGTCAGGATGCGCTCGTCGGGGATGTTGTAGATGCTCTTCAACTGCCGCAGCAGTTCCTTCAGGGCCTCGGTTTGGGCGGGGGTGATGTCCCGGTTGTGGTACCCGCAGACCTCGACCCCGATCGAGTAGTTGTCGATGTTGCTTCGCCCCTCCCACATGCTCCTGCCCGTGTGGCGGGCGATCTTGGACTTGTCGATGATGCGGAGCACCTTGCCGGAAGGGGAGACGAAATAATGGGCCTCCCCGTACCGCACCAGCTTGTTGAGGGAGCCCTTTTCCTCCCCCTCGGTGGTGTGGAGGATGATGTAGCGCGTGTGCGGCCGCTTCGGACGCTTGCTGTTCAGGGGGCTCAGCCGGTTGGAGATCCGCAGGGCTGCGGCGGCCGCCATCCGGACGGTCACGCCGGGGAGCGCCAGGCACGCGGCTGCGATCTTCAACAGCTCCCTGCGCGAGGGAACGCGGGTGTCCCCATCATTCATGACCGCCCTCCATGCCGAATTGCTCCGCCCCCCCTCCCCCTCCCCGGGAAAGCGCGATCTTCAGGAGGGGAGGAGTCACCAGGGTGGTGACGATGATCATGATGACGATGGCCGAGAAGGTGGGGTCGTCCACGATATTCAGGCTCCGGCCGATGCTGGCGAAAATGAGCCCGACCTCGCCCCGGGGAATCATGCCGACGCCGATGCTCAGGCGGTTCAGTCCCTTCCCCAGCGCGCCCCAGGCACAGGCCTGCTTGCCGATCACGGCGGCCGCCGTGAGGCCGGCGGCGAT
>JAAYAJ010000034.1 GCA_012719455.1 Acidobacteriota bacterium | reverse complement strand
GAGGGACAGCCGGGGGAGATCTTCGTCGTGGCCGGCTCGACCGGGTATCTTGAAATCGCCGTCAGGAACGAATCCGCCGCGGAGCGGCTCAACATGAAGCCCGGCTTCCCCATCGGCGTCATCCTCCAGTAGCGGCCGGCGGCCGGCCATGCCCCCGACCCAGGATTCCCTCTTCGCATCCTCCCGGCGCCCCACCCCGCTGCGGGTGGGACCGGCGGGGTGGAATTACAAGGACTGGGAAAACATCGTCTACGGCAAGTCGGTCGACCCGCTCGCCTTCCTGGCCGATTACGTCGACACGATCGAGATCAACAGCTCCTTCTACGCTCCCCCCCGCCCCCGGGACGCCGCCTCGTGGGCCCGGCGCGTGGCGCACAACCGGAATTTCCGCTTCACGGCCAAAGCCTGGCAGCGGATTTCGCACCGGCGCCGGCCGGAGGAGCCCGCAGCCCTTGGAGCCGACTGCGACGCCGTCCGCCGCAGCCTGGCCCCGCTCGCGGAAGCGGGAGTCCTCGGCGCCCTCCTCGTCCAGTTCCCGTGGAGCTTCCGCTACACCTCCGAAAACGTGGAGTACCTCGACCGGGTCTTCCGCCACCTCGCCGACTTCCCGCTCGTGGTCGAAGTCCGGCACGCCGGCTGGGACACCGGGTCCTTCTACGATTTCCTGCGCGAACGGAAGGTGGCGTTCTGCAACATCGACCAGCCGGTGATCGGGCGGTCCCTCCGCCCTGACCACCGCGTCACCGCGCCGCCGGGCTACATCCGGCTGCACGGCCGCAACTACGCCGACTGGTTCCGCGAAGGGGCCGGGCGCGACGCCCGCTACAACTACCTCTACAGCCGCGAGGAAATCCGCCGGCTCGCCGCGAGCATCCGTAAAATCCGGCAGGCCGCCGAGGAAACCTACGCGGTGACCAACAACCACTTCCGGGGCCAGGCCCTGGTCAACGCCCTGGAAATCGTGGAGGAACTGGACGGCGCCGCGCCGGCCGTCCCCCCCCTCCTCAAGGCCGCCTACCCCGACCGCTTCCGGGATCAGGCCCCGCCTTCCGCGCGGATGTCATTTCCCCACGGCTTATAACGGTAACGGGAGACCGGCGCTCAATTCCCCAATATCGGTGTGGATTTTTCCCCATTCAAGTGGTATAAAGGCTTCCGCTTTATTTCAGCATCTGAGCGGCAGGGAATGCCGGGGTAGCTCAGTCGGTAGAGCAACGGACTGAAAATCCGTGTGTCGACGGTTCAATTCCGCCCCCCGGCACCACCCCTCGGCCGCCCAGGTACAGCCCCGCGCAAGCCACCAAACCCACAGTCACCGCCAGGCGGGTGTCGAAACCCCCAAACCGCACCGAAGCCCGTGTTATCATCATGCTGTTCCATGCGCACACGCTTGCGTTTCTCGCGCCCGAGCAGACATTCGCCTGAGTGGAGGCGATTGATGGAAAATGCGGAAGAAACCCGGGCCGGCCGGAGCGATGCGGAGCTTCTCGAGGCGGCAAACCGTTGCCCCCGGAAATCATGCGCGTGCTTGGTGCCCTGGACGGCGGCGCGCGCGGGAGCGCGATCTTAAGATTTACTTCGCCGGGGCAAACGTGACAGAATGCCTCAACTTCTCGACCGCTGGGGGCACACCATGGTGGATTGGATTCAGAGTCTCACTCGACTGGAACAGACCTTTTTCGTGTGCGCCGCCGTGGGCAGCGTGTTCTTCCTCTTCCAGCTGGTGCTCGTGTCGCTGGGGGGCGGAGGCGGTGGAGCCGACGTGGGCGCGGACGTGGTGGGGGATATCGGGGACGGGGCGCTGGGGGACGCGGACCTGGCGTCCGACGGGCACCACCCGAGTTCCGACCTGGGCTTCAAGCTCCTCTCCTTCCAGGGGCTGACGGCGTTCTTCATGCTGTTCGGGCTCGTGGGGCTCGCCATGAGCAAGGGGAGCGGCCTCGGCGGCGGGATCTCGGCGCTCACGGCGACGGCCGCCGGCTTTCTCGGCATGCTGGTGGTGGCCAAGCTCTTCCGCCTCTTCATCGGCATGCAGTCCTCGGGCACCATCAACATGAAGAACGCAGTGGGCAAAACCGGCCGCGTCTACCTCCGCATCCGGGCCGGCGCCAAGGGGCAGGTGGAGGTGGCGTTCCAGGGCCGGCTGCGGGTGTGCGACGCCATGAGCGCCGACGGGAGCGAGATCCCCAGTGACGCGCACGTCGAGGTCACCGGGCTCGAGGGTTCCACCCTGGTCGTGAAACGCCTTTCCTAGCCGTTCCGCCCTACTTTTCGCAAAAGGAGATGGCCTATGCCTTACTGGATCGCAGTATCGATCGCCGCAGCCTTTCTGGTCGTGTTTTTCCTCCTCTACCTGGCGGGGCGCTACAAGCGCTGCCCGTCCAACAAGATCCTGGTCATCTACGGCAAGGTGGGCGCCGGGCAGAGCGCCCGCTGCATCCACGGCGGCGGCGTACTGGTGCTGCCGCTGGTGCAGGATTACGGCTACCTGAGCCTCACCCCGATGACGATCCAGATCGACCTGCAAAACGCGCTGTCGCTGCAGAACATCCGGATCAACGTGCCGAGCACCTTCACGGTGGGCGTGAGCATCGACCCCGCGATCATGACCAACGCGGCCGAGCGCCTGCTCAACCTTCCGCCCCCGCAGATCGAAGCCATGGCGAAGGAGATCATCTTCGGGCAGCTGCGCCTGACCGTGGCGTCGCTGACCATCGAACAGATCAACCAGGACCGCGAGTCGTTCCTGGAGGCGATCCGGAAGAACGTGGAGCCGGAGCTCAACAAGATCGGCCTCTACCTGATCAACGTCAACATCACCGACATCACCGACGAGTCCGCCTACATCGTCTCGATCGGGAAAAAGGCGGCGTCCGAGGCCATCAACCGGGCGAAGGTGGACGTGGCGGAGCAGGAAAAGGCGGGGGCCATGGGGGAATCCCAGGCCGTGCGGGACAAGGAGATCCGCGTGGCCGAAAACATGGCGGAATCGGTCAAGGGGCAGAAGAAGGCCGAAGCCGACCGGCGCGTGTTCGTCCAGCAGCAGGAAGCCGAAGCGGTCATGGGGGAGAACGTGGCCAAGGCAAACATCGCCGACTACGAGGCCGAACTGGTGGCGAAACAGGCCGCCGCCCTGCAGAAGGGGGAGGTCGCCAGGCGCCGGGCCGAGGTGGAGATCCAGAAAGCCCAGTACCTGGCCGAGCAGGAGCGGCTCAACGCCGAGGAGGTGGTGCAGAAGGAGAT
>JAAYAJ010000033.1 GCA_012719455.1 Acidobacteriota bacterium | reverse complement strand
TTTCGGTCACTTGATACGGCATGTCCGGCTCCTGTTCCCGTTAGAATCCCTTGTCCTGCCACATGCTCCAGTCGATCCGGTCGCGGGCCTCCTTGGGCAGCAGCTGCGGGAAGAATTTTTCCGTGTGCACCGGCCCCTGGTTGATTTCTATGAAGAGGAAAGGCCGGTCGATCCGGAGCGGCCTCCAGGGGGAGTGGATGAAGTTCGGCGGGATCCAGATCACGGTGGATTCCGTAAAGGTGTGCCGCTCCAGTTCCGGCCCCATGTACATCTCCACCTCCGCGCCGAGGTCCATGGGGTTCTTGGGGTCGTTGCCGACGTGGATGAGCAGCTCGGCGTACTTGTGGATATGGGGAGGGTGCCCCGCGTAAGGGTAGTCTCCCAGGATATCGGCGAAACCGGGCTCCACCCAGTGGATCAGGTAGAAATTGGACCCCTTCGCCAGGTCGTCGTCCATGCGCGCCAGGATCGGCCGGGAATCCGGCACAACAGGCGTATTGAGGCCGTACTTGATGAAATATTTGTCGTACTTTCTTTCCGTCATGATCCCCCCCGTGGCGTCGTCCGAATACTTGAGGGCATCCTATCACCCCCGGTGCCGTGACCGCAACAGGAGGGTTCGGCTCATCGAAGCCCGTTGCATGTTACGGAAAAAGCGGCTATGTTCGTTGCTAGGCGGGTCCGCGTACGGCCCATGTGCGGTGACGCGCTGCGGGCCCATCAAAGGAGGTGCTCCTTGACAGGAAAGAGATGTTCCGCATTCCTGGCGATTTTCCTGATCGCCGTCTGCTCGGCGGCGTATTCCGCCGAAAAAATCAGGGTATTGAACCCGACTCCGCCCAACCGGATGGTCGACCGCGTGCCGCTCACGCCGCGGCTCGATTCGCTGGAGGGGAAGACGATCTTTCTGGTGGATATCGGCTGGGGGGGCGAAAACGCCGCTCCCAGCGTGTATGAAGAGATGAAGGCGTGGTTCGCCCAGAACATGCCGAGCGTGAAAATCGAGGTCCGCAAGGTCAAGGGTTCCTATATGCAGGAGCAGCCCGAACTCCTCAAGGAGATATCCGAAAAGGGGGACGCGGCCCTGATCGGGATCGCCGGTTGAGACAGCTGCATATCGGCCGTGAGCCGAAACTGCAAGCAGTTGGAACAGCAGTACGGAATCCCCGCCGTCGGGAGTTCAGCGTCCAATATCATCAAGTATGCCCATGGTCACGATTTCCTCTATACCAACGGCTCCCCCATCCGCTACATCGCCTTCCCCTTCCCCGTTGCCGGGCAGCCTCAATCGGTGCACCACAAGTATGTTTTCGAGAGCCGGGACGTCGTCAGCGGCAAGCCGATGATGCAGGCGTTCATCGACGCGCTCACCGCCCCGTTGACCGCGAGCGAGAAATACAAGGGACCGGCGCCCGATCCCGATCCAGCCGAATCACGCTTTCTCGGGCCGGACACGGAGGAGAACCTGCAGCGCCTCTTCAAGGAGCTGGATTATACGGACTACCTCCCCATCATCCTTCCGACCGAAGAGCGCGTGGCGGACATGCTGAAAGGCACGTCCCGCCGGCCGGACGAGGTCATCAAGGTGCTGGACTGGCCGGGGGGCAGGCGCGAGGTGACCGTGGAGAGAGTCGCGATCTGCGCTGTAATGGCGGGGGCCAAGGTGGAATACCTGCCGGTGATTCTCGCCCTGGCCAACCACATCCCTTTCGGTAACTCCACCTCTTCGATGGCCAACATGATCCTGGTCAACGGCCCCATCCGCGAGGAGATAGGGATGAATTCGGGCCACAATGTCATGGGGCCCCATAACGAGGCGAACGCGACGATCGGCCGCGCCTACACCATCATGTCGAAGACGATCGGCGGCCTGCACAACAAGCTGACCACCTGGAGCACCCTCGGGAGCACCATGCAGTACAACAATGTCTGCATCGCCGAAAACGAGGAAGCCATGCCCCCAGGATGGAAGCCGTTCCACGTGCAGGCTGGATTCAAGCCGAACGAGAGCGTGATCACGGTGGCGACCGGGTGGTCCTACATCTCCAGCGTGACGGAGGCCAAGAGGGAATACCCCGTCCACATGTGGATGGCCGATTACATGAAGGCGCTCACCATGGGGTCCGCCACCATCATCATGGACCCGACAGTCGCCGAGCTCCTGAAGGACACTTACGGTTTCGCGAGCAAGGAGCAGCTCGGTAAGTGGTTCGCCGAAAATGTCGAAAAAACCAATTACGCTTCCGGTCAAAAGGTCAAGCCGTTCAGGGAGGCCTCGGTCAACATCATCGTCACCGGGGGTGGCGGCCAGACGACGTGGTTCGTGACCGATTTCATGATGAGCCGGAACATGGTCCTGGCGGGAGGGAGCACCAGCATCGACGACTGGCGCTAGCTGGTCCGGGCATCAAGGGAGCCCATGGTGCGTCGCGCAGGCCGGGGCTTCAAGGAACAGAAGCCGCAGATCAGTTGGAAAGGAAAATAGTTCGCTGCAAGACGGCGGGGCCGCCCCCATGATCCGGGACTGTTTCCGGGTTGCGGGGGCGGCCGGTAGGCGATCAGACGTTCCCACGCGGCCCGTGCGGTGGCGTGGAGTCATTGCCCCGGGGCGTTAGCCGCATTGGGAGCGGAGAGCTCCGGTCCGGCATCCGCTTCCGGTTTGCGCATTTCCAGCCACCAGTCAAACCGGGAGGGGCCCTCGATGATGCGCACCTGCGTCATGCCCTCGGCGCTAAGCCGGGCTGCCAGGTCCTTCGGCATGGCCAACATGCTGTCGGGCTTCCGCCTGAGTTTGTCTTCGCTCCACTCGATGAGCCGCCGGAGTTCGCCGGGCTCGAGCAGGCGCGAGAATCCCCCTCCCATGTAGGCGACGCCGCCCGGTTTGAGAATGCGGTACGCTTCGCGCAGACCCGCCATGAGGTCGGGCCACTGGAACAGCGAGTTGCGGCTGACGACGAGGTCCGCCAGTCCATCGCGCAGAGGCAGGTCGGCCGCGTCCGCCTCCACGGCGAGCACGCGGCCGGTGAGTTGGTTCCGATCCACGATCATATGGCACAGGCGGACCGCCGCGGGATCGATGTCCACGCTATAGATCTTGAGGTCGGTGATCTTGGCCAATTCGATGGCCAGGGAGCCGTCCGCCCCCCCCAAGTCAACGGCGACGCCCTTGCTTATGCCGTAATCCTGGACCAGTTGCCGGGCCAGCGCCGGATACACGGGAGCGAAGACCGTTCTTGCGGTCTGGTAAAAGGGGAAACGCGCGGTCAGTTCATCCCGGTAGTCGCGCTCCTGGGGGAAGGCGACGCAGCAGGGAATCAGTGCTCCGATGAGAAACAATCGCTTCACGGTGGTTTCCTTTCCCGGCCCGGTTCAGAAAACGGGACGCGCCGCCGAGGCATCGCGGGCCGTGGATCTATTCCTGGATGTTCCGGGCCGGCGGCTCGGGAGGCACATGGCAGGTCAGGCAGCGCCGGGTCGCCGGAAAAGCCACGGGTCTTCCGTCAGCGCGTTGCCGGCCGTTATGACATTCCGCGCACCCCCCGCTTTCATGGGGAACCTCCATCGCAGGCGGGCCTTTCAACGTGCGCTCGAAAGGCGCGGGATGACAGTCGCGGCAGTTGAATCCCCCGGAAGCCGATGGGTCCGGACCCGGTGCGAGGTGGCGAAGGTGCGAGAAGGGGACCGGATCCATCCGGTTCATGGGGATGACTATGTCGGCGCCCGGCATGTGGCAGGCCGCGCAATCCCGGATCGGAGCCGCCGTCTTCAAAGTGTGCGGGGCCGTGGTCTCGCCGTCGTGACAAGCCCCGCAGGCCTGTCCCCGGCGCATTTCGTCCATGCCAACCCCCCGTGCTTCGGGGGAAGAGGAAGTGTGGCACTTCTCGCAGGCGTACCCGGCGCCGTCCGGGCCGTGGGCCCGGTGGCTGAATAGTACGGGACCCGGCTTGCCCGGCTTGCCCGGGTAGAAGACGGGGCCGCCCCCCTCCTCTTCTGCGAGGGCTCCAGGCAAAAGGGTCAGGCAACAAAACAGGGCGGCGAGCATTGCCCTGAATGCGGCTTCCATCTTCAATGCCTGCTCCTTTCCGCCGTTTTGCCGACTGCCGGAGGGGGACCGAAAGGGGCGGACGGCCCCCCTCCGACATCAGCCCCCGCGCATCGAGGGGCGTCTTACTTGGCCGTGGGGGTCGCCCCGTGGTCCCTTTCCAACTGGTTCTTGGCGCCGATCAATGCGTCCACGCGCGCCTGCCCCACCTCGAGGAATTTGCCGACCAGGAGCGTGTGGGCGTCCAGCGGCAGCTGTTTATGGTCCACGTCTTTCAGGAAGCGCCCCACGGTGCTGCGCACGACCCGCTCCTTTCCCCGCTCGCCCGCATATGACACGACGGCAACCGGTGTGTCCGCGGGATAGTGCCGGTTCAACTGCTCGAAGAGGCGCGGGTAGTTCATCCCCATGCTGAAAAAGATCATGCTCGTCTGCGTGGCCATCAGTTTCTCGTTGATATCCACCCGCCCGGGAAAGTCGTCCATGGTGATGATCACTGAATTAGTGTCGTAGCCGAATACCGGGCTCATCTTCACGGCCGCGCTCACGGCGTTGAAGGCGCCCACCCCGGGGACAATCTCCGAAGGAAAGTCCTTTGGCAGCATCTCCAGGTAGAAGGTCGTGCCGTAGACCATGGGGTCGCCGCCCTGCATGGCCACCACGATCTTTCCCGCTTTGACCTCCTTTTGGATCCTGTCGGCCGCCGCCCGGCGGTGACCGGCATTTTTCTCCACGATCGCCCGGATGTCGGGATCCTCGATCTCTTCCGGATTCATGCCCAAGCCGACGCGCGCGGAGTGCGGGCAGTAGAATACTTCCTTGTTGCCGATGAAATCCTTCCAGTATTCGTATTCCGACTGCTGTTCCAGCAGGATCAGGTCGGCGGACCGGATGACCTCCGCCGCGCGCAGCGTTACCAGGTCAGGGGCCGTTCCCATCCCGACGATGTAGAATTTTCCTTCTGCGGCAAAGGCTCCCGGAGCGATCATGAAGAAACCCGTGAGAAAAATGGACAGCAAAGTGCAACGCATGATGTGCTTCCTTTCCTGGAATGATTCCTGGAATCCGCCCCCAAGTTGGTGCGGCGGATCTTAGCCCCAAGCGCCCGGGCCCGGAGATCCCGGTCCGAGGCCCCGGGCCTGTCGGGCAGGGTATCATCAGGGTGGTGTTTATACAAGACACGCGTCGCAAAAACAAGACTTTTGTCGGGCGGCGCCCGGCTCATTCCCCGTCGACGACGCAGCGCCGGTCGGGCCCTGTTCGGTTTGGTGGGAAGCTTTCGCTTCCGCCCCCCTCGCACGCGGATTTCTTTTCGGATTGTGACGCTTGTGTTTCCCGGATATCCTATAATGACAATATCGACACTCCCTCCCACCGAGGGAGCCGGCCTCGCCGGAGGAACCATCATGAAAATGCTCCCGGCCGTCTTTCTGCTGTGCCTTTGCGCCGCTGCGCCGGCGCAGCAGGCTATCGACATCCGGCCGGGAATCATAGAACAGATCGAGGGGGAGGTTTATCTCGACGACGTTCGGCTCCTGTCCCCTCCCGATCGCCCGGTGGCGGCGGAGGTGCTTCGGACAGGGGAGGGGAAGGTCGAGATGCAGCTCGGCCTCTGGGCCACCCTCTGGCTGGGTGCGCGCTCGAGCCTGCTCCTGGAGGAGCGGGACTACCACCGCATGAGCCTCGTCCTCCTCGGGGGATCGGCCATTGTCGAAATCATCGAGGGGGTGCCGGACGCGGCGAAACTCACCGCCCGGCTCGGAGACGCCGCCGTTGAGCTTCAGGAGGCCGGCGTATACCGTTTTGATGCCGAGGCCGGGCGGGTGCGCGTCTATGACGGGAAGGCGCGGGTCCTCCTGGGCGAAGAATCGGAAGCGTTGAAGCGGGGACGTTCCGCTCACCTGGCGGGGGGACTCGGGATCGCCAAATTCGACCGGGAGCGGGGGGATGCGTTGCAGCACTGGGCCGCCTGGCGTTCCGACCTGCTCTACGGCCGGATCCGGGACCAACGCCTGGCGGAGCGCCTGCGGCGCCAGGCGGAGAGCGCGCGGCAGCAGGCGCGGATCGAGGCCGAAGTGCGCTCGCGGATATACCGCGAGCAGGCGCTGCAGCAGGCCGAGTATCAGATGTGGCTGATCGAGCAGCAGTTGCAGCGGCAGACGAGATGAGATTTCTTCGGTCAATCCGCCGGATCCTCAGGCGCTCGCCGCGGCGAATGAACTCCCCGCAAAGGCGCAGGAACTGGCGGCGGCGGTGACGGAAAAGGCTGCGGAGATCGTGGCCGCGCTCGGAATGGAAATGCCCCGGGCGGCGGCGCAATAGCCGTTATCAGGTTTCCGGCAGCGTTTGCGGTAACACAAGGTCCGGTGATTCGAAACATTTGGTTTTGAAATCAATGGACCCGGCGATGAACCCTCCCCCCGTCGCCGATGGCGGCCCATGATCCGATCCACATCGATCCGGCGTCTCCTCCCTCCGCCGGTTGCGCCACCCCTCCTGTCCGACGGCCACGCGCCACGCGGGATCTGGCTCATGCGCTCCGAAGGGAACTCATTCGGAGCTCACGGCGGGTGTTCGCGGCGTGCGGACGGCAAAGCCCGCCTCCTCGAGCTGGGCCCGGTAGCGGGCGCGCAGGGACGTGAAAAAGGGGTGATAGCGCTCCGACCCGTAGTCGGGGAAGGTCCAGGGGAGAGAGTGCCATCCCCTGTCCCGGTACTGCAGGGTGACTTCGCCGTAGACCCCGCCGGCGAGCAGGATCCGGTGGGAAAAATTCTTGGCCGACGCCAGCACCAGCTTGGACTGCTCCAGGTATCCGGGATCGAGGTTGACCGGGCGGGGGACCGCCCCGCATGCCGACGCCAGGAGTGCTTCGATTCCGTTGGTCCGGACCTTGGCTTCGGCCAGGATCGACGGGTCGACCAGGTCCCGGATGGAGACGAAGCGGCGCAGGAGGGGGCTTCCCATCGTTTCGTCGTAGTACCCGGTCCATTCGAAGGGGTAGAGGTCGCTGCGGGCGTCGATGGCGCCGAAGGCTTCCGCCAGGCGGGCTTCCGCCTCGGGGAGGATTTCGGGGAGGGAGGTCAGGATCCCGACGATCAGCTTGACGGGGAGCGGGGGGCGGATGTCGGCCATGTCAGCCCCGGTAGCGGGTCGGGTCGGGGATTCCGGCCGCTTCGAACCCGCGGCGGCGCAGTCGGCAGGAGTCGCACGCGCCGCAGGCCAGGCCGTCCGGGGTCGGGTCGTAGCAGCTGTGGGTGAGGGAAAAATCGACCCCGGCATCAACGCCGGCGCGGATGATCTCCGCCTTGGTCATGTGGAGCAGGGGGGCGTGAATGCGGAAGCGCCCGCCCTCCACCCCCGCTTTGGTGCCGAGGTTGGCCAAGCGCTCGAACGCCTCCAGGAATTCGGGTCGGCAGTCGGGGTAGCCGGAGTAGTCGACGGCGTTCACCCCGATATAGATATCCCGCGCGTCCAGCGTCTCGCACCAGGCGAGGGCAAAGCTGAGAAAGATGGTGTTGCGCGCCGGGACGTAGGTGACGGGGATCTCCTCCGCCATCGCTTCCGGAGACCTTTCCTTGGGGACGTCGATGTCGGCCGTCAGGGCGGAGCCGCCGAAGGCGCCGAGGTCGATCTCCGCGGTGATATGGTGCGCGATGCCGAGAGCGCGCGCGACGCGGCGCGCCGCCTCGAGTTCGCACCGGTGGCGTTGCCCGTAATCGAAGCTCAGGGCATACACGTCGAAGCCCTCTTTCAGCGCCAGCGCCATCGCCGTCGTGGAATCGAGCCCCCCGCTTGCCAGCGCCACCGCCCGTTTCATGTTTTCCGTCCCCTCCGTTGACTCTGCCCGCGTCCGCAGCCATTTGCTAGAATAATTCATTCCTTCGTCAATGCCAAAGTCATGTTGGCGTCATGGTGCAATTTTTTATGAGTGGAGTCATTTTCTCCAGCTCGGCGGGAAAAGGCAAGTGGAGCACGTGGGAAGGATGGGAAAGAGCGATGCGCAACTGGGAAGCCGGGGAAGTAAAGATATTTGATTACAAAAGCGAAACGGAAGTGACGGTGGACAGGATCGTCAAGCCCGAGGAGGAATACGGCAAACAGCTGCCCGCCGATGTTTTCCGGATCGTCAGGGAGCAGGGGACCGAAACGCCCTTTTCGGGAAAATACGTGGATCACCGCCAAAAAGGCATTTACAGGTGTGTCGTATGCGGCACCGACCTGTTTCTGTCCGATGCCAAGTTCGAGTCCGGCACGGGCTGGCCGAGCTTTTCCCAGCCGGTATCGCCCCTGAATATCCTCGAAGAATCCGACATGAGCGGCGGGATGGTCAGGACGGAAGTGCGGTGTGCCCGGTGCGGCTCCCATCTGGGCCACGTGTTTGACGACGGCCCGAAGCCGACGGGGATGCGGTATTGCATGAATTCGGCGGCATTGGCTTTTGAAGGGATACCCTGAAGCCGGTCCGGCCGGGACAGCCGCGGGGAACCCATCACGCCGGTTTTCGAATCGGCTTGATTTTCAGATACTCCCCGCCAGCAGCCCGGCGCGCGTTCCATAAATCGACATCCTGCTGCAGGCCGAGCCAGAACTCGGGCGTCGTATCAAATAACCTCGCCGGGCGGTGGGCCATGTCCGCGCTGGCCGAACGTTTTTCGCGCAAAATCTCGTTGATGGTTCTCCGCGAGACGCCAAGCCTTCCCGCCAACGCTTCCTGCGTCCATCCTATCGCCGGCATGAGCTCTTCTCGCAGCAGTTTGCCCGGATCCCGCAGGCTACGTATGATCAGCCACTTGCATTTTGGCCAAGAGCCCGCAGAACCGTCGTGCTAGAATTAGACCTTTTTGGAGAAAGCATGCTGCAGATCAAGGGGCTCGGCAAGGCGTTTCGCGGGGAATGGCTCTTTCGCGGGCTCGAATTCCAGATCAACGATCGGGACCGCATCGGCCTGGTCGGGGACAACGGTACCGGAAAATCGACGCTGATGAAGATCCTTGCGGGGATTTCCTCCGCGGACGAAGGGGACGTCGTCGGCGCGCGGGACCTGACGTTCGGTTACCTGCCGCAGGACGGGGTGGTCGCCGGGGGGCGCAAGCTCCTGGACGAGGCGCTGACGGTGTTCGAGTCGCTCCGGGCGTTGGAGCGGGAAATCGGCCGGCTGGAGCAGGAACTGGCGGAGATGCAGCACTCGGGGACGGAATACGAGCGGAAGATGGAGCGGTATTCGGTTGTCAGCCAGCAGTTCCGCCTCGAGGAGGGGTATTCGCTGGAGGCGCGCGCCAGCGCCGTCCTGCAGGGGCTCGGCTTCAGCCGCGAAGACATGGAGCGCCCCTGCCAGGAGTTCAGCGGCGGGTGGCAGATGCGCATTGCGCTCGGAAAGCTGCTGCTGCAGCAGCCGAGCCTTCTCCTGCTCGACGAGCCGACCAACCACCTGGACCTCGAGGCGCGCAACTGGCTGGAAGGGTACCTGCAGGGATATCCCAACGCCCTGGTCCTGGTGTCGCACGACCGCTATTTTTTGGACGCCTCGGTCGACCGGATCATGGAAATCCGCAACCGGTCGGTGCACTTCTATCGCGGCAACTACGCGTCGTTCCAGAAGCAGCGGGAGGAGCGGATGGCGCAGTTGGTGGCCGAATACGAGGCGCAGCAGCGGGAGATCGCCCGCATCAAGGCCTTCGCCGACAAGTTCCGCTACAAGGCGACCAAGGCGGCGCAGGTGCAGAGCCGGCTGAAGGAGCTCGAGCGGATGGAGCGGATCG
>JAAYAJ010000032.1 GCA_012719455.1 Acidobacteriota bacterium | reverse complement strand
GGAGGATTTCGATATCCTCGCGTCGTCCGACTGCCTCTTTGCGCGCAAGTTCGACCCGAAGGTCGACGCCGCCATCATCGACCGGTGGCTCCGCCACCTCGAGCGGGCGTCCGATGGAGCGGATGCGGCTTCATGACAAAGCCCCGCAACAAAGGGTGGAATCTTTTGCAGCGGAGGCCCGGACTCCCCCGCCGGCTAGATCTTCCCCACCACCCGGTCGCCGAACTGGCTGGTGGTCAGGACCATGGCCGGGTCGTAGTCCGGGGGAGCAAGTTCCACGGTGCGGTAGCCCTCCTCGAATACCGTGAAAAGGGCATTCCAGATCACCTCCGATTCCGCGTGCAGGCCGAAACACATTTCGTAAAGAAAGGCCACGCTGCCGATCATGGAGTAGGGGTTGGCCTTGTTCTGCCCGGCAATGTCGGGGGCGGAACCGTGGGCGGGCTCCACGTACCCCTTTTCGGGCCCGATGCAGGCCGACGGCATCAGCCCCAGCGACCCCAGCACCCCGCCCGCCTGGTCGGTCAGGATGTCCCCCTGCATGTTTTCGAGCAGGACCACGCCGTTGAACTGGGTCGGGTCGCGCACGAGCTGGAAAGCCGCGTTGTCGACCAGCATGGAGCGGTACTCCACGTCCGGGTAGGAGCGGGCCACGTCATCGACCACCTCCACCCAGAAGCGCGAGGTCGCAAGCACGTTGGCCTTGTGGATATCGGTCATGGGGGAGCGCCGCTTGCGCGCCTCCTCGAAGGCGACGACGGCCACGCGCCGCACCTGTTCATGGGTATAGCGGCAGTCGTCAGCCGCGTACTTCATCCCCGTCGCACTCCCTTCGGTCTTGGCGCCGAAGTAGATCCCCCCCACCAGTTCGCGGATCATCAGGATATCGAGCCCCTCTCCGATCAGGCTCTCCTTCAGGGGCGAAAACGAGGCCAGCGCCTTGGGCAACCGGACCGGGCGATAGTTGGCAAAGGTGTCGTAGCGTTCGCGCAGTGGGAGGATGGCGGCGATCTCGGGCCGCATCTCCTGCGGGATCCTTCTCATCTTGTCGACCGGCAGCCCCACGGGCCCCTTGATGATGGCGTCCGCCTCATCGCAGATCCTGATCGTCTTTTCCGGAAAGGGTGACCCGTCGGTGAAATAGGCTTCCGCTCCGAACGGAGCGTAGTCGAGTCGGAAATCGTGCCCGAACTTCTTCTCCACCGCCCTGAGTACCTTGATCGATTCGGCCACGATTTCGGGGCCGATCCCGTCCCCTTCCAGCACCGCGATTGTCTTCTTCATCGTCCGCCTCCCGGCGCCGCCCCCCCGGCGGCAGCCCGAAAAGGGGAATGTTACACTGAATCCGCGCCATTTGAAGGGAAACAACCGAAAAAGAGGCGAAAACGGCTCCAACGTGTTGTCACGGACAACCCCAATGGTCCATAATCGACAGCCGCGGCGGGGGGTGCCGCAAGCGGAAACCATCCACGGGGAGAACAATGGGAGCGGGAAATCGCGACAGCTGGGCCAGCCGGATCGGCATCATCATGGCCGTCGCCGGTTCGGCCATCGGGCTGGGGAACTTCCTGCGCTTCCCGGCCAAGGCGGCGGCCAACGGCGGGGGTGCTTTCATGATCCCCTACCTGGTCGCCCTGCTGCTGCTGGGCCTCCCCCTGATGTGGGTGGAATGGACGCTGGGACGCTACGGGGGCGGGTTCGGACACGGGACGGCGCCCGGGATCTTTAACAGCGTGTGGCGCAAGAACCGGTTCATCAAGTATCTCGGCGTCATCGGCATCTTCGGCCCGCTCGTCATCTTCATCTATTACACCTACATCGAGTCCTGGACCCTCGCCTACAGCTTCTTTTCCCTGACCGGCAAACTGGCGGGCGTCACGGACCAGCAGGGGATGCAGAGCTTCCTGCGCGGCTACCAGGGCCTCGAGGTGAACCAGCACTTCGGCAGCATCCGGCCCGCCTACCTCTTTTTCGTCGCCACTTTTTTCCTCAACTTCGCCGTCGTCCGGAACGGGATCAAGGGAGGGGTGGAGCGGATCTGCCGCATCGCGGTCCCGGTGCTGTTCGCCTGCGCGCTGATCCTGATGGCGCGCGTGCTGACGCTCGGCACGCCCAACCCGGCCGAACCGACCTGGAGCATCTCCAACGGCTTCGGTTTTTTGTGGAACCCCGACTTCAGCGCGCTGCGTTCGGGCCGGATCTGGATCGAGGCGGCGGGCCAGATCTTCTTCACCCTGAGCGTCGGCATCGGCGCCATTCTCACCTACGCCAGCTACCTCTCCCGGGAGGACGACGTGACGCTGTCGGGGCTCACCGCCACCAGCATGAACGAGATCGCCGAGGTCATCCTGGGCGGCAGCATCATCATCCCTGCCGCCTTCGTCTTTTTCGGGCCCCACGACATCCGGACCATCGCCGCCTCGGGCGTGTTCAATCTCGGCTTCGTGACCATGCCCCAGATCCTCAACCAGCTGATGTTCCCCGGCTTCTTCGGCTTCCTCTGGTTCTTCCTCCTCTTCCTCGCCGGGATCACCTCGTCGATCTCCCTGCTCCAACCCTCCATCGCCTTCCTGGAGGACGAATTCCGGATTGGCCGGAAGAAGGCGGTCTGGATCGTCGGGGCGGTCGCCTTCGTCCTTTGCCACTTCCCGGTGTTCCTGCTCCGGTACGGGGTCGTGGACGAGCTCGATTTCTGGGGCGGCACTTTTTTCCTGGTCGTGTTCGCCACCATCGAGGTGATCCTGTTCGCCTGGGTGTTCGGCATCCACAACGCGTGGAACGAAATGCACCGCGGGGCCGACCTGAGGGTGCCCGTCATCTACAAGTTCATCATCAAGTACGTGACGCCGCTCTTTCTGCTCGTCATCCTTTCCGTCTGGTTGTGGCAGGAGTGGATGCCCGTCATCCGGATGGAAAACGTGAGCGCGGAAAGCCGCCCCTACGTGCTCGGCACGCGCGTCGTGCTCGCGCTGATGCTGGCGGCGCTGGCGCTCGCGGTGAAGCTGGCCTGGAAGCGGCGGCGCGCCCGGGGGGAGGATGGATATGCGGCCTGAAGGGTGGTGCCTGCTGGTTCTCTTCTGGGGATTGATCCTCGCCCTGGCGGCTTTCTGCTTCCGCCGGATCTTCGGCAAGAAGGAGATCAGATAAAGGGACGGGTTTCCGGGCGGACCCGGGGATCGAAAACACGGCCGCTTCGTACATGTCGACGGAGGGCCGCAGCAATCCCCAGACGCCGGGCCGGGCTGGACGCATCGATACGCCAGTGTCTGATCCACTGGCGCCCGACGACGGTCTTTCGCTCGACCAGGCCCGCGCCCCCCGATCAGTAGTAGTACCAGATGCTTTCGTAGTCGTCGGGATTCTCCCCGATTTCCTCCAGCCGCGACAAGTATTCCAGGATCGGGATGTCGTGTCCCATGTAGGACGCCTGGTCGACAATCCCCTTTTCCCAGGGGTGGAAGTCGTAGACGCGGGCGCCGTCGGGGAGGATCGCCAGCAGGTCCCGGTGCTGCATGGCGCGCAGGTAGTTCTTTCCCAGCCCGGGGACATTGTAGACCACCTCGTCGGTCCGCCGGGATCCGGGCAGGAGCCGCGCCTCCTCTTTCTGTTCCTGCAGCAGGCGCGCCAGCGGGACCCGGTAGGCGTTGGTCTCCTCCTTCCCCTTGGCCATGAAGGTGTAGTAGGGATCGATCCCCGAGCGGCGCAGCATCATCCGCAGCTTGGCGGCCTCGAAACGCCGGGACACGAAGAAGGAATAGACCAGCTGGTTGAGAACGGAGATTCCCTGGCGCTTGAGCCGGTTGACGGCGGCGACCAGGTCGGGGGTGATCTCGTAAGGGTGCTCGATGTGCGTCACCACGCATACCTCGCGCCGGCCCGGGTCGCGCAGCCGGCCGAGGGCGGCGGCGAGACCCGGCGTGATCCGCATCGGGACCGTAACCGGGGTGCGCGTACCGATGCGGATCACCTCGATGTGGGGGATGGCGGCCAGCCGCCCGAGGATGCCGAGCAGCGGTTCGTCCGCCATCCCCAGGGGATCTCCCCCGGTGACCAGGATCTCGCGCAAGGCCGGACGCCGGGCGATGAAGTCGAGGGCGGCGTCGATGTCGGCGGCCGAAGCCATCGCCCCCGGCGCCATGGCTTCGTCGATCTCCCAATTTCGCTGGCAGTAGACGCAGATCTGGGGGCAGGTGTTGTACGGCTTCAGGATGGCGATCGCGGGATACCGGCGGGTGACGAGGTCGATCGGCGAGGTATCCCGCTCCAGCATGAAATCGAAAGCGCACTCGCGGTCCCCGCGATGCTGGAGCATCCGGTTGACATAATCAGGCGGGGGGATGACCTGCTCCCGCAGCGCCCGGTCGCGTCCCTCTTCAGCGTCGTCGTCGAGCAGGCTGGCGTAATAGGGGGTCACCCCGAACGGAAGGCGGCCGTCGACCGCCTTCCGAATCGCCTCGCGTTCGGAGGGGCGCAGGGTCACCATCCGGCCGAGTTCCTCCGCGGTGCGCGCGATGTGCGCCACCTGCCAGCGCCAGTCGGCGAACTGGGCGGCGGTCGCCCCCAAGGCCTTGAGGATCCTGCGGCGCCTTCCCGCACGGCGGCGACGCTCCTCCTTCCCGAGCCCGTCGCCGTATCGCGACATCAACTCCTCCACGTGCCCCCAGAGCCGGTCCAGCTCATCCGAACGGACCAGCGCCGCCTCCCGCCCCGAGAGCGTCACCGGGTGCTCGGCCGCCTCCGAATGCAGGGGCATCGCCTTCCCCTCCAGCCCCAGCGCCAGGTGGGTCATCTCGGCGTAGAAGCCCGGCCCGAGGTCGGGGCGCGCGCTTCCCCGTGCAAGATCCCATAACGCCCGGATGTTGCTGAAACCCACCCCCTGGTCGGAAATGGGGGTCAGCATGCTGCGCCAGGCGCGCGCGCAGTCCCGGACGATGTACAGGCGCGAGCCGAAGGAGTGGCTTGTTTCGCTGAACCGCGCGTAATACTCGTCGGACACATGGGCGAAAAGGGCGCGCCGGGCGTCCTCCACCGAGGGGGCCGCGCGCACAATGGCCATGATCTTCCCCGCGGCCTTCTCGAAACGTTCTCGAGTGTAGCGCTCGGATATCCTCGTGGTCATGTCGGGTCGCTCCTTTGGTCGCATCGGCCGGAAGACCATCCTCCATGGCCATGACAATGGAACTTTTACGATAACATGACGGGCGGGAGATCCGAAAATCCGGATCCCCCCGCAGACACCGCCGGACGGACGCATCCGATCCGTGGTATGGTATAGGATAGCCGTTCATCCGAGAAAGGAGTTGTGCCATGTTCCGTTCGACCGGTCCCATTTTTGCCGCCGTGAGACTGGATGAAGCCGCCAACGAGGTGCTGCGCCAGGCCGTGGAGATCGCCCGGCACTACGGCGTGAAGCTCTATGTCTGCCACGTCCTACCCGACATCACGGCGGTACGCCCCCTCTTCCCCCAACTGCAGATGGAGGACGCCCTGCGTAAGTCCGATTTCGAAGCCGGGGCCTACCGCGAGCTTTCGGAACGGGTCGCGGTCTTCACGTCCCCCCGGGGGAAGGATTGCGAACTCAAAATCGAGTACGGAACCGAGCACGCGGCCATCATCACGGCGGCGGAGCGGGTCGGCGCTGGGCTGATCGTCGTGGGCCACGGCTCCCACAAGTACCGCCTGGGCGGGATTGCCGAGCGCATCGTCCGCCACGCCTACTGCCCGGTGCTGGTCGCGCGCCCCTCCGCCCCGGGGGGAGTGCTCGCGGCCACCGACTTCTCCGACCCCTCGACCCCCGCGGTCGACGCCGCCATGAGCGAGGCCAAGCGGAGGGGGCGCGAACTCCGCATCGTCCATGCCTTCGACATCCTCCGCTACGGCATGGTGACCGACCCATCCGTGCCCGGCCTGCTGCCGCTCGACTTCTCCGTCGAAATCGAGGAGGCGTTGCAAGGACACCTGGACGCATGCGTCCGCCGGGTGGGGGCTGCCGAGGGGATCCTCGTGCACGGCTCCGCGGACCGGGCCATCCTGGAAACGGCCGAGAAGCTCGAGGCGGACCTGGTCGTGGTTGCGACCCGGGGACGGACCGGCCTCGCCCACCTGGCGCTCGGGAGCGTGGCTGAGGCGGTGGTGCGCAGGGCCGGCTGCTCGGTCCTCGTAGTCCGGATGAAGCCTTGACCGCCGCGACACCGGAGGAAAGCGAGCGATGACAAATGACCGCCTGACCGATTTCGACCTGCACCTGATCGGCGAGGGAACCCATTACCGCACCTGGGAAAAGCTGGGGGCTCACCCGGGTCGCCTTGACGGGGTCCCGGGGACCTTTTTCCGGGTGTGGGCCCCGAACGCACAGCGTGTCTCGGCCATCGGCGATTTCAACGGGTGGAACCGGGAGGCGGCGCCGCTCGCGCCGCGGGCCTCGTCCGGAATCTGGGAGGGATTCGTGCCCGGAGTGAGGGCGGGGGACCTCTACAAATATTACGTCGAGTCGCAATACGGCGGCTACGCCGTCGAAAAGGCCGACCCTTACGGCTTCGCGGCCGAAATCCGTCCCCGGACCGCCTCCAAGGTGTGGGACCTGTCGGCCTACGCCTGGCAGGACGGGGAGTGGATGCGCGCGCGCCCCTCCCGGCGGCCCCACGAGGAGGCTCTCTCGATCTACGAGGTCCACCTCGGCTCCTGGATGCGGGTGCCGGAAGAGGGGAACCGCTGGCTCACCTACCGCGAAATCGCCCCCAGGCTCGCCGATCACGTACGCCGGCTGGGCTTCACCCACGTGGAGATGATGCCGGTGTCGGAGCACCCCTTCGACGGCTCCTGGGGCTACCAGACCGTGGGTTACTTCGCTCCCACCAGCCGTTTTGGGACCCCCGACGACTTCATGTACCTGGTCGACATGCTGCACCGGAACGGGATCGGCGTCATCCTCGACTGGGTTCCCGCCCACTTCCCCCGGGACGAACACGGGCTGGGGTTCTTCGACGGCACCCACCTGTACGAGCATGCCGACCTGCGCCAGGGCCTGCACCCGGACTGGGACACGCTGGTCTTCAACTACGGACGCACCGAGGTGCAGAACTTCCTGATCAGCAACGCCGTATTCTGGTTTGACTGCTACCACGTCGACGCGCTGCGGGTGGACGCCGTCGCCTCCATGCTCTACCTGGATTATGGCCGGAAGGAGGGGGAATGGATCCCCAACCGCTACGGGGGCCGGGAAAACCTGGAGGCGGTCGATTTCCTGAAAAGGCTCAACGAGCGCGTGCATGCCGAGGTCCCCGGGGCCATGGTCATCGCCGAGGAGTCCACCGCCTGGCCGATGGTTTCACGGCCGACGTACCTGGGGGGCCTGGGATTCGGGTTCAAGTGGAACATGGGGTGGATGCACGACATGCTCGAGTACATGAAACTCGACCCGGTGTACCGCAGCTACCACCACAACAAGATCACCTTCAGCCTCCTCTACGCCTTCACGGAGAATTTCCTCCTCCCCTTTTCCCACGACGAGGTCGTGCACGGGAAGGGATCCATGATCGGGAAGATGCCGGGGGACGAGTGGCAGCAATTCGCCAACCTGCGCCTCCTTTACGGTTACATGTTCGGGCATCCCGGCAAGAAGCTCCTCTTCATGGGAGGGGAGTTCGGCCAGTGGGCCGAATGGGACCATGACAGAAGCCTCGACTGGCACCTCCTCCAGTACCCGTTCCACTCGGGATTGGAGCGGTGGGTGGCCGACCTGAACGCCTTCTACCGGTCGGAGCCCGCCATGTACGAGCTCGACACGGAACCGGCCGGGTTCGAGTGGATCGACTGCGACGACCGCCAGGGGAGCTGCATCAGCCTGCTCCGCTTCGGGAGGAACCGCCGGCGCCCGGTGGCCGTCGTCTGCAACTTCACACCGGTGCCGCGGCACGACTACCGCATCGGTATCCCGGAGGGGGGGATGTGGATCGAGGCGCTCAACAGCGACGCCCTCGACTACGGCGGGAGCGGGATGGGGAACCTCGGCCGAATCGAAGCCTCCCCGCAGGGATTACACGGCCGCCCCTGCTCGCTCAGCCTCACCCTCCCGCCCCTATCCACCCTGGTGCTGAAGAGGGAGGAAACATGAAACGCTGCAGGAGCTGCCGCAGGGCTCTCTGGATCGGCTGGCCTGGGAGCGCCATGCTCTGAGATTTCTGCGGCCAACCCAGCACCGACATGAACCTGATCGTGCTCCTGCCCGCGACCGCGTAGTCGATCCGCGTGGGGATGGCCGCCACCCTGGCCAGGAACAACATCGCCGGAGAAGAGGCGGGATTCCGGCCGCTTGGGTAGCCGGCTACTCCGAAAAACGTTCCATGACGAGCCCGAGTGCCTCGTCCGCGGGGGCGCCGGGGCACCACCGCATCCGCTCCCGCCAGAGCTCCGCCGCGAGCGTCAGATTCTCCTCCACGGCGTCCCCGTAGGATCGGGGCCTCCCGCGCCGGGCGAGCGACCGGCGGGCGGCCTCGCGCCTCTCCCCCACCGCTTCCGGAGTCGATGTTCCCCCTTCCCCCAGGCACCCCTCGAGCGAGGCGAAGACCGCCTCCAGTAGGGTCCGGCTTCTCGCGTATTTCTCCGCCGGTCTCAACCCGCGCGCCCTCGGGTCGAGAGCCAGGATCCTCTCCACCACCTGGAGCCGGGCTTCGGACACGGCGTCGCCGGGATTTTGGAGCAGGGCGGAGCGGAAGGAATTCCGGGCCTCCGCATAATTGCGGAGTTCGTATTCCGCCCGGCCCAGACCGGCATGCGCGGCGCCGTCCCGGGGGTTCTCCGCCAGGATTTCACGGTACATCGCAGCCGCCTCGGCGGCGAGCGCATGATCGAGCAGGAGGCCGGCCGTCTCCATACGGGCGCCGGGGGCGTCGGGACATTCCGCCGCCAGAGCCAGCAGTTCCGCCCGCACCCAGGCCGCCTGTCCCGACCGGCCGAGGAAGTCCACCAGCTCCCTACGGATCTCCAGACCACGCAGTGGGGATTCCTCGGGCCAGGTCCCGTACACCGCCCTGCGGTAGAAGGCGACGGCCTCGCCCACATTCCCCTTCTGCGCTGCAATCCTCCCCAGGCCCAGGTTTACCGGGCCGCTCCCCGGTTGTTCGCGCCCCAACTCGCGGAAGTAGATCTCCGCCTCGTTCCAGCGCCGGGCGGTCACGAGGGCCGAGGCCAGCGCCAGCCGGTCCCGGAAACTGTGGCTTATGGAAAGGGCGCTGCGAAACTGTTCCACCGCCTCCTCCGGGCGCCCCGCCGCCATCAGGCTTTCCCCCCGGACCGCATGCTCCAGAGCCCGGTCTGCGCGCCGGGAACGGTAGAACCAGCTCAGGCCTCCCCCCAGCGCGATCATCAGGGCGATAACGACGGCCATGCGCCCCACGGAGACGGTCCTCCGCGCCGCGGCCGGTGCAGCGGATCCCCCCCTTTTTTCCTTCCGATAGGCGGCCATGGCGTCCTTGAGACCGAGCGAAGCGATCAGCTTCCTCGGATCGGTGCGGCTGACAACCGGGAGCTCGTCGAGTCCGCTCGCGGCCATCTGCCTCAGCGCCGCGTCCAGGGACTGGTCCGGGTGGAGATGGGGAAATTCCGCAGTCGTCAGGACTCTCTGCGGCCCGAACCCGGATAGGAGTTCGGCCAGAGTCTTTTCCCCCCCTCCCGATTCCGCCGCCTCGAGGAGGCGCCGACGCGTGACTACCCCCATGAGCTCCCCCCTGTTGACGACTACCCAGGCGGTATCATCGGGCGGAAGCGTCTGCAGGATGTCGGCAACCCGGTCGGTCCCCTGAAGCACCCTTGCGGGCGCCCGCATCTCCTGGCTGACGCGGGCTTCCTCCTCCTGCGCCCGTGGAGCCGCAGGCAGGTGGATCCCGTCCTGGTGCATCAGGGCCTCGTAGATCGGCTTCTTCTGCATCCGGCTCGAAAGGAAATAGCTGGTGAGGTTGGCCACCATCAGCGGGACGATGATGGAATAGTTGCGGGTGATCTCGAAGATCATGAAGACCGACGTCATCGGTGCACGGACGATGCCGGCGAACACCACCCCCATCCCGACCAGGGCGTAGGCACCGACGCTCCCGGTGTAGTCGGGCATGAGCATGTGAGCCCCTGCCCCGAAGGCGCCCCCAAGCATGGCCCCGATGAAGAGGCTGGGTCCGAAGATGCCCCCGGCGTTCCCCGACGAGTAACAGCAGGCCGTAGCGACGAGCTTCAGAACGACAAGCAGCGCCATGGTGCCGAGCGCCATCCGGCTGTTGAGCGCCTCGCTGACATAGCCGTAACCTACACCGAGCACGGCGGGAACGAACAACCCCAGGATTCCCACCACCAGGCCCCCGGCCGACGGCTGGAGCCAGGACGTCCATGCCGGCATTCTCAAGAAATAATGGCGCAGCCGGAGCAGCAGCCTGATGAAGAGTGTGCTCACCAGAGCTCCCAGGGCGCCCAGAGCTGCGTAGAGGATGAACTCCACCGGGTGTACCAACTGGTAGGCGGGAACATGGAAGAGCGGCTCGTCCCCGAGCAGGAGGTGGAGCACCATCCAGGAGGTCGCCGAACTGATCACGATGGCACCTAAGACCCGGGCGTGCAGATCCCCCATGACCTCCTCGAGCGTGAAGAGGACGGCGGCGATCGGCGTGTTGAAGGCGGCGGCCAGGGCGGCCGAGGCGCCGATCGGCACCAGAGTCAGGGTCTTTTCGGGGCTCAGCCCGAACTGGCGTCCCATGGCCGAGGCAATCCCCGCGCCGATCTGGACCGACGGCCCCTCGCGTCCCAGAGCGATGCCGCTCGCAAGCGAAATCGAGGAGCAGATGAATTTGCCGATGACGGTCCGGAGCCGGATCACCCCGGAATGCAGGAAGAGAGCGGCCTTGGTCTGAGGAATACCGCTGCCTCGGGCATCGCGGAAATAGCGCACCAAAAGGAACCCGGTGACAAGCGACCCCGCCGTCGGCACCAGGAACCGCCTCCAGGCAGCCCCGCCGGCAGGGTACATCCTCGAACCCAGGTTTTCGGTCAGGACGATGAAGGCGACGATCACGAGCCCCACCGCGGCACCGATCATGAGGGTCAGGATGAAGAGGACCTTTTCCTCGTGCTGCTCCAGCTGGCGGACGTCCATCCGTCCGAAAAGTGCTTTCCAGCCCTGCCTGTGGTGGAGAGAACGATTCATTGCTTTCCCGGTTTTACCGCGTTGTCCCCATCAAAGCTAGGCACTGGATACGGAGATTTCAAGTACGAATTGACAGGCGCCGTACCTGGGCGGCGCCATTTTCTACACATATGTCACACAAATGCCGCCCGAGATACATTATTGTAATATCAGACCAAAAGAGCTGACAGGCGCATGACAGCCCTATCTCGCTTATTTTCATTACTTGCAAACATATCTCCAGGAAGATCCGCTCTGGGCATCAATTTGCATGGTTCAGTGGCGAAGAGGATCGGAACGGGATCTGCTCTTCCCCGCGCGCCGCGAAGCGGCGCTTCCGGCGGAGGGCGTGGCCCAGGAAAGGGAAGGAAACCGATGAGTATTTCGCGCCTGAATGCGATCGCCGCCGTCACCAGCTACAAGCCTATTGAAAAACCCCTGAATTTTTCGGAAACGCCCTCGAAGGATCTCTTCGGCGTAAACGTCTTCAGCGACGCCGTCATGAAGGAGCGTTTGCCCGAACAGGTGTACCAGGCGATGCGCCGGACGATCGACCAGGGGGAAAAGCTCGACATCTCCGTGGCGGATGCCGTGGCGGCCGCCATGCGGGACTGGGCCATCGAAAAAGGGGCCACCCATTACGCCCACGTGTTTTACCCGCTGACGGGGCTGACGGCCGAAAAACACGACAGCTTCCTGGAGCCGGACGGCAAGGGGGGCGTGGTGGCCGAGTTTTCGGCGAAGCAGCTGATCCAGGGGGAGCCGGATGCTTCGAGCTTCCCCTCGGGCGGGCTGCGGGCGACGTTCGAGGCGCGCGGCTACACGGCCTGGGACATCACCAGCCCGGCCTACATCCTGGAGAACCCGAACGGGACCACCTTGTGCATCCCGACGGTCTTCTGCTCCTGGACGGGAGAGGCGCTCGACAAGAAAACTCCGCTGCTCCGTTCCTTGCAAGCGCTGAACCTGCAGGCCCGGAGGATCCTGAAGCTCTTCGGCGACGCCGACCCCGGCCTGGTGTTTTCAACCGCCGGGTGCGAGCAGGAGTACTTTCTCATCGACCGGAATTTCTACTTCGCCCGGCCCGACCTGGTCACCGCCGGCCGCACCCTGTTCGGGGCCAAACCCTCGAAGGGGCAGGAACTGGAAGACCAGTATTTCAGCGCCATCCCGGAGCGGGTCCTGGCCTGCATGCTGGAGACCGAGCAGGAGCTGTACAAGCTGGGGGTCCCCGTCAAAACGCGGCACAACGAGGTCGCCCCGGCCCAGTACGAAATCGCCCCCGTGTACGAGAACGCCAACCTGGCCACCGACCACCAGTACCTCGTAATGAGGACGCTGCAGCGCGTGGCGCTCAAGTACGGCATGGCATGCCTGCTCCACGAAAAGCCCTTCGCCGGCATCAACGGCTCGGGCAAGCACCTGAACTGGTCGCTGGCCACCTCGAGCGCCAACCTCCTGGAGCCCGGCACCACGCCCCACAGCAACATGCAGTTTCTGGTCTTCTGCGCCGCCGCCATCCGGGCCGTCCACCTCTACGGGGACCTGCTGCGGGCCACCGTGGCGCACTCGGGCAACGACCATCGCCTGGGGACCAGCGAGGCGCCCCCGGCCATCATCTCGGTCTACCTGGGGGAACAGCTGACCGACATCTTCGAGCAGATCGCCAACGGCGGGGCGAGCCGGTCCAAGGAACCGGGCTACCTGAACGTGGGGGTGGACACGCTCCCGGCTTTCCCCAAGGACGCCGGGGACCGCAACCGCACCAGCCCCTTCGCCTTCACCGGCAACAAGTTCGAATTCCGGATGGTCGGCTCGAGCCAGAGCGTATCCGGTCCGCTGGTCGCCCTGAACACGATCATGGCCGATTCGCTCGATTACATCGCCTCCGCCCTCGAGAAAAGGACCGGGGAGGACGCGGCCGGGCTCAGCGCCGCCGTCCAGGAAGTGCTCCAGCAGATCGTGCGGGACCACGGAGCCATCATCTTCAACGGCGACAACTACTGCGAATCGTGGCAGAAGGAGGCCGCCCGGCGGGGCCTTCCCAACCACGCCAATTCCGTGGACGCCCTGGCGGCGCTGGCCGACACCAAGAACGTGGAGCTCATGGCGAAACACCACGTCCTCTCGCCGCGCGAGATGGAGAGTCGCCACGAGATCTACCTGGAGCGGTACGTGAAGGACGTCGCGGTGGAAAGCCGGCTCACGCGGATGATCGCCCGGACCATGGTCTTTCCGATGGCGGTCCAGTACCAGCACCAGCTGGCCACGACGGCGCTGGCGCTCGAGCAACTGGGCAAGGCCCACTGCACCTCCACTCTCGACGCGCTGAACGAACAGGTGAAGCAGCTGCAGGAAGCCATGCAGAAACTGGAAGAGATGCTCGCCGCGCCGGTGGAGGGCTCCACCCTGGACCACGCGGTCCATGCGCGCGACACAATTGTACCCGCCATGGCCGCCGTCCGGGAGATCGCCGACCGGCTCGAGTGCCTGGTGTCCGACGAGATCTGGTCGCTGCCGACCTACCAGGAGATGCTGTTCATCAAGTAGGGGAAGGGGGCCGGGGCCGCGGCTCCTGTCCCGCCGTCACCATCTCCCCGAAGGCAAGCCCCGTCCGGATCCCCCCGACGCCGGGAATGGACGCAGCGCCACACATTACAGTTTTGTAACCTTCCCGGAAAAGAAGGCGGGGCACGGCCGACGCCACGTTCCCGCTCCCCCGTACCAGAATAGCCGCATTCATGCCCCCTCCATCCACTTCCGTCGATCGGAACAAAACGAGGTCCGCTGTTTACGTGCGGGGAAGAATGTCATATCTTTATGCTTTTGAATGTCCGGGCGGGCAAGCCGGCATGCGAGGAACGTCATCATGGCCCTGATCGGAGCGAACGAACTCAAACGGAAGATGTTCATCATGGTGGGCAACCAGCCGTACGCGGTCCTCGAGGTCTTTTTCGCCTCGCCGAGCGCGCGCGGCGCCTCGACCATGGTACGCACGAAGCTCCGCAACCTCATGACCGACGCCGTCATGGAAAAGACCTTCCGGACCGGTGAAAAGTTCGCCGAGGCCGACGTCACCAAGGCCCCGGCCTCCTACCTGTACGCCGACGGGGAGCACTGCCATTTCATGGACGAGGAGACCTACGAGCAGTTCGCCTTCACCCCGGAGCAACTGGGGGACGACCGACTCTACCTCACCGAGGGGCTGTCGCTCCAGGTGCTCAAGTACAACGGCGCCGCCACCGCGGTGGAACTACCCCCGTTCGTCGAGCTGGCCGTGGCCTACACCGAGCCGGGGGGGCGCTCCGACGCGGGCTCGGGCGGGGCCACCAAGCCCGCCACCCTGGAAACCGGGCTGAATATCCGCGTCCCCCTTTTCATCAGGGAGGGGGAGCGGGTACGCGTCAGCACCCAGACGGGGGAATTTGCCTCGCGCGCCTAAAAGGGGGCCGGATGGATTACAAGGACCGCAACCCGTGACCTTTCTCGAGCCGTTCACCTTCCCCGTTTCGGGCGTGCACACTTGGCTATGGCTGCCGCCGCTGGTGGCCTTCTGTGTTTCGGCCATCACCTCCACCGCCGGGATCACCGGCTCCTTCCTCCTCCTCCCGTTCCAGATCAGCGTGCTGGGGTTCACAAGTCCCGCCGTCAGCGCCACCAACCTGGTCTACAACATCGTCTCCACCCCCGGGGGCATCTTCCGCTTCATGCGGGAGAAGCGCCTCATCTGGCCCCTGGCGGGCGCCATCGTCCTCGGCACCCTCCCGGGCGTCGTCATCGGAGGCCTCGTCCGGCTGCGCTGGCTCCCCGACCCGGGCCGCTTCCGGATCTTCGCCGGGTGCGTGATGCTCTACATCGGCAGCCGGCTGCTGCTGGGGCTCCGCCGTGGCACCGACCGGCCAGCCGGAGGCAATGGGGACTTCAACGTGGAAATCACCAGCGCCTCCTGGCCCGTACTCTCCTACCGCTTCCAGGAGGAGGAATACCGCTGCGGCTTCCGGGGCCTCTTTTTCCTCTCCTTCGTGGTGGGGATCGTGGGAAGCATCTACGGCATCGGCGGCGGGGCAATCATCTCCCCCTTTCTGGTTTCCTTCTACCGCCTCCCGGTCCACACCGTAGCCGGCGCCACCCTGGTGGGCACCTGCGCCTCCTCCGTGGCCGGCGTCCTCTTCTACGCCCTGGCCGCCCCCTTCTACCCCGGCCTCGTCATCACCCCCGACTGGCTCCTGGGCACCCTTTTCGGGCTGGGGGGGCTGGCGGGCACCTACCTGGGCGCCCGCATGCAGCGCCACATCCCCGCCTTCCGCCTGAAACTCCTACTCGGGGTGATCGTGCTTTCCGTCGCCCTGAAGTACCTGGCCGGCGCCCTCGGCTAACCAATGCGCGCAAAAACCTGGAACATTTCCCATCCGTTGCGTATTCCGTATTTCGGAGGAACGGATATGACATTTCGTAAAGCCATGTTCTGGACCTGATTCGCCCTGGCCTTCCGCCGCTATGCCGCCTGGATGAGACGCCGGAACTGAAGCGCCGCGCCCGCTCACGCGCCGTCGGAAGGCGGCTTGCGGGCGTACAGGGGGGCGAAGTGGAAATCGTACTGCCTCCCGGCCAGGTAGCAGAGCAGGGCCGCGATCCCGAGCGGGATCGCCACCACCCCCAGCAGGGTCTCCATCGGCAGCCGGGTGTCGAGGAGGTAGCCCCCGATCGGGGGGCCCACGATGGCGCCGATCCTGCCGGCGGCGACGGCGGCCCCGGCCCCCTTGTTCCGGCAGCCGGGCGGGTAGACGATGGGGGCGAGAATGGTGACGTCCATGTGAGCGGAGTTGATGAAGAACCCGCTCGCCATCAGCAGGATAACGAAGGCTGTCGATTCCAGCCCCCCGGTGACGAGGACGGCGGCGGCGGCGAGCCCGTGCAGAAGGGCGCCGCGGCGGAAGCCGAACCGGTCGAAGTAGAACCCGCTCAGGAGGCAGCCGGCGGCGATCAGGATGTTGATGCTCCCGGTGATGTAGGCCGCCGTCGACGCTCCGAATCCCTTCAGGACCAGGAGCTGGGGGGACCAGGAACCGATGAAGAAAACGGCGATGGAGCTGACCAGGTAGTAGCCCCACAGCACCGGGGTGACCCAGCGGAGCCGGCCGGCGAACAGTTCTCGCAGCGCGCCGCTTTTACCGCCGGAGCCGGCGGAGACGAAGCGCGCGTCATCCCCGACGACGATGTCCGGCCGCATCCTTCCGACCAGGTACGAGAGCGTGCGCCGCTCTTTTTCAGTCTGCCGCCGCGCGGCCAGCCAGCGGGCCGATTCGGGGAGTTTCAGCCCCACCAGCACGATCGCCAGGAGCGGGGCGAAAAAGCCGACAAGGAACAACGGGCGCCAGCCGAGGCGCCCGAGCATGTAGCCCGCGAGATACCCCCCGAGGACGATGCCGATCAGAAAACCGGAATACATGATCGACACGTATTTCCCGCGCCCTTTCAAGGGGGAGTATTCGCTTGTCAGGGTTATGGCGCAGGGGACGGCCCCGCCGATGCCGATCCCGGTGAAGACGCGGATGGCGATGAGGATTTCCAGGGAATGGCAGAAGTAGACCAGCAGCGTCCCGGTGCTGAAGACGCAGGAGGCGAGTATGAGGGTGCGCTTGCGCCCGATCCGGTCGGAAAGGATCCCGAAGCCCACGGCCCCGATCAGGTAGCCGAAAAACGCGGCGGAGAAGACCCAGCTGAAGGCGCCGGACCCGACACCCCACTCCTTCATGATCACGGGAGCCGCTACCGTGATGATCGTGTAGTCGTACCCGTCCATGAGCATGATCAGCCCGCACAGCAGGATGACGCTCAGGGAGACCCGGTTCAGCTTGGAGTCGTCGATCAGTTGACCGACATCGATGTCAACAGCCACTCCCGTGATCCTGTCCTGGGAGCGCCGGGGCTGGGCCCGGCGCTTCCTGAAGCTAAATTAATCCCGGGCGGCCTGTCCCGGGGACACCCCCCCGAGCGCCTTCGGCCCCCTACCTTTGTATGATGAATCCGGCCTGGCGACAAGCTCAATCAGCAGGCGACCGCCGGGGGGGGCGGGGAGTTCGTGGCTGTCATCACGGGAGTTGTACGCGGCCAAACGGTCGGGCAATAATCACGCCTGCTCCCGAAACTCCCGCTCCTCCCACATGTCGTAGGCCGTCGCCACCGAGGAAGCCTGGGCCAGGATCGCCAGGGCGCAGACCACGTGCGCCCCGTAAAGCAGTGACGGAACCACCGGCAACGCGGGAACCAGGCGCGCGCTCACTCCCAGGGCCAGCCCGCCCGCCGCCTGGAAGACCGCAAACCCCGCCGTCACCCGGCTGACCCGCTTCAGGCGCGCCGGGACCGGAAGCGCCGCGAGGGTGCGGGCGTTTGCGAGCGTCAGCACGAGGAGAACCGTGCCGAGCAGAGCGTGGACGGACGCTCCGACGTAGGCGCCCAGCCAGCGCGAGATCAGCACGCAGGAGAAGAAAGAGACCCAGACCGTGCCGTACAACCGGATGTAGAGTTTCATGGTTTCCCCGCTCGAGAGGAGTGGATGAACGGGCCGATTATAGCAGCCCGAACGGAAATCGACGCAAAAGGATTGCATTCGGCCCGCCTGCCGGAGGACAATTCCGCCCATGAAAAATCTCATGCTGGCCCTGATCGCTTTTTCCCTGGCAGGCTGCGCCCGCCAGGGGCAGGAACCCACGGCGCGGCCGGTCCGGATCGATCCCGAGGCGGCGGCAACGGTGACCGCCGCCATCGAGCGGGAGCGCGCCGAAACCCTCGATTGGCTGCGCACGAGCCCCCGCTCCTACCTGGCCGCCGTCGACCGGGTGGACTTCGGCGGGAAAGAATCACTGATCGTGGGGAGCGACCCGGCCGCGGACCTGACCCTCGAAGACGAGGCGATCCGGCCGCGCCACCTCAGGATCACGGTCGAGGGGGACCTCTTCCGGGTCGAGGCGCTCGACGACGGCGCTCTTTTCCGGCTTGGGGACAAGGAGATGCGCGAAGGTGTCACCGGCCCATCCTACATCCAGGCCGGGCGCTTCCACCTGCGTTTGTCGCACCAGAACTTCCCCGCCCTGATCGTCTTCGACCCCGAGAGCCCCCGCTTCGCCGGGCACAAGGAGCCCCGGTGGTTCCCGGTCGACCTCGCCTGGCGCTACGAACTGCCGCTCGAGCGCGACCCGGCGGCCGAAAAAACCGTCATCCTCTCCACCCGCGGCCACCGCCGGACAGCGGAGCGCGCCGGCTGGTTCCATTTCTCCGCCGGGGGAAAGGAGTGCCGCCTGGAGGCCACGCGCCTGCTGGAGCCGGGGAGCGGCCAAGGCATCGGCGTCTACTTCCGCGACGCCACCAGCGGCCGGGAAACCTACGCCCTCGGCCGATACGTCGACGCGGTGCCGCTTGAGAACGGAAATTACCTCCTCGACTTCAACCAAGCCTACAACCCGGCCTGCGCCTTTTCGGAGTTCTACAACTGCCCGGTGCCACCGAAAGCCAACACGCTCACTGTGCCTGTGCGCGCGGGGGAAATGGACTCCCATTACCACTGACACCATCCTTAGGGGGATTCGGGACGGCATGACATCGGTGCGGCACAAGGACCGGACGTTTGTTGTGGATGAAGACGGGCACCTGGAGAAATTCTCCGACTGGGGTCCGGAATGGGTGGAGTATGTCCGGACCAGCCAGGGAATCGGGGAACTGACCGAGGAACACTGGAAGCTCATCAACGTTCTGCAGGAGTACTACCGGGAAAACGGCGCCCCTCCGATGGCGCGCGTTATCTCCAGGGCCACCGGCTTCAAAATGAAGCATATCTATGAGCTCTTCCCCGCCGGGCCGGGGAAGGGGGCGTGCATGATAGCGGGCTTGCCGAAACCCAAGGGGTGCGTCTGACCGCCTGCCGTTTTCGACCCGCTTCCGCAATCAGGCCCGGGGCCCCAGGTGCCGCGTGTTGTCGGGCGCCCGCTTGGTGACCCCGATCCTGTCGAAATAATCGAGCAGCGGCAGGGCGTACTTGCGCGAAGTGTCGATCAGGTATTTCCATGCGACGCTTTCCAGCCTGTTTTCCTTGCGGAGATGCCCGACGGCGATCTCCCTTGCCTTGGCGACAGCGTCCACATGGAAGTGGAGGTTCCGGTCGATCCTCACCAGGCGCCGGTGCTCCACCAGCAGCCGCAGGGCATTATCGGCCTCCTTTGCGGTCAGCCCGCACAGGTCCGGCAGATCCCCCCTTTCCGGCGGGTTGAACATCCGTTCGAGAAAGAGGCGCTCCACCCTCTGTAGTCTCTTCTCCTCCGCCGAATCGAAACGGACGCTGTGCCCGGCAAGGCACACGACACCGTTTTCAATGCGCGCCTTGCCGGCATGTGCCAGGTCGCCGAAGACCCTGGCGGCCACCGGCCGCTCCCACCCGTACTCCGCCGCGACGGCGTCCAGGGGCATCCCGGGGCTTGCAGGGTCGGACTGGTGGTACATTGCTAGCCGCTTTAGGGCCTTGAGCCCCAGGGTTTCCACGGTCCGGGCATGCATGAAAAGCCCCTGCTCCAGCGCAATCACGGCGCCCGACCCGGCCAGGCCCTGCAGTAGTTTCTCCGTGCCGGGCAACGCCTTTTTGATCCGATGGGCCACGGCCTTCACCGATATGGCGCCGTCGGGAGCGGAAAGAACCGCGTATTCGGCAAAATCCGCATCGTTTTGCACCGCAGCGGCTCGCCGCTTCGCATCCTCCACGACCTCGGGCCGGCTGCGCCGCAGTTTTCTTTCCAGCGCCTCGATAACGACGCCGCCGCCGATGGTACGCGCCGGGGAAAGCGCGCGCAGGATGAAACGGTCCATGGGCCCGGCCACGATCTGCTGGCCGAGTTGCACCTGAACAAGCGAGCGCGTCCCCCCGGCAGCCCGGTCCCCTTCGAGCAGGTATACCGTAGCGGTGGACTCCGATGTCCCGGTATGAAACCTGACCTCGGCGCCATGCTTCAGACCCGGTCCCTCCAGGGGGAGAATTTCCATTTCGCACAGGTACCAGGAACCGGGGGAGAACCACCCGTCCAGGGTGATGACGTCCCCGCGTGAAAGCGCTCCGGCATCCCATTGGGGTACGTTAAGGGCCGCGCACTGCCCGCACTGAACCCTTTCGGCCTGGACCTGGTAGACTTGGATGGCCTTGATCCTTCCGGGGAGCCCGGCCGGGTGCACGATCACCGGGTCGCCCACCTGCGCGGCCCCACTGACGGGAATGCCCGAAGCGATGGTGCCGTACCCCTTCACCGAAAAGGTGCGCTCAATCGGAAGACGGAAGATACCATCGGTCTGTTTGGGTTTCAGCCGGCGCACCAGGTCGAGCAGTCCGTCATAGAACGGCTCGAACCCCTCCCCGGTCACGTTCGAAAAGGGATAGACCGGGGCATCCCGAAGGAAGGTTCCCTGGAGGTAATCCCGTACTTCCCCGCGTACGGCCCCGAGGCGCTCCGCCGTTACCTTGTCCACCTTGGTCAGCACCACGACCCCGTGCTCCACCCCGAGCAGTGACAGGATCTCCAGGTGCTCCCGTGTCTGCGGCATGATCCCGTCGTCGACGGCGATGACCAGGATCACCGCGTCGATCCCGGTGGCCCCGGCCACCATGGTCTTGACAAAATTTTCATGCCCGGGGACATCGACGATGCCGACCTCGAGGTCGCCCACCTTCCAGGGGGCGAAGCCGAGCTCGATGGACATGCCGCGTTCCCGCTCTTCCCGGAGCCGGTCCGTTTCGCATCCGGTCAGGTTCCGGATCAGCGCCGTCTTGCCGTGGTCGATATGTCCCGCCGTTCCAAGGGTGATATTTTTCTGGTTCATGGGTTTCTCTTCACCTCGCCAGAATCTCGCGCAACGCCTGGATCACATCCTCGGCCTCGTCGCCGCGCAACGTTCTTGGGTCCATCCATACCTGTTCGTTCTGAATCCTGCTGATGATGGGCGTTCGGTACAGGCGCAGGCGGTCCGCCAGCGCCTGGGCGGACATGGCTTTCGGCTGAACCGCCAACAGCGTAGTCGGAAGGTTCTGCGCCGGAAGCGACCCGCTCCCCGTCTGCGAAAACCCGGGGACCGTGTGGATCTCGGCGCATTCCGAAAGGTCGCTCAGCCGGTCGGCCATTCGGCATGCGACCGCGTTCAGTTCTTCGGGGGTGCGCAGGATCATTTCCAGGGTAGGCAGTTTCGTCTTTGCCGAATCGGGGTCCAGGAACAGTTTGAGCGTGGATTCCAAGGCCGCAAGGGTCAATTTACCGACTCTCAGGATGCGCGCGAACTGGTTCCGGCGCACGGCCTGGACCAGGTCCCGGCGCCCGAGGATGATGCCCCCCTGGGAAGCGCCGATCAGCTTGTCCGCACTGCTGGTGATGATGTCCGACCCTGCCGCCACCGATTGCTGCAGGGTGGGCTCAGGATCGAAACCGAACGGCGACATGTCCATGAGGGAACCGGCGCCCACGTCGTCAATCAGTATGAGACCCCGGCTGTGCGCGATATGAACCATCTCCTCCAGGGGCACCTCCGCGGTGAATCCCTGGATTTTGTAATTGCTCGGGTGCACCCTCAGGATCGCGACGGTGTCTTCCGTGATCGCCCGCTCGTAATCCCGGGCATGCGTCTTGTTGGTGGTCCCCACTTCCACCATCTTCGCCCCGCTGAAAGCCATGACCTCGGGCAACCGGAACTCTCCGCCGATTTCAACCAGCTGCCCGCGGGATACGATCACTTCCCTCCCTTTGCCGATCGTATTGAGCACGATGGCGGTGGCGGCGGCGTTGTTGTTGACAACGGTCGCCGCTTCCGCCCCCGTCAAGAGCCTGAGGAGGCGCTCCACCCCTTCATCCCTGCGGGACCGCTGTCCCGAACCCAGGCCGATCTGGAGCCTGGAGTAGCCGGACAACTCCTTCTCGATTTCCTCCAGCGCCTCGGGCGCGAGCACCGCGCGGCCCAGGGCGGTATGCAGAATGATGCCGCTGGCATTGATCACCTTCTGATAAAAGGGACGCCGCAGCGATTCCAGTTCATGCAGGCACCGCCGCGACATCTCCCGTGACAGCGCCGCCCGGTCCGCATCCTTGTATCTCCCCTTCCTTATCTCTTCCCGCATTGCTTCCTTCTGCTCGCGAACAATGCGGGTCACGATCTCCTGATCGAACACCCGATCCTCCGGCTTCATCGGCAGCGTTTGGAGCACCGAATCCACGGACGGGAGGAATCGCATAACCTGATTTTCCTGACGTTCCATAACTCACCTGGCTGGCATAGGACAAATTTGGGACAGCCGAAATGCCGTGGCCTCCACCGGGCGGCGATCAAAAAAGGGCGCATGCGCATCCCGTCCCGCCTGCAGGACAGGCTGAACGGCGCGCAAAGAACAGAATGGAATATGAAGGCAACAGCCGAACCGACGCCGGTTGGATCAGACTCAGGTAAAGCCCGCGAAGGAATAAAGGAGTATTCTTGTCATCACAGGTCTTCCATGCTATCAGCGAACGCCGAGATCGTGCAAGCAGTTATTTTCATTCCGGGATTGCAAAAAGGACAACGACCTGTTAACTTGGCGCCGGTGGTCTATCGATGAACGATCAAAACAGATCCCCCATCGGGAATTTGGCATTGAAGATCTGGAACGGCGGTTGAGTGCACCGACACCGATGCTCGTGGCGAGTTCGCTGGATGCCGGCCCAGGTTTGGAAATGCTTCATGGTTCCTGCAATACCCTTCATTTCCTTCCCCTAGGCTGCATCTCATCCCATTCATAACCACAAGGATCGGCGGGGCATAATCCCGCTTTTTTTGCTTGCCGGCAGGATGTACGCATTGGCCGGGAAACTGACATTTCATACAGGAAATGGTCCACGCGGGCAAAATCGTCCGGGGCCTTTTCGTCACCGAGAAACGGTGAATTCACATGGAGAATGACATGACTTGTTGCCACGACAACCAGGGGCCGACTCTGGCCTGGTTTGAAGACATGATCCCCCACTGCCTGGAACATGCGCAAGCGGCCAAAAGCCAGGGCAGGCCCATAGTCGGGATCCTGTGCGAATACGCTCCGCGCGAGCTCATCATGGCGGCGGGAGGAGTCCCCGTGTGCCTCTGCGGGGGGGACCTCGAAATGATCGGACCCGCGGAGACGGAGCTGCCCGCCAATCTCTGCCCCCTGATCAAATCCACTTACGGGTATCACGTGCAGAAGGCCAATCCCTTCCTGGAAATGGCCGACCTGCTGGTCGGCGAAACGACGTGCGATGGCAAAAAGAAGATGTACGAACTCCTGGCGCGCACGCGCGAGATGGTGGTCCTGGAACTGCCCCAGAAACCGGACGACCGCGACGCCTTCACCCACTGGTACGCCGAATTGGCCAAGTTCCGGGACGGCCTCGAGCGGCGGTTCTCGGTCCGCATCACCGACGAAGCACTGCGGGACGCCGTCCGGAAGATGAACCGGGAACGGAAGCTGCGCCGGGACCTGGCCCTGTTGATGGCGCACGAGGCGCCTCCCCTCACGGGAAGACAGCTGCTGGACTGCAAAAGCATCATCTCCTGCATCGACGCGGACCTGGAAGTGTACGCCTCGCTGCTGCGGGAGCTCGAGCACCGCAGCCACGAGCCCAACCGGAAGCGGGTACGGGTCCTCCTGTCGGGCGTCCCCACAGTTCATGGGGCCGAAAGGGTGGTCGACCTGATCGAGGAGTGCGGGGGCCTCGTCGTGTGCATGGAAAACTGCACCGGCATCAAGCCGATCTGGGAAGACGTGGACGAAGAGGCGGAGGACCTGATGAAGGCTCTGGCACTCAAGTATATGAGCATCCCCTGCTCGGTGATGACGCCGAACGACGGGCGGATCGACCTGCTCTCGGAAATGGCCGGGATTTTCAAGCCCCATTGCATCGTGGACCTGTCCTGGCAGGCATGTTTGACCTACGACGTGGAATCCTGGCGCATCCGGCAATGGGCGGAGGAGGTTGGCAATATCCCGTATTTGCGGATTTCCACCGATTACGCGCCCTCCGATTCCGCGCGTCTGCGCGTGCGCCTGGAGGCGCTCTTCGAAACCGCCCGCAGCCACCGCCAGGAGTCCCATGCCGCACATTCCGCATAGCGGCCCCCATATCCCGGGAAGTTGGATCACGGCCCACGGGCCCGATCCCCGGGCAATCCTTTATTCGGTCGGGGGCGCCGGGGATGACGGTCCTCCGGCGGCGGAGATCGAGGTCCCACCCATCGCCGATGCGCTGAGCCTCGGCACGCGCACCCGGCTCGAAGCCCTGGTGGAAACCATCAAGGAGAACCGTCACCCATGATCTACGCAGGCATCGACTCGGGTTCCCGCACCATCAAGCTGGTCCTTTACGACACCGTAAAGGGAGATATGATCGCCCGCGCCATCCGGGACCAGGGGTTGGACCAGGCGGACATTGCCGCATCCCTGTACCGGGAAACCATAAGGGCGCACCTGGGCTCCGCCGCCACGGTCGCCGGCACCGTGGCAACGGGATATGGCCGCAACGCCCTCGAGTTCGCCGACGCCGCCGTTACGGAGATCACCTGCCACGCGGTCGGAGTGCGCCGCCTGCACCCGGAGGCTCGGACCATCGTCGACATCGGGGGAGAGGACAGCAAGGTGATCCGCCTGAACGACGTGGGGAAGGTGCAGGATTTCGCCATGAACGACCGCTGCGCCGCGGGCACCGGGAGGTTCCTGGAAATCGTGGCCCGCCGTCTGCAAGGGAGCCTGGACGAGGTGGCCCGCGCGGCCGCGGACTCCTCAAATCCGGCGGCGATCAGCAGCATGTGCGTCGTATTCGCGGAGACGGAGATCATAGGGCTGCTGGCCTCCGGCGTACCCGGACAGGACATCATGGCGGGAGTCCAGGTGTCGGTCGCCGCCCGCGTCGCGGGCATGCTCGGGAACCGGGACCCGGGCCCCGTACACCTGACCGGCGGAGTCGCGCGGATGCCGGGAATGGCCGGGGCGCTGTCCCGCGCACTCGGCCGTCCGGTCACGGTTGCACTTCATCCCCAGTTCACGGGAGCCCTGGGGGCCGCGATCCTGGCCTCCCGTCAAAATCAATCACTCGAACCATGAGGACTACGATGACCAAAGATCTAGAAAAAAGAAAACGCATCATGCAGCGTTCAATCCGCCTGGGGCACTGCATCTGCGATGCAGCCAAACCCTGCCCCTGCGATCTCTTCAAGGAGAAGGACATCTGTCTCTGCGCCGGGGAGCGGCTCGAGGTTCCTTCCGGCCCCGTAGCCCTGACGCAACTGGTGGAAAAGGCGGGCTGCGCTTCCAAAATCGACCAGGCTTTTCTCAAGGCCGCGCTTTCGGACCTGCCCACCCTGGAGGACCCGCGCGTACTCGTGGGCATGCCGGCGGGGGACGACGCGGGGGTCTACGCACTCGATGAGGCGACGGCCCTGGTCCAGACCGTCGACGTTTTCACCCCATCCGTCGACGACCCCTACCAGTTCGGACAGGTGGCGGCCGCGAATTCCCTCAGCGATGTCTACGCCATGGGGGGACGCCCGCTCACGGCCCTGTCCATCGTTGGATTCCCGGTGCGCAAGCTGGCCGACAGCGTCCTGCGCGAGATCCTGCGGGGCGGCATCGACAAGATGGCCGAGGCGGGGGTGCCCGTCATCGGCGGCCACAGCATCGACGACGACCAGATCAAGGCAGGCTTCGCCGTCACGGGGCTGATCGACAAGAACCGGGTGACGACCAATGCCGGCGCCCGGGCCGGGGACGTCCTGATCCTGACCAAACCCCTGGGGACCGGCATCGTGGCCTTCGCCAAGCAGATCGGCCGGGCGCGCGAGGAATCGCTGGCCGCGGCCGTCCGCTCGATGACCACCCTCAACCGGAGCGCCGCCGGGGAGATGGAGCGGCACGGGGTGCACGCCTGCACCGACGTGACCGGTTTCGGACTCATGGGACACCTGTCGGAGATGGCGCTCCGGAGCGGCGTGGACGTGGAAATCCGCTGGGACGATCTCCCCTGGTTCCCCCACGTTCTGCAGTACGCCGCGGAGGGGATCCTGCCCGGGGGGATCGAACGGAACAAGGAATCGTGCGGCAGCCGGGTCTACGCAGGGGAAGAAGTAGGGGAGGTCATGCTCGACATGTGCTTCGACGCCCAGACCTCCGGGGGCCTGCTCATGGCGGTGGCCCCGGAAACCGCCGTGCGGCTGCTCAAGAGTTTGCACGACGCCGGCGTCGAGGACGCCTGCATCATCGGGAAAGTGCGCCAAAAGGGGGAAGGACGCGTATACATCGAAACCAGTGGAAAAAGGAGACTGCCCATGACTACGAAAGCACCCGAATCGACACCCGCAACCCAGACAACCGCATGCTGCAGCCCGGATGCAACCTCCGCTTGCTGCTCGGAAGGGGCGGCGCCGTCGGCGGAAGCCGGAACGGAAGGTCTTTACCAGCAGTTCCTGGACGCGGCCGGTCGGCCCGGGAACCTGGACGCGTTCACCAAGCAGGCGATCCAGATCGCGCTGTCGGTGGCGACGAGATGCGAGCCCTGCTTGAAGGCCCACATGCAGAAGGCCCGCCAGGGCGGTTTCACCCCGGCGGAAATGGACGAAGCGGCGATGCTGGGCGTGGCCTTCGGCGGCTCCCCGTCACTGGTCATGTATACGCGCGTGCGGAACAGCAAATAACGGCAAACCCGGCCGTCGCCCCCTGATTGGCCGCGTTCGAAGCGGTCCGGGCTTGATTGCGGGAGATGGATGAGTTAAAATACCCAGCGGAGGTGAGCGGGGCCCGGTGGCTCCCGCGGTCTTCAAAATCGTCGCGCCGCTTCATCGCGGCAGGTGGGTTCAACTCCCATTCACCTCCGCCACCCGCCTTCATATACCACTACAGTAATAAAAAAGGGGCTGTGGCGATTCACACCGCCACAGCCCCTGGTTTGCAGACCCTTCTCCCCTACTGGGAGAAGATGTTCCTGGCCGTGCTGATCTTCAACCGCACCCCCCAAGTCACCCCTGGGGAGGGGTATCCGTAGACCTGCTGGTACTCGGTCCCGGTGAGGTTGTTGATATAGAATGACGCCATCATCCTGCCGGCGAAATTCCGCTCCAGGCTGAGGTCGGCGGTGGCATAGCCGTCCAGCGTGTATCCGCCTTCACTCAGCCGTTCGCCGTAGATGATAACATCCGACGAAAGCCGCGTTTTAAAAGGCAGGGTGTAGCGGATCGAGAGCTTCCCCTTGTTCTTCGGCGGCAGGTTGAGCAGCATCGGATAGGGGAACTCTTCACCCAACGAATACGCGTTGTTCTGGTAGGAGTAGTTGCCGAAAAAGATCAGCTTTTCGGTGGCTTTCCAGTTGAATTCAAGCTCCGTTCCGTAAAACTTCACCCCCTCGATCTGGTAGGCGTAGGAGCCGCTGTAATACGGAGACGTGGTGTTTGTGACATAGTAGTTGCTGGTGTTGATGTAATTCACCGCGATCCGCATATCGAGATTCTGACCGATACGGCGATACAGTCCGGCGTCGTAACTGATACTTGTTTCCGGCTTCAAAAAAGAATCCATGAGCCCGGCAGAGGCCCAGCGTGAGCGTTCTCAACACCCAGGGACGTGGTAGTCCCGGTTCACTGAGGCGTAGATTTCCGTCTCCGGATTGAAGCGGTAGGTGGCTGTAAACTTCGGCAACCATTCCTTGGGGTGGAAGAGATGCCGATACTTGAACGAAGACCCCGGATCGCTGTAAGCGTAACTCTGTTCCCGCACATGCATGAAACGGATTCCCATGTTCAGGGTCAGCTTGTTGTTTACGGCATACTGGTCCTCGATATAGGCGCCCTGGATGCGGTAGATGTCGGGCGTGTTCTCCACCCCCATGCGCCGATGGCTGTACCCGATCGCCAGTGAGTGCCGTGCCCACAAGTTCAACTGGTAATCGAACATGACACCGAAGGTCTTTTCCTTGCGATCCCCCCTCCCGCTGAAGGCCTGGGCCAGGCCGGCGCCGGAGCGCTGGTAGGAATAGCTGTCCTCCGAACCCCAGTCCCGGAAGACCTTCAGGGACAGGTGCGTGTTCTTGATCGGCTGGTCGTAGCTGAAATCCAGGTGCGTCGCCTTCTTGATCTTGTACGACTTTCCGCCGGGGTGGGATACCAGACGCCCCATCCGAAGGGAGTCCGCATCCTCGAAGACGATGGGATAATCCGGATTGTAGTCTGAAAAAGCACTGTTCGGATCGTTGACCACGGGGTACCCGTGCTCCAGCTCGTTGCGCTTGTAGGATGACGATAACGAACCGCCGCCCGGCAGCGCATAATCGAGCCGCCCGCTGTAATCCTGGCCTTCGAAGTAATTGTTCCTCAGAAAGCCGTCCGAGGTCCGGTTGCCGAAGCTGATGAAATAACCCAGCTGACCCACCCCTCCGTTGACCGTGCCCCTGGTATTCAGGGAGTTGAAGCTCGAGTAGGTCACGTCGGCGGAAGCCCGCGGCACCGAACTGCCTTCCCGGCGCCCCTTTTTGGTGATGATGTTGATGATGCCGCCAACCGAGTTTTCATACCGGGCCGATGCGGAGCCCCGGATCACCTCGATCCGTTCGATATCCCCGGTGGTCAGACTTGACCAGTCCACGAAGGTATCCGCACCCGCGGTGGGGGCCGTGATCGGCCGGCCGTTGATGGCCACCTGGAACCGGCTGTCGTCGAATCCACGCATCATGACCATCTGCTGCGGGTCGGCGCCTCCGGTCGTCTGGATGACGTCGATCCCTGACATGTGCTTGAGGACGTCTTCCACCCTGTCCACGGAACCGCTGGACTCGAACTGCGTCAAGTCGATCACGGTTTTGGTAGGTTCCAGGGCCACCGCCCCGGCTTGAAAGCCGGCCGTGACCACGACCGTCTGCGGCGCAATGGTGAGCTTGGCCTTTTCCCGGGGGCGGGACTCGTCCCCCTGCGGGCCAACCTCCAGGGTTTGCGCACTTTCGCCCGGGGGAGCCTTGTCCCCCGTCGACGATCCGTCGCTTGCGTCTTCCGCCCAGGCCGCGGGGCACAGCAGGCAGAAGAGCAACAATATTAACCTGTACATAAACAAACCTCCCGTTTGGTTCACTGAACTGAAACTATCTTTCATGCCCGATTTTCCGTTTCCACCCTCCTTTCCCCTCAGGGCAGGTATTGATAATCCACGATCCCCTTCAGGGTCTCTTTGTTCTTGAATAGGCCGTGTTTCACCAGCAGATCGCGCTGGCGGTCCAGCATCTCGAAGGGTTCCCGCCCGCCGCCGCTGAGATCGCGCAGGGCGCACTTGCGCGCCACGTCGTCGGAAACACCGGTATACTTGGGGATATGACGCCGGGCCGCGGCCTCGTTGGTTTTGATGAATTCGAAGGACCGGACCAGCCCGCGCAGGAACGCGCGCACCTCCCGGGCATGGGACGCCAGGTACCGGTCGCTGAAGTAGACGCCCGTAAACACGTAGCCGGGCAGGATATCGTTGAAGGATCGCAACATGCGACTCACACCATGCGATTCAAGCATGGTAGCGGTGGGGTCTCAAGCGATGACGACATCCACCTTTCCGGTCTTGAGCACGGCCTCGTGCTGCATCGGTTCGCTCATTTCCAGGCCCAGGATGATCTGGGCGTCCTCGGCCGCCACCCCCCCTTGCTCCAGCGCCTGGTACACCACCATGCGGCTGCTGACGTCGCCGCTGACGGCAATGCGTTTGCCGCGCAGGTCCTCGAGATCATAAATAGGGGCGTCTTTGCGCACGTGAAGTCCGCAGTGGGTGCCCGGATGAGTCCGGCCCAACCACGCAACCACCTTGATGGGAATGGACTGCCCGGCGGCGGAGTAGACCTGCGGCAGCCCGATGACCGCGGCCTGGATATCGTTGCGCATCACCCCCGCAAGCGCCGAGGTATTGCCTGTGAGACGCGTCATCTCCACGCGCACCCCCTCCCGCTCGAACAGTTTCTCCTCCATGCCGACAAAAAACGGGAGGTCGTCGATCGAGCGGGTATAGGCCAGCCGGACCACCGGCAACTCCTTGTTCCGGGTGCACGCGGCCCCTGCCAACAGCATGAGCGCGAAACCGGCCAGCAGGGCGCAGGCCGCCGGCTTCCGAAACCCGATAAATCTTTTCATTGCCTTCTCCTATATCTTGCCCGCGGCCAGGCTGTCCGCGTGCCATCCGACAAAGCGCTTCTGCAGCATCCGGGCGGCGTAATCCATACAAAAACCCAAAACAGACAGGGTAATGATTCCAACGAACATCCTGGTCGTATCAAACAGGCGCTGGGCATCGACGATCATGAAGCCCAGCCCGGAATCGGCCGCCAGCATTTCCACCCCTACGATGGACATCATGGAAATGGCGGTGGAAATCCTCATGCCGGTGAAGATCACCGGCAGCGCGGCCGGGAAAATGACCTTAGTCCAGATCTGGTATTCGCTCGCCCCCAGGGAACGGGCCGCGTGGATCAGCTTGAGGTTGACTCCCTTGATCCCCGCCACCGTGTTCAGGAGAATCGGGAAAAAACAGGCTTTCAGCACAATGGCGATCTTGGACCCGTTCCCGATCCCGAACCAGATGATCACGAGCGGCACCAGTCCCAGCGTGGACACCGGCCGCAGCAATTCGAATACCGGATCCAGGATATCCTCGGCGCGGCGCGACCAGCAGATGAGAACGCCGAAGCCGAGACCCAGAACCAGCGCGAGGAAATAACCGCCGAGAGACCGGTAGAGGCTGACGCTCATATGCCGGAACAGCTCGCCGTTCAGCACCAGGCTCCACATCGAACCCAGGATCCTGGTGGGGGCCGGAAGGAAAAAGGGATCCACCAGGCCCAGCCGGCCGACCAGCTCCCAGGCAACGATGAGGACCGCCGGCGACGCGTACCGCTTTGCGGACAGGCGCCCGCTAATTCCTTTGAGATTCATCCCAGACCAGTTCCCGGATATGTCGCTCGTACCCCATAAACTCGGGCGATGTCAATATTTCCCTCTTCCTCGGACGAGGCAGGCCGATTCGCGCCACCCCTCGGATCTTTCCCGGCCGCGGCCCCATCACCACCACCCGGTCCGATAGGAAGACCGCTTCGGAGATGCTGTGAGTCACGAAAAGCACCGTCGCCTCCGTCTGCTGCCAGATCCGCAGAAGCTCCTGCTGGAGCGTTTCGCGCGTAAGCGCATCCAGCGAGGCGAACGGCTCGTCCATCAGCAGGACCCGGGGTTCATTCGCCAGGGCCCGGGCGATCGCCGCCTTCTGCCGCATCCCCCCGCTGAGCTCGTGCGGGTAGCGGTCCTCGAATCCTTCCAGCCCCACCAGGCTGATGTACCCGTCCACTATCTGCCGGCGTTTCTCCCTGGAGACACCCCTGACCTCGGGCCCGAATTCCACGTTCTGCCGGACCGTCCGCCAGGGGAAGAGCAGGAACTCCTGGAACACGATGGCGTGCCGGGGATCGGGCCCCTCTACCGGCTGGTCTTCCAGGAAAAGCTCCCCGCTGGTCAACGTCTCCAATCCCGCCACCAGCATCAAAAACGTCGTTTTACCGCATCCACTGGGACCGACAATGCCGACGAACTCATTCGCTTCAACCTCGAGGGTGAAATCCTCGAGCGCAGCGGTCGGTTCGCCATTGCGGTTGGCATAGACCTTCCCGACTTTCCGGGCGTCAATGAGCGCCATTTTGTCTCCGTAACAGCATCTGCTCGATGAAGCCTTCAATGCGGACGCGCAGCGTCCCGATGTCGGACTGGGAAAAATCGGTGACGATATGCAGGAAGGGGAGCCCGTGCTTCCCCTTCACGATCTCCGACACCCGGTAGGACTCGATGTTGAACGCGTGACACGACTGCCAGGTCAGGTCCAGGACCCCCTCTATGGCGTACTCCTGGATGAGCCGGTCGATCTGCTCAAACCGGATGTTGTTGGGCGTCATGCAGGCACAGGTGACCCCGAGATAACGCTCCGCGAGGGCTTCCAGCGGGTCCTTGTTCTCGTCCACCAGGTTGTCCGAGCGCGTCACACCCCCGCACCCTTCCTGGCAGACCACGACCCCGCCGCATTCCTCCACCAGCCGGAGCACCTTGTCACACCCCAGGCTGTTGCCCAGCCCGGTCCAGAGCACCCGGGGGCGCTCCGGTCCGCAGGCGTACTCCTTGTCCCGGATCCGGCGCTGCAGCTCCGCCAGCACCGACGCCAGGTTGTTGCGGTACTCCTCCCGGTCGACCGTATAGTGCAGGGCCGTCGTCAGGCCGACCAGGTCCGTCCCCATGATCGGCACGGGGTGGTGCTTGCGGCAGGCGTAGATCTCCTTCATCAGCCTGCGTTCCTTGTTCATTCCCCGGATCACGCGCCTGAGACTTTCGTCCGTAATGGCAACGTCGAGCTGCCGGCTGAGAAAGTCCCTCAATTTGCGGACCTCGTGAATCCAGTGCTCCAGGGCTTCCGGCTCATCCGGTTTCTGCGGCAGGTCCATCACGTGCATCGGCTTCTCCCGGGCCAGGAGCTCGTACATCTTCTTGCGGCCGTCGCACGTCGTCTCCCCCACTATGCAGTCGGCCAGGGGGAAGATCGGGCAGGTATTCCCCACCGAACGTCCGTAAGTCGCTTTGACCATGGGGCACTGGTCGGCCGGCAGCACCTTTTCGGCGGCCTCGATCGGTTCCGAGGTAGTGCCGCAGAGGCCCACGGGGATGGCGCCCGCGGCCAAGGTAAGTTCGACCGGGAAATAGGAGCAGAGACTGCCGACGACTTTCTTCCCCTCATCCTTGGCCATTTCCAGCCGATAGGAAAAATCGGTTCTTGTTTCGGAGATCGTTTTGTCCGCTTTCAGTTCCAAATTCCATCCTCCTTTTCGTCGGGGAAACGCTATCGAAGTCCCAGCCCCCCGGCATGATTCGCTCCGTAATAAATATCCCTGGCCAGAACGGCCGCGCCCAGGGCGCCGTTGATCTGCGGATCCACCACCGGCGAGACGAAGGAAATGCCGAGGAAGCGCTCCAGAGCCCGGGCCACGCCCCTGTTTTTGGCGACCCCGCCCACGAAAACCACCTCGGCCTCGATCCCGATCCGCGCCGCCATGTTCCCCACCCGCTGCGCCACCGCTTGGTGCAGCCCCGCGACGACATCCTGCTTTTCGTGTCCCGCAGCGAGCAACGAGACCACCTCCGACTCGGCGAACACGGCGCAGATGCTGTTGATCGGGCAGGGTGCGGCCGAGCGCTCGGCCACCGCCCCCAGATCCTCCAAGTCCAATTCCAGCGCCCGGGCCATGACCTCCAGGAACCGCCCCGTTCCCGCGGCGCACTTGTCGTTCATCGCGAAATCGACCATGTTCCCGTTCGCATCCATCCGGATGACCTTGCTGTCCTGCCCCCCGATATCGATAACGGTCCGCGCCTTCGGATTGGCGAAATGGGCGCCGCGGGCGTGGCAGGTCAGCTCGGTGACGGTGCGCTGCGCCCCGGGCAGGTTCACCCTGCCGTATCCCGTTCCGACGAGGTAGGCGATCGCCCCCTTGTCCCTGCCCGCCCCCGCCAGGGCGCCTTCCAGGGCCCTTTCTCCCGCCAGGCGCGGGTTGGAACCGGTCGGAACAGTGCAGTGCGCGAGGACGGAGTCCGCGCCGAGCAGCACCGCCTTGCTCGTCAGCGACCCGACATCCAGTCCGGCAAATAGGATCTGTTCATTCATACCGGAAAAACCGCGCTCATGGCAAAGACCGGAATAGACCCGGAGTCCTCCCAACAAGAAGAAGTGCTGCGCGGCTTGCGGCCGCGGGTCATTATCGGGGGGACGACAATTTGAAAAGGGCTGTACGGCGAACCGACGTGGAGGCTATCGGACTCAAGTGAAGCCGGAGAATGTATGCAGCGCTTTGACGTTTTTCACAGCACGTCGAGTATGCCTGCAATCCGGGCGGTGGTGCAAGCATTATTT
>JAAYAJ010000031.1 GCA_012719455.1 Acidobacteriota bacterium | reverse complement strand
CCGGAGCATCCGGTTCCCCATGCCGTATCAATTTCATTATAGCCGCCGCCGGAAACCGGCGTCGGTTACGCGGGAATCCGGAAAGCCCGGTTGGAGTTGTCCCAAACCGCCTGCTCGACCTCCCCGGTCGGCTCGTCCCGGAGCGTTTGCAGGAAATCCAGGATATGCCGGGTAAAGGCCGGTTCATTGACGCTCACCCGGTTGCGCACAGCCTGCGGCGGCAGAAAGGGGGCGTCGGTCTCCAGCAGGATGCGGTCGAGGGGCAGTTCCCGGGCCGTCTGCTGCACCAAACGGGCGTTTTTGTAGGTCAGGACCCCGGAAAACGAAAAGTAGATCTCTCCGGGGAGTGCCATCAGCGTCCGCGCGAATGCGGGGTCCTGGCTGTAGCAGTGGATGACAGCCCGCCCGATCGGCAGGGTACGCATGAGCGCGAGCATGTCGGCGGCGGCGTCCCGGGTGTGAATGACCAGGGCCAGGTCCAGGCTCCGTGCCAATTCCGCCTGGGCGGCGAAAAATTCCCGCTGCACCCTCTTCCCCTCCTCTTCCTTCCCGGGCACCAGGTGGTAGTAGTCCAAGCCGGTTTCCCCGATCCCTACCACCTTGTCGCGATTCCCCCGCGCCGTTTCCTCGAGCTTCTCCATCCACCCGGGAATCGATCCGGGCGCGCATTCCTGACAGTCGGTGGGGTGAATCCCCGCCGTGCACCAGGTGTGCTCCCCCCAGTCCCGGGCGAGCTCGAGCGCCTGGAGGCTGCTCGCGTAATCGGCCCCGATCTGGATCGACCGGACAACCCCTGCGGCGAGCATGTTCCGCCGCACCTCCTCGCGCCGGTCCCTCAGTCCCCTCCAGTACCCGTGGCAGTGCGTGTCGAAAATCATGACGGCCAGTTTACCGGACAGGAGCCCTACGGGGAAATTGTGTTTTTCGGGGGACCTGTGGCAATCTGTAGCCTATGAGCTCGATCAATCCGACTCCGAACCTGCTGGTGATCAGTCAAAACCCCCTGACCGCCGAGATCGCACGCCAGGCGGCCGAACCGGGGATCAGGGTGGATTTCGCCGCGGGGGAGACGGAAGGCCTCCGCATGATCGGGGACGCCCGGCCGGACATCATCCTGATCGGCGAACTCGACCCTCCCGGGAGCGTCGCCCGGCTCTACCGCCGGCTGCAGCAGGGGTGGATCTCGCACCACGCCGCGCTCCTGGTGCTGGAGCGGAACCTCGCCGACAACACCCACCGGGTGCTGGGGGACGAGAACCTGGACCTGCGTCTCGGGGGGCACGTGCTGGCTTCGGGAGCCGAAAGCCCCTTTCTGCCGATCGACCCGCTCGTCGCCGGGCTCAGGACCGCGTTCGCAGAAAAAATGGCAGCCAGGGGAAACCCGTTCAGGCGCGCGATGACGGACCCGGACGCCTTCTGCCTGGTCTGGGAGCAGATCCCAGGCCCGGGCGCGTTCGAAACCCGGCAGGAAACGGTGCTGGAGAATGCGCGCCAGGCGGCGGCGAGCGGCAAAGTGTGCGCCGTCAGCATCACCGACAACCCGGGCGGCAACCCCGCCATCGCCACCGACATCCTCTGCGCCGAGATCCGCAAGTCGGGAGTGGAGCCCCTCGTGCACGTCGCCATGCGCGACCGCAGCCGGAACCAGGCCGAGAGCCTCCTGTTCCAGTTGGCCGCGCTGTCCATCCACAACGTGCTCGTCCTGACCGGCGATTATCCCTCCAACCTGGGCTTCATGGGTAAATCCAAGCCGGTGTTCGACCTCGATTCGGTCAACGGGCTGCGGTTGATCGCGGAGATGAACCGCGGCATGGTGCGCGAAATCATGCGCAAACCGGTACGGCTGGCACCCGCCAGCTTCTATAGCGGCGTCGCCTTCTCCCCCTTCAAGCAGATGGAGGCGGAGGTCATGGGGCAGTATTTCAAGCTGCAGAAAAAGATCCGGGCCGGGGCGGACTTCGCCATCACCCAGGTGGGGTACGACGCGCGCAAGATGCACGAAATGCTGCAGTGGCTGAAACAGCAGGACCGACCGCTGCCGGTGCTGGCGGGCATCTACGTCCTGTCGCACCCGGTAGCGCGCACCATGAACGCCAACCGCATCCCCGGCTGCGTGGTGACCCGGAAGCTGCTCGACGAGATCGCGACCGAATCGGCGGGCGCGGACAAGGGGAAGCAGGCGCGCCTGGACCGGGCGGCCAAAATGTATGCACTGGCCAAGGGAATGGGATACAAGGGCGCCTACATCAGCGGCCAGGGGCTCCCCTTCGAAAGCGTGGAGTATATCGTCGCCCGGGGGGAAGAACTGGCGGCCCGCTGGATGGACCTGGTCCCGGAGTTCGACTATGCACAGGACAAGGGGTTTTACCTGTTCGAGCGGGACGCCCGGACCGGGCTGAACACCGACGTTCCCGCGCGCCGGACCCAGCCCCCGTCCCGGCCCGCGATCTACCGGGTTTCCCAGGCGGTCCATTCGGCGGTGTTCGAACAGACAGGTCCCCTGTTCCGTCCCGTCCGGAAGCTGATGGCCCGGATCGACCGCTCCCCCTTCTGGAAAGGGGCGCTGCACCGGGTCGAGCGCTGCGGCAAGAACAGCCTCTACACCTGCAAGGATTGCGGCGACTGCGCCCTCTTTGACGCCGCCTATCTCTGCCCGGTGTCCCAGTGTCCCAAGGACCAGCGCAACGCCCCCTGCGGCGGCAGCTACGAGGGGTGGTGCGAGGTGTACCCCGGGGAGATCGAGTGCATCTGGGTACGCGCCTACCGGCGCCTGAAATCGGAGGGACGGGAGCAGGAGATCGCCGCCGCCATTGTCCCCCCGTGCGACTGGGAACTGTGGCACACCTCCTCCTGGATCAACTATTTCCTGGGCCGCGATCACAGCTCCAGGCGGAAGGGGATCCTGCCGCCGGCAGCGAAAACGCCTTGAGCCGGCGGGGCTACAGGCTCCCTGGCGCCGTCCTGGCCGTCGCAGGGCGAATGGATCCCACAGTCCCTGTTCCGGACGGAGCCGGGGGGCGGGTCAGCAGATCTCCCCGGGCATGGGGCCGCCGTAGTCGGGCTGCGGCAGGAGGCGGTCCCGGTCGTAGGGAAGATCCTCGTGGGGCGGTATCTCGTCATCCGGGTCATCGGACGCCCAACTCTCCCGCTCGAACTCGTCCGCATAGTATTTCATCCTGATTTTGAAGTCTTCATCGCTCCCCCCGCCCAGGATGTCGATCTGGCAGGCGGCGCGGGACCCCACCGGGGGGATGCAAGCAGGCTCCCTCAGGATTTCGCTCCAGAGCCTTTCATACAGCTCCCGGTCACTGAGGTGATCGGTGCTCGACAGGTAGTGCCCCAGCAGGGCCATGGCGCGGATCACCTCCCAGAGCTTGGCGTACAGCGCGCCGTCGTCCAGCGTTTCAGGGGCAGGGAGCGTCACGCCCCCTTCCTCGAGAAGATCGAAGAGCGGCCGCCCGCCGACTCCTTCCATGAAACACATCTCCTGCTCGAACAGCTCCTCCCGGCTCAATTTTTTCGTTCCGCTCATGGTTCCCCCTCCCTGGTCGGCGCAATGCGCCCGACTATCCAATGAACGCGAACCGGTTTGAGCGAAATTATTTTGGGGAGGGGGCGGAGGGAACAAAGCGGGCCGAGGGTCGGGGGCACACACCACAAACCCGAGCGCAGCGGGCGCCGGCGAGATGAACGGCGTTCCCACAACGATCGGCATCGGAAACGGTGGGAACAACCGGATCGGCGGGAACGACACACGGCGGACCAAGTCAACGACCGAAAACCGCTCCCGCCGGGTTTCCATACAATGCCGGAAGGGGAGTCCCTCCCGGCGCAGCAGCCGGATCTATTTGAATTTCATCCCGGCGTGGCAGTTCAGGCACATCGGCGTGTTCGCCTTGTGCCCGTTGTGACACTGGCTGCATTGCAGGTCCTGGGACGTGGTGATGTGGTTCTCGTGCGGATTCACCGTGTAATCCTTGGTCCTGGCGGCCACCGCCTCGAGCGATTCGTGGCAGGGGAGGCACACCTTGCCGGGGACGGTGGCGGTGGGGGCCTCATCCCCGTGACAGGTGGAGCATTCGAGCCCCATTTCCTGGTGCTTGTCGGCGGTAAAAACCTTGTTTTCCTGGCTCACGGCCGCCATGGTTCCCAGCGCGGCCATCAGGGTGCAGATGCAAAAAATTTTTTTCAACACGGGCTCAGGTCCTTTCCTCGGAGAAGGCTTCCCGCCTTCGGGGCATTCCGTCGCTTCCGTCGCCATTATACCGAAACCGGACCGCGCGCACTAGCCCGGTTTGCAACCCTGTCCATCCCCGGCCGGTAATAGGCATTACATTCCCGTTCCCCCCTTGCACTTCGCCGGCAAGTCTGGTCGAATAGGCGCATCGAATCCCGCCCGGGGATTCGCGGAAGGGGAAAATGGATATGGCGATCCAACAGCTCACCGAACAACAGATCAGGGAATGGACGCTCGAACAGAAGGACCGGTGGTGGCTGGAAAACGTCTGGAGGGGCGACATGCCCCAGCTGACGCTCCGTTCAGCCCTCTTCGGCATGATCATCGGGGGGATCCTCTCGCTGACCAACCTCTACGTGGGCGCCAAGACCGGCTGGACACTCGGGGTCGGGATCACGTCGGTCATCCTCGCCTTCGCCTTTTTCAAGCTCGCCGTCGCGCTCCGGCTGGGGAAGGAGTTCACGGTCCTCGAGAACAACTGCATGCAGTCGATCGCCACCGCCGCCGGGTACATGACGGCGCCGATGATCTCGAGCCTCGCCGCCTACATGATGATCACCGGCCGGGTCCTCCCGATGCCCCTGATCTACGCCTGGCTCTTTCTCGTCGGGGTGCTGGGAGTCCTGTTCGCCTTCCCCCTGAAGAAGCGATTCATCAACGAAGAGCAGTACCCCTTTCCCGAAGGGAAGGCGGCCGGGGTGGTCATGGACGCGCTCCATTCCGGGGACGCCAAGGACGGCGTTTTCAAGGCCCTCATCCTCACCGTGGCCGGCGCCGGCGCCGCCCTGCTCAAGGTCATGCAGAGCGAGACCCTCATGTCCAAGATGAGGATCCCCTTCCACATCCCCGAATTCCTCGACGGCTGGCTCTACCGGCTCTGGCCGGTGAAGCTGGCCGGGATCGAACTCCGGGAACTGACCGTGCGCCCGGACACCGATTTCGTCATGATGGCGGCCGGCGGCCTCATGGGCATCCGCACCGGGGTCTCCCTCATGGTGGGGTCGGTCATCAACTACCTCATCCTCGCCCCGTGGATGATCCACCGGGGGGACATCACCGGAAGCGCCGTCGACGGCGTCGTCCGTTACGGATTCTCCCGGATCACCCTCTGGGCGCTGTGGGGCGGAGTCGCCATCATGACGACGGCCTCCCTGTGCGCATTCTTCGCCAGGCCCCGCATCATTCTCGACGCGTTCAAGGCCCTCCGGAGAAAAAACAACCCGGGCCACGCCGACATCCTGAAGGATATCGAGATCCCCCTCTGGATTTCCTTCGTCGGCGTGCCCATCGTCGGGGCGCTGCTCGTGTGGCTGTCGCACATCTATTTCGGCGTCGGCATCCTCATGGGCGTCATCGCCATCCCCCTGGTCTTCATCTTCATCCTCATCGCCGCCCACTCCACCGCCCTGACCTCCATCACCCCGACCGGGGCGCTGGGAAAACTGACGCAGCTCACCTTCGGGGCGCTGGCCCCGGGCAACATCACCACCAACGTCATGACGGCGGCCATCACCGGCGAAGCCGCCAGCAACGCCTCCAACCTCCTCATGGACATCAAGCCCGGGTACATGCTGGGGGCCAAGCCGCGGCAGCAGGCGATCGGCCACGTCCTCGGCATCCTCGCCGGCGCCCTGGTGGCCGTGCCCGTGTTCTACTTCGTTTTTCTGCGCGGGAACCCCGCCGGTCTGGTGAGCGAACAGTACCCCATGCCGGCGGCGATCATGTGGAAGGCGGTGGCCGAGGTCCTGACCAGCGGACTGCAGAACCTGAGCATGTCCGCCCGCTGGACCGCCCTCGTCGGCGCCCTCCTGGGAATCGGCCTGGAAATCGTCCGCATCCGGACCCGGGGGAAGTTCTGGCTTTCCGGGGTGGGCATCGGGCTGGCCTTCGTGATCCCGTTCAACACCTGCTTCGCCATGTTCCTCGGCTCCTTCATCTTTTGGGCCGCCGCCCGATTACTGAAAAACCCCGAGCGGCTGTCCTACCGGGTGATGGTGCAGAACCTGGAACCGGTGTGCGCCGGCGTCATCGCCGGGGGCGCGATCATGGGCATTCTCATCATCGTACTGGAAACCTTCGTGTTCGCCTGACCCCGCCGCCTGCCGGGCAACAAACGGAACCTGCCGGCGGAATTCCGGGGGCGCCCCGAACCGGGAATTGCGTGAAATGGAAGAATCCCTTATGAAAAGGAAGCGACCTGGTGTCTAATAGGCAGAGGGGAGAGCCCCGGGGCGGCCTGGACCGGCCCGGAGGGGTGAGGATCGGAAAGAGGCGCCGGATTTTCGCGCGCGTATGCCAGGACTTTGATCGTTTCTTCTCGCAAGGAGAACCGCGCGGAACCGGGCGTGACGGGGCTTGACGACAATCAGGTTTGGAAAAGGGAGAGAGGACTGCTGATGAGTTATTACTTGGCAACCAAAAAAGAGCTCATAGACTGGATACAACGGCTGGCGGCCGAAAACCAGCTCTATTTCCCGGAAAAACATGGGGAGGCGAGTTACCGGTTCAACCGCGTCGGACCCAAGTCCGAGATCCAGTTTGACCGCTATATCCCGACCGTGGTGCCCCCGGTCAAGCTGCTGGTCCCGGCCCGGGAGGAACTGCTCCGTTTCCGGACGGACGCCGAGGGGAAGACCGAAGTTCAGCCCTCGCTCGACACCTCCTTCCGCGTTATCGCCGGAGTGAGGAGCTGCGATCTCAAGGGAATATCCCTGATGGACCTCTTCTTCAAGGATGGGGTGCCCGATGCCTACTACCTGGCGCGGCGGGAGAATACGGCCATCATAGGCTACTCGTGCAACACCCCCTGCGACGAAAGCGCCTTCTGCGCGGCGGTCGATTCCCTGGACCACACCGAGGGCGCCGACGTCTACGTCACCCCGGTCAAGGAGGGAGACCTCCTGGTGGAGGTCAAGACCAGCCTGGGCGAAAAGCTGACGGCGGGCGTCGACTGGAAGAAGTGCGAGGACCCGGAGGCCCGGCGGATCGGGGCGGTGACGGCCCGGCCGGAACCTTTCGGCCGGAGTTTTCCCGCCCCCCTGCCCGACACCATGAAGATCGTGGCCGACAAGTACCAGAGCGCCGTGTGGGAAAAACACGTGAAGCGCTGCTTTTCCTGCGGCACCTGCAACCTGGTCTGCCCCACCTGCTACTGCTTCGACGTGGTCGACGACCTGAACCTGGATGCCGCCTCCGGCAACCGCAGCCGTTCCTGGGACGGCTGCATGCTGCCCCACTTCGCCGAAGTGAGCGGCGGCCACAATTTCCGGGCGGAACCGGCCGCACGCCAGCGCCACCGCGTCAACCGCAAATTCACCTACCTCCCCGAAAAGTACGAGCACGGCGCGGTCTGCGTGGGCTGCGGCAGGTGCGGACGCCAGTGCACCTCGCATATCGACATCTTTGACATTGTCACCGACCTGATCCAGGAGGGATCTCGATGATGAATACGAGTACCGAACATTACCACCAGCTGGCCCGGGATGCCTTCATGCCCCAACCAGGCAGGATCGTCGAAATCGCCGACATGACCGCCAAGGACCGGTATTTCCGCGTCGAGCTGGAGAAGCCTCTGGGGCATCGGCCCGGGCAGTTTGTCATGGTCTCCGTCATGGGGGTAGGGGAAGCGCCGATCTCCATCAGCAACGGCCCAGGCGATGACAATACGCTGGAAATGGTCATCCGCCGGATCGGCCGCCTGACCCAGGTGATCCACGACCTGAAGGTGGGGGACACGATGGGGATCCGGGGGCCCTACGGCTCCTGGTTTGATCTTGAGAATTTCTACGGCCGGGATGTCCTGTTCGTGGCCGGGGGCCTGGGGCTGGTCCCGCTCCGCTCCCTGATCGTCCCCGTCCTCGCCGAGGCGGACCGGTTCGGGAAGATCACCCTGATCTCGGGATGCCGCAACCCCGCCGAGGAACTCTACTGCGACCAGCTCAACGAGTGGACCGAGGCCGGCCTCGAGGTCATCCGGCTGGTGGACTGCACGGAAAACATGCCTTGGCAGTTCGGCGTCGGCCTGGTCACGGCGCCGATCCCCAAACTCAAGCTCGACCCGGGAAAAACCGTCGCCGCCCTGTGCGGCCCCCCGGTCATGTACAAATTCGTCATCGCCGCCCTGGGGGCCCGCGACGTGAGCTACAACAACATCTACGTCGACCTCGAACGGCGCATGAAATGCGGGGTAGGCAAATGCGGACACTGCCAAATCAACAAAATCTATTGCTGTCAGGACGGACCGGTGTTCCGTTTTTCTGATCTGGCACTCTTACCGGAGGCGCTCTGATGAAACCCAAGGTGGCCTTTTTCGATTTCTCCAGCTGCGAAGGATGCCAGCTGGCCATTCTCAACTGCGAGGACATTCTCCTCGACATCCTGAACCTGGTCGACCTGGTGGAGTTCCGCATGGCGCTCACCGAGACCGCGCCGCGTTACGACGTGGCTTTCGTCGAGGGGAGCATCCACCGGGACGAGGACATCGAGAGGATCCTGGACATCCGCGCCCGATCCACCTACCTGGTGGCCCTCGGCGCCTGCGCCTGCATCGGGAATGTCCAGGCCCGCTCCAACTTCGTGGCCCCCGCCGTCAACTACGGGGAGATCTACGGCGAAGAGGCGCGCAACCGGGTGCAGGTCGACCCCGATTACTGGGATCTCTGGTCCCACACGCGGGTGCGGCCGATCGACGCCATTGTCAAGGTGGACGCCTACCTGCGCGGCTGCCCCATAGTGCCGCGGGAATTCCTCCACCTCGTGAAATCGCTGCTGCAGGGAACCCAGCCCTTCTTCCCGCCCAACGCCGTCTGCGTGGACTGCAAGATGAACGAGAACGAATGCGTGCTCGAGCGCGGGTTGACCTGCATGGGCCCGGTGACCTGGGGTGGGTGCGACAGCATCTGCATCAACAGCGGTTACGTCTGCGACGGCTGCCGGGGGACACTCCCCCACGCCAACGTCGAGGCCCACATCGAATTGATGCGCGAACACAACATCGACGACAGGGATATCCGGAGCCGCTACCGGCTCTTCATGGGTGCCGAACCGATTGGCAGGGGAGTCTGATTATGGATTTGAAACAGAAAACGTACAACATCGACGTCAAGCATGTCACCCGGGTGGAAGGCCACGGGCGCATCATCGTCAGCACCAGTGAAGGGAAGGTCAAGGAGGTCAAGCTTTCCATCACCGAGGCCAACCGGTTCTTCGAGAACTTCGTCAAGGGGATGAGCCCGGCGGAGGTCCCCTGGATCGTCAGCCGCATCTGCGGCATCTGCTGCGTGGGGCACCAGCTGACAGCCATCAAGGCGGCCGAGGATGCCCTGGGCATCCAGGTGAGCCCGCAGACGATCCTGCTTCGCAAGCTGCTGACCGAATCGCAGTTCCTGCAAAGCCACGTTCTGCACGTCTACTTCCTGGCCGTGCCCGATTTCATGGGAGTCAAGAGCGTCCTGCCCCTGGCCCGGACCCATCCCGAAGTCGTCAAGCGCGCGCTCCGGCTCAAGAAACTGGCGAACGACTACACCACCGTCTTCGGCGGCCGGATGCTCCACCCCATGGCCAGCACCCTCAAGGGGTGGCGCAAGCTGCCCGACCTGGACGAAATCGCGGCGCTCCGGAAGCGGGTGCAGGAGGCGATCCCGGACATCCAGGAAACCTTGAAGGTGGTCAAAACCCTCAAGATCCCCCCTTACGAGCGGGAGACCGAGTACGTGTCGCTGAAGCACCCGGACGAATACGCCCTGTACGACGGCGACATTTACAGCTCCGACACGAAGTCGAGCGTCCCCGTGGACAACTACCTCGACGTGACCAACGAGTTCACGGTGGCGCACTCGACCACCAAGTGGTCGAAGTGGCACCGGGACTCCTATTTCACCGGCGCCCTGGCCCGGGTGAACAACAACTTCGACCAGCTCCAGCCGGAAGCCAAGCAGGCGGCCGAGGACCTGGGGTTCAAGGCCCCCTGCTACAACCCCTACATGAACAACGTGGCCCAGATCATCGAGGTCGTGCACTGCGCCTACCACAGCGCGCGCATGCTCGACGAGGTGCTGGGATCGGGGCTCAAGGAGGAGGACATCTCCTACGAGGTCAAGGCCGGGCGCGGGATCGGGTCGTGCGAAGTCCCGCGGGGGATCCTGTTCCACGACTACACCTTCGATGAGAACGGCCGGTGCATCGCCGGCAACGCCATCATCCCCACCAGCCAGAACATCAACAACGTCGAGCAGGACATGAAGGCCTTCGTCCCGCAGATGCTCCCCTCCATGTCGCAGGAGGAGCTGACGCTCCACATGGAAATGCTGCTGCGGGCCTACGACCCCTGCATCTCCTGTTCGGTCCACATGCTGGATGTCGAATTTGTCGACTAGGCCGGCCCTGCCGGACGCGGGCGCCGGGCCCCGGATCGTGGGGCTCGGCACCCGCCACAGCGGCGATGACGAAATCGGTCTCGCCCTGGTCTCCGCCCTTTCCCGTGAACCCGCCTTCCTGTCGCGCTGCGTCCTGATGGAATGCGCCGACGCCGCCACCATCGCCCTCGCGCTCCTGGAATGGAACCGTCCCGTCGTGCTGGTGGACGCCGCCGACATGCGCCTCGCACCGGGAGAATGCCGCTGCTTTTCCGACCGCGAGGCCTCCGTCCTCATCAGGACGAGTTCCGTATCCACCCACGGTCTCGGCCTGGCCGAAGGGCTGGAGATAGCGCGTGCATTGGACTACGCCCACCCGGTCCGCATCTTCGGGGTGCAGCCCTTCGACCTCTCCCCCGGCCGCGGCCTCTCGAGCGACATGGAGGCCCGCTTCCCGCTCCTGCTGGCGGAACTCGGCCGGGAAACGGGAGCTTACCGCCTGAACCGGAGTTCCCAGACGCGATAGAACGCCTCCATCCCGATCGCCATCGACATCTTGCTCCTCCCCTCCCTGCGCTCGTCAAAGACGATAGGAAATTCGAGGTGCCGGCACCCCAGCCGGTGGGCCCGGTATTTCATTTCGATCTGGAAGCTGTACCCGTTGCTCCGGAGCGTGTCCAGCCCCATGCGCCGCAGCAGCCGGGCCGACCACCCGTTGAAGCCCCCCGTGAAGTCGGCGATCCCCACGCCCAGGATGGCACGAGAGTAGAAGCTGCCGAACCGGGACAGGAGCCGGCGCATGGCTCCCCAGTTCAGCGTCCCGCCCCCCTTGACATAGCGCGACCCGATCACGAAATCCCCCTCCTCCGCCAGCCGGAGCATATCCGGGAGGTAGCGGGGGTGATGGCTCCAGTCCGCATCCATCTGGATCAGAAAATCGTGGTCGTGGTCGAGCCCCCAGCCGAATCCATGGACATAGGCGGTGCCGAGGCCGAGTTTCCTCGGGCGGAGGCTCAGCGACAGCCGTCCGGAATTGGTCTTCTCCATCAGTTCCCGCACGGCTACGGCTGTGCCGTCGGGACTCCCGTCGTCGACGACCAGTGCATGGATCCGCTCGTCCGTCCCGAGAACTGCGGTGACCAGCGACTGGATGTTCTCGCGTTCATTGTAGGTTGGGATGACCACCAGCGGCTTGACGGGATAATCTCTGGGCATGGAAGGTATCTTATCCGAACCGGGGGCCGATTCCAGAGCAAAACGCCCGGTCGCGGCGGCCTCGGCCCTTCAGCGGTTGCGCACCAGCACCCGGTCGAGGATGCGCATCACTTCCGTCCCGGCCGGCTCGAGCCGGCCGATCTTATCCTTGGGCAGCAGGACAAACACTCTCCCCGGGGAGCGCCAAGCCTCGCCGAACTCCCCGGGAGTCAGCAGGATCTTCGGGGCGTCCGGGAATTTCAGCCCCGGCAGGAGCGCGTAAGCCGTCCCGTCCGTGATCTCCACCGGAAGCGGCTGGTAAAAGCTCAGGGAATTGGCCGACTCGTAGTCGCCCATGACCACCAGCCGGTCGCCGGGAAGGACCGAGCGCGCGATTTCCAGGCCAAACCGCTTCGACGAGATCAGGTCCTCGCACAGGACGAAGCTCCAGTGCGTCAGCGCGCAGAACACCACCATCACCACGGTGACGGCGGCGACGGCCCCCCTGCGCCGCCCCATCGTCTCGAGCCTCAGGGCGCAGAGGAAGCCGCCCGCCAGCGCCAGGACCCCCACCGCGGCGGGAGCGATCAAGTCCCGCACCAGGCCCGGAGGCATCTCGGCCATGATGCTGAAATCGGTCTCCGCCAGGCGATCGGAGGGGCCGGCGTGACCGGAGGGGAGTTCGTTCCCCGCGGCGAACCAGGCGCCGGCGGCGATCCCGCAGAGGAGCGCCAGGACCCCCACGGCGGCCAGGGCGCGGAAGCCCCACAACAGGGCCCGTTCCCCCCCCCGGCGATAGAACGCCACGGCGGCCAGCAGCGCAAACGCCGGGAGCGCCGGGAAGACGTAATGCTCCAGCCGGTCCGAGAGGGAAAAGAACCCGATCACCACCACGATCCAGGCCAGGGCTAGCCGCACCAGGACAGCCCCGTCCCCCCCCTCGCGGCGGGGCGAAAACGCGGCCGGGAGAAAAACGGTCCAGGGGAAAAACCATACGGGGATCAGCCCGAGGAAGGTCGCGAGCGGAACGCCCCACAGAACCGGGGGTTCCCTCCTCCCCAGGAAGCGCAGGAACTGCTCGCCGACGAAGAAAAAGTGGAGGAAGCCCTGGTTGCGAACCTCCGCCAGCCAGTGCCAGGGGACGGCCAGGACCAGGAAGAGGAGGATCCCTGCGACCGGGTGGAGCGAACGCAGGGAGGGGCGCCGGCGCGAAAGGAGGCAGAACAGCACGGCGATCCCGACCGGGAAGGCGACGCCGACGAGGCTCTTGCACAGGAAGGCGCCCGCCATGGCGGCATAGAACAACAGGGCGGGCCGCAGGGAGCGCTCCGGGGCCAGGTACCACTCCAGGAGCGCGTACATGGCCACGGCCAGAAAGAGCACCAGCCAGATGTCGTGCAGGGTCTCCCGGGTGAAGAGATAGGTCCCCACCGAAAAGGCGGTCGCGAGCCCCGCCACCGCCGTCGCCAACCCGGGCGAAGCCCGCCCCCGCGCCGGACTCTCCCCCTCGAGCCCGCGCCGGGCCGTGAGCATGACGACCCAGACCAGCAGGATCACCGCCAGCGCCGTAGGCAGGCGCAGGGCGGCCTCCCGCAGGCCGAAGACCTTGAAACTCAAGGCGGTCACCCAGTACAGGAACGGGGGCTTTTCCAGGAAGCGGACGCCGTTGGCGTAGGGGGTGACCCAGTCTCCCTGCGAGGCCATCCGCATGGCCGGCTGGACGTAATACGCCTCGTCGTAATCGGTGACTGCGCGGTCGGTGGTGGTGCCGAGATAAACCACGGCCGTCAGAACGAGCGGCAGTAACAGCCACCCGCTCCAGCCCCTTCCCGACTGCGTTTCCGTCGCCATGGTCGTTAACTATAGCAACCTGCCCGGGACAGGCGAAGGGCGAAATGCCGCCGCAACCGCAGGGCGTCCTGGACATGTACCCGCCGGCGCCGCGCGCCTGCAGCCGCCGCGGCGCAAATTTCCCATTTTTCCGGGAAACTGTAGTAAAATCGCGACCGCCGTCGGGGGCCATCGCCCCGGGACACCTTATCGGAATCATCGGAAACGGCTCCATCCGCGCCCCCCGCATCAAGGGGATGTCGTTTTTCCCTTCGGCGGCCCGGAAAGGCGCACCAGGGAGGAGAGGGACCATGCCCAACGGATACACCGGCAAGATACTGAAGGTCAACCTGACTACGGGCGAAATCGGCGCCATGGACACCTCCAGGTACGAGGAGTTCGGGGGAGGCTACGGGATGGGGACGGCCATCTTCTGGGACCTGGCGGTCGCCCCGGGTGAATGGGACCTCAAGGACCCGTTCGACCCCCGCAACGTCCTTCCGATCATGACCGGGCCCCTGGCCGGCACCGGCGTTCCCGGAGGGGGCAGGACCAGCGTGTGCGGGCTCTCCCCCGAGACCTTTCCCACCGCGGAATTCTGGCGCTGCAATTTCGGCGGGCGCTTCGGCAACATGCTGAAGCATGCGGGGTGGGACGGGGTCGTCGTGACAGGCAGGGCCGAGCGGCCGGTGTGGATCAACATCGTCAACGACCAGGTGAAGATCGAGGACGCCACGGAGCTCTGGGGCCTCGACACCTGGGCGACGCAGGACCGGATCACCAGGATGGTCGGAGGCCACACCCGTTTCGGCGACGAGTGGCGGGAGATCGGGGGCGCCCCCACCACCGCCCGCCCGCAGGTCCTCTGCATCGGCCCGGTGGGGGAGACCCGTTCGCGCCTGGCAGCCCTGATCACCGGCAGCGGGATCAGCGCCCGCGTCGGCGCTTTCGGAGCCGTCTTCGGGGCCAAGTACCTGAAGGCCGTCAGCGTCGCCGGAACCGGCGGCGTCGGGGTGGCCGACCCGGGGGGCATCATCGAGGCCCGGCTGCACCAGATGCGGGCGGCCGCCTCCGCCCCCGGAACTTCCCCCGCGCCCGGGGCCGGCGCGGCCTGCTGCATGCCTTGCCTGCGCGCCGACCGGCGCCGCAACAACTATTACGGCGGCGAAACCATGTGCGCCGACCAGGGGTGGCTCTTCGGCGGCTCCACCCCGCAGGCGGCCGATCTGGCCAGCGAAGCGCTGATCAAGTACGGTCTCAGCAGCTGGGCGGCCCACTTCCACGCGTTCAAGGTCGACATTCCGGGCGCGCCGCCGATCTTCAAGGGAAAGGTGCCGACCGATTCCGGCCTGGGCTGGTACCTCGAGACCCTCCACGAACAGGGGGTGCTGGGCCCCGGCCGGGAGATCGACTCCTCCCCGCTCCCCATGGACCAGTGGGGGGAGCTGAGCTTCCGCCTGGCGCTGCTCGACGCCATCGCCCGACGCCGGGGGATCGGCGATGCCCTGGCCGAAGGGTGCTGCCGGGCGGCCCAGCGCTGGGGGCGGCTGGAAACGGACCGCGACAGCGGCGCCCTGCGCCTTCCGGCCTGGGGAGCCACGAGTCACTGGACCATGCCCTGGGTGGAGTGGGCCTACGCCTATATCCTCGGGGCGGGCGATCCGGCCTGGCACGGCTTCATGGCCCCCGTCGGCACCCCCGCCGGGGGGCTCTCGACCGAACAGTCGCTCGAAGCGCTCGCGAAGAAGACCATCCCCTACACGGGCGACATCTTCATGTTCAACTACGCGTGGAAGGGGGAGGAAGCCTGGAGGACCGGCATCTATTCCCCGCACAAGGCGAAACAGGTGGCCTGGAGCCGGCACTACTCCTCTTTCTGGAACGAGTCGATGGCGTTTTGCGAGATGTTCCTCCCCGACCTCAGGGGTGACAGCCCCGAGATCGAGACCCGGTATTACCGGGCCGTGACGGGAAAGCCGGATTCCTTCGCTGATACCATGCGCACGGGGCAGAAGATCTGGACACTGGAGCGCGCCGTCCGGGTGATGCACGGGAGGAGCCGCCGGACAGAGGATTTCTTCCCCTACATGTATCAGCCGGGGGCCTCGGGCTTGGCCATCTACGGCGGCGTGCCGATCTACGAAAACGGCAGGTGGCGCCACGACACGGCCCCGGACATGTACCTGGACCGCAAGGGGGTGGACGACTTCAAGACCCACTTCTACGCCTTGGAAGGGTGGGACAAGGAGAACGGCTGGCCCACCCGGCGCACGCTGGAGGATTTCGGCCTCGGGCGCGTGGCCGACACCCTGGCGGCCAAGGGGAGGCTCGGAACATAGGGGACAGCGGCGGCTGCCCCTAGCGAAAACCGTTGTTCAAGACATGGGCGGGGTTCAGGATCAGGATCACCGCCTTTTTCTTCCAGGAAAGACCGTTCTTCTTCAGCCTGCGCGTCAACCGGTGGATCCCCTCCCCCATCAGGGATCCGACATTGGAAGTGATGATCAGGTCCTGAATGGAGGGCTGTTGTTCGGTGGCCTCCAGGACGAATTCCCAGACCAGGGACTGGCTGCAGGAAAAAAGCCAGGACACCGCAGGAGAGGCGTCCTGGGACCGCATCAGGTTGTAGGTGAAGGAACCGGTGTAGGGATGCCCGATGTAGTTGTAGAAGTAGGAATCCCCGTCCCAGACCGGGGCCGAGGTCCAGGCCCTGCGCAGATTGTCCCTCGCATCGGAAAAGGGCCTGTGCCCCGAATTCCAGGCGTCGGCCGCCTGCAGGACCCCCATTCCCAGGATCTGCGCGGCAAGAGATAGTTTTTCGGCCCGGACCAGGCGCCTGAAATTGGATGTTTCCCGGCCATCCCCCTCGTCGTCCCCGGACAGGCCGCGGGGTTCGCCCGGAACATAGGCGGCCGCCAGGGTCCCGGTTGCCGGCGCCGACGCAGTTGCCGTCCGCGCTCCCCCGCCGTCGGACGCGCTCGGCAGGCGGCTGAATGAATGCTCCTGGAGCTCGCCCGATCGATCCTCAGGGCCGCCGGCCGCGAAGTCATCGGCCCGGGAGTCCGTTTGGAGGCAGGGCGCGAACAGGAACAGGAAAACCAGGAAACCGCGGCACACGTTTTTCATCGGCGATAGCTCCATTGAGCCCCGAGTGTTTACCGTTTAAAGGACACTGTTCTCCCATCCGGTTCCCGACACACCCCGGATCCCCGGGGAGCATCTCCATCCGAACGGCAGGGGGCGTCAATAACGCTATCGGCATTCCCCGGAAAACATTGACTGTTGAATGCGAAATAACCCCGAAAGTGCGTGACGATTCGGGCATGCAGGCATCTTTCCGGTTGTCCCTATTCCTCCTCCTCGTGCATCCAGCGCCGCAGCAGGGGGGACAGCGCGAAACAGATCAGGGCGGAGACGACGGCGGTCAGGGCGATCTTTCCGAAGAGGTCGCCGTAGAGCCCTATCGTCTCGATCGGGGGTGGGATGACCTGCACCTCCCCTTCCCCGTGGGACACGCCGGTGAACGAAGCGATCATGCCGGCCAGGTAGTTGGAAAAAGCGCTGGCCAGAAACCAGGCCCCCATGACCGTGCTCACCATCCGCGCCGGGGAGAGCTTCACCACCATCGACAGCCCCACCGGGGAGAGGCAGAGTTCCCCCGTGGTCTGGAACATGTAGCCCAGGATCAGCCAGACCATGGCGACCATGCCGCGCCCGTCCGCGTGCGTGGCGCCGTACCAGAGGGCCGTAAACCCGATGCCGAGCTGCAGCAGCCCCAGCGAGAACTTGACCGGGGTGCTGGGATCCCAGCCGCGGCTGGAGAGCCAGGACCAGAGCCCGGTGAAAACCAGCCCGAAGAGGAGGATGAAAATCGGGTTGACCGCCTGGAACAGCGACGCCGGGATCTCGGCCCCGCCCGTCCCCATGCCGACGTTCTGCTCGTCCACGCGCCAGTCCACCGTGTCGCGCCCCTCTTCCCTGGCCGTGGTGAGCGCGTCGAGGGCGAACATCTCCCCGCCGTTGGTGTAGCCCAGCTGCTCCTGGTTGAGCTTGAGCTGCAGCGTCTTCCCGACATCGCCGGGGGCGACGCGCCCCGCCTCGAACACGCGGTCGACGTTTCGGTCGGCGAAGTTGTTGAGCGAGCTCCCCGCCTGCTCGAAGAAGGCCCAGAAAAGCATGGAAAAGAACACCAGGATGAGGACGACGAAGAGCCGGTGGCGCTCGATCCGTTCCGCCCGCAGCGCCTCGACGACGAGCCAGACGAAGGCGGCGATCCCGAACAGGGCCAGCACCCAGCCGGCGATCTCGTTCCTGCGGATGAGCACGACCAGTACGGGGAGCGCCAGGACGATGCCGAGGTAGACGGCCAGGTCCTTGCGGAGGAAGCCCCACATTCTCTCCCGGAGCGCCTCCGGCCGCTTCGGCCGCCCCGCTTCGGCCGGCAGCCCTCCGCGCCCCAGCGCCACGAAGGCGATGATGCCGGCGGTGATGAGCGCGAGCCCGATCAGGACGTTCACCACGAGCTGGTAGGAATTGTTCTGGAAAAACAGGAGCGCCACGCCGGTGAGGAGGGCGCAACCGAGGATCAGGAACTGGGTGACGCGGATCGGGGCGACGAACACGGCCAGCCCCATCAGCATCCCGATCGTGGCCAGCCCGAAGCCGTAGTGCCAGCCGTAGGTCTCCCCGATAAATCCGCAGAGCAGCGGCGACATCGCGGCGCCGAGGTTGATGCCCATGTAGAAGATGGTGAAGCCGCCGTCCCGCTTGCGGCTCTTGATGTCGTACAGGGAGCCGACAATGGTTGAGATGTTGGGTTTGAAGAAGCCGTTGCCGCAGATCAGGAGGGCCAGCGCGAAGAAAAACGCCATTTCATGCTCGACCGTCATCAGCATGTGGCCCATCGCCATGAGCAGGCCGCCGATAACGACCGCGCGCCGCGCACCCAGGAGCCGGTCCGCCAGCATGCCGCCGATGAAGGGGGTGGCGTAGACCAGGGCCGTGTAGGCCCCGTAAATTTCGTAGGCCCGCCCGTCGGTGAAATTGAGGAACCCCTTGATCATGTAGAAGACCAGCAGGGCCCGCATGCCGTAATAGGAGAAGCGCTCCCACATCTCGGCGAAGAACAGCGTGAACAGCCCCACGGGATGCCCGAAGAGAACTTTCTGGTCGTGACTTGTCGTCATAGCGTCCGCCATCATAGGGGTTTCTTGTTGGGATCGGTTTCCTTCCGGAAGCACGGCAAGGGACTACTCCTCACCGGTCCGCCTTGACTCACCGGCGGCCGGCGGGCAATTCAAAAACCGAGGCGGGGATCGCCCTCTTCCCGACCAAGGCGACCGCCCGGGCCGTCCTAAACTCCATGTTCATCATCTTCTTCTCGGCCGTTTCCCGGCCGCCTCCGGGCTCAAAACCTCCACGACACCCGAAATTCCGCATAGTATCCTCTAAACCCCCGCCCTCCGCAAGCGATCCTTTTTTATCGCAAATGCTCCCCGATCCTGTCGCTTTTTCGCCCCCGATCCGGGTATGATTACCTCGCTCTTTTCGGGAGACGCGACATGAACCAGACACCGCTCCATGAATGCTACGCTTCCATCCCCGGCGCGAGGATCGTCGATTTCGCCGGCTGGAGGCTCCCGCTCCACTTCGACCTCGGAATCCTGGCGGAACATCACGCGGTCCGCAGCGCGGCCGGGCTGTTCGACGTTTCCCACATGGGACGGATCCGGGTCCGCGGCCCGCACGCCGCGGCCTACGTCGACTGGCTGGCCACCAACACGCTGCCGGCGGCCGATTCCGGCCGCTGCCGGTACTCGCTCCTGTGCGCCGAAGACGGGTGGTGCATCGACGACATTGTCATCTGCCGGCTGGGGGAGGAGTCGCTCGACCTGGTGGTCAACGCCGCCAACCGGGCGCGCGTCCTCGAGTGGTTCGCCGGGCCGAATCACTGGACCCGCTCCGGCCGCCCCCTCCCCGAGATGGAGGACGTTACCCTTCGGACCGCGCAGATCGCGCTGCAGGGTCCGGCATCGCTGGAGGTCCTGGCCGCGCGCTGCGACGCCGACCTTGCGGGCCTGGGAAATTACCAGTTTCTCCCCGGAATCCGCGTCGCGGGGATCCCCGCCCTGGTGTCGCGCACCGGGTACACCGGGGAGGACGGCTTCGAACTGTTCGTCGACGCCCCCGACGCCCCCGCCCTGTGGCGCGCGCTCCTGGAGGCCGGGGCCCCTCTCGGCCTGGTTCCCTGCGGGCTCGGAGCCCGCGACACCCTCCGCTTCGAGGCCGGGATGCCCCTCTACGGCCAGGAACTGGATCCCGGCATCAATCCCCTCGAGGCGGGGCTCGGACGCTTCGTCGACCTGGACAAGGGGGAGTTTTCCGGAAGGAGGGCGCTGGAGGCCGTAGCCCGGGACGGGGCGGCCAGAAAGCGGATCGGGCTCGAGATGATCGACGCCGCGGTGGCGCGGACGGGATTTGCCGTCCGGCAGGGGGGAGCGGACGTCGGACGGGTCACGAGCGGGGGCAAATGCCCTACCGTCGGCATCTTCGGAGCCATGGCGCTGGTGCGCCGCGACGCGTCCGCGGAGTCGGAGTTCGCCGTTGACGTCCGCGGCCAGTGGAAACGCGCGCGGGCGCGCGCCCTCCCCTTCTACCGCCGCACGGCGCGGCAGGCCCCAATGGCGGCCACGGATTCCACCCCGGGAAAGGGACAACGACCATGAACACGTTCGCCTATCTCCCCCACACCCCCGAGGATGTCGCGCGGATGCTCCGTGCCATCGGCATGGAGAGCCTCGAGGACCTCTTTGCGGACGTCCCGCCGGAACTGTGCGCCGCCGGGGCGCCCGGCATCCCCCCGGGGCTCTGCGAAAGCGAGGTCTACCGGGAGTTCGAGCGCCTGAAAAACGCCGGCCGGACCTGCGTATCGTTCCTCGGGGCCGGCTGCTACGACCACCTGGTCCCCTCGATCGTCCCCTTCGTGACGGGACGGACCGAATTTCTCACCTCCTACACCCCCTACCAGGCGGAGGCGTCGCAGGGGATGCTGCAGGCGATCTACGAGTACCAGACCATGGTCACGCTCCTGACCGGCCTGCCGGTGTCGAACGCCTCGCTCTACGACGGCGCCACGGCCGCCGCGGAGGCCTGCGCCATGGCACGCAACGCGCGCAAGGGGGCGCGCGTCCTCGGGGTCTCCGCCCTGGTGCACCCCCACACGCTCGCGGTCCTCGAAACCTTCTTTTCCGGTTCCGGGGCCGAAATCGCGCGCCTCGCCGAGTCGGGGGGGACGACCGACTGGAACGGCCTGGAGACGATCGCGGGGGATGACCTGGCGTGCGTGCTGGTGGAGAGCCCCAACCGTTACGGCATCGTGGAGGACCTGACCGGCCTCGCCGCGCGCCTCGGCAAGAGCGGCGCACTGCTGATCGTTTCGGCGAACCCGCTGTCCCTGGGGATCCTGAAGAGCCCGGGGGAGTGGGGGGCGGACATCGCGGTGGGGAGCGGGCAGCCCTTCGGTCTCGGGCAGAATTTCGGGGGGCCGGGACTCGGCTACCTCGCCTCGAGCCGGAGCCTGATGCGGCTCATGCCCGGGAGGATCGTGGGCGAAACCGTGGACCGCGAGGGCGCCCGGGCGTTCGTGCTGACCCTGCAGACGCGCGAGCAGCACATCCGGCGCGAGCGCGCGACCTCCAACATCTGCACCAACCAGGCGCTGGCCGCCCTGGCCGTCGCCGCCTACCTGGCAGCGGTCGGGCGGGAGGGGGTGCGCCGGATCGCCTCCCTGAACGTGCACAAGGCCCGCTACCTCGCCGGCCGCATCACGGCGGAAACCCCGGCCCGCCTCGCCTACGACCGTCCCTATTTCAACGAGTTCGTCCTCGACCTCCCCCGCTCCGCCCGGGATACGGCCGACGCCCTGCTCGAAGAGGGGGTCCTGGCGGGGGTCCCGCTCGACGAATTCGGGGGGGGCGACCCGAACCGCCTGCTCGTGGCGGTGACCGAAAAGAGGACACGGGCCGAAATGGACCGCTACGTGGACCTGATCCGAAAGGTGATCGCATGACCGAACCCCTGATTTTCGAACAGTCCCGCCCGGGCCGGACGGGATACCGCACCCCGGAGTGCGACGTCCCTGAAGCGGACCTCGAAACGATGTTCGGACCGCGGCTGCTGCGGGAAAACCCCGCTCCCCTCCCCGAGGTCTCCGAGCCCGCCGCCGTCCGCCACTACACCCGGTTGTCGCACCGCAATCACGCTGTCGACCTCGGTTTCTACCCCCTGGGATCGTGCACCATGAAGTACAATCCCAAGATCAACGAGGAGGTCGCCTCCTGGTTCCGGGACATCCACCCTCTGCAGCCCGCCGCCACCGTCCAGGGGATCCTCGAAATCCTCCACCGCACGATCGAGAGCCTGTGCGCCATCACCGGGATGAAGGCGGGGACGCTGCAGCCCTTCGCGGGGGCGCACGGGGAGTTCGCCGGGCTGAAGCTGTTCCGGGCCTGGTTCCACAAGCGCGGGGAGCAGGCGCGCCGCGTGCTGCTCGTCCCCGACTCGGCCCACGGCACCAACCCGGCCTCGGCCCACATCGCCGGATTTGACATCCGCGTCGTCCCCAGTTCCGGGGGGATCGTCACGCTCGACGCCATCCGCCCCTGGCTGAACGCCGAACTGGCCGGCATCATGATGACCAATCCCAACACCCTGGGGCTCTTCGAACGCCAGGTGCTGGAGATCTCCCAGGCCGTGCACGAAGCGGGGGGCCTCCTCTACTACGACGGCGCCAACCTGAACGCCCTCGTCGGCACGGCGCGCCCCGGGGACATGGGCTTCGACGTCGTGCATCTCAACCTGCACAAGACCTTTTCCACCCCGCACGGCGGCGGGGGCCCGGGCGCGGGGCCAATCCTTGTCTGCCCGAAGCTCGAACCGTTCCTCCCCTCCCCGGTGATCGTGCGCGACGCGGCCGGCTACCGCTTCGCGCCGGCGGGCCCCGACTCCATCGGGCGGATCTCCGGCTTTCACGGCAACATCGGCGTCATCCTACGGGCCTTCGCCTACATCCTCACCATGGGTTCGGACGGGCTGGGCGCGGTGTCCCGCCTGGCCGTGCTCAACGCCAACTACCTCAAGGAACGGCTGAAGCACATTCTGACCCTCCCCTACGACACCGTCTGCAAACACGAATTCGTCCTCTCGGCGAAGGAATTGAAGGAGAAGACCGGGGTCTCGGCACTGGACCTGGCCAAGCGGATGCTCGATTTCGGGATCTACGCGCCGACCGTCTATTTCCCGACCATCGTCGCCGAGGCGATCATGATCGAGCCGACCGAGACCGAATCCCTCGAAACGCTCGACCGCTTCGTGGAGATCCTCGAACAGATCTGCCGGGAGGCGGAGGAGGATCCCGAACTGCTGCGCTCGGCCCCGCACAACACCCCCATCCGGCGCGCCGACGAGGTGCGCGCCGCGCGCCAGCCGCAGCTCGCCTGGGAGCCGCCGGCCGCGTCGCCGCCGCCCGAGGGAGGCGATTGACATGGTTCGCATGCTGATTCACTGGGGCACCATGGCCCTTGCATTAGGGATCACGGCCCGGATCATCCCGGGGTTCGAAATCAGCGGAGTCCCCGCGGCCCTCGCCGCCGCCGTCATCTTCGGATTCATCAACGCGACGGTGGGGTTGCTCCTGAAGGTCGTCACCTTCCCGCTGACGGTCGTCACCCTGGGGCTGTTCTGGCTCCTGATCAACGCGCTGATGCTGAAGCTCGCCTCCGCCCTGGTCCCCGGGTTTTACCTCCGCGGATTCGCCGCCGCCTTCTTCGGCGCCATCGTACTCAGCCTGGTCAACATGCTGCTGAAGAAGCTCCTGTGGCCGGACAGGCTCAAAACCCGTTAGGAAGCAAACGCGCCGCGGTGCTGTCGAACATCGCCGGGACCTTCGAACGGAACATGCTGCAGGTGCCTTCATCCCACCTCCAGCCGATCACCCCGCCCGCCGACTCCCTTGAACCCCGAAGCGCCGGGATCTGGTATATTGTAATGGAAATTGCATTTTAGGGGGATCATGGTCTACGTTTCTTCCTCGCTCGACGCTGCGCTGCCGGAAGGGGAGTTGACGGAAAAAATCGGCTCCGGCTTGCCCGCCGCCGATGTGGACCGCATCGGGCGCGCCCTCGAATTCGTCGGGCCCCTCTACGCCGGCCGCCGGCTCGACACCGGGGAGGAGATCGCGCGCCACGTCCACGGCATGGCGCTGATCACCGCCGCGCTGCGCCTGGACGCGGACTCGCGCCTGGCGGCGCTCCTTTTCGCCGCGCATCCATTCAAGGCCGGGGCATCGATCGCCGAGCTGTTCGGCGCGGACACGGCCCGGCTGGTCGCGGGGCTCCACCGGCTGAACGGCCTGCGCCTGCTCGCGCCGACCCCGGATTCGGGGGTGCGTGACATCCGCACGCAGTCCGAGGTCCTGCGCAAGATGATGCTCGCCATGAGCGAAGATATCCGCGTCGTCCTGCTGCAGCTGGCCAGCCGGACCCAGACCCTGCGCTTCTACTCCGACAATCCGGGCCCCGACAGGGAAGACACCGCGCGGGAATCGCTGGACCTGTACGCCCCCCTGGCCAACCGGCTCGGGGTATGGGAACTCAAATGGGAAATCGAGGACCTGAGCTTCCGCCTCCTCGACCCGGAGAACTACCGCTGGATCGCCCGGCGGCTGGACGGGAAGCGCCTGGAGCGCGAACGCTTCGTCGCCGAAGCGATCGCCATCCTGAGGAAGGAATGCGAGTCGGCCGGGATCAGGGCCGAGATCTACGGGCGTCCCAAGCATATCTACAGCATCTGGAAGAAGATGCGCGCCAAGAACATCCCCCTGGAGGAGGTCTACGACCTGCGGGCGCTGCGCGTCATCGTCGGGCAGGTGCCCGAATGCTACACCGTCCTCGGCATCGTGCACCGGATCTGGGTCCCCGTGACGAGCGAGTTCGACGACTACATCAGCAGGCCGAAGGAGAACGGCTACCGTTCGATCCACACCGCCGTGATCGCCGCGGACAAGCGCCCCCTGGAGGTGCAGATCCGCACCCGGGAAATGCACGAACACGCTGAACTGGGGGTAGCCGCCCACTGGCGCTACAAGGAGGGGACTACGGCCGCGAAGAAGCGCGACCCCTACCACGACAAGGTCTCGCTCCTGCGCGAGCTCCTCTCCTGGCGGGACGAGATCACCGACACCTCCAACTGGGTGGAACAGTTCCGGCGCGCGGCGCTGGACGACACGATTTACGTCATGACCCCCAAGGGGCGCATCATCGACCTCCCGCGCGGGGCCACGCCGCTCGATTTCGCCTACCGCGTCCACACCCAGATCGGGCACCGCTGCCGGGGGGCCAAGGCCGACGGCGCCCTGGTGGCGCTCAACCGCCCGCTCGCATCGGGCCAGACGGTCGAAATCGTCACCGCCAAGCAGGGGGGGCCGTCGCGCGACTGGCTCAACCCCCAGCTCGGCTACCTCCGGACCTCCCGGGCCCGCCAGAAGGTCAAGCAGTACTTCACCGCGCTTGACGAATCGCAGACCCTCGCCGAAGGGCGCGCCTTCGTGCAGCGCGAACTGCAGCGCGAGGGGGCGACGCAGGCCAACATCGAGGCGCTGGCCGATCGGTTGGGCTACCCGGGGGCCGAGGCGATGTTCCTCGCCGCCGGCCGCGGGGAGCTCGGTCCGCGCGCCCTGCAGCAGGCGTTGCGCCCGGCGGAAGCGCCGACGGAACCCGACCCGGAGTTCGTGCCGCGCAAGAGCAAATCGGGAGGGAGGGGGGAGGGCATCCTCGTCGTCGGCATGGACAAGCTGCTGACGCAGCTGGGGCGCTGTTGCAAGCCCGCCCCCCCCGACCCGATCAAGGGCTACGTCACCCGCGGCAAGGGGATCTCCATCCACCGCGCCTGCTGCGCCAACTTCGCGGGGATGGCCCGGCTGAACCCGGAGCGGGTGATCGAGGCCGCCTGGGGGGAGACCTCGCCCCGGAACTCCCGTTCCCCCTCCTACCCCGTCGACGTCTCGGTGGAATGCGAGGACCGGACCGGGCTGCTGCGGGACATCACCGAGGTTCTGACCCGGGAATCGATCAACGTCACCGCCGTCCACACCGTGGCGCGACAACCGAACGTCCGGCTGCATTTCACCCTGGAGGTCCGCGACGTGAAGCACCTCGAACAGGCGCTGAAGCTCATGGAGGGGATTCCATCAGTCGTCAGCGCCCGCAGGATCTGAGCGCCGACCCTGAACCTGAAACAAGGAGACACGACAAAGGCTGAGAAAAACACCGCGGGAACGAGCAAGGGATGGGCGGTCCTGGCCCTGGCGGCGGCCGTGCTGTTGCCGGTTGCGGCGGCGCCAGCCAAGGACGGCAGGGTGACGGCGGCCACCCTGCTCGACCGCATCCTGATCGAGGACCTGGTCACGGGATAACACGTCGACCTGACCTCGGGGAGCGGCCACGACCTTTCGGAATACTTCACCGAGGACGCCGTCCTGGACGTCAACGGCACGGTCTTGGAAGGGCGCGCGGCGGATCGGGCCGCCTATAGGCTGTGTTCGCTCCGGTTGATGACGTCGTCCTGGATGTCGGGGGACAGCTGGGTGAAATAGGCGCTGAACCCCCCGATCCGGACCACCAGGTCCGGGTATTTTTCGGGGTGCGCCTTGGCGTCCCTGAGCGCGTCCGTGTCCACCATGTTGTACTGGATGTGCGTCCCCCCCTCCGCCATGAAGGCGTTGGTATAGGCCACCAGCTTCCCCACGCTCTCTTCGCTGCGCAGCATCGAGGCGGTGAACTTCTGGTTCAGCACCGAGGCATGGGATTCCTTGAACCCGGCCGTGAGCGCTGAGCGGAGCACGGCCGTCGGCCCCTTCCGGTCGGCCCCCCTCATCGGCGAGAGGGAACCGTCGTTGAGCGGTTCGAACGCCTTGCGGCCGTTGGGGAGGGCGCCCACGCCGAGCCCGCCGAAGTAGTGCCACGCCAGCCCTTCCCGCGCGACCATGTAGGGGCGGAAGGGGGAGTTGTCGTAGGCGCGAATGATGCGGTAGGAGTCCTCGCTCAGGCGCCGGGCCAGCAGGTCCACCTCCTCGATGTCGTTGCCGAACTTGGGCGCGGCCAGGCAGAGGCGCCGGATCTCCTCCCCCCGAGCCCCCTCGAAGTTTCCGTCGAGGGCCTCGAGCAGTTCCGCCATGGTGAGGGTGCGGCTGTCGAACACCAGCGTCTTCACCGCCATCAGGGAATCGGCCACGTCGATGATGGCGCGGTCGCTGATCCCATAAATGCTCGTGGCGGGGTCGGGGATGAGCAGGTCCTGCCCCAGGTCCATGCAGCTCTGCACCCCCACGGCCGAGAGGAACGGCAGCCGCATGTACTTCGCCTGCTCCTTCCGGGCGATGGCGGCCAGCCAGAAGACGCGGTGGGTGATGAACTCGTGCTGCCGGAGCAGGGCGTCGTACAGTTCCTCGAAGCTCCCGAAATCGCGCGGGTCCCCGGTCGCGATCCCGGTGCGGCGGCCGTTGCAGTCCACGCCGTCGTGCAGCACGAGGTGGAGCATGGCGGCCAGGTTGCAGGCGGCCACCCCCTCGGACCCGTAGTGCTCGGCCCTGGAGGGCAGGCAGGGGTAGACGCAGCCCAGGCCGCACCACTCCACCGCCTCCTCGAGCGGGATCCCGTCCTCGACAAAGCGTGCGATGACCACCTCGTCGTTTTCGAACAGGGGGATGCCCCCCTTGGTGGCCATGTTCGTCCGGATCGCCTTGTCCATCATCCAATCGGGGGTGCCGCGGTTCCAGCGCAGCCCCAGCGTCGGGGAGGAGAGCCCGAGCAACCCGACGACGTGGAGCAACAGGTAGCTCAATTCGTTTGAACAGTCGCGCCCCGCAACGTCCATCCCGCCGACCATGACGTTGTTGATCCCGAAATTGATCTGGTGCGACTCCATCGAGCTTTCGGAGGAGACGAAAGTCTGCGTCCCCCAGCGCCCGATGAGTTCGGCGAGCAGGTCGGACGCCTTCTCGAGTGAAATGGTCCCGCTCCCGACATCCCGGATGAAGTAGGGGTACAGGTACTGGTCGGCGCGCCCCCACTGGGGGTTGTTGTGCATCGGGTGCTCGTAGTTCTTGCAGACGCCGACGAGGGCCATCGACTGCAGCGCCTCGTGGAACGTCCGCGCCGGGTGCTCGGGCACCCGCTCGCACGCTTCGGCCATCCGGAGCAGTTCCTCCCGGCGCCCCGGGCGCGTTTCGGCCGCGGCCATCTCCCTGGCCAGGGCCGCGTACCGGCGCGCGTGCCGGATCGCCCCCTCGCAGACGATGACGGCCGCCTGCCAGAAGTAGAGCCGGTCGATGTCGGTCCCCCGCTTTTCGACGAAGTCGTCGATGTGCGCCCGGGCCTCGCGGATGATCCCCCCGAGCCCCTCGCGGAGGATCTTTTCCCACATCAGCACCGAGGTGGTCTGCCCGAAGATCCCGGTATCCAGGGTCGGATCCTTCAGCTTGGCGGCCTCGGCGTCCCGGATCCACTCCCCGACCACCGCTTCCCACGCCTTGTACGTCATCTCCGGCGCCGTGCGACCCCGGAACTCCCTGGCGCTCGCGCGCAGGATTTCGACGCTCTCCCGGTCCAGGCCGACATTGGCGTCCATCGTGATCCGCAGTTCCTCGCCGTCCTTCCAGATCCCCGGAATGTAGTCGCCGCAGACGTCGATGGAAGTGGCGCAGCCGATGACGGCGGGCGTCAGCCGGCCCGCGAGCAGGTCATAGTCCTGGATCCGGATCTCGACGTTCTCCACGATCTTTCGGAAAAGGAGGGCACGCCGCAGCTCCAGGTCCATCCCGACGGTCTCCCGCCAGGACTCGACGGTCCATTTTTCCCGGTCGGCGAAGAGCTTCCAGCCGGCCTCCTTCATGGCCCGTTTCCAGGCGCGCACGCTCTCCCCGAGCGTGAGCGCGTCGATCCGCTCCAGCAGTTGCCTGTCGATTTCCACCATGTCAGTCTCCGATCGCGTGCTCACCTCGAAACCGTGCAGTGGATGCCGCGGTCCAGGTAAGCCTTTTGTACCTGCTCGGCCCGCTCGTGCCCGTCGGGGCCGAGCTCGTCCATCGGGTATTTTATACCAAGCGCCCGGTATTTGCTCTGGCCCAACTTATGGTAAGGCATCAGCTCCAGGCGGGGGGTCTCGAGCCCCAGGCCGGACAGGAAGGCCGCGGTGGCCTCGATGTCGTCCGGGGAATCGTTCAGGCCGGGAATCACCGGCTGGCGGAAGAGGACGTCGGCCCCGCTCTTTGCGAGCAGGCGGGCGTTTTCCAGGATCGGTCCGTTTTCCCTGCCGGTATGGGCGCGGTGGCGGGCCGGGTCAATCAGTTTCAGGTCGAAGAGGAAATGGTCGGTGACGGAAAGAACTTCCCCGAGCGCCTCGCGGCTCGCGTAGCCGCAGGTTTCGATGCAGGTGTCGATCCCCCCTTCCCGGCAGAGTTCGAAAAGCTCCCGCACGAAACCGGCCCGCAGCAGGGGCTCCCCGCCCGAGGCGGTGACCCCTCCTCCCGAACTCCGGTAAAAGATCCGGTCGCGCCGGACCTCGTCCCACACCTCCGCCACCGTCATCCGCTCGCCGTAGCGGACCAGGGCGCCGTCCGGGCAGGCCTCCACGCAAACCCCGCAGCCGGTGCAGCGGGCATAATCGACGCGGTGGTCCCCTTCCCCGGTGCGGATGGCGCCGTTCGGACATGCGGCGGCGCATCCGCCGCAGCCGGCGCAGAGGGTTTCGAGGAATCCGACCTGGGGCTCGGCCGAGAGGGTCTCGGGGTTGGCGCACCATCGGCAGGAGAGCGGGCACCCCTTGAAAAAAACGACCGTGCGGATCCCCGGACCGTCGTGGAGGGAGAAACCCTGGATATTGACGATGACGGCCGTCCGGGCCGGATTGTTTTCGCCGGTTATATCCATACGCGCGCCGCAGGCCTTTCCATCGCGGCCGGCTTAGGTGGGCGGCTCGCTTTCGAACTTGTCCTGCCGCAGCATGGCGATCTGGAAAACCGGCCGGTCAATCTTCCGGAAACAGAGCCCCCCGTGTTCCAATCCCGCGGGGATATGCACGAAACAGGTCTTGGTGATCGTCGTCTTGACCCCGTCGACGATGAGATCGATCTCGGCTCCCAGTTCGGAAGGGTTCGCCATGTCGCTCCCCACGAAGCCCAGGATTTCATCGTTATCGTGACGGTGCACGGGATGAACCGTCGGCACCGACCCGGTCACCCATACCGCCTCCACGTAGAACGAACCGGGAACCACCCGGTCGTCCATGTAGATGACCCGGTGAATGGGGTCGGGCCCGGCGGCCGGCTCTCCCGCTGGACCGTCTCCTTCAAAATCGTGAACGCCCGGCGGCAACTTCACGTTGGTGGAAAAAACGGCTTTCGGCCTGGTCTTTCCTTCTGACATGCGGGACTCCTTCTTTGAATGGGCGCCGCGCCCCCGGCGCCGACGCGCGTCTTGGAATCATTAAATTCCATGTGCCGCCCCTTGTCAATCGGATCGGGATCCGGGCGGTCGACGGACACCCCGGGAAAGGGATTTTTTCTGCAAAGGCTTTTTCTTTGAAGCTTTGACAGCGGGGCCGATAAGTGTAACATAGTGGTTTTAGCAAAAATATGTACAGGGCAAGGCCGGCCCGCTGCTTGCGCCGGACAGAGTCAAGAAGTCGCACGAAAAGGAGAAGATATGAAAAAGCAGTTGTCTTGGTTCAGCGCGGGGGTTCTCGGCCTGTTGTTGGGATTCCCCGGCCTGGGTTCCGCCCAGATCCGTGAAGGTTCTTTTTCCCTGACTCCACAGGCGGGGGGATATTTCTTCGAGGACGGCGAGCCGCTCGACCACGCCCCGACCGGAGGGCTCGGATTCGGCTACAACGCCACGAAGGTGTTCGGCCTGGAAGGATCTTTCAACTACCTCAGGGCGACGCCGAAACCCGGCGGCGAAGCCTTGGACGGGTACATGCTGCGTCAGGACGCGGTGTTTCACCTCGCGCCCAATCAGCGCCTCGTCCCTTATGTCGCCGGCGGCATCGGCTGGTTCTGGCTCAACGGGCCGACGACGGACCGTCACGCCCGGGTGGCCCCCAATTTCGGGGCCGGGATCAAGGGCTTCCTCACGGAAAACATCGCCCTGAGGGCGGATTTCCGCCGCGTCCTTCCCACCAAGCCGTTCAATGAAAACCTGATGGTCACCATGGGCGTCGAGTTCCTCCTCGGCGGCAAGCAGAAGCCGGCCCCGGCGCCGGCGCCCGCACCTGCGCCCGCCCCGCCACCGGCGCCCGAGCCCGAGCCCGACAGCGACAATGACGGCGTGGTCGACAGCAAGGACAAGTGCCCGAACACCCCGGCGGGGGTGAAGGTCGACAGCGACGGCTGTCCCCTGGACACCGATGGTGACGGCGTCTACGATTACCTCGACAAGTGCCCGAACACCCCGGCGGGGGTGAAGGTCGACAGCAACGGCTGCCCCTTCGACACCGACGGTGACGGCGTCTACGACTACCTCGACAAGTGCCCCGACACGCCGAAAGACCTCAAGGTCACTCCCGACGGGTGCCCGATCCTGATCCAGAAAAAGGTCTCCAAGACCCTGGACATCCAGTTCGACACCGACAAGACGGACATCAAGCCGGAATACCGGGAGCGGCTGAAGGAAGTGGCCGACTTCATGAACAAGTACCCGCAGACGTCGACCGTGATCGAAGGTCACACCGACAGCGTCGGCGCGGCCAAGTACAACATGGGGTTGTCGCAGAGACGCGCTGACAGCGTCAAGAACTACCTGGTCGAGAACTTCGGCATCAGTCCCGACCGCCTGGCGACGAAGGGCTACGGCGAGGAAAAACCGGTCGCCTCGAACGATACGGCCGAAGGGCGGGCCCAGAACCGCCGGATCGAGGCCACGTTCAACGCCCAGACGGAGTACTACGAAAAGAAGTAGCCTGTCCGGGCCGACATGCAGGACGGGGAGGGCCGCGGTTGCGGCCCTCCCTTTTTTTTGCCCCGGGATTCCGGGCGGCCGGCCGTCTTTCCTATTGGATCCGGAAAGCGTACTATGGTCGGCATGGACAAAGAAACGATTACGGCTGTAGCTTTGGGAATCGGCCTGGCCGCCAGCGCCGGTTTCAGGGTGTTCGTGCCGATGCTGGCCGCCGCCATCGGCGCCCACCTGGGATTCCTCCCCGTCCACGAGGGGTTCGAATGGCTGGCCGGGTGGCCCGCCATCGTCTGTTTCGGCACCGCCACCGTGCTGGAAATCATCGCCTACTACGTCCCGGTGGTCGACAACCTGCTCGATGCCATCGCCACCCCCATGGCCTTGGGAGCCGGCACGCTGCTGCTGACGTCGGTGCTGCCGATCGACAACAACCTGCTCAAATGGACAACGGGATTCATCGTCGGCGGCGGCATGGCGGCCACGGTCCAGGGCGGCACCGTGCTCGCCCGGCTGGCCTCCACGGCGAAGACCGCGGGAATAGGCAACCCGGTGGTGGCCACGGGGGAACACGCGACCGCCTTCGGCTCCTCCATCCTGTCGTTCTTCATCCCCGTGATCATCGCGGCCCTGTTCCTGGCCGGAGCCGTAATCCTGGCAATCGTTTTCGGCCGGAAGCTCTTCCGGAGAAAGATCGCGGCATGAACCGGCGCGCCGTCCAGGACGACTATCCCGACGACATGAGCCACTGCTACGGATGCGGGCGGCTCAATCCCGGGGGACTGCAAATTAAGAGCCGCCGGGAGGAGGACGAAATGGTGGCGCGCTTCCGGCCGGAGCCGGGGCACACCTCCATGCCCGGCTTCGTCTACGGCGGGCTGCTGGCCTCGCTCGTCGATTGCCATGCCATGGCCGTCGCCACGGACGCCGCCTCCCGAGCCCGGCCCGAAGAAGGGATCGAGCGCTTCGTCACCGCCTCGCTCGAAGTACATTACCTGCGCCCCACCCCGATCGGCGTCGAGCTGGAAATCCGCGGAAAGATCGAGGAATTGAAGGGGCGCAAGGCGGTGGTCTCCGTGCGCATCCTGGCCGGCGGGGTGGAGTGCGTCCGGGGCAGGGTCGTGGGCGTACGCCTCCCGGAAACCATGTACAGGCCGGCTAACCGACCAGTCTCGAACCCGGGGTGATACTGACCTCCCCCGTGGACCGCAGCGTCACGTGATAGACCCGGCCCGGCTCCAGCCGGGTGTAAGGGGCGTCCCCGTGGATGGCGCGCACCCCGAACCGGGCCGCCAGTTCCTCGTCACCGGCCAGTTGCCAGAACCTCGCCCACAGTTGTTTCTCGAAGTCGGAGGCGGCGTTGCGTTCGGCGTAGACCTCGGGCGGCAGCCCATGCCGATCCAACACGTGCCCATCTTCCGGCCGCATACCGCTCGTGAAAATCCTCCGGAACAGCATCAGGGCCCGCCCCTTGAGCGGGTCCCCCTGCTCCACAAAATGGTCCTCGAACCGGATGGTCATGGTATCGATGAAGACTTCCCGCCCGGCGAGCGTGAATTCCCGGGCCACCGTGACCGGGTTTCCAGCCCCGTCGATCTCGGTGAACCGGACGGTGGAGACCGGCACCCCGGCCCCGTCGAACCGCTGGTCCAGGACTTCGATGCGCGCCCGCCGCTCGGTGAAGCGGAGGAGCCTGAGGTAGGTCTCGAGTTGCTGGTTCCGCTCCCCCAGCCGCGCAATCTCGAGCTGCTGGTCCTCGATCTGCCGCTCGAGCGCGCGCCGGGGCGCCACCAGCAGCCGGTCGGCGACATAAACCCCGCCCGCGGCCGCGGCCACGATCAGGACGACCCACAACGCCAGCCGCACCGGCCATTTCCTTTTCGGTTTCGTTCCTTCCTGTACCATGGCTCCCTCCGGGCATAACCGGCCGCCGTCGGCCGGCATGTCCGAATTATCACACAAAACCACGCGGGCCGCCCCGGTTTCTTCGGCGGGAATTCTCCCGCCGCCGTGCTAGAATCGAACCACTGGTTCGAACTTTCATCGGAGGAGAAGATGTCATCCACAAGCCTGGTCACCCTCGTGCTGCTGGCGGGAACCGTCCTGGCCGGCGTTCCGGCGCGGGCCGAGGACTCCGCGAAACCTCTCATCACGGTTCTCAACCCGGCCGTCACCGAAAAGCTCGCCCCGCGGGTGCCGCTGGCGCCGCGCGCCGGCACCCTGGAAGGGAAAACCGTCTACCTGGTGGACATGAATTACGAGGGGCTCGGGCGCACCCCGGTGCTCGAGGAGATGGAGCGGTGGTTCGGCGCCAACATGCCCGGCGTCAAAATCATCCGCCGCCTCAAGAACGGGAGCTACGTCTCCGACGACCCGGCGCTCTGGAAGGAGATCGCCGCCAGCCGGGCCGGGGGGGTGATCCTCGGCGTGGCCGGTTGATGGGGGTGCCTGGCGGCCGTGAGCCGCTTCGGCATGACCCTGGAAAGAGAGTACGGCATTCCCACCGTTTCGCTTTCGAACGAAAACATCGTCTCCTTCGGCACCGGCCCCCACCAGAAATACAGCACCGGCATGCCGCTGCGCTTCGTGGGGGTCCCCTACCCCTTTTCGGGCCTGCCTGAAAACAAGCTGGGGGAGTGGCTCCTGGGGAAGGACCGCGTCAGCGGCAAGAGCCTCATGCCCGCCATCATCGATGCGCTGACCGCGCCCCTGACCGCGGAGGAACAGGTATCGGGAACACCGCCCGAGGCGGTCGCGGAGCCCAGGTTCCTCCCCCCCGACACCGAGGACAACCTGCAGCGCCTCTTCAAGGACCGCGGGTGGACCGATTTCAACCCCGTCATCCTCCCGACGGAGGAGAGGGTGCAGGCCATGCTCAAGGGGACCAGCCACCGGCCCGATGAACTGGTGAAGAAGGACGCCGGCACCTTCGGGACCTCCCGCCCCTTCACCGTGGAGAAGGTGGCCATCATCGCCGTCATGGCGGGGGCCAAGCCTGAATACCTCCCCGTCATCCTGGCCCTGGCGAGCCAGGTGCCCTACATGGACTCCACTACCTCCAACGCCAGCATGGTCCTCCTGAACGGCCCCATCCGCAAGGAGATCGGGATGAACTCCGGCATCGGGGTCCTCAGCCCGACGGCGGAGGCGAACAGCGTCATCGGCCGCAGCATGAACCTGATCCACAACATCATCCAGGGGTACAAGGAGGGGGAGACCGGATTCTCCTCCCTCGGCAACCCGCTGCGCTACAACAACCTGACCCTGGCCGAAAACGAGGAGGCGCTCCCCGAAGGGTGGAAGCCGGTCCACGTCGAGAACGGGCACCCGCCCGAGGCCAGCGTGCTGACGATCTTCTCGGGCTGGAACTTCGTCAACTGCTCCGGCTCGGTCGTGGAACACTACGCCCCGCAGCTGCTGATGCGCGATTTCACCCGCGTGCTGGCGGCCACCGGCTCGGCCACCCTCATCATGGACCCTTCGGTCGCCCGGCAACTCAGGGACACCCAGGGGTTTGCCAGCAAGGGGGCGCTGGGGGAGTGGCTGTCCAAAAACTCGGAAGTGCCCGCGGCCACCTACTGGGCCAACTCGATCACCTCCGGCATGATGGCCCCCCTGGGACGGCAGGGGCTCGAACCCTACGCCACCTGGCTGAAAGTCCCGGGGGAGACGCTGATCAAGCACCTCCCCAACGCGCGCAACATCCGCACGGTGGTGGCGGGGGGTGAAACCGCGAGCGTGTGGTTCCTCACCGATTTCATGGGAGGGAGAGGGGTGTCGATCGACGAATGGCGTTAGGCCGCGCTCAACAGCTGTCGGGTCGGCGCAGGCTCCCGATCCCGCCGGGGAGGATGACGCCCTGGGCGAGCAGCCGCTTCTGGAGCAGGACGACATCGACCCCGCGGGGTTCGGTCCCCTCCCGTACCGCCAGCGCGGCCGCGGTTCCGGCCGCCTGCCCCATGGCGATGCAGTGGGGGATGAGGTTGAAATGCTCGTTGAAGGGATACTCGGAGGAAAAGGCCCGGCAGGCCACGAGCAGCCCCTCGACCCCTTTCGGAACCAGGGCGCGGTAGGGAATACACACGCTCGGGTGCCGGGCCGAGATCTCCCCCGTGTCGTTGTTCGGGAAGACGGCGATGGTGTCCTCGAAAACCTCGTCGGAGGAGATGTCGCGTTCGGTGCACACGTACTCCCCCACGACCCGCTGCCCCCCCTGGATCCCGAGCTGCATGGAGCTGAGCGAGATGTAGCTCTGCTCGAAGCCCGGCACGTGCTTCCGGTAAAAATCGTATGACAGGAGCATCTTCTTCCTGCCTTCGAGTTCGACCCGGTTGATCTCGCCGATGTCGGCCTGCCGCAGCGACGGGTGGAAGGGGTAGAACCAGGCGACCCCTTCGTGGTTCGGCACGAGATCCTTGATGTAGAAGTTCGCGCCGCCCAGCCGGCCCAGTTCCTCCATCAGCCCGGCGTATCGGTCCGGTTCCGCGGCGCGGAATTGCTCCAGCCGGTCCATGCGCACGTTGCCGATCCAGAAGGGAAAGGCGAAGAAAGAGATCCGAAGCCCCGGCACCATGCGGTCGTCGCACTCGGCCCCGGCGGGCCTGAGCAGGTCCCCGTCCCCGGTGCAGTCGATGACGACCCTGGCCGTGATCGCCTGCCGCCCCGACTTGTTTTCCACAAAGACCCCCCGCACCCGGTTTCCGTCCATGATGGGTCGGGTGCCCCAGGAGTGGAGGCAGAGCGTCACCCCCGCCTCTTCCATCATGTTGTTCAGCTCGCATTTCAATATTTCGGGATCGACCACGACGGTGTAGAGCACCCGGTCCTTTCCCAGGTTGAGGTCGCGGCGGATGTAGAAGAAGGCGAGATTGGCGTCGACGTAGTGCCGCACCAGTTTCGGGTCCGTGGAGCCCCAGTCCTCCTTCTTCGGGAAATCGGCCGCCCCGCGCGCGTCCACCCGGTCGATCACCTCCTGGCAGATGCCGGCGATCTGCTGCTCACCGTCGATGGTGCTGAGGTTCGGGATGATGGTGACCAGCCCTCCCGTGGCCATCCCCCCCAGGTAGCCGTACCGTTCCACGAGCACGGTGTCCGCCCCGCTGCGGGCCGCGGCCAGCGCCGCCCCGATCCCCCCGGGCCCCCCGCCCACGACAACGACGTCGGCCTCCCTGCTGATCTCGATTTCGCGGGCCGGTTCGGTGACGGTTTTCCGGGTGGATACGGCGTTCATTCTGGTCCCCCTTTGTGTACGGTCGATTGACGGATACGCCCATATTACGACAACCGGGGCCCGGAAGGGCAACGGAATCCGTCCGGGGATTTTTGAGGGTGACAGAACGCCCCCCGCCCATTATATTTCAGGGCGAAAGGGGACAGTCACCGGTGTCCCCTTTTGTTACTTGGAACAGGAAGGGCAAACGGGGCGCTGGTGATTGTCCCCATGTCAAACATGACCGAAACCATCGATCTGCCGGAAACCGTCACCCACGTGAGGGTGGGGGAAAAGAACCTCTACCTCGTCGGCACGGCGCACCTCTCCAGGGAGAGCGTCGAGGATGTCGCCGCGACGGTCGAACGGGTCAAACCGGACACCATCTGCGTAGAGCTGTGCCCGGGGCGCTACCAAGCCATGACCCAGGCCGACAACTGGGCCAAGATGGACATTTTCCAGGTCGTGCGGCAGAAAAAGTCCGTCTTCCTCCTGGCCCAGCTGATCCTGACCAGCTTCTACCGGCGGCTGGGCAACAAGCTCGGGCTCCAGCCGGGGGCGGAGATGCTCAAGGGGATCGAAATGGCCCGGGAGACGGGGGCCGAGCTGGTCCTGGCCGACCGTGCCATAGAGATCACCCTCAAGCGCGTCTGGGGATACCTCGGCTTCTGGAACAAGATCAAGCTCTTCTCCCACGTGGCCATGGGCGTGCTGGGAGGGGAAGAGATCGACGGCGAGATGATCGAATCCCTCAAGAAGAAGGACCAGTTCGAAGTCGTGATGTCCGAATTCGCCGCCACTTTCCCCGAGATCAAGCGGAGGTTGATCGAGGAGCGGGACACCTATCTCGCCGAGAAGATCCGCAATGCGCCCGGCGTCGACATCGTCGCCATCGTGGGAGCCGGGCACGTGCCGGGGATCGCGCGGCAGGTGCATGAGCCCCACGACCTGGGGCCGCTGTCGGAACTCCCCCCGAAATCGACCTGGGCCACTATTTTAAAGTGGGGGGTGCCGATCGCCATACTGGCGCTGATCGCCGCGAGCTTCGGCCGGGGGACCCAGCACGGAATGGAGAACATCGGGATCTGGGTCGTCGTCCACGGCACCCTTGCCGCACTCGGAGCCGCGCTGGCCCTGGCCCACCCGCTGACTATCCTGACCGCCTTCGTGGCCGCCCCCCTGACCAGCCTCGACCCGCTGACCGCCGCGGGCTGGGTGGCCGGCATCGTCCAGGCGCTGCTGAAAAAACCGAAGGTGAGCGATCTCGAAGACCTCCCCAACGCGATCGCCAGCGTGCGCGGCTTCTGGCTCAACCCGGTCACGCGCATCCTGCTGGTGGTGGCGCTCGCCAACCTGGGAAGCGCGATCGGGACCTATGTCTCCGTCGCCTGGATCGCCGCCCGTTCGGTGTAAACGCCCTCGCGCCGCCGCCGGGTACGTTTGTATCCGTACCACGAGGCCCCTCCCGCATTGTGATCGCGGGCGCTCCCTTACCCGACGCCCTCCCACCACCGGCGCAGGCGCTCGAGCGCGGCGTCGAACTCCGCCTTGCAAAGGACCGTGCGGGTGAAGAAGGCGGCCGCGTCATCGACGGTGGCCTCCATCATCCCGGGGAGCGAGACGAATTCGTGGACCAGGTCCGCGTACAGGCGCAGGTCGGCCGTACCCCCCGCCCGGCGGATGGCCTGGTAGAGTTCCAGGGAGAGCTCCGGCGGGGTCATGGAATCGCCGTCGCCGCAGAAGAGGATGACGGGGGGGAGGCGGCCGGCGTGGGTCCGGAGGTCGAGCGCCGCGGCGGCGCAGGGGCCCGTGATGCCGAGCGCACTCCCCTGCGTCTCCGGGATGACGGCGGGGACGAAAAAGGCGGCGACCCCGGCGACCGTTCCGGGCCGATCGGCGCAAGGGCCCTGGGCCGGGTCCTCACTCCCGCTCGCCGCCAGCAACGCCAGGTGCGCCCCCGCCGAATAGCCGGCCAGGAAGACGCGGTCGGCGGCGATCCCAAGCGCGCCCGCTTGCTCCCGCGCGGCACGGATGGCGGCGCGCGTGTCGTCCAGGGGCGCCGGCCAGGGGGCCTCGCCAAGCAGCCGGTATTCGGGCGCGATCGCCACCCAGCCCCGGCGGGCGAAGGCCTCGCAGGCGGCGGTCATATTCGCCCGGTCGCCCACCCGCCACCCCCCGCCGTGATAGACGAGGATGCCCGGCGCGCCGGCGACCGCCGCGGCGGGCCGGAAGACGTTCCAGCGCAGCGGCCGCCCGACCTCGGCGTAGACCGCGTCCCGCTCAACCACGATTTCAGCCGCATCCGCCATATCGCTTCTCCCGTCTCAAAACCGGACGATCTCCTTGACCCGTCCGACGACGCCGCCGTCGAGCATCACCTTGATCCCGTGGGGGTGGGTGGGCGACCGGGTGAGGATTCTCCGCACGATCCCCTCCGTGAGCTCTCCGCTCCGCTGGTTCCGCTTTTCCACCACCCGGACCGTCATTCCAACCTGGACCTGGGACCGTCGTGCGCCGTCCATGCCTGCATTATGGCACAAGCCGCCTCCGTTCCCGCAGGGCCGAACGACCGGCGGTCCGCTCCCGCTAGGCCTTCTCCCCGGCGGCCCATTGGCCGGCGAGGTAGCCGTGGGTCCAGGCCATGCTGTGGCTGAGGCCGGGGAGGATGACGGGATAGTCGTTGGCGAAGCGCCGGCCCACGGTGTTACCGGCCAGGTAGAGGCCCGCTATCGGCCGCCCCCGGTCGTCCAGGGGCTGCAGGCGCGGGTTGACGACCAGCCCGCCCATGACCGCCAGAAAATCGGGGGTGTCGCTCCACCCCGCGTAATACGGCGCCCGGTCGACCCGCGTCAGCCGGTCGGCCCTCTTGCCGAAATCGAGGTCCCGTCCCTCGCGTGCGAGGGCGTTGTAGCGCTCGACCGTCGCCCGGAAGCGCTCCCCGGGCACCTTCATCTTCGCCGCCAGTTCCGCGATCGACGCCGCCTGGATGACCTGGCCCGATTTCAGCTGTGACTCGAAGCGCCGCCGGGTCCCTTCGTCGGGCCGCCAGATGCGCCGGAAGCCCAGGCCCATCTTCGCCACGTCCTCCGGCCAGCCGGCGTCGAACACGACCCAGTATCCCCCTTGCTGCACGCACTGGTTGGCCAGGCTCTGGGTGTCCACGTCCTCGTTTTCGTACCGGTCGCCGTACCGGTTGACGCGCAGGAAGGCGTCGGTCCCCATGACGTGGAACATGTGGGCCATCGGGGCGTGCGGCGCCAGTTCCATGACCGCCCCCATCCGCATCGCCATGCGGTGCCCGTCCCCGGTATTGTGCGCCACGCCGAGCACGCGCTTGAGGTTGGCCCGGGAAGCCGCGAGCTCGGCCGCCTGGGGACAGTATTGCCGCATCATCTCCGGGTTGCTCCCGTAATCGCCGGTGGTGAGCACGACCGCTTTGTGCGCCCGGATCTGGACGTAGTCGCCCGCTCCCGTTTCGGCCAGGACACCGGTGACCCGCCCCCCGGCGCCGGCGAGCAGCTCGGCGGCGCGGGTTTCGTAGAAGATCGCGGCGCCGCGGCTCCGGGCGTTTTTCTCCAGCACCTCCAGCAGCATCCGCTGGTGGGCCCCCTCGTTCCACCGGTGCGCCGTAGGATATTCCACCGTCGCTTCGGCGCGGTAGTCCCACCCGGCGGGGAACCCGGTCGGGCGCGGCCAGGCGTCGATGCGGGCGGCGCTCGCGTCCAGTTCGGTCGGGATCCAGAGCCCGGCCCGCAGCCCGGCGGCGTCGGTCATGTCGAGCATCCAGTCCATGACCCGGCCGCAGTGGACGGCCCAGAGCCGGATCAGGCGCGCGTCGGGCTTGTTCCCCCCCCAGCGCATCAGGGCGGCGACCACCTCGTCGATGTCGATCTCGATGCCGAGCCGCTTCTGCAGCCGGCTGCCGATGGCGGTGTTGTCCCCCCCGAGGGCGGTGAAGGTCGCCGCCTTGTCGATGAGGGTCACCCGGACCCCGGTCTCGGCGGCCGAGACCGCGGCGGCGAGCCCCGCCGTTCCCGCCCCGACCACGAGAACATCGGTCTCGAACGCCTGCCCCGGTGAAAGGACGGCCTGCACGGCCGGCCCGGCGGCCACCGGCCGGCCCCGGAGCATCCCGGTGAAAACAGCCGCCCCCGCGGCGGCGTTACGGAGAAATGTCCTGCGGCTCGGCTGCGCCCCTGCGGTCTGCTTTGCTCTCAAGATGACGCCCTCCCATGGTTTGTAAAGACTTATAGGTAATATTCGGCCCCGGCACAAGCGGGAAAAGCGGGGACGCGGAGGAGATTGCTTTTTCCGGCCGTTTACGCAAAAATGCCGCCGTCGACCTTTTATCTTTGAAAGCAATCGCAGAGGGCCTCCCCCGGGATCGCATCCCCGCGGGCGCCGGGCCGCAGGATTGTTTCCAGATCCCGATTTCGAGTGAATCCAAAGGAGGTTCCATGATCCGTGCACTGATCAGCCTGGCGGTCCTGCTCGCCGGCTCCACCGCGGTTTACGCGCAGGAATGCACCCGGCCGATGCTCCAGGCGGCGGTCGAGAGCTATCTCGCCGCCCAGGCCTCGGGCGACATCTCCAAGATGTCGCTGGACGCCAAGGCGAAGTTCCAGGAAAACATGATCCCCATCACCGGGGAAAAGGGGCTGTGGAATACGGCGCTGCCGATCGCGCACACCATCAGCATCTACGATGTCCCGCGCTGCAAGACCTTCACCGAGGTGATCATCACCGAGGGGGGGCACCCCTACGTGCTGGGCACCCGCCTGGCGGTCAAGAACGGCAAGATCACCGAGATCGACAGCCTCGTCAGCGACGAGGATGACTGGCTGTTCAATGCCGCGGATTACCTGAAGTATTCGAAAGCCGAAGACTGGCCGGTGCTCGCGCCCGATGACCGGGTCAGCCGCCAGGCCCTGGTCGACGCCGGGAACCAGTATTTCGATTTCGTCTTCCTAGACAAGGGGATCCGTCCCCCCTGGGGGACGCCGTGCGCCCGGCTCGAGGGGGGAGCCTACACCAACCCCAAGAACGAGCCCCGGGACACCTGCCAGATCCCCGCGCCGCTCGGAGAGATGTTCGTCGTCAACCGCACCTACGTCGTCGACGAGGAGATGGGGGCGATCAACGTCTTCTGCCGTTTCGGCGACAGCAAGGATGGGATGCCCGATTCACACCTGTTCCGGCTGGTGAACGGGCGCTACCGCTGGATCCACACGATCAGCGTGAACCTCACCGGCAAACCGATCGTGATCGATCCGCCCCCCAACGCCATACCCGAAACGGCGCGATAGGCGGGATTTCTTAGAACCTATGCCGCACGTCGAGCCGGAGCGGTACGGGATTGGATGAGGGGCGGGTCCGGCGGGCCGCAAGGCCCTGGACCCGCCCCGTCGCCCGAAGGTTACTTCGCCTCCCTGAGCCGGGAGAAATACGCGTCAAGGGCCTTCAACTTGTCCAGATTCGGGACCGGCCGGGCGCCGGGCGTCCCATCGAACACCATCGCCTTCTGATCCCGCTCCGCAAAAGCGGGCCATTGGGGCAAACCGGGCCCGTTCGGGTCCCCATTCTTCGCGAAGTTGACCCAATAGGAACTCATCATATCGGCGAGTTTCAGATCCTCGGGCTTGGGGGTCCTGTTCGGCCCGGGCGCCAGGGTCTGGAATGCATACGGAACATCGGCGCCGTGCCCCGCCCCTTCGACGGTGGGCTCGTGGTAATCAAAATAGTACTGGAACGCTTTCCCCTTCCCCTTTTCAGACTGGAGCCGCGACCACGTCCAGGTGCTCCATCCGAACATGCTGTCGCGCGACAGGTCCTTGGAAGCTCTCGTCGCCTCGGCGTCCGTGCCATGCGCGTACACGCCTAAAATCGTCTCGGCGACAGGCCCGTACTGCGAGCGGACCTGTTGCTCGAATTGAGCGGCGGTAATCCCCCCGCGGCCGCCGAACGATCCCAGTTCATCGGAGGTGAAGCCCAGGAGGATCGGGGTGTCGTTGAAGCGGCGGGCCTGGTAGATCGTATAGAGATCGCTCGGGATCACGTGCCCGTCGGCCACCGGCCGGAACCTCCCCTCCGCGTTCTTCTGGATCTCCTCGGCGCCGAGGGCGCGCGCGGCGCGGATATCGGCGACTCCCAGCTTCTCGAGCAGGGCCTTGCCCGACGATTCCGCAAGCTCGAGCGCGGGGATGCCCATTCCCACCCCCCCCTGCGCGGAGGTCTGCAGCGGAGCGAACGACCCGCCGCTCATGCAGATGACGCGGTGGAACATCCCCTTGGTCACCGGGGAAGCCGCCAGCTGGTTGACCGCCATTCCGCCGGCCGAGTGGCCGAAGAGGGTAACGTTACCCGGGTCCCCCCCGAAGCGGGCGATGTTTTCCTTCACCCACCGGAGCCCCGCGATCATGTCCTCGAGACCGTAGTTCCCCGACCCCCTGCCGCTTTCCCGGCTGAGTTCCGGGTGCGCAAGGAATCCGAACGGACCTACACGGTAGGCGACACTGACCAGGACCACCCCTTTTTTGGCCAAGCCCGTCCCGTCGTACATGGGAATGCTGGTCGACCCGCCGCTGAAGCCCCCCCCGTGGATCCAGACGATCACCGGAAGCTTGTCACCCCCCTTTTTGGCGGGCGTCCAGACGTTCAGGTAGAGGCAGTCCTCACTGACCGGGGCGGTGTTCCCCTGCGAGTTGGGCGGCTGCATGCAGGCGTCGGCGAACGCGTCCGTCTTCTTGACCCCGGTCCAGGGGGCCACCGGCGCGGGCGCCTTCCAGCGCAGCTCCCCTACCGGGGGCGCGGCAAAAGGAATCCCCTTGAAGACCGAGAGTCCGTCGGCGACGACACCCTCGACCTCCCCGCCCGTCACCTTGGCCGTTTTAATCTGTGAAAACGCAAGTTGCGCGCACGCGCCGACCAGAAAAAGGGTGATCCAGATCTTCTTCATTCCCACCTCCCTATGAGTCTCGAAAATCCCGAACGCAATCCGCTGTTATCCCCCACGTCCCCAAAAAACTCCCGCCACCGAAAGCCCGAAAGCCCTCCGGCACCCGGATCAGGACACCAATTCGGCCCCCAGGTCAAACGCCCGGCGGCAGTCCTCGGGGAAAACCTCCTCCCGGCGCCGGGCCTTCTTCGCGACATCGAAACGCGGGGCGTAGACCTTCGAGTAGTCCTCGAACTGCCAGGTGTCGCAGCACCAAAGCGCCCGCGCGCTCCCGAACACAACCTCGAGCAGGAACTTGTGGCTGGTGGAGTTCGCCTCCATGGCCCCCTCCCGCACCCTTTCTTCGCCGGCGCCCAGGGTGTAGATGAACCCGGTGCGGATCTTTTTGGGGAAGAGCGTTGTCGGGGGATCGGTGTAGGCCAGGTAGGGGAAAATCAGCCGTTCCAGGAACGACTGCGTCTCTCCCGTGACCGACCCGAGGTAAACGGGCGACCCCACGAGCACCGCGTCCACCCGCGTGACTTCATCGAGCACCCGCTTCAGCCCGTCCTCGACCACGCAGCGCCCGTAGCTCGCCCCACCCAGGGTCTTGCACGCGAAGCAGCTCACGCACCCCTTGAAATCGATATCGTAGAGATGGACCAGTTCCGTTTCCGCCCCCCGCGATGCCGCCCCCTCGAGCGCTTTTTCGAGCAGGGTCGCCGTGTTCCACCGCTTTCTCGGACTGCCGTTGATCGCCAGAAGTTTCATACACCTCCTCCTCCAATGGCCCATAGGATATCACAACCCAAACGGGGACGGACCACACGTTTCCCAAATGGCATCACCACAAAAAACTTTCCTGGGCGTATTGTCTATCTCATGGCTACAACCTTGTCACCGGGACCGGAACCGGGGTTGTGTTCCCGGCGCAATAATGGCACTAGAGTTCCGCACAAACGACTTTTACGAACTTGCCTTTCTCGAGATGGTAATGAATGAACTGCGGGATCACGGCCGACTGCCCGACGGCCAGCGGCTTGAGCCTCGGGTAGTCCGAAGCGGCGACCGTTTCCGGCGTCAATTCCCTCACTCCCTCGATCCGCACCCTGGCTTCGAGCGCGATGGTGTGTTCGTCCGAAACGAAGCGGTCGACGATAACGCTTTCCTTGATATAGGCGTGAAGAAAATCGTAGAACTTCCTCACCGCCTCCCGGGATTTGAGGGAACCGCCGACATGGACCATTTCGAAGGTGTCGGCGAAATACTCGAGAAATCCCTGGTAATCCCTGCCGTTGAATTTTTCCAGGTACACGTCAAATTCTTCACGGGTCATGGTTTTCTCTCAGCTTTCCGGGTGGTTCTTTGCAATAATGAAACGGGTTCATTCGATAGGCGCAGTCTACTATGTCGACGATGTTTTCCTGAAGCTCAATCCTGATTCCCCGGCATGCAGGGAGGGGTCCCGGAGCGTGGTTTCAGGGGGTGGGGCCGGCGACACAGGCCACAAGGAGAAGGGATCATGAGCGGAAAGGCCCGGTTTGAGAAGCTGTTTTCACCCTGCAATATCGGGAAACTGCGGATCAAGAACCGAATCGTCAAGACCGCCGCGGAGATGAACACCCACGACCCCCGCGATCCCCACATGAACCAGAAGACCATCGACTACATCGAAGCGGTGGCCCGGGGCGGCGCGGGCATGATCATTTTGTGGAACGCCTACCTGGACTACCCCATGGGCGCGAGGATGGCCGACGGGTTGCGCATCGACGCCGACGAATACATCGCGGGCTTCCGCAAACTGGCCGACGCCGTCCACAAACACGGGTGCCGGTTATCCGTGCAGATGATGCATGCCGGCCCCTGGTGCCCCGCCTCCCTTTCCGGGCGCCCCCCCATAGCGGCCTCGGTGATGAGGGAGGAGGTGTATGAAAAATGGAGCGACGAAACCACCGAGGCGACGATCGCCGAAATTGGGGAGATCCAGGAAAAGTTCGTCAAGGCGGCAACGCGTTACCAACGGGCCGGGGTCGACCACCTGGAGATCCACTGCGGCACCCAGCACCTGGGCAATACCTTCATGTCGCGCCACTGGAACCGGCGCCGGGACCATTACGGCCCCCAGAGCCTGGAAAACCGGGCCCGGTTCACGGTGGAAATCCTGAAGGAGATGAAGCGCCGCCTGGGGAAGGACTTCCCTATCGGCGTCCTGTACAATGCCGCCGAATACGGGGTCGACGACGGCATCACTCCCGCGGAGGGGCGGGAATTCGGGCGGATATTCGAAGCGGCCGGCGCCGACAACCTCCATCCCAAGGCCGACGGTTTCGGCCCGGTCTACCGCCTGATCAACTGGCCCGAAACGGTGTGCTACCCGGAAGCCCCGGACCCCCTGCCCGAAGGGCTCGATGGCCGCCGGGCCGGGGCCGGCTTCTGGGTGCCGCTGTCGGCAGCGGTTAGGAAGGCGGTTTCCATCCCGGTCATCGCCACCGCTGGCATCGACGCCGAAATGGGGGAGAGAATCCTGCGCCGGGGCCAGGCGGACTTCATCGGCATGACCCGGAGCCTGCTGGCCGACCCCGAATTCCCCAACAAGGTCGCCGCGGGAAGAATGGAGGATATCGCCCCGTGCACCCGCTGTCTCTCCTGCATCGAAGCCATCCATACGCATCCCGTCGAGGGGAAGTCCTGTTGCCGCGTCAACGCCGCCCTGACCAGGGAGCGGGAATTCGAGATCAAGCCGGCGCTCAAAAAGAAAAAGGTCATGGTGGCCGGCGGCGGACCGGCGGGATTGGAGGCGGCCCGGGTGGCGGCTTTGCGGGGACACGAGGTTACGCTGTACGAGAAGGAACGGCGGCTGGGAGGGTCCATGCCCATAGCCGCCATGATCAAGGGGCTCGACATCGAAGACCTGCCGGCCCTGGTGCGCTACCTCGAGACCCAGGTCGCCAGGCTGGGCGTCAGGATCATTCGCGGCAGGGAGGTCGACAGGGCGCTGGTCGAGCAGGTCAAGCCGGATGTGCTCCTGCTGGCCACCGGAGGCCGGTACTCCGTTCCGGATATTCCCGGCGTTGACGGGCGGAACGTGGTCCGGCCCGCCGCCCTGAACCGCAGGCTGAGGACGTACCTGAGGTTCGCCGGCCCCAGGCTGCTCCTGTGGGCCACGAAGTTGTGGATGCCGATCGGCAAAAGGGTGGTCATCATCGGCGGCGGCATCCACGGCCTCCAGCTGGCCCTGTTTCTGACCAGGCGCGGCAGGCGGGTGACCGTCGTGGACACGGCCGGGACGATGGGCGCCGGGGTGGTCGAGAATTACAAGTTCCGCCTGCTCTGGTGGCTGGAGCGCAAGGGAGTGTCCATGCTGTCGGGCGTCCAATACGGGGAGATCACCGACCAGGGGCTGACGATCACCACCAGGGAGGGGCGGGAAAAAACGCTGGCGGCCGACACCATCCTGCCGGCCCTTGCCATGGAGCCGGATCCCGGGCTTGCCGCGAGCCTGCAAGGGACCGCGCCCGAGATCCACCGGATCGGCGACTGCGGCAACCCCGCCCTGATCATCGACGCCATCGGGGACGGTTCCCGTATCGGTCGCGCCATATAAGGTCCCGTTGCGGTTTCCATAGCCGGGCGGTTCTGGCATAATGTCCGCTACGGCGCGCAGCACCGGGAAAATCACGGCAACAGCTATCAGGAGGTGTCCTCGATGGACAGGAAAACTTTTTTGAAATTCGGGTTGGCCGGGGCGTTCCTTTCGGTCGTCCCCAAGGCATGGGCTCTGAAGTATTACCCCAATCCTTCGGACAAAAAATGGGCGGTTCTGTATGCCACCTGGTGCGGGACCTCGCGTGACGCCGCGGTGTGGATATCGGAAGGGATGGGCGGGATCGCCGACGTTTTCGATGTCCGGGAGAATCCCGACCTGAGCGGGTTCGATCACATCGTCGTGGGCAGCTCCATCAGGAGTTTCACCATCCACCCCCAGATGGAGAAATACCTGAAGGAGAACCAGGCCGTCCTTAAGGGCAAGGTGCGCGGGTTTTTCGCGGCCGCCAACAACCGCGGAGTGCCCCCGGGACCGCAGGAACACACCAATTACATCGACAATATCCTGGCGAAACTCTGCCCGGCCGGCAAGGTGCCCGGAAAGGTGTTTCCGGGGAGGGTGACCAAGGAACTGGTCGCGCCGGCGCAGCGCGTCATGATCAGCTCTTATCCCGACAACGACAACCTGAAACGCGCCGACTGCATGGCCTTCGGCCGGGAGATCCTGCAAAGCGTTCAGTCCTGATCGCCGACTGCGGCAAAGCGGAGCACGGGGAACGGAAACTGAGCGAAAACGCCGGGTTTCCGTTCCTGCCGTGCCCTGCCGAATCCACTTGTTTCAGTCGACTTCGCGCCAGGCGCCCAGGAGGGGGAAGTAGAGGGCCGTGCGCACCGGCCGCTCCTCCAGCATCCTGAACAGCACCCGGTACCGTTCCAGCTGCCCGCGGTAGCGGGCGCACTCGTTGTCGAGGAAAGCGTCGAGCCCGGCGCCTTCGTGCAGGCTGGATTTGTAATCGACCACCCAGCGCGTGCCCTCTTCGTCGACGAAGGTCCGGTCGATGCGCGCGCCGACCACCCTCCCTTCGACGACCCCGCTGAGTTCGTATTCGCACGCCGCAAGGTCGTGCGCCCCGAGCAACCACTTCCCGCGCTCGTCCCCGAGCGCCCGCACCAGGGCGTCGGCCACCCGGTGCGCCGCCGCCGTGCATTCCTCCCGCGGCACGCCCAGGGAGGCGAGGGCGGAACGGAAGGAGGGCACGCGGCGCCTGACGATGTCCTCCGTCCACCCCCCTTCTTCGGCCATCCGCCTGAGCGCCTGGTGCACGACGGTGCCTACGTGGCGCAGCGTGTCCGTGACCCAGTGAAAGCTCACCTGCTCTTCCCCCGCCCCCCCAGGCTCCCCGACCGCCCCTTTCATCCCCGCCGGAAGGGGGGGGAGGGCCCAACCGGGAGCCAGGCGGCGGATCCTCCGGGGGACCCGTTCCGCCGACAGCTGCGGCCCGCCGTCGACGTCCGCCGGCGCCCAGCCCGCCGCGGCCTCCTGGAACGTTTCCCGCGCGGCCGCCCAGAGGCACCCGAGGAGCGACCCCGAGGCCGGCTCCCTCAATTCGATCCCCTTCTCCCCGGTCCGGTACCCGGCATGCCCCAGCAGGTGGAGTTCCGACCGGGCCCGGGTGGCGGCGACGTAGAGCAGGCGCCCCGTCTCGTGCTCCGACTTCAGGCTTTCGATCCGCCGGAGGTAATCGTAGGTCCGGTCGCGCTCGGCGCCGGTGGCTCCGAGTGCGGCCAACAGCAGGTCCGCCTGCGCACCGGCGTAGCGGGGGCGCTCCAGCCACAGCATCAGGCGCGCTTCGTCCCGGTTCGGCGGCCGGCCCAGGCCCGGCACGACGACCACGTCGAACTCGAGCCCCTTCGCCTTGTGGATGGTCAGGATCTCGAGCAGGTCGTCCGCCCCGGCGTCGGGCCGGGCGTAGAGATCCCCGATGCGCCGCTCGAACCGCTCCAGGTCGAGGGCGCCGCCATCGTCCATCTCCTCGAGCAGGTCGAAGAAGACCCCGGCGTTTTCGATCTCTTCCGGGGCGGAGACACACGCCGGCCCGCCGAGCGCGAGCCACGCCCCCTCGACCCGGGCGCGCAGCGACGCCGAACGCCGAGCGAGGGCGCGCTCGAGCACCGCGACCACGCGCGCAAGGCGCGCGCGCCCTCCGGCGCCGAGCGCTTCCTCCACCCCCTCGCCGCGCGCCAGGTCCCAGACCGCCGTTTCGAGATCGTCCCCAACAACGGCGCAGAGCTCCCCGAGCGTCATCCCGCACCAGGGGGCGCGCAGCACCGCCAGCCACGCGACGCGGTCGGCCGGGTGCAGCAGCGCCCGGGTCAGGGCCGTGAGGTCCCGGATGACGCTCACGCCCGCCAGCGGCTCGATCTCCACCGCCCGGAATCCCAGTCCGGCCTCCTCCAGGGCGGGGAGGATCGACGCCAGGTGGGGACGGGAACGGACCAGGATCGCGGCCTTTTTCCCCCGGTCCCGGGCCGACCGGACGATCTCCACCACCCGGGCGGCCTCCGCTTCGTCGTCCCGACCGATAAACGGATGCAGGGTGACGGCGGGACCCTCCCCCGCCCCGCGCATCGCGATGGAGGGGCTGAACGGTATCGCGCCGGTGGGGATCTCCTCCTCCTCCGGCATGACGCCGGGAAAGGTGTCGTTCACCCACCCGACCACTCCCGCCACCGACCGGAAATTGGCCTCGAGCGTGATCGGCTCCATCGGGACGGCGCCGATGCCGTCGCGGCGGGTCTTGAGAAACAGCCCCACTTCCGCCTCGCGGAAGCGGTAGATCGACTGCATCGGGTCGCCCACGGCGAAGACCGTCCGCCCGTCGCCCGGCTCCCACCCGGCCGTCAGCGCCGCCAGGAGCGCGTGCTGGCTGACGGAGGTGTCCTGGAACTCGTCGATCAGGATATGCTCGACGCGGAGATCGGGGTTGTCATCGGCATACGAGGACGACGCGAGCGACCGCCGGGCGGCGATCGCGATCTCGACGAAATCAGCCTCCCCGCGGGCGCGGAAAATGGCGTCGAGCCGCGCGACCGCCACCGGCAGCAGCTTCACGACCGACGACAGGATCCGCCACTGCCCTTCCGAAAAACGGCGGTCGGGGAGATGGCGGAGTTCGTCCAGGGCCCGCCGCGCCCCCTCGCTTGCCGAAAGGGTCCCGATCAACCCGCCGCAGCGCTCCTTCAGCGGCTTGTCCCCCGGGGGAAACCCGTTTGCGACGGTGAGGCTCTTTCGCCAGGTCCCCCCCTTGGTGAGCAGCATGTCGGCCATTCCGAGCCAGGCGTCGAGACGGTCCGCTCCGGGAGGACCGGCCAAGGCCGCGCACGCCCGGACGGGGCCCTCCCTCCCCGCCTCCTCGAGGTGGAGCGCCGCCTCGGCGGCGATCGCGGCCATCTCGGCGACCAGGCGGTCCGGGACCGCCCTTTGAGCGGCCGCGACGGCGTCGAGTGCCACGTTCTCCAGCGAACGCTCCAGCGCGGCCCGGCTCTTCTCCGGGTCGGCCGCGTCGATGTGGCGCAGCCACTGGTCCCGCCGCGCGAGCATGCCGGTGAGCAGGCGCTCGAGGACCTGGCGATCGTTGTCCACGTGGCGGAGCAGGGTGGCGACCTCCTCCGCGCACTGCTCCCCCTCGAGCATGTCGAGCGTCGCCCGCGCCGCTTCCCGGTACAGCTCCCCGGCGTCCTCGACGACGGCGGGCGCCCCCCCCATGCGGGAGAGCCACGGCAGCCGCCTCACGATCGAGGCGCAGAGGGCGTCGATCGTCTGGATCCTGAGCCGCCCGGGGTTTTGTTCGAGCCGCCATCCCCGCTTCCCGCTGTTGGCGCGCACCCGCCGGGCCAGGTCCCAGGTAAGGGCCCGGTGCCCCTCGTCGGGACGCTCCCCGGCGGCCGCGGCGAGGGCGTCCATGACGCGCCGCCCCATCTCCCCGGCGGCCTTGCGGGTGAAGGTGATGGCGCTCACGGCCTCGGGCCGGTCCACCACCCCGAGCAGCGCCAGGTACCGCTGGATCAGAAGTTCCGTCTTTCCCGACCCCGCGGGAGACTGTACGATGAACGAACGGGCCGGGTCGAGAGCGAGCCTTCTCTTTCCGCTGTCGGGGCTTTCCTTCCGGGGACCCGTCATCGGTCTGCCTCCCCGTCGTCAAGCCTCGGGCCGGCGGCCGGGCATTCGGAAACGCGGCAGAGGGAGGGGAGCGGGCAGTGGCGGCAGGTCCGGTCGCCGTCCCTGGGATCCACCTCCGCCCGCCCCTCCCGGAATTCGCCGCCGATCCTGGCAAGGACCGCGCGCCAGCGGTCGACCTGCGCGCCGAGTTCGACCCGCTCGCAGCCCGGAAGGGACACGTCGCCGTCGACCAGGCCGACAAAGCGCAGGTCCCCCGTCCTGACCCGGGCGTAGAGGATCCCGGCCAGGGGCTTTTCGTGAATGGTGCCGTACAGCGGCAGCTGCGGTTCCTCGGGGCGATCCGACTCCCAGGACCGGGGGGAGGTGATCCCGGTCTTGTAGTCGACGATCATTTCGCGCCCGTCGGCCAGCCGGTCCACCCGGTCGATCTTGACCCGAAAGCGGACGCCCCCCGTCTCGGCGAACTTTTCCTCCTCGGGTTCGATGACTTCGAAGGGTTCCCGCTCCCGGTCGACCTCGAGCCATTCCGCGGCCAGCCGGCGCAGCCGCTGCCGTTCCAGCGCGGCGAACCCGGCTGGAAGAGGGCGATCGCGCTCAAACCGCTCGAGCGCGCGCTCGACCGAGCGGGCCACGACCTCGTCGATGTCGGGGCGGGAGCAGAGCGCGGCGTGGGTTTTCAGTTCCCTCCAGGTCTCCTCGAGCACGGCGTGCACGAGGGTGCCCCGCGCCGCGGGGTCGAGCCCGGGGAGCGGGGAATCGAGTTCCTCCGCCCCCAGCCGCAGCTGGGCAAAGGCGCGGAACGGGCACGCGGACTGGAGCTGAAACACCCGCGTCCCCCCCCGCTGCCTGGCTTGCTCGCCGAGCGCCGGCGCCGTTTCGTCAACGAGGGTTTCGACAAGGCGCGCAGCGCGGATGACCTCTTCCACCGGGGGACCGTCCCAGCGCTCGATTTCTCCCGGTGCGGCGCGCCGCACCCCGGCAACGAGCGGGCTGGGCCCCAGTTCACGGTCCCCTTCCCGCAGGGGATGGGACAGGACCGGTTCGGCCGCGCTCCCGAGGAGGCGCCGGGTGACCCGCATTGCGAATTCCAGCTCCCGCTCGGGCGAACAGCGGGGCACCCCCTTTTCCTTCTGCAGGCCGATCGGGAGGAACGGGTTCGGGTTCGCGGGCCCCGGCCAGGCGCCGTCGTGCAGCCCGGCGACCCAGAGGTGGTCGAAGAAAAGCCCGGAAGCCTCGAGCAGGCCGAGCACCTGCACCGGCGCCCCTTCCGTCTCCGGCTGGAACATGCGGCCGCCGGCCATGCGCCCGAGGGCGGCGACGGCCTCCCCCCGCTCCATCGCCCCCCCGGTCAGGCCCGTGGCGGCGAAGTCGGACAGCAGTCCGCTCCAGGCTTCGAACACCTGGAACTCCAGGCTGTCCAGGGGGCGTTCGCCCGGCCAGCCGAAGGCCTCGAGCAGCGAGGAAAAGTGACGGCTCCATTCGTCCGCGGTCCGCCGCGGCGCCGCGGCGCCGTACGCCGCCAGCCACCTGCGCAGAAGCCGCTCGAGCACCGCGCATCCCGCTCGCCCGCACAGCGTCGGCAGGCTCGAGCCCGCGATCAGGAAGCTCCCCCGGCGGCGAAGGCCCCGGTCGAACGCCGCCCGCGCGCCCCGCTCCCGGTCGGACCCCGCGAGGTACGGGGTGAGCAGCATCCGGCTGATATCGCTCCACGCGTTGTCCCCCGGGGTCAGCCCCAGGAGGTCGAGCGCGCTCCTGACGAGGGGCCATGCCGAAAGCGGGCGCCCGGCGGACAGGTTGAACGACGACGGCCGGGCGTCCCCCTCGACGAGGGCCGCGGGTTCCAGGACGCCGCGGAAGATGCGCTCCACCCGGTCCCGGCGTTCGGCCAGGCCGTTGACGACCACGCCGATCCGCCCCGCCGCCCCCCTTTCCAGCAGCGCCCGCGCCCAGCGCGCGGCCGCCTCGATCTCCCGGTCTGGGTCGGGAAAGGGGACGAGCAGGGCCCCGGCGCCGGTTTCCGGCGGCTCCGCGGCACTTTGGGTGACGGTGCAGCCGGCGGCGGCCAGCGCGTCCAGGAATTCGAGCTGCTGCGGCGGGTAGTCATCAAACCCCGTGAGCACCACCGCGGGGGGGAGGCGCAGCCGTCCCAGCCCCTCCTTCACCACGTCGGTCAGCCGCGTCCGGTCGAGCCACCCTTCCTCCCGGCAGATCGCGGCGAAGCGGCCGGCCCAGCCGGCGAAGGCGCGCGCGTCCTCGTTCCCCGTGCGCCGGAACGCGGCGATGTCGAGGCGCCATTCCCCGGCCAGGCGCCACGCCTCCTGCGCGGTCATGGCCGCGCTGCGCGGCTCGAGCAGCCCGGCGGCCCCGGCGGCGGCGCGCACGACCCGTTCCCAGAGCGCCTGCTCCTGCCAGCCCCGCAGCACCACCGGCGCGTCGTCGCGCGCCATGAGCAGTCGCCCCCACAACTCCTCGACCCACTCGGGCCAGGTCACGATCCGCGGCGATTCCCACGCCTCCCGGCCCGCCGCCTGCTGCGCCGCGGCGTAATCCTGCCCGAGCGTGCGCGCCAGCCGCCGCGTCGCCGTAATTAAAATAGGGACGTCCCACACGTTTCCCTGTTTCCAGGCAGGGCCCCGTTCCATCGTCTTCACCGCATCCTGATACAACCGCGAATGGCCATATGCCGGTTCAGCGCCTATAAACTACTTTTCCGTCATCAAGATCCCGGGAATAACGCTTCATGAAGGACCACGCCAGCATGCCGTATTCGGGATACAGTCCATGGGGCAGCAATTTTGTATAGTTGACCGCTACCATGGGAATTCCCTCCTTGTTGTTCAGGTACCAGGTGGTGTTTTCATATTCATCGTTCAGGATGCGATTGACGATCCTGTCGGCACGGAAGCCGACCACGGGATAGGATTTGAAATCAAAGTCGATCCGTTCGACTTCATTGAAAGAGACGAACCGTTCAATGCATTCCCGGTATCCTTCACCGAGGATATTCTCCTGCTGATCGACGGCGCCCGGCAGGTCGAATTCCGAAGTGGTGAACATCACCGGCACATCGACTTTTTCGAAGACGGCGGCCTCTTCCGCCGTCGGTGCGTAAATGCCCCACGGGGTTCCGGCGGCCATGGGGACCGCGGCGGCAAACAGCCGGGGCGCACGCTCGATCACCTCCACCGTCGCCGCGCCGCCCATGGAATAGCCGGTGACATAGACGCGGGCGGGGTCCAACGCCGGGTAGGCTTCCAGCATGTACTCCACCAGGGCGGGCAGGGACCGGCCGTTCACGTCAAAGGGGGATCCATCAAAGATCGAACTGCCCGGTATGTCGCTGGCGTAACGGGGCGCCACCAGTGCCAGCCGTTCGCTTCCCGCCAGCGCGATCCACCCGGTTTCGTCGGCCGCCTGTACGGGATCGTCGCCGCCGCCGTGGTTGCACAGGATCAGCGGAATGCTGTGTTTTGCCGCACTGCCGTCGATCACCTCTTCGGGCAGGAATTCATACCAGGTCTTCAGGTATTCGCCGTTTTTGGCCCGGATACCCGAAAAACGGTCCTCCCGGTGTTCAACGACATGGATGCCGTCGGGAGTGACTCCATCGAGGACCGCATTGCGGGCCGACAGCGAGTAGGGGGCCTGGTTGAAATTGTATTTGCTGAACTCGTTGGCCGCTACAAAAAGCCCCCCCTTCACGACCGGAACGCGCATGGTCTTGATAAACAGGGAATAGTACGCGTCCCGGACATAACGGCTCGGGTCATCGCCGCCGGCCCCGGAAACGACGACTTTTCTCAGGGGGAATTGCTGGTTGAAAAACACGGTCTTGTCCAGGGTCTTCTCGTAAGCATAGGCCCCGTTGACCGCCTGAAACCGGGCGAATGTCGTATCCGTGCCGCCGACCAGGTACACGGGTACGACGGCCGCCACGTCAACGGCCTCGTTCATCGACGGATTGACCAGGAGCATGCCCGCGATGCGCCCGACGTAGTCCAGCGTGTTGGCGACATAGTCGCAAATAAAATCGGCGCCGCCGTCCAGGCCGATCAGGTAGCGGTTGGTCAATCCTCCAAAGTAAGCATTGTCGGCATAGTACCGCGCCCCCGTGTCCCGATTCTGAACGGAGAATCCCAGGTTGCACATCGCGGATTGCAGCTGCAGGTACGCGTACTGGTCCGCCGCACCGAAGCCCCTCGCCTTGTCGATGGGCGTCACAAGCACGACGCTGCCGAAGGCCTCATCGATGATGTCCGTCAAGCCCAGGGCCTCGAGGTACGCCAGCGCCTCCTCTTTCCCGTTCAACTCCTTGTCGGTATACACAAGGATGTTGGTGTTCATCCGGAAGGCCGCGCTCAGGCTGGTATACATGCGGGCGGAGCGGTAGACATAGGTCGTACCGGCCGGATAGCGATCCAGGGCGGGATCCGCCGCGTACATGCGTCCGGTCATTTCCGCCAGGCGGGCGGGGCCGTTGCGGTGCGCTTCCTCCAGGGTTTCAAAACTCGCCTCGCGGATGAAGTGCTGCTGATAGCCCCGCGCCGGGGAAGCGCCCAGGATCAGCAGGCAGAAGATCATTGCACGGCGGAAAACGGTCACGGTCATGGCTTTTCCTTTCCTGCGGGCTTTGCGTTCATTCAGGCGCATAGAGCAATTTCCCGGTTTTGGATTCGCGGGCGAAACGCTTCATGAAGTTCCAGGCGATCTCGCCGTAGTAGGGATACAGCGAGTGCGTCAAGTTTTCGGTGCACGACAAGCCCAGGATCGGGACCCCCTCGTCGTTGTTGAAGGACCACAGGAAGGTGCGCCACTCCCCCGCCAGCGTGCTCACCTCCATCCGGTCGGCCCGATAGCCGATCATCGGGTGCGCCGAAAAATCGCCAACGTCCGCCAGCGGGACCCGGTTCAGCCGGGCAAAGTCGCGCAGCAGTTTGAGCGTGTTGTCGGTCAGCCGGCCTTCCTCCTGGTTGAAACCCAGGTCGAAGGTCGAGGTCAGAATCATGACGGGCATCCCGATCTCCCGCAGCCGCGCGTCCTCATCCGGCGTACTGTGATAAAACATGTCGTCGTGCATCCCCGCCATGGGGACGGCGGCCGCGATTTGTTCCATGCCGCCATACATGGCCCGGTAGGTGGCGCCGCCGCCGAGGGAATATCCGGCGGCGTATACCCGGGAGGCGTCCAGCGCCGGATATTTTTCCAGCACGTGGGCGATCAGCCGCGGCAGGGCTTTGGTCAAAATCCCCTCGGAGACCGGCACCCCCATGACAACCCGCGCCCCCTCATGCACCACGACCAGTTCCTCCTCGAAAGGAGCGATCACGGCCGCCTTCTCCCGTCCGGCGACTTCCAGCAGGCCGATTTCATCGACGAACATCAGGGGGTCGTCCCCCGTTCCATGCAGCGCCAGGATCACGGGGACGCTCCCCCGGGCCGCCGTCCCATCCAGGACGTCCTGCGGAATGAATTCATACCAGCTCTGCAGATACTGATCGTACCTGGTCTTCAGGTCGCCAAACCTCTCCTCCCGGTGAAAGGAGACGTGAAGCCGGCCCCTGGCCGTGACACCATCGACGATGGCGTTGCGAGGGCACAGCGCATAGCGGGTGATGTCGGGCGCCGCGACGTAGTTCAGGTACGGCGGCGTGTTCGTCGCCTCCTGCGCCCGGGAGCGGACCACGGACACCCGCTGGGCCTGGAGAAAAAGGTCGTGGAAAGCGTCCGCGACGTGGGCGGAAAGCTCCGGCTGCGGATCGGTGGCCGCCATCACCCGCCGCAGCGGAACCAGCCGGTTGTAGAACTCCTCGACGCCGTCGACGACGCGGTAGGCGTCCGTCCCGTTGACCTTGCGGTATTGCTCCACGGCCGCCGGGGAGCCGTTGAGAAGGTAAACGGGAACATGCGTGGCGACCTTCGCCGCCGCGTCCATCTTGCCCCCGACCAGCATCAGGCCGGCACAGAGGCCGATGACGTCATGCCGGCCCGGCGCGACCAGGTTGTTGATGAAAGTCGCACCCCCTTCGATGCCGATAAAATACACCTTGCCGTGAGCGCCGCAGTATTCGGCGTCGGAGTAGTAAACAATTTCCTTGTTGGTCCGCCGCGATGCGTTCTGCGTAAAGAGAACGCCGTGCAGCGTGTAATAGTTCTTCAGATCGGTCCGGGTAAAGCCGGCGCCGGGATCGGCCGGCGTCACGAGAATGATGCTTCCCGTCACCGCATCTATTTGCCGGGTCAACCCCAGGTCCGTCAGGAAGCGAAGCGCCTCTTCTTTTCCCTGGAAGCGGCGTTCGGAAAAAACCACCACGGCCGTATTGTTCCGGGCGGCGGTTTGTCCCCCGTACAGGTTCGCGGAACGATACACGTACACGCTTCCCGCAGGGAAGTGTTCGAGCGCGGGATGCGGCGCGAACCGTTTTCCCCCGTTTCCATACAGGGACGCCACCGCCCGGGGCCCGCTCCGGCGCGCCTCTTCAAGCGCCTCGAACGTCGCCCCGTTGTTTTGCCGGTTGTGGTAGTTCATGTAGGAGTACGGGGCCTCGGCCCCCGCCAGGCGGAACATGCCCGCCGCCAGGAAAATTGCGGCAAACAGCGCGGTGCCTCCGGCAACGGATTTTTTCACGATCTCCCTCTCCTTCCGCGGCGGCTCCGCCGCCGTGAAACAGGCGCCGGTTAGCGGTTCCCGAACCGCTCCCACGCCTTAACCCGGGACTACTCCACGAAGGGGTTGTATACGACCTCGCCGGTTTCCAGGTTTCTCGAGTAGTGCTTCGCGAAGTTCCAGAAGATGCCGGCGTACTCCTGGTAGAGGCCGTGGGGCAGAAACTCGGTGACGTTCAACCCCACCATGGGAACGCCGTCGCGGTTGTGGATCATCCAGGTATGGGTGGCATACTCGTTGTTCAGCATCACCCTTTCGTACGTATCCCCCTTGAATCCGCTCATGGGATGGGCGGCGAAGTCGAACCGGACCGGTTCCATCCCGTTGTACCCGAGGTACTGGTTGATCAGCGTCGTATAGTCGAAAGTGACGGCCTTCATGCCGAAATAGTAGCTCAGGCGCAGGACGAGCGTGGCCTCGTCCATGTGAAAATCGTAGGTGGAGGTCGTGAAGAGGATCGGGATATCGATGTCGGCATACTGTTTTTCCTGCTCCTCCGTCGCCAGGTAGGTCACCGCGCCTTGTGCAACGGCGGCGGCAAAGACCCCGGCGTCCCCGCTGAGCGCCGCCATGGCGGCCCGGCCGCCCATGGAGTACCCGGTACAATACACCCGCGACGGGTCAAGCGCGGGGTAGGCGTCCAGCATATACCGGACCAGTTCCGGCAGGACCTCGCTCAGAATACCGGTCACGTTCGAATGGAAGGGGGCGACGACGGCGATCCGCTTTTCGCCCGCCAGTTGGACCAGGCCGATTTCATCCAGATACTGCAGGGGATCGTCACCGCCGCCGTGATTGGCCAGGACGAGCGGAATGGAATGTCTTGGCGCCGTGTTGTTCTTTACCTCCTCGGGGAGCAGTTCGTACCAGGTGTCCAGGTATTCTCCGGACGGCGCCGCCATATCCTTGAAGCGCTCCTCCTGGCGCTCGACCACGTGGACCTTGTCCGCCGTCACTCCATCCGTGATGGCGTTGCGCGCCCCCAGAGAGTAGGGCGCGGCGTTGAAGTTATAGTCCGCGTAGGGAGTGGACGCCGTGTGGAGGTTCGCCTTGGCGACGGGAACCCGCATCGCCTTGGTAAAGAGCCGATCATAGGCGTCCCGGACGATGGACCGAACATCCCGGTCGTTCCCGGAAGCCACGATCACCCTCTGAAGCGGCCGGGCCTGGTTGAAATAGTAATTCAGGTCCCCCTGCGTTCCCCAGGCATCCGTCGCGTTGGCCGCCCGGTATTTCGCGACGACGGCCCCGGGCGCGTTCACGAGATAGGCGGGGACAAAAGAGGCCACTTCCCGGATACGCTCCATGTTCCCGCCGACCAGGAGCAGGCCGGCGATGCGGGTGATGTAGTCGAAGGTGCCGGCTACGTAGTTATTGATGAACGTGGCCCCGCCGTCCAGGCCGACCAGGTAGCGATAGGTCACGCCGCCGTACCAGGCGCTGTCGGCGTAATGGTTCAGCTTCCCCTCGGCCCGCCGGGAGTAACCGACGTTGCACATGGCGGACTGCAGCTGGTAATACGCGGTCTGGTCCGCGAGGCCGAACCCCTTTTCCTTGTCGATGGGCGTAACCAGCACCACGCTGCCGTAGGCCTTCCCGATGATGCCGGTCAGGCCGAGCTCCTCGAGGAAGGCGAGCGCCGCGTCCCTGTTTGCGAACGACCTGTCCGTATAGACCAGGATGTTCGTGTTCATCCGGGCGGCCGCGCTCAGGTCGGTGAACATCCTGGCGGAGCGGTACACGAAGGTGGTGCCGGCCGGATAGGCATCCATGGCGGGATCGGGCACATAGGTACGGCCGGTCCATTCCGCGAGCAGGGCGGGGGCGTTGAGGCGGGCTTCCTCGAGGGTTTCAAAGCTCGCTTCGTTGCCGAAATGCTGCCGGTACTTCCCCGCCGACGCGACGCCGCCGAAAAGGAGAAAGAGAATGGGAAACAGGCAGGCCTTTCCAGGTTTCATTGTGCGTTTCCTTTCGCCCCGCCCCGCCGACCCGGGGCCGTCCGCCACATCCCCGAACGCCGGCGAAGAAGGGGGACCGGGGGCCCCTTGGTGTGTATAACTGCTTGAATCCAATAAATTTGTATGCCGGCAAAGCGGATCTTTGACGACCCAATCTACCACGCGGCCGCCACTTTTCGGAACACCTTTTCACCGGCCCGCTACCATGGCCCGGAAAGGGGTGACCGGCGCGGAAACCGTACCGCCGCACCAAGCCCGGGCGAATCACGGCGGGAGGAACCCGCCGATATTTCCCATCCAACCGGCCCGCGCCTGCGGTATGATCGCACCGATACCGGTAATGGACAGGGTCCGGCATTCTGTCGTTCTCTCGAACAACCCTGCCGAAACGCCGCCGGCAACCGCGCCGGCAAGAAACGGAGGTTGACCCGTGCTGAAGATCCAATCCCCCCTGACTCTGGCGCTCGCCCTCGCGGCGGGCCTGGCCCTCGCCTCCGGCGCCTTCGGGCTTGACTACTCCAACCGGCTGGGGAACCGGGCCACTTTCGAGACGCTGGAAGAGGCTCGCGTGAGCGGTCCTGCCGCGGCCTCCGCACAAGGATCCGGGGTCTTCAAGTCCCATCCCGTGCTCGACGGCTATCCCTCGAAAACCACCTACGTATACCGGTCGGCGAACCTGTGGAGCGGGCGCGCCCTCCGCTCCAACACCAACATCCTGGTCTTTGCCGAGAAGGCATTCCCGAACAAGGACGCGGCGCTTGCCTTCCTGAAACAGCTCGGCCTGACCGACATCATCGACGCGGCGATCGGGAGCGTGGTACTCGTCACCCCGTCCGATCCCCGGGCCGGCTTCACCGCCGCCGACCAGAAGCACTACTACGCTCTCCAGACGGCGATGCTGTCGCTGGGGGAATCGGTAAGATCGGGCAACACCGTCACGACCTGGGCCGACGGCGCCTATTTCGGCGGGTTCGGCTTCCTCTACGCCATCGGCATCGACGGCGGCGCCTCCTTCTTCAACAACTACATCGCCGGCACCTTCGACTACGCGAGCCGCATCGCCGGCGCCCTGCTGATCAACGGCAGGATGGAAGAGGTCCACAAGGTGGCCGCCGTTCTGCCCGTCTACCTCGTGAACCCCACCGCGGCCGTCGAAGCCGCGTACAAGGGCGCGAACAAAACCGACGCCGTCAAGGGGGAGGCCGGGACCACCACCCACTTCAACCAGGCCTTGCCGCTGCAACAGGTGGTCGTCCACAGGGGACCCAATCCCGACACGGCCGCCATCATCAAAAAGGCGTATGACGGGATGTTCTCCCGGACGATGCGCATCCCCGCCGTCAAACAGGGGCTGCACAGCGCCGGCACCCCCTTCCAGGGATATAACTTCGACCAGGCGCCTTACTCCCTGGCCCCGCGGAACGTTATCACCGATGGGGTGACGCGGGACGGCGTTTCCGTGACAGCACACCAGGAAGACCGGTTCTCGAGCATCAAAAGCGCGGCCGGCGAGTACCTGCAGACCTGGTACGAGTATGTTCCCCGCGAGGTTCTCCAGAACAGGGTCGCTCCCGGCACCGTTCCCCTCGTGATCGCCCTCCATGGCGGCGGCGATGATCCGCAGGCCTTTGTAGAAGAGGTCGGCTGGCTGGAGATGGTGTGCCGGGAAAGGTTTATAGTGGTGGCGCCGGAACACCAGAGCCTCTATTCCGATCAGCGCGTTCTTGGACAATCGCTGGCCGCGCTGGCCGAATACATGATGAAGACCTATCCCGCGATCGACGCTTCCCGCGTCTATGCGTCCGGCTATTCGATGGGCGGCGGGGCCACCCTCACCCTCTCGACCAGCCACCCCCGCTTGCTGGCCGCCGTTGTCGACATGGCCGGCGCGATGTTCACGTTCACCGACGACATGGCGAAGCGGTTCGAGGAAACGGACCTGCCGTTCATGTACATGACCAGCGCCTACGACCTGGCGCCCAACATCAACCCCGAGGACGGCAGCCTTTCGGACAATTCCCAGGTGCTGATGAATACGTTCCTGCGTTTCAACAAGATGAGCCCGGTCCGCTTTGACTTCGCCGCGTACCCGAAGTGCGGGTTTCAGGCCGACGCCTGGTCCGAGACCCTGTTGAACGACGAACACAAAAACTTCCTATGGTACCTGCATAACGGGCAGGGGGTCCCCATGGTGGCCCTCAACTACACGGCGAATCTGATTCATGCCCTGTATCCCCAGTACGCCAGGATAGCGTGGGACTACCTGTCCCGGTTCTCGCGCGACCAGAAGACCGGGGTGATCGAGTATCACCCGTACGCCAGGTAAGCGCACGGGAAGAAGGGGAGTTTCGATACGAGGCGAGGCGGGCGTACGCCGCCGGCCGGAAGGGGATGACCTCGCCGGCCGGCGGCGTTGTTTCGCCGGCAACCGCAGGCGCCACACCCGTGCGGGCTATTGACCGGTTTTCTTTATCTCTTCTCTGAGCCAGGCGATATAAGCATCGAACACTTTCAACTTGTCCAGATTAGGCAGCGGCCTGGCGCCGGGGGCCGCATCGAAAACCATCACTTCCTGGTCGTTTTCTGCGAAAGCGGGCCACGCAGGGAGGCCGGGTCCGTTTGGATCGCCCCACTTGGCGAAGTTGACCCAATAAGAGCTGATGATATCGGAGAGCTTCAAATCCTCCGCTTTGGGCGCGTCTCCACGTCCTCCGCCAAGAGTCCGGAACGCATACGAAACGTCACTGCCATGGCCGGACCCGCCATCGGGCGATGTTGGATGGTAATCGAAAAGGTATTGGAAGGCTTTGCCTTTTCCATGCCGAGACTGGAGCAGGGCCCAAATCCAGGTGTTCCAGGTAAAGGTGCTCTCGCTCATGATTCCCCTCGACGCCTTCGCAGCTTCCGCGTCCGTCGAATGGGGATACACGCTCAGGATGGCGTCGGCATGGGGCCCGTATTGCGACCTGATCTGTTTCTCAAATTGCGCGCCCGTGACATTCCCGCGCCCGACGAACGACGCGGCTTCATCCGAAGTATTGCCGACCAGGATTGGCGTGTCATTGAAGCGGCCGGCCTGATACAGCGAGTAGAGGTCGTTCGGGACAATGTGCCCGTCGGCTACAGGCTTGAACCTGCCGATTCCCCCCATCCCGCCCGCGAGGTTTTTCTGGATCTCCTCCGCGCTCAACGCGCGCGCCCCCTTGATATCGGCGGCTCCTGATTTCTTCACGAATTCTTCCCCTATCGCTTCCGCCATCTTGAGAGACGAGATCCCCAAGCCCATGCCGGTGCCGTTCCGGCTCGAAGTCTGCAGCGGAGCGAACGATCCCCCGCTCATGGAGATCACCCGGTGGAAAAGGCCCTTGGCGGCCGGGGAGGCGGCCAGGATGCTGACGGCCATGCCGCCGGCCGAGTGACCGAAAAGGGTCACATTGGAAGGATCGCCTCCGAACCGGGCGATATTTTCCTTCACCCATTTCAGTCCCGCGATCATGTCCTCGAGCCCGTAATTCCCCGATCCTGCGCCGCTTTCCCGGCTGAGCTCGGGGTGTGCAAAGAATCCGAAAGGCCCGACTCGATAGGCAACGCTTACCAGGACGACTCCTTTTTGGGCGAAGCCCATTCCGTCGTACATGGGAGTGCTGGTCGAGCCGCCGCTGTAGCCCCCTCCGTAAATCCAGACAATCACCGGCACCTTTTCGCCCGCCCCTTTTGCCGGTGTCCACACGTTGAGGTACAGGCAGTCTTCGCTGACCGGACCGGTGTTCCCCATTCCACCGCTGGCCTGCATGCAGGCGGGCCCGAAAGCATCAGCCTTTTTAACGCCGGGCCAGGACTGCACCGGCGCAGGCGCCTTCCATCGCAAATCGCCCACCGGGGGCGCTGCAAACGGAATCCCTTTGTATATTGAAACGCCCTCGGTGACGACACCCTGCACTTCCCCGCCGGTCACCTTTACCGCTTGAATCCGGGAAAATGCCAAGGGCGCGAAAACGCCCGCCAGAAAAACTGCGATCAAAGCTCTCTTCATCTCCGCCTCCACTCCGGGCGCCGCCATAGGCCATTCCAGACAGACTCCAGCCCAAATGTATCATCAGACGCGCGGATTATAAACGCGGATACTATTTGTGATGCATCTATTATTGGAAGATAACTGGAGGTCGTGGCCCGGTCACGCAGGAAGAGTGAATTTACAGAAAAGTTGCTTGGCCCGCCCAGCCTCGTGGGGACATAGGGATACAGCCGGCACAGGTATCCCTCGAATGCATGCACGGGAAGCCGGCCAGCCGCCCGCCTGCTTCACATTCGAACCAGGGAGCCCAATTTTTCCACCGATCCGGAAAAGCCCTCCAGCGCCTTGCTTGAGGTGAAAATGGCGCAAGTCGCAGGTCCGGCGCTTTCCCCCAGGATGGAATCATCAAAACCGGGTGTCAATCTCGTGTGCAATCCCGTCTCTTCCTCCAAAACGTGCAGCTCCCAGGCAATCCCGCGGGACCCGCAGGGAATCACATCGCCTACGCATGCATTCTCGCGCAACTGACGAATCTGCCGGGGAGTCGGCAATGCGGCCAGGTTCGCCAGCACTTCTTCGCCGACAGCCGGTTTGCCCAGCAAATACACGTCGTCTCCGGGTTGAGCAAGTCGCCATGAAAGCCGCCTGCATTCTCCAAGAAGCGTGATTCCTATCGCCGTCATGTTGGTGGCCACATTGTCCTCCGTGCTTCCGCCCCATGAAAGATCCGGATATCCGGAATCGGCAAGCTCAGCTTGTATTCCGGACAATATCCGCGCTCCCGTCGGTTCACGCTCATTGCATGTCAACGCCGTCACCGAGAAAGGAATCGCACCTACCGCCAGCGTCTCCATCAGGCAGACGCGCACAGTCATGCGTCCACACAATTCAGGCGCCACTTGAATTGCATCGCCCGGCTTCATTCCAAAGCCGCCCAGGCTGTCGGCGGCAACCGTAAGGAAGCCCTCCTTTTGCCGGTATACCAGGATGTCGCGCGCCGTCTGCACCAACGCGGCCATTATTCCTCCTTCACGCCGCGATGCACCCCGGCCATGGCATTTCGCTGGCGGAAGATCTTGTCCAACCATTCCCCGCGCGACGCATACCCAAATTCGTACGTCACGTAGGCGGGATCGATTACATCAAAAAGGCCGGCAATCGCCGGATCCTCGAAAGGATCGTGTTGGTCTATCAGGTTCACATGCTCGATTGCCTGATGGTAACGGTCCCAAAAAGTTCCCCGGGACAGGGAAGGAGGGGAGGCTTGAAAAGTTTTGGTTACATATTCCGCCGAAAGGCTTCTTGTCAGATGAACGCCGCGGATGGCCTTTCGCGCTTCTCCCAGTGATTCAACCGCACGAATCAGGAATTCGATTCCGTCCGCTTCTGAAACGATCTCCTGGTTGGTATTCAGAAGATGCCCCGTATCGAGAACGACTCCTGTCCGGGGATAGGCGATACGCGACAGCGCATAATCGATTTCTTCAGGATGAACGGCCCTGAAGCTGCCCGGCCACCATAAGTTTTCCAGGAGCAATTCTCCTGTGAACGGGGAATCGGCCAGGGCCTCCGTTATCAACTCCGCGCATATATCAATGGTTTCGCGCCAATTCCACGGGAATCGCCAATTGTATATGTAATCAAATTCGCTCTGCGCCAAGTGGAAGACGACATACTCGCATCCAAGCTGTGCGGCAAGAGCCAACTGCCTGCAATAAACCGCTACCAAGGATTCCCGCGTCGGCCCACCGTAAAACGCGGCAACCGTTTCTTCGTCTCCAAATATTTCCAACAAGCGCCGCTTGTCCCCAATCCAAAACGGCCTGAGAATTGGGAAAAAACGCAGATGCAATCCGATAATCAATCCTTCGGGGATCAACTCCCATGCATGCTCTCCCACGGGATACAATTCGAATCCATCAAACCCCTCACCTTCCAGGATCCTTCGGGCATTGTTCCAATCATGGCCGATGATCTCCAGATCTCCAGGATGAGTACTGAAATTCAACGCGAACCGCATACAAGGGCACCTCTTCATTGCGCTAATTCGTCGTCTCAGTTGATCCGTTCCATTTCGCATCCGTCGCTGCGGAGAAGAAGGTCGTAGTCGAGCCGATCATAAAAACTCTTTTTCCTGCTCTTTGCCGGATCCAGTTTCATCGAACAGGATCCGCCGCCCTGAACGCCGACTTCCTTCCACCGGTAATGGCTTTCAGGCGGTTCGCAGATAAATGCTTTGTTTTTGCCAGCCACCGCAACATAGAGTTGCTCAATGCTCCGAGCGGCGATCACCCGGCTCATTTGATCATGAAGATCATTCCCTGTGGATGATACGACGACATCGCAGCCGAGCTTGGCGGCCGCCAGGGCGAGCTCGGAGTGCATCAGTTCCCCGGAGCATGCAAGAAGAACCCGGGTGCCGGCAATGTCTGCAATACAGGGCCTGTCATCGGCCCCCTTTCCAGCCGGCAGGCGATGACGGGTAATGCGGCCCGCGGAATCGGCCAGTATCATGATCGGGTCGTTTTTGTTCAAACCGTCCTCAAATCCGGCGCACACGTCCATGTTATGGCGGGACGCAACGGAAAGGAGGACCTTCTCCGCTTCGGCGATCGAACGGACTTTGCCGGCGGGTAATACCAGAAGGCGCGCATCCACCCTCGGGATTTCATCGCCGAGAATGCCTTCAATGGCCGAAGGAGAAAATACTTGGTCGGGGGGCAGCACCGCGGCGATCAATTCGCGTTCCACGGGCTTGGGAAGATCATAATAGGAGGTGAGATCTTCGGCGTAGCGCATATCGAGATACATCGGCGTATAGAGTCGAGGGGTTCTCGATTGGAGCCGTTCCTTCGCAAGGCTGGAGAGCTTCCCGTTATGCAGCGGCAGGACGGCATAGAATATTTTGGAGTCCTCACTGCCTTCCTGCACCAGGACTTCTCCGGATGGATTGAAACAGCAAGATTGTGAATTGCGAAATTCCATGTTGCGGTCGCGCCCGCACCGATTGCAGGCGGCAAGGTAAACCCCGTTTTCATAAGCCCTGGATTGCCAGAGTTCCGCCGGGTCCAATGGATCGGACGGCCAATTGGCCGGCACCAGGATGATATCCGCCCCTCGGAGAGCCGTCATGCGGGTGACCGCTCCAAAATAGGTATCAGAACAAACCAGAATTCCCGCCCGTCCCCAGGGAGTCTCGAATGTGTTTTGCTGTTGAGGAATCCCCGGGCATGCCCAGCGCACCTCGGCCGAGGTCTTTCGATAGTGGCATACGATTTCGCCCTTGGGAGAGAGGGCCGTGGCCGCGTTATAATAAATTCCCGTTGCGGAATCATGTTCGGCGTAGCCTACAACAATGTAGACTCCACAATCGGATGCAATTGCGGCTAGCTTCCGGATCATGGCCCCATCGCTTGCTTGAACCGCTCCCGCAATTTCATCGCGGGACCGGTAGCTGTAGCCGGATATGCCCAGTTCCGTGTTGACAATGATCTTTGCGCCGGCCTCGGCAGCCTCGCGATTGAGCGCTGTCATATTTCTTAAATTGTGCTCCGGCTCATTGTAACGAACATTCAGGTGAACCAGGCCGATCTTCAGTTGTTCCATTCCCGTCTCCATGGATTCCAAATAGGAAACACAAATGTGCTCGACAAATATCATTGCAGGGCTGAGGTTGTGCCTTTTGCGGGCTTGCGAAGACCGTTTGGCGCCCCTGATCCCGGAGGCATTCGCGTTCTGACTGATAGATCGCCTTTATACGGCGTCTAAACACAGTTACGGGTATAGTCTCGGATTCTCACCGAATTCCCTGCCAAAATCGCCGATCAAGTATCACCGCCGCTCTAAAAATGTCAATGAATTACTTTTCTCACTCGGCGGGAGGCAGAGAAGTCGCCATTTTCATCCCGGATTGCACCACCGGGATTATCCCCCCGGACGCGCGCAGGAGGTTGCGGCCAGCCGGAAAAATCGGCGGCCTGCTATCGGTTCTGCGCCCGGATACTCTGCGTCCTTACCGTTTCTTCCTGGACGCGGTAACGGGCCCCGGCTGGAAGCAAATCCTCGATTCCCTCGATGTCCGCCTGCGAGAGCAAGCTCCTTGCAAACGTCGTCCGGAATTCATGTGCGATTCCGCTTTCGGTCAACAATCGGACGCTGGCTTTCAAGTCGTCAATCGCCACCTTCGTCCCGGACAGAGTTTCATACTTTCGCCAGGGCGCTTTGATATCCATGGCGACATAACTCAGCAGGTTCGCCGCCAGCAGTCTCTCGATCATGCGCGGACGACTGCCGTTTGTGTCCAGCTTGACGGCGTACCCCATCCGATGGATTTCCTCGGCGAATTCCGGCAGATCCTCCTGCAGAGTAGGCTCGCCTCCGCACAGCACCACTCCGTTCAGGACATCCTTGCGTTGGTGAAGCCTGTCAATGACCTCCGACCGCGGCACCAGCCGCTCCACCGGCACAATCGCCGGGAGCAGGCTTTGGTTGTGGCAGTAGGGGCAGCGGAAGTTGCACCCTTGAAGAAAGACAATGGCGGCGACCCTTCCCGGGAAATCGCACAGGCTGCATGATTGAAACCCGCCGATGTTCATCTGGCCGCCTCGATGTGAAAGGTCCGGCGCATGGCAAATTCCGTCTGCTTGCCGGCGTTCCATTGGTTTACGGGCCGCAGATACCCGACGACGCGCGAATACACTTCGGTGTCTTTTTGGCAATGAGGACACCGGGGAGTGGCCCCCTTGAGGTAACCATGCTCCGCGCAAATTGAAAACGAAGGGGTAATCGTGAAATAGGGGAGGCGGTATTTTGTGCATATCGCACGCACGAACTGCTTCACGGCGTTGGGATCGGGCACGGCCTCTCCCAGGAATATGTGCTGCACGGTTCCTCCCGTATAGCGGGATTGCAATTCATCCTGCAAATCCATAACCTCGAAAATATCTTCGGAATAATTGACCGGCAGCTGGGTGGAATTGGTATAGAAGGGTTCGTCGTCGGCCGACGCGCGGGCGGACTGGATCTCGGGATAGAGCTTGACATCCATGCGGGCCAGCCGATAGCTCGTTCCCTCCGCGGGCGTGGCTTCCAGGTTGTAGAGATTCCCCGTTTCGTCCTGGAACTCGCCGAGTTGCCCGCGCATAAAGTCGAGCACGCGGCAGGAAAAGGCCCGTCCTTCCCGGGATCCGATATCCTTTCCCAGCAAGTTAAGACAGGCTTCGTTCATGCCCACGAGCCCGATGGTGGAAAAGTGGTTTTTCCAGTAACAGCCCAACCGCTTGCGGATATCGCGCAGATAGAAACGCGTATAGGGATACAAATCCTGATCGGTAAGCTGCTCGAGCACCTTGCGCTTGATTTCGAGGCTTGTCCGGGCGATCTTCATGAGAGACCCCAGTTGCTCCATGAATTCCGATTCGCTTTCCGCCAGGTAGCCGATCCGCGGCATATTGATCGTCACAACTCCAATAGACCCGGTGAGGGGATTGGCGCCGAAGAGGCCGCCGCCGCGCCGTTCCAGCACCCTGGTGTCCAGGCGCAGCCGGCAGCACATGGAGCGGGCGTCCTCGGGCGACATGTCGGAGTTTACGAAATTTGCGAAGTAAGGAATCCCGTATTTTGCCGTGGCCTCCCACAGCGGGGCCAACCCAGGATTATCCCAATCAAAGTCCTTCGTAATGCTGTAAGTCGGAATCGGGAAAGTGAACACCCTGCCGTTTGCGTCCCCTTCCGTCAGGATTTCCAAAAACGCCCGGTTAAAGACATTCATTTCATCCTGGAATTCTCCGTAACACATCTCCTGCGGTTCGCCGCCGATTATTACGGGTTGATTCGCCAAATGCTGCGGCGGTTGCAGATCAAGAGTCACGTTTGAAAACGGCGTCTGGAAACCTACGCGCGTGGGCACGTTGACGTTAAACAGGAACTCCTGGAGCGCCTGCTTGACCTCGCGCTCATCGAGTCCGTCGGCGCGGATGAACGGGGCCAACAGGGTATCGAAATTGGAGAACGCCTGCGCCCCGGCCGCTTCCCCCTGCAGCGTGTAAAAGAAATTGACGATCTGTCCCAGGATCGCACGGAAATGACGCGCCGGGCGGCTGGCCGCCTTTCCAGGCACTCCGCAAAACCCGGACCTCAGCAAATCCTGCAAGTCCCATCCCACGCAATAAACAGACAGAAGCCCGAGATCGTGCAGGTGCAGGCTGCCGCCCAGGTGCGCTTCCCGCACTTCCGCAGGATAAATCTTGTTAAGCCAATAAACCTCGCTGACGTGGCCGGCGATGTAGTTGTTCAGGCCTTGCAGCGAATAGGCCATATTGCTGTTTTCCTTGATCTTCCAATCGGATCGATTCAAGTATTGGTCGATCAGGTCCAGGTCCGCCTGCTGCACCATTTCGCGGATACGGGCGTGCTGGTCACGATAGAGGATGTATGCCTTCGCCGTCTTTTTAAAAGGAGAAGCCAGCAGAGTCTCTTCAACGAGGTCCTGAATATTCTCAACGGTCGGAATTGACGGCTGCAGCACGCACTGCGCGACGGCCAGGACCCGGGCAGTGAGGGATTGCGCCGTTTTTTCCGAGAACTCTCCGGTGGCGTTGCCCGCTTTCAGGATCGCCCGGGTGATTTTCCGACTGTCGAAAGGGACAAGCCGACCGTCACGCTTACGAATTTGCTCGAATCGAACCAGGGGTTGCTCGGTAGTATTCACAACTGTCATCAGGCCATGGGACATTTGAGTCTCTCCTCCTAAAGTCCGCGCGCAGAAGGCATAGATGTTCCTGCATCCATGTATCTGCAAAACAGTCTGCGGGGCGGAAGAAAACCCGATTTCCGCTTCAGTAGAAATGTGCGATTTTCAGCTTGGGGAGAGAATGCAACATGAAGACTCCCGAGCCGCCCCTCGGCAACTGGTATTTACTGCTATCACTTCTCCGCTATCGGCAGGTCTTCGGACTTACAGGCATGTGGCTGAAACCTACTTGCCGCCGCTTCCCAGCTAAAAAAGCCAGTGCTTGATTGACGGCGTTCGTTCCTGTTTACCGCTGCGGGGCAGTCCCGGACTTTCACCGGGTTCCCTTTAATAACCAACAGCACGCACAATATATTGGGGCAGAGCAGAAGTTGTCAACAACTTATTGTAGTGCTTGAAACAATATTTCTTCAGCGCCGCTCAGAGAACCATCGAGCCCTCATAGACAAGCAGAACTCGGCGGAGCCTCTGCCGCCTACATGCTACTTACCCGGGTTTTCAGGGATTTTTAATGTAAGCCGAATAAAAATGGTGGAGCTGAGGGGGATCGAACCCCTGACCTCCTGACTGCCAGTCAGGCACTCTCCCAGCTGAGCTACAGCCCCACGCTTTTGCTGCGGCACTCGACTGCCGCTGGAGGCAATCGGCGTCGGTCGGGCGGCTCCGGGCACGGGGCTCGGGGCGCGCCTGTTCCACGATAGAAAAAGATAGGGGATCGGGGCGGGGTTTGCAAGGAGAAAGCGGAGCCGGGGGAAAGGCCGGGCCGGGGGAGGGCAGGGCTAGGGGGGGGAATGGAGGGGAGGGGGATGGGGGAGTAGGACTGGGGCGATTGGGGAACTGGGGGGATTGGGGAAATGGGGAGGGTCAGCTTGTGCGGAGCAGGGGGGGCGGGGCGCAGGTGATTTCTATGGGGCGGGCGTCGGCGGGGTGGGGGAAGGCCAGCGTCTGGTGGTGGAGATGGTAGCCGAGGTCGCCGGGAAGGGCGCGGCAGCCCGCGGGGGGGACGCCGCCGGGGCCGTACAGGGGGTCGCCCACGAGCGGGTGGCCGGCCGCGGCCAGGTGGATGCGGATCTGGTGCGGGCGGCCGGTGGTGATCTCGACCTCGACCAGCGCGGCGCCGGCGCGGCGCTCGAGGACCCGGACCCGGCTGTGGGCCCGTTTCCCCGCCGGGTGCGCGGCATGGACGGTGCCCAGCAGCGCGTGGGGGACGGGGCCGATCGGGACGTCGATCTCGAACATGTCCCTGTCGGGCAGGCTCGAGGCCAGGGCGCGGTAGAGCTTGAGGGTGCGCCCGCCCCCCCATAGGGAGGAGACGCGGGCAAACGCCTCCTTCGTCAGGGCGAAGAGCACCACCCCCGAGGTCCCCCGTCCCAGGCGGTGAAGCGGGTTCGCATGGGGGAAGCGCCGGCGCACGAGGGCGAGCAGGGTATGCTCCATGAAGAGGCCTCCCCCGGGCATCGTCGGGAGCCCCGCAGGCTTGGCCACGGCGAGCAGGTGCGCGTCCAGGTGGAGAATGGCATAGTCGAGCGGCACCCGGGGTTCCTTCCACGGCGGGCGCGACCAGGTCAGCTCCCGCCCCGGCGCGAGGAGGGTGTCGCTGGCGACCGGGACGCCGTCGAGGAGGACCCTGCCCGCGCCGATGCGGTCGAGCCAGTCGCTTTCAGCGGTTCCAGGGTAGCGACGCGCGAGATATTCGAGGAGCGGGACGCCGGCGGCGTCGGGGCCCAGGCGCAGGCGGTATTCGTACCCCCGGTTTCCGGCGCTCATGACGGGGAGTTGACCCGGTGCTCCTTGAGCGCCAGGTAGATCGACTGCGCCAGGGTCGATTTCCGGAAACCCACGACCTTGGTGTTGCGCACCCCCAGCATTTTTTCGAGTTCCGCGGAGGTGTAGCAGGCGACAACCGGGTAGTGTCGGAAGTCCTCGAGGATCTCGTCGCGGCTGTTGGCGGAGAGGTCCCCGGTGATCAGAACGAAGTGGAGCCGCCCCCGGGCGCGCATGATATTGTCCCGGCCGAACAAGAGAATGCGTGCGCGCACCGCGAAACCGAACAGGGCCTCCGGCGAAGCCACGACTCGCTTTTTTGTCATGGCCCGATTGTACCATTGCGCGCCCGGAACCGCCGCACTCCCCGGGGTCGCCGGTTGGGCTCGAAGTAAAGCGCGGAATCTGGCACAATCGGAACATGAAGATCGAGCTGCCCGAATACGCCCGAGTGGTCCGCGACCTGGCATCCGGCCCCCACCCCTATCGCAAGCTGCTGCCGAGGTTCGAGGAGAGCCCGGTCGTGCGCCGGATCGAAACGCCGGCCACGCCCCTCGGCCCGCTGCTCGACCGGGCGCGGGTCGACATCCGGCCGGAGGAGGGGTTCTGCTTCGTGGACGTCCAGATGCCGGCCATCGCCCTGTTCGAATCTTATTACCGTTCCGGGAGCGGGCTCGACCTCTACCTCGACCTGGCGCACGAACTGACCCACCTGCGCCAGTTCTACGAGGGGGAGGAATTGTGGGATCACGACCTGCACTACGTCGACCGCCCCACGGAGATCGAGGGGTACGCAGTCGCCGTGGCGGAGGGGATGCGGCTGGGGATGACGGAGGAGGAGGTGATCCGCCACCTGTCCAATCCCTGGCTCAGCCCGGCCGAGGTCGCGCGGCTCCGGAAAAACATAGAGCGCTTCCTCGCCGACAGCCAACCCTGACGCCGGCGGAGGGGCATAGAGGAATTTTGTTTCGCTGTAAAACCGGCTCTGCTATCGTGGCGCCGTCCGCCCCACCAGCCTCGACCCCCGAAGCGGTGGCGGATCGAGCGGCGGGTCTACCATGACTTTTTCGGACGGGCATCATCACAGGCAGAGGAGGAACCCGCACAGGCGGGCGCATGGGCGGCCGCATGGACAGCCGCACGGCGCGGGGGCCGACCACGCGCCCCATCACCCCCGGCGCCCGTACCGGCCCCATCCCGCGCCCCATCCCAACAAACTGCCGAACAGCCTGCCCGGGGATATCGAGGAACTGGTCCACCCCGGCAGCACCGGGGAGGAGGCGGCCTACCTCAAGGGGCTGGTCGAATCGCACGCCAAGGTCACGGTGGTGCTCACGGACGGGGAAAAATTCCGCGGCCGCATCCGCTACTACGACAGGGACTGCTTCAGCATCGGGCTGTCGGCCCGGGGCCCCCGCTTCCTGCTGCGCAAGGAGCACGTCGCCTACATCGTCGAAGAATAGATCAATTCAGCAAAACTAATTCTATCAGCAACATACCCGGCCATTTCCCGTCGTACGGAAAACGCTTTCGGGCGGCGGAATTCCATCCCGGCCGGGTCATTTTGCCATAATGCCGAACGCCAGGATGCCGATATCATGAGAGAACCGCGTACGCATGCGGGCTGCAGTGGAAAAGCGAGGGTGTCTTGCGGGCAGATGTTTTCAAGAAATGGGCTAAACCCTTTAAATTCGTGCTGGTAGGATGCGGTCGGACGGGCCATTGCTACGCAACGGTGATCCACAACCACCCGCGCATGACTCTCGAGGCCGTCATCGATCCCAACGCCGAGGCGGCCGAGGCGTTCCGGCATTCCTTCCGGTGCAAGTCCTTCGGTTCGGTGGAAGAGTACCTGGCCGCCGGCCACCCGGCCGATGGGGCGGTGATCTGCACTCCCCCGACCAGCCACACGGAAATCGCCACGAGCCTTCTCGGCAACCGGATCCACACCCTCTGCGAACCGCCGCTGGCGCTCGACCTGGAGTCGGCCGTGAAGATGCAGGAGACGGCACGCGGGTGCGGAGCCACCCTCATGATGGGATCCAAATTCCGCTTCGTGGCCGACGTCATCCAGGCAAAGGGGCTGATCCAGGCCGGCATCCTCGGCCACGTGCTCGAATTCGAGGGGGATTTCCGTGAAACGGTCGACATGACTTCGCGCTGGAACGTCCGGCCCGAAATCAGCGGGGGGGGAGTGCTCATGGACGGCGGTCCCCAGGGCGTCGATGCCGTACGATACCTGTTCGGCCCCATCCAGGCGCTCCGGGCGGAGGAGGGGCGCCGGGTCCAGTCCAGGGACGTGGAGGACACCGTGCGGCTGGAATTGAGCACCGAACCGGGCATTATCGGCACCCTGCACCTGAGCTGGTCGCTCAAGAACAACGGCGACGACTACTTCCGCATCTACGGCACCCAGGGGAACATGTGCATCGGCTGGCATAAGTCGTTTTACCGCCCCACCGGGGCGTCCGACTGGATCCACTTCGGCCAAGGGTACAGCACCCAGAAGGCCCTCGGCGTGCAACTGAATCATTTTGTCGACGTGATTTCGGGGGAAGAGATCCCGGAGATCTCCTCCGAGGATGAACTCGCCTCCGTGCGCGTCATCGAGACCGCCTACCGCTCCCTTGCGACCGGCAAGCACATGAACATCGGCACGACGGACGCGAGCGCGGCCCAAGCCCGCAAGCTCTCGTTGTTCTCCGCCTCGACAAAACCATTCCCCACCTGGATTTTCAACCACTGAAACCCGGGACGGCGGGCGCCCCCGACGCCCGCCGGTGCGGCAATCCCCTTGTGTAAAAGCTCTGTAAAAGGAGCCCCCGGAGCATTGCACATCCCTTTTCAAGCCCCTAAAATCACCGGGTATTATTTTGAACAGGATGCGGCAGATGACCCGAAGTCTTTTCAGATCGGCCCGGACCACGGGCAAAACCCTCCGCGTCGTCCTCGTCAAGCCGTCGAAGTACGACGACGAGGGCTACGTCATTCGGCATTTCCGGGGGGTGCTGCCGAGCAACACCCTGGCCTGCCTGGCCAGCCTCACCCGCGACGTCGCCGGGCGGCGCCTGCTCGGGGACATCGACATCGAGGTGGAGCTGTTCGACGACACGGTCGAGAAGATCCCCGTGCGGCGCATCATCCGGTCGCACCGCCTGCCCCGCACCCGGACCGTGATCGCCCTGGCCGGCGTGCAGTCCAACCAGTTTCCGCGGGCGGCCGACCTGGCCCGGAAATTCCGCGCCGGGGGGTTGCAGGTCCTCATCGGCGGCTTCCATGTCAGCGGGACGCTGGCGATGCTCGAGGGGGTGTCGCCCGAAATCCAGGAACTGCTCGACCTGGGCGTGACCGTGGTGAAAGGGGAGGTGGAGGAAACCTGGGGGGACCTGCTCCGGGACGCGGCCGAGGACCGGTTGCGGCCGCTGTACGACTTCATGGACCACAAGCCCGATCTTCACGACCGCCCCATCCCGATGATCCACGGGGACTACCTCAGGAAATTCATCGTTTCCAACTTCGGGACCATCGACTGCAGCCGCGGCTGCCCCTTCAACTGCAGCTTCTGCTCCATCATCAGCGTCCAGGGGCGGAAGATGCGCGAACGCTCCCCGGAGGCGCTGATCCGGACCCTGCGCGAAAACTACGCCCGGAACCGGGTCAATTTTTATTTTTTCACCGACGACAATTTCGCCCGCAACCGCCACTGGCGCGAAATCTTCCTCGCGCTCATCCGGCTGCGGGAGGAAGAGCGGATCCCGATCGAGTTCATGATCCAGGTGGACACGCAGTCCTACCGCATCCCCGATTTCATTCCGCTCGCGGCCCGGGCCGGCTGCACCCAGGTCTTCATCGGGATGGAGAGCATCAACCCCCGGAACCTCGAGGCGGTCGGAAAGACCCAGAACCACGTGCAGGACTACGCGCGGCTGATCGCCGCCTGGCACGGGGCCAGGGTGGCTACCCACGTCGCCTACATCTTCGGCTTCCCCTTCGACACCCCGGAGTCGCTCCGTTCCGACGTGGCGCGCCTGCAAAGCGAACTGCAGGTGGAACAGGCGTCGTTTTTCATGCTGACCCCGATTCCCGGGTCGCAGGACCACGCCCGCATGGTGCACAGCGGGGAGCCGATGCACCCCGACCTGAACGATTACGATTCGTTCCACGAGACGATCCGGCACCCGAACTTCCGCCCCGGGGAACTGGCGGCCTCCTACCGGGAGGCCTGGAAGAATTTCTATTCCTTCGATTACATGCGCGACGTGCTCCGCCGCGCCAACCCGGAAAATTACCGAAACATCTTCTTCAATTTCATCTGGTACCGGAACTCGACGCTGATCGAGGGGGGCCACCCGATGCTGCACGGCTTCTTCCGGCTCAAGGACCGCGTCGACCGCCGGCCCGGGTGCGTCGTGGAATCCCGGCTGCGCCATTTCCTCCGGCGCAGCCGCGAAATCCGCGCCACGCTCCGGAGCTGGCTGGCCCTGGCGCTCGAAATGGAGGAGCTGTGGCTGCAGACGCGCAAGCGCAGCGAAGCCGAACTGCGGCTGGTAGCCGAGATCCAGAGCTTGCGCAGCCAGCTCAACCGCAACCTGCGCGCCGCCGAACTGCAACTGGCGCACATACGCACCCGGTTGCAGTTCCCGGAACTGCGGGTGCCGTCGCGGCTGGCGCTGGCCTTGCGCAACCTGAATTTCGGGATGGCCAAGCGCCTGGCCTATTCCCGGTCCGATCTCCGGCAATTCTGGCAGCGGGCCACCGCCCGGCCGATCAGGCTGCTGGCCCGACCGCACCGGGTGGTCCTCAATTTCCTGAAGGACGCCCAGCTCTTCTTCCTGTTTCTGAGGGACCTGGCCCGGGCCTGAAGGCGGTGGCGCCCTGAAATACGAAGGGCGGCCATTGATGGCCGCCCTTCTCTTTTTTCCCGTGCCTGGTGGAACAGAGTCCTACCGGGGGCGTTCCGCAGCGAGCGTCTTGTCCTTGGGGATGCTCAGGTACCCGCCCGCCTTGTTCTTCTGCACCCAGTTGATCACTACCTCGTAGCGGATCCGGTTCTTACCCACCAGGAACTGGATCGGTTCGTTGATGAGGCGGTCCTTCTTCTCCAGCTGGCTGTCGTCCACGAAGATCTTGAGGTTGAACTTCCCCTTCTTGTGGTCGGTACGGGTCAGCTGGATGCGGATATCCTCGACCCTAACCAGGTTTTTCTTGTCGGGGAGGGTGAACTCGAAGAAATCGTGCTCTCCCTTCAGCCGGAGCTGGGCCAGTTCGCTCGCATTCTTCGCCACGGCCGCGCTCAGGGTATCCTTGACATCCACGAGCTGGCGCCGGGTTCCCTCCAGGTCCCTGCGGGTGATTTCCAGGTCGCTGCGCACGGTCCCCACCTCGGTCCTGACGCCTCCGACCTCGGTGCTGACCTGGCCGATCCTGCTCTCGGCCTCGCTCTTGACCGCCTGCACCCGGGCTTCCACCTGCGAGGTTTCGGCCTTGGTGGCGAGAGCCTGGGAGAGTTCCTGTTTCGTCTTCTTCCCCTCGGCCTGGATCTGGGCCGCGGTTTTCTTGAAGGTCTCCTCGGCGCTCCCCACGGCTTCTTCCAGGCTGGACTGCAGCTCCGAAACCCGGCTGGTCAGGGAAGCTTCCGCCACCTTGTTGCGCGTCTCCAGTTCCGCGATGCGGGCGCCGAGCTGAGCGAGCTCGGCCTGCTGCGTCCGCCGGTACCGGGAATGGGAGTAGAAGAGGTAAATCACCGACAGAAGCAGAATCAGGATAAGGGCGAGCTTTACAGCCTCCGGCACCAGGCCGCTGTCCTGGTGCGCCGGTTTTTGCAGATCCGGGTTCATGGTACTCATCACACCTCCTGGCGCCTGAAAGAGCGGCACGCGCAGCCGCCGCGACCGCCCCAATCATACGGCCGCCCCGGGGAAAGTGCAATAATGCTTATCGGTCCGGGGACGCGGCCTCCTCCGTCACCTCGCGTTCCGTTTGGGCCGACCGCCGGGAGCGGGTCAGGAAGTAGCCGACAAGGGCGGCCAGGATGCTCGAACCGACCCAGAGGTTCAGCGTCGGAGAGCTCCTGAAGCCGAAATAGAGCATCACCCCGGAAAAGGCGAGATAGATGAGGGCGGCAACCAGGGCGGCGGTCTGCGGCCGGGGAAACTCCTTGCGGCGGAACCGGACCCAGAAGAGGGAAAAGACCGTCAGCGCCGAAAACAGGGTGAGGATGGCGCCCACGTTGCTGAGCACTTCCCCGAGCTGGTAAGCCAGGACCAGGAAGAGGGCGATGGCGCCCTGGAGCATCACCGCCCCCACCGGGGGGCGCCCCTCCTTCCCCTTGAGGGCCGCGGGGAGAAACCCGTCCCGGGCCATGGCGGCATAGACGCGGGGACCGAGGAACGTCATCGCGCTGACGGCCGAGATGAAGGCGATGATCGCGAGCACCGACATGCAGGCGGCCCCCAGGTCGCCCACCACGTTGCGCATGATCAGGTGCCCGAGCGTAATCCGGGCGGTTTCGTAGTCGTTCACCACCCGGCACTGCTCGGGGGTGAGGTTGGCCACGAAGACCCAGTTCACGAACAGGTAGAGGATCCCGACGATGGAACATCCCAGGAGCAGGGCCCGGGGTACGTCGCGACGGGGGTTTCGGAATTCGGAGGCGGCGTAGACTGCCGCGTTCCAGCCGCTGAAGGCGAAGGCGATGTAGAAGAGGTTCTGCATGAAAGCCCCCAGGGGAAAGCCTTCCGAGGGGTTCGTGGGCCGCCAGGTGGGCCAGGAGTTGTTCCCGCCCCACAGGCCGACGATGATGAAACCGACCACGAGGAGGATCTTGAGCGCCACCAGGGCGTTCTGCGCCGTGACCGAGAAGCGCAGGCCGACGGCGTGCACCGCCGTCATCAGGAGGATCAACACGACGGCGAACAGCGTCGGGTTCACCCAGTCGCCGAGCGTGTGGGCGAAGGCGCCCGCGGCGACGGCGTCGATGGCGATCGGCGCGGAAAACCCGAGCAGCAGGGACGCCCACCCGGCCAGGTACCCGAGCGCGGGATGCACCAGGGTGGATAAAAATCGGTACTCTCCCCCCGAATGGGGAACGATCCGGGCGATCCCGGCATAGGCCCGCGCCCCGCACAGCGCAAGCAGCGCACCGATAACCCAGGCCACCAGGATCTGCCCGGGGGTGAGGTCCTGGGCCATGTAGCCCGTGCTCAGGAACACTCCCGCGCCGATCATGTTGGCGATCACCATCCCGACTCCGGAATACAACCCCAAGCGATGATCTTTCATTCACTCCCGCCCTTCGTCGCCCTGCGTTGATGTTCGTCGATGCTCTGCAATACGCCCGCGGCGGACGCATGTTTCATGCCCGGGAGGCGAAACGACCATCCCGGCCCGGGGATCCTCCGCGCCCCGGCACGGTTACGCGGCGCATCGCCCCGGGGTTTTTCTTGATGCGGGGGCGCGCGCACGTTACCTTGAGGACATGATGAAACTCATGGCCATAACCGCTCACCCGGATGACGAAGCCGGGGCTTTCGGGGGAGCGCTGCTCCACTACCACGCGCGCGGGGTGGAAACCTCCGTCATCTGTCTCACCCCGGGACAGGCGGCCACCCACCGGGGACCGGCCCGTTCCGACGAGGAGCTCGCCGCGCTGCGGCGCGCCGAGTTCGCCGCCTCCTGCCGCATCCTCCATGTCGACCATGGCGAGGTCCTCGACTACCCGGACGGAGGGCTGGTCCGTGCCGACCTCGCGGCCGTGGTCGGGGACCTGACGGAGCGGATCCGCACGATCCGCCCCCACGTCATCCTGACCATGGGCCCGGAAGGGGCGGTCACGGGACACCTCGATCACTCCATGGCTTCCCTGTTCGCGACCCTGGCCTATCACTGGGCGGGGCGGCGCGACCGGTTTCCGGAGCAGCTGGAAGCCGGGCTCGAGCCGCACCGGACGCAGAAGCTCTATTACTCGACAGCCGCCTTCACCCTCCCAGAGCGGCCGCCGGTCTCCCCGCCCCCCTGCTCGGCCACGCTGGCGATCGGCCCCTGGGTGGAGGGGAAGATCGCGGCGTTTCAGGCCCACGCCACCCAGGCCCCGCTTTGGGAAGCATTCGCCCGGTCCATGCGCCGGTTCGGGGACAAGGAGCTGTATCACCTGGCGGCGGTGTCCGCGCCCTCGGTCGCCGAAGCCGAATCGGACCTCCTCGAGGGCGTTTCAGTATAGCCCCGCGCCCCCGCGGGCCGCAAGCGCGAGGTTCCGATTGACATATCCGGATTTGAATCCTTAGTATAGGGGCATCCGGATCGGGAGACGGCCGCCGGACGGTGCGGCGGAATTTCATTTTGCGGTCAGACCGGTCAGGGGAAAATGCATAACGACAGGAGCGGGTTCCCATGGAAAAAGAGACTGGGAAAGTGAAGTGGTTCAATAACGCCAAAGGCTACGGCTTTATCGAGAGAAACAGCGGCGGCGACGTCTTCGTCCACCACACCGCCATCCAGATGGACGGATTCAGGACCCTCACGGAGGGGGAGCCCGTCAGTTTCTCGGTGACCGAAGGCCCGAAGGGACTGCAGGCGGAAAACGTCACCAAAGCCGAGGAATAGCCGGGCGCCCGACTGTCGCAGGGTTTTTCCCGGGACGGCCGGCGCCGCGGGGAACGGGTTCACAGGTTCGCGCGGATATACCGGCACATGGCCAGGCCGAGCACTATGTTGAAGGGGAAGACGCCCGAGGTGTAGTGCCCGCAGCGCAGCCGGAAGGTGGAGTGATCGAGCCCCAGCCGGCGGTATTCCCCCAGGACGATCTCGGACAACTCGGGAAGGAACGTGTAATCGTACATCGCATGTACGAGCAGGGAGCGCTTCCCGGTCCCCCGTAGTTTCGGGAAGTAGGCCATGGGGCTGATCGGCATCCAGATCTCTCTCAGATCCTCCAGGCTGATGTGTCCCCGGAGCCCCTCCAGGACATGGCGGGTGGAGATCCCCCTCCATACCACGTCGGCGAACCAGGGGGAGACGTGGTTCTGGACCGCCACCCGGATCCTCGAGTCGTGCGCATTGGTGATCAGGGCGGTGCATGAGCCAAGGCTCGTCCCCAGGATGGCAAACCGGCTGTACCCCTGCCGCTCGAGCCAGTCGATGGCGGCGCGGCAGTCCATGACCGCCTGCCGCGTGGCCTCCAGCGTCCGTCCCAGGTTCGGCGAAAGGGCGTAATCCGCCCGCTCCAGCTCCTCGGGCATCCTCAGGTCGTGGTAAGGCTGGCTCAGGCGCAGCGCCGAAAGGCCGAAGGCGTTGAGCAGCCGGCAGAGCGAGAGGTGCCCCTCGGCGTCGGCGTTCCACTGCGGAAGCACCAGCACCGCCCGCCCGCGGGAATCGACGGGGAAGAACCGCCCGTGCACCGTGTTGTTCCTTTCATAGCGGCTCACAAGCGGGCTCGGGTAGGTCAGGTGTTGCCCGTCCAGGCGGTAGTCCCGCACCGGGGCATAGGCATGGTAGCGCTCGCTCTCCTCGACCGCCCGCCGCGCGTATTCCAGCAGGGCGGCCTTGGGGTCCCCGGCCGCGGGCGCGCCGGGGAGGAATTCCAGTCCCCATTCGAACTCCCGCACCTTCCGGTTGGTGTCGCGCCGGGAAAGCGCCACTTCCCACGCGTGAAAGATCCTGGACAGCACCATCCCCCTCCTCCGCTCAAGGCCCGAAACAGAGTACTGTAACAAAACGGCGGAGCGTCGGACAACGGGGGAATCGCCCCTCGCTAGGGCTCGCGGAAGGAGCCGGCGGAAAGGCGGGGGTTGTACGGCATGCGGGGGAGGTGGTAATAGCCCTTGCGGTAGACCACCCGGGCGGCGGGCTTGAGGCACTCGACGGCGATCCGGTGGTAGGAGTCGGGTTCCAGCGCCTGGTTGGAAACATAGGTCAGGAAGGAGCGGCTTTTCATCTCGCGGGCGACCCCGGCATAGACGTCCCGGATCTGGCCGTAGTCGGTCGGAAAGAAGCTGCGCCCCCCGGTCTCCTCGGCCAGCCCCGTCATCTCCTCTTCCCTTTTCCGGAAGAACTGCTCGATGTAGTCCTCGTCCTCCCCGAACAGCCGCCGGTAGATGTCGTTGAGGATCACCACGCGCCGCTCGCTCCGGGCCTCCTTCCGCACGATGGCCGTCTTCGAGACCACGTAGAGGGACGCCTGGGATCGGGCGATCGCGCGCGCGGCCTCCTCGAACCCCACCCGGCTCTGGTTGTCCAGGCAATCGGTGAAGAGGACGATGGCCTTGCGCCCGTCGACATTCTTGAGCTGCTCGGCCGCGGCCAGGTACATGGCGTCGTAGAGCGCCGTGCGCACCCCCGCGCGCAGCTTCCCCAGGGCCTTGTCCAGTTTCTTCCGGCTATCGGTCCAGTCCAGGATCCGGGTCACCTCGTCGTCGAACGAAATGACGGAAAACCGGTCTCCCGTGTCGAGCCCCTGGACGAAAGCGGTGGCCGCCGCCCGGATCCGCTTCAGTTCTTTCCGGCTGCTCGGGCTGGTGTCGATCAGGAGCACCACCGACACCGGGTAGGTGTCCAGGCCGAAGCTCCGGATCTCCTGCGGCGCCCGGTCTTCCCACAGGCGGAAGTCCTCCGCCCGCAGGCCGTCCACCATGTTCCCGTCGACGTCGAAGACGCTGATCGGCACCTTCACCAGGTTGACGGAGGCCGAAAAGGTCGGGGGCTCCCCCTGGGACGGGCTCGTCCGCGGGGCCAGGGGGGCGAAAAGCAGCAAAAGGAGGAACGCTCTGATTGCCATTGCCTGAATTGTAACAGGATACGGGCTCCGAAACACCGGGGGATGCAGCCCAACGCCCCGCCGCTCGTCAGATCGGCTTGGTCAGGGGCATCTCGAAAGCGTCCCAGGCGCGGCGCTCTTCCTCACGCAGGGCCTCCTCCATCCGGCAGGTGCGGTCGAGGACCATCGTTGAACGGGTGGGGCCATAGGGGCGCCAGGTTCCCAGCGATTCGCAGGAGGGATCGCCGGTGCGGGCAAAGGCGGTCCAGGCGTCCCGGATTTTCCGGGAAAGCGCTTCCACCTCGGGTCCCTTGCCGCAGAAGGAGGGATCGCAGTTGCCGAACACGAACCCGATCTCCAGGGTGTGACAGCTGCCAAGCGCCCCCTTGATTGCGGGGGACTCCCAACTAAATAGGTAGTTGAAGGCGGGCTGCCCATTACTCCCCTGCGCCTCCACCAGCCTGAGGACGGGGATGCGGAACATGAAGTCGGACTGGACCGCTGTAAGGATATCGCCGGGACCGGCCGCTTCCCCCCGCCCCTCCCTCCCCTTGCGGTAGGCGGCGACCACCCCGTCGACATGCTCTGCGGGGATCAGATCCCGGAGCCTCCGGAGCATGAGGGCTTCGTCCATGCGGCGGAAGGCCGGGTCCATGAAATTGAAGAGCTTGAATTCGTCCCGGTTGGTGCCGGCCAGCGTCCGGATCCCGGCGGCGGACCCTTTCCGGATCGCCTCGAGCGGGATGTCGGGGAGCACCTCCCCGTCCACCACCGGCTGCAGCGGTGTGAGCCGGTTCTCCCGCCGGCGCATGAGGAGGGTGAGTTGCTGCTGGGCGTCGAGAATCCGCCGGGTCGACAGGGCAAGGAGCGCGTCGGGGTCGGGCCGGGTCATCCCCAGGATCCCGCACAACTCCCGCGCGGCGCTGACCCCGTCCTCGAGCGTTCCCACGGTGTTGGCCCCGCCGCTTTCAAGGATGGCCTTCCCGAAGCACCCCCGCGCCGCGGGCATTCCCATCAGGTCCCCGATGCTCATGGCGCCGGCCGATTCCCCGAACACCGTGATGTTGTCGGGGTCCCCGCCGAAGGAGGCGATGTTGTCCCGCACCCAGCCCAGGGCGGCGACCTGGTCCAGCAGTCCCTCGCAGCCGGTGGCCGGGATCTTCCCCCCGGTGAGTTCCCGGAGGTTCAGGAAACCGAATGCGCCCAGGCGGTAGTTGAGCGTCACCAGCACGACGTCGCCGCGCGGGACCAGGGTATTGTCGCGGTACATCTTTTCGGAACCCGAGCCGATGAGGAAGGCCCCGCCGTGGATCCAGACCATGACCGGGCGCGCCGCGTCGTCCAGGCCCGGCGTCCAGACGTTGAGATAGAGGCAGTCCTCGTCCTGCGGTTCGGCTGCCGAGAGCGCGGCCATCACGTCGGTCCCGGGGAGGGGGTTCTGCGGGGAGACCGGGCCGAACTCCCGCGCGCTCCGGATCCCCGTCCAGGCCGCCGCCGGACGGGGCGCCTGCCACCGCAGCGGGCCGGTCGGGGGGGCCGCGTAGGGAATCCCGCGGAAAACGAGCTGTCCGTTTTCAACACTCCCCTCCACTTTTCCCTGCCTGGTTTGGGCGACTACGGGCTGTCCGCTCTGACTCATGGCTCTCCTTTGCGGTCCTGCTGACCGGTTACATCAGGGACTGGTAAAAATCGTTCCCCTTGTCATCCACCAGGATGAAGGCGGGAAAATCCACCACCTCGATCCTCCACACCGCCTCCATCCCCAGCTCGGGATAGTCGATGCATTCGACCTTGCGGATGTTCTCCTCCGCCAGCAGGGCCGCCGGCCCGCCGATGGAGCCGAGATAGAAGCCGCCGTGCTTTTTGCAGGCGTCGGTCACCTGCTGCGACCGGTTCCCCTTGGCGATCATGACCAGCGACCCGCCGTTCCGCTGCAGCGGCTCCACGTAGGAGTCCATCCGTCCCGCCGTGGTGGGGCCGAAGGAGCCGGAGGGCTTCCCGGGGGGGGTCTTGGCCGGGCCGGCGTAATAGATAGGGTGGTTCTTCAGGTAATCCGGCAGCGGCTTGCCGGCGTCGAGCAGCTCCTTGAACTTGGCGTGCGCGATGTCGCGCCCGACGATGATCGTCCCGTTGAGCGAAAGCTGGGTGGCCACCGGGTGTTTCGTCAGCTCGGCGCGGATCTTCTCCATCGGCTGGTCGAGGTCGATCCTGACTACCCCGTGCGCGTGGCTGCCGCGGTAGCGGTCGGGGATCAGCCGGCCCGGGTTGCGGTCGAGCTCTTCCAGCCAGACCCCGTCCCGATTGATCTTGGCCTTGATGTTGCGGTCGGCCGAGCAGGAGACCCCCATGCCGACGGGGCAGGAGGCGCCGTGGCGCGGCAGGCGGATGACCCTCACGTCGTGGGCGAAATACTTTCCTCCGAACTGGGCGCCGATGCCGCACTGTTCAGCCGCGCGCTGGAGCTTCGATTCCATCTCCAGGTCGCGGAAGGCCCTTCCCCCCTCGTTCCCCGTGGTGGGGAGGGTGTCCAGGTAGCCGGCGGAGGCCAGCTTGACCGTCTTGAGGGTGCTTTCGGCGCTGGTGCCGCCGACGACGAAGGCCAGGTGGTAGGGAGGACAGGCGGCGGCGCCCAGGGTCTTCATCTTAGCCACCAGGAACTTTTCGAGGCTGTCAGGGTTGAGCAGCGCCTTGGTCTCCTGGAACAGGTAAGTCTTGTTGGCGCTCCCCCCTCCCTTGGTGATGACCAGGAAGCGGTACTCCTCCCCTTCGACGGCGTAGAGATCGATCTGCGCCGGCAGGTTGTTGCCGCTGTTGATCTCCCGGTACATGTCCAGGGGGACCGTCTGGCTGTAGCGGAGGCTCTCCTCCGCGTAGGTCTTATGGACCCCCCGGGAGAGCAGCTCCTCGTCGTTGCAGCCGGTCCAGACCCGCTGCCCCTTCTTCCCGATGATGATGGCCGTGCCGGTGTCCTGGCAGAAGGGGAGTTGGAACCGGGCCGACACCTCGGCGTTGCGGAGCATGGCGACGGCGACCCCGCGGTCGTTGGGGGAGGCTTCGGGATCGGCGAGAATCCTGGCCACCTGCTCGTTGTGCGCCGCCCGGAGCAGGAAGGAGACGTCGCGCACCGCCTCGGCCGCCACCAGGGCGAGGGCTTCCGGTTCGATCTTGAGGACCTCCTCCCCCTCGAAGCGCGCCACGCTGACGTGGTCCTTCGTGAGCAGCCGGTAGCGCGTCTGGTCCGGTCCGAGTGGAAACGGCTCCTGGTATGTGAACTCCGCCATGTGTGCCTCCCCCATATCTGAATTGACCTTCGGCCCACCGACCGAGCGTGCCACGGGCGTACGCCGGCCGCCAACAGTGATAGTAATTATAGCGCCTTCTGCCAACGACGGGAACGGGTGCAGGCGGTGGAGGGGCTTTTTTCGCGCCAGGAGGCGGCAAAAACCGTCCTCGTCAATGAAGCATTCGGGAATTCGGCCACCCGAAGCCCGGCGCCCGCCACCATTCCCCGATTCGGCTCCGTCCCGGCGCGTGAGGGGCTCGAACTCCGCCGACCGGACCCGCAATGAGGCCGAAGATTGGAGTGGGTGCGGCTCCATGCCACCTGTGTCGGACGCGGATCCTCACTGCGACTGCGGCTGGAGAGTGCTTCCCCTCCCCATCGGTCGCGAGGGGAGAAGGCACGTCTTCCGTGCCGACCGGACCCGCAATGAGGCCGGAGATTGGAGTGGGTGCGGCTCCATGCCACCAGTGTCGGACGCGGATCCTCACGGCAACCGCGGCTGGAGAGTGCTTCCCCTCCCCATCGGTCGCGAGGGGAAAAGGCACGTCCTCCGTACCGACCGGACCCGCACTGCGGCCGGGGTTTGGAGTGAGTGCGGCTCCATGCCACCAGTGTCGGACGCGGATCCTCACGGCAACCGCGGCCGGAGAGTGCTTCCCCTCCCCATCGGTCGCTAGGGGAAAAGGCACGTCTTGAGCACCGCCCACGGTCTCCACGTCAGCCTGCGGCTCCGCCGGCGAGAATCCGGAGTTCCTATTCCATCCCCTGCCCGCACCCGGGGTGGAGCAGGAACAACACAACCGGCAACATCCCTATTGTCGCGCATGACCCTCCATTGAAAACGCATACATTTTTTATCATATTCACTCTCGGGCTCCGCGTGGGGCCACAACCAGAAACCCGGTTCCCCCTTGATTTTGTTGAAGCGGTTGTTACGCCTGCGTTGTTCGTGCCACGTTTCGCCCCATGGCGTCCCATCGATAACGACGCATCCCCACTTCCGCGCGATTTTGGGGTAAAATAAGAGCAAACCAACATTGATCAGAAAGAGAGCCCTATGTCTTCGCTCATACGCACAGGGATTTCGCTCGAAAAGGAGCTGCTGGAAAAGTTCGACCGGCTGATCAAGCAGAAGGGGTACCAGAACCGGTCGGAGGCGATCCGGGACCTGGTGCGCGACCACTTCGTGCAGGAGGAGGTAGCCTCCAACCGTGAGGTGGTGGGGACCCTGACCCTGGTGTACGACCACCACCAGCCGAAGCTGTCCGAGCAGCTGATCGAGGCGCAGCACGACTACACGGGGCAGGTGCTGGCGACCACCCACGTGCACCTCGACCATCGCAATTGCCTGGAGGTCATCATCCTCAAGGGGCGGGGAACGGATGTGAAGGCATTCTCCGACCGCCTGCTGAGCCTGCGCGGGGTCAAGCACGGCAAGCTGGTGCTGACAAGCACGGCTAAATAACCCCCCTCCCGCAACCGGGCATAGAACGGCCGGAGCCCGCCCCGCCGGGGCGCCGGGCACCTCCCCCACCCCTCGGGGCCGGTGGCCGACAGAAAGGATATTCCCCCGCTCTGCCGCGGCGGCGAGTGCGGGGTTGTCGTGGAACCTCGGATCGGTCCGAACCGGGCCAGGGTCGAGGGCATGATGCGATCATGGGACGACTCCTCCCTCCCCGCAGCGGTCTCGGATCGGGCGCCATTTTTTGGACAGCGTCATTCCGGTACGACTATAATCGGGATTCCATGTTGACCAAAAGAGGGTGCGGGCTGAAGAGCGGCGGCGCGGGAGCCGCGCGGGAAAAGGGAGGGGGCGGCCCATGGGATGGATAGGCATCCTGGCGCTGGCCGCGGCGCTTGCCATGGACGCCTTCGCGGTAGCCGTCGCCAGCGGGCTCGTTCTCAACCCGATGCGGCGGCGCCAGGTCTTCCGCCTCTCCTTTCACTTCGGTCTCTTCCAGGCGCTGATGCCCGTCCTCGGCTGGGCGGCCGGGAGCACCATCTACCGCTTCATCGCGGCCTTCGACCACTGGGTGGCCTTCGGGCTGCTGGCCTTCGTCGGGGGGATGATGTTCCTGGGTGCGTTCCACCGTTCCGGGGAAAAACTCGAGCGTCGCGATCCCACCCGCGGATGGAACCTGGTCATCCTGTCGGTGGCCACCAGTATCGATGCGCTCGCCGTGGGGCTCTCCCTGGCGCTGATCGGCATCCCCATCCTGGTCCCCGCCCTTGTCATCGGCGTGTTGACCGCGGCCTTCACCGGGGCGGGAATGCTGCTGGGCCGGCGGATCGGCACCCTGTGGGGAAAAAGGGTCGAGGCCGTCGGCGGGCTCATCCTGATCGCCATCGGCATCCGGATCCTCGTGGAGCACCTGGCGGGCTGACCTATCTCCTTATTTCAGAAGGCTTTGCTCTGGTCCGTCCCCGTTTTGCT
>JAAYAJ010000030.1 GCA_012719455.1 Acidobacteriota bacterium | reverse complement strand
TCAACCTCCCGCCGATGCAGCCCGGCTCGTCGATCATGCCCGGCAAGGTCAACCCCGTCATCCCGGAGGTGGTCAACCAGATCGCCTTCAAGGTCATCGGCAACGACCTGACGGTGACCATGGCGTCAGAGGCGGGACAGCTCGAACTCAACGTCTTCGAGCCCATCATCGTGCACAGCGTCTTCGAGTCGGTGGAAATGCTGATCCAGGGGATGAACACCCTGCGGCACCGCTGCGTGGAGGGAATCACGGCCAACGAGGAGCGTTGCCGCGCCCTGGTGGAGAACAGCATCGGGCTGGTCACCGCCCTGGTCCCCTGGCTCGGATACGCGACGGCGAGCGAACTGGCGCGGGAGGCGCTCGAAACCGGCGCGAGCGTCTACGAGCTCGTTCTGCGCGGGAACCTTCTCTCCAGGGAGAAGCTCGACCGGATTCTCGCCCCGGAGAACATGATCCGGCCCGGGAAGATGACGGCGGATTAGGCGCAAACGGCATTCGGAGAGACGGAATCGGGGGGCGGCCACGGATCTCCCGGGGGGGACACTGTCTCCATTCACATCAATTGGAGGTTTTGGAGCTGGCGGTGGGCGGCTTCGGCCCAGCCGCGGTTGGCCGGCGGGCTGGCGGGGGAGGGGTGGAGGATCTGCCCCACCGGGATGCCGCTCCCGGCAAGGGCGCGCTCCGCGGCGCGGCGCGCGAAGGCGCCCACCCCCACCAGGAAGCGCGCGTTCATCGCGATTGCCATGCGCCGCAGCGCTTCGTCGCAAACGGCCGTCAGGGCCTCCGCCTCCGCGGCCGGCAGCTTGTCGGGGGTGATGTTCCGGCCGCTCTCCGCCATGAAGACCAGGGGGCAGTAGTTCACCACGAAAAACCTTTCGAAGAAGGGGCGCGGGGCCCCGAAGCGGTCCCGCGCGTAGCCCCACAACCGCGTGCCGCTCACCTCGCGCCGCCCGCATTCGAACCCCCGGATGGGACGCTTGGGGTGCTGCCGCGGCAGGGCGCCGAGCGCTCCCGAAACGCCGAGGAAATCGCGCACCATGGTCACGTCGCCGAAGGGGACCCCGGTCTGGGCCATGCCGAAGGGGCCCGGGTTCATCCCCACCCAGAGGGCGACGTTCGGCCGCGCGTATTTTTCCAGGTAATCCCGGTGGGGTTCCCGGGCGTAGGCGAGAGGGTTGTACACGTACTCGACCGGCGGTGCGAAACGCAACCGGCCGGCCTGCGCCGACAATTCGTCGGTGATCGCCGTCAGCCGGGCGGCCAGGCCCTTCATCGGGCCGGCTCCGCGCGCGGAGGAGCCGGCGCACAGGCCGGAAGCGCTTTCGGGATGTTCATGAATCGTTCCTCCCCGGTTTCATTCTCCCGCATCCCGGGCGGAGGGGCTACAAAGCCCCGATGAAGCTGGAGGCCTCGATCTTGAAGTGGAAGTCGCGCTCGAAGAGGATGAAGCTGACGGGGACGGAGTATGTCACTTCGATGATGACCTGGCCGGCGAGACGGTGCACCTTGATGTCTTCCCTCCGGATCGGGATTTCGTTCCGCTTGGCCATCTGGTATACGTCGCGGATGATGGTGTCGTCGTCGAGGAAGCGTGCGCCGGCGCGGCTGGCCTCGGTCTTGACGTCCGCCTCCATGTTGTAGTTGGAGTAGTAGACGGGCGCCAGCTGCACGCCCACCACGATGGCCAGCCCCATGAGGACGATGAACACGAGACAGCCGATGACCCCCTTGCCTTCCGCGTTGTCGAGTAAGCGATGCCCTTGCGATTTCATATGCCCATGCTCTCCCGGGGACGCCCCGATGTCCGATTCAAAGCAGAAATGTCGTAATAACCCGTAACGTATCGCTAAACCGGCGGTAAAGGAAATGGTTTTTCCATCAAAACTGCCGAAACTGTGAGCGCCGTCACCACGTCGTCCCGCAAGCGGGTCCCGTCCGGCCCCCCGGCGGGCCTTATTCCACCTTCAGGATGGCCAGAAACGCCTCCTGGGGGATTTCGACCTTCCCCAGCCGCTTCATCCGCTTCTTCCCCTCCTTCTGCTTTTCGAGGAGCTTGCGTTTGCGGGTGATGTCCCCGCCGTAGCACTTGGCGAGCACGTTCTTGCGGATCGGGCGGACGACTTCGCGCGCGATGATCTTGTTGCCGATGGCGGCCTGGATGACGACTTCGAACATCTGCCGGGGGATCAGGTCCTTCATCTTGAGCGCCAGTGCGCGCCCACGCAGCACCGAATTGTCCTGGTGGGTGATGAGCGACAGGGCGTCGACCGGTTCTCCCGACACGAGGATGTCAAGCTTGACCAGGCGCGATTCCTGGTAGCCGGCGGGGCGGTAGTCGAGCGAGGCATACCCGCGCGAAGCCGACTTGAGGCGGTCGTAGAAATCGAGGACGATTTCGTTGAGCGGCAGGTCGTAGGTGATCAGGACTCGGTTCCGGGTCACGTACTCGAACCCCTTCTGGACCCCCCGCTTCTCCTCGGCCAGCTTCAGGATCGGGCCCAGGTACTCGTCGCTGGTCAGGATCATGGCGGTGATCAGGGGCTCCTCGAACTTCGCGATCTCCTGCGGCTCCGGGAGCTTGGAAGGGTTGTGGATCTCCAGCACCTCCCCCTTCTGGGTCGTGACCCGGTAGCGCACCCCCGGCGCCGTGGTGATGAGCGACAGGTTGAATTCGCGCTCCAGCCGCTCCTGGACGATCTCCATGTGCAGCAGCCCCAGGAAACCGCAGCGGAAGCCGAAGCCGAGGGCGCCCGAGGTGTCCGGTTCGTAGAAGAAGGCGGAGTCGTTCAGCTGCAGCTTCGCGAGCGCATCGCGCAGGTCTTCGTACTGCGCGTTGTCGGTCGGGTAGAGCCCGGCGAACACCATCGGCTTGATTTCCTGGTACCCCGGGAAGGGGGCGTCGGTCGGCCGGGCTTGTTCGGTTATGGTGTCGCCGATCTTGGTGTCGGCCACCCGCTTGATGTTGGCGATGACGAAGCCGACCTCGCCCACCGTCAACTCGTCCACCTCCTGGAACTTGGGGGTGATGACCCCCACCTGCTCTACCGTGAAGGACTGCTGGGTGTTGACCATCCGGATCTGCATCCCCTTGCGCAGCGTGCCGTCGAAGACGCGTACCAGCACGATGACGCCGCGGTAGGAGTCGAACCAGGAGTCGAAGATCAGCGCCTTCAACGGCCGGTCGTAGTCCCCGGCGGGGGGCGGGAGCCGGTGCACGATGGCTTCCAGGATCTCCTCGGTGCCGATCCCCTCCTTGGCGCTGGCCAGGATGGAGTCCTCGGCATCCAGGCCGATGATGTTTTCGATCTGGTCCTTGATGCGCGGCACCTCGGCGCTCGGCAGGTCGATCTTGTTGATGACGGGGATGATCTCCAGGTGATGGTCCAGGGCCAGGTAGGTGTTGGCCAGAGTCTGCGCCTCCACCCCCTGGGCCGCGTCCACCACCAGCAGCGCCCCCTCGCAGGCCGAAAGGCTGCGGGAGACCTCGTAGGAGAAGTCCACGTGCCCCGGGGTGTCGATCAGGTTCAGGATGTAGTCCTCCCCATTGGCCGCGCGGTAGTTCAGGCGCACCGAATGAGCCTTGATGGTGATCCCCCGCTCCCGCTCCAGGTCCATGTTGTCGAGCACCTGTTCCGACATCTCCCGCTTGGTGAGCGCTCCCGTGTACTCCAGCAGGCGGTCGGCCAGGGTCGATTTCCCGTGATCGATGTGGGCGATGATGGAGAAATTCCTGATGTGACTCTTGTCGCGCAGCAAATGGACTCCTCTTGTCTTTCCGCTTCCCTCTCTTCACCCCCAATATACCGCGAACGGGTCGGGACTCGAAGAGCGGGGACTAAACTGTTATGATAAAGACTTTTCGACAGAGTGCAAATGGCCAAAACACCCGATCAGGGCGCGGACCTCGTTTACGCCGACGTGGCGTACGGGAAATCCCTGATCCATTCGTCGAAGTTCGAGATCAGCACCCCCTTCCAGCCTGCCGGCAATCAAGCCGATGCCATCGCGCAATTGGTCCGGGGGGTCCGGGAGGGAGACCGCCACCAGGTCCTGCTCGGGGTGACCGGTTCGGGGAAGACCTTCACCATGGCCAAGGTGATCGAGGCGCTCCAGCGCCCGGCGCTGGTGCTGGCGCACAACAAGACGCTGGCGGCCCAGCTCTTCCGCGAGTTCAAGGGCTTCTTTCCCGGCAACGCGGTCGAGTATTTCGTCTCCTACTACGACTACTACCAGCCCGAGGCCTACATCGCGGCGACCGACACCTACATCGAAAAGGACGCGCTGGTCAACGACGAGATCGACCGGCTGCGCCACTCGGCCACCCGCTCGCTGTTCGAACGCCGTGACTGTGTCATCGTCGCGAGCGTTTCCTGCATCTACGGCCTGGGGTCGCCGGAGGCCTACTACGGGATGCTCCTGTTTCTGGAAAAGGGGGGGCGGATCTCCCGCGACGAGATTCTGCGCCGGCTGGTGGAGATGCAGTACGCGCGCCAGGACTTCGCCCCGGAACGAGGCTTTTTCCGCGCCCGGGGGGACGTCGTGGAGGTCTTCCCCTCCTACGAGGACTACGCGGTCCGCATCGAGCTGTTCGGCGACGAGATCGACGCGCTTTCGCTGATCGACCCGCTCACGGGCCGCACCCTGCGCAAGTACGACCGTATCCCCATCTACCCGAAATCGCACTTCGTCCAGCCCCGGGAGCGGCTCGAGGAGGCCATGGAGGGGATCCGCGTCGAGCTCGAGGAACAGTGCGCCCGCTTCGAGCGCGAGGACAAGCTGCTGGAGGCGCGCCGGCTGCACCAGCGCACGATGTACGACCTGGAGATGATGCGCGAGCTCGGCTACTGCCGCGGTATCGAGAACTATTCGCGGCACCTGACCGGGCGCGGGCCCGGGGACCCTCCTCCCACCCTCCTCGACTACATTCCGCGCGACTGGGTGCTGTTCGTGGACGAGAGCCACGTCTCCATCCCCCAGGTGCGGGGGATGTTCCACGGGGACCGCTCCCGGAAGGAAAACCTGGTCCGGTACGGCTTCCGGCTCCCCTCGGCCCTGGACAACCGCCCGCTCAACTTCGCCGAGTTCGAGGAGCGGGTCAACCAGGCGATCTACGTTTCGGCGACCCCGGGGCCCTACGAGCTGGAAAAGGCGGGGGGCGTCGTCGTCGAGCAGATCGTCCGGCCCACGGGGCTGACCGACCCCGAGATCGAGATCCGCCCCGTCAAGGGGCAGGTGGACGACCTCATGGAGGAGATCCGGCTGCGGGCCGGGCGCGACGAGCGGGTGCTGGTCACCACCCTGACCAAGCGGATGGCCGAGGACCTGGCCGAGTACTACACCGAGCTGGGGCTGCGGGTGCGCTACCTCCACTCGGAGGTGGAAACGCTTGACCGCATCAAGATCCTCCGCTCGCTGCGCGCGGGAGAATTCGACGCCCTCATCGGCATCAACCTGCTGCGGGAGGGGCTCGACCTCCCCGAGGTCTCGCTCGTCGCCATCCTCGACGCCGACAAGGAGGGGTTCCTGCGCTCGGCCACGTCGCTGGTGCAGACCGTGGGGCGCGCGGCCCGGCACATCAACGGCCGCGCCATCCTTTACGCCGACGTCATGACCGGCTCGATGCGGGCGGCGATCGGGGAGACCAACCGTCGGCGCGCCGAGCAGCGGCGGTACAATGAGGAACACGGCATCACGCCGCAGTCCATCTCCAAGCCCCTCGACGCGGACATGATCCGCATCTACGAGGGGGATTATTACGAACCCCCCGCCCTGGCCGAGGAGGCCGTCGCCTATCGATCCGCCGCCGAACTGGAAAGCGAGATCCGCCGCCTGGAAGAGGAGATGCGGGCCGCCGCCCGGGAGCACGAGTTCGAACGCGCGGCCATCCTGCGTGACCAGGTGCGCAAGCTCAAGAAGACGGCCATGGAACTGGCCCAGCCGGAGACCGCCACATGATCCAGAAACTCGAATCCGCAACCGCCCTTGCCGGGACCGTCCGGATCCCCGGGGACAAATCGATCTCCCACCGCTACGCCATGCTGGCGGCGATAGCGGAGGGGACATCGGTGATCGGGCGCTTCGCCGCCAGCCGCGATTGCCACAGCACCCTGGCATGCCTCCGCGCGCTCGGGGTCGAGGTCGGGACGGCCGGGGACACCGTCACCATCCGGGGACGGGGGCTGCACGGCCTCTCGGCCCCCGCCGCGGCGCTCGACGCGGGCAACAGCGGGACCACCATGCGGCTCCTGGCGGGCATCCTCGCCGGCCAGCCGTTCGATTCGGTGTTGACCGGGGACGATTCGCTCGTCAACCGGCCGATGGGGAGGGTGCTCGAGCCGCTCCGGCGGATGGGGGCCGCCGTCGAGGCGCGGGAGCGGGACCTGCCCCCTTTGCGGGTGCGCGGGGGCGCCCTCCGGGCGATCCGTTACGCCTTGCCGGTCGCCAGCGCCCAGGTCAAATCGTGCGTCCTGCTGGCGGGACTGTACGGGTCCGGGACCACGGCGGTGGAGGAACCGGTCCCGACCCGCGATCACACCGAGATCGCCCTGGGCGAATTCGGCGCCGCGGTGAGGGTCGCGGGAAACTGGATCGAGGTGGACCCCGGGCCCAGGCTCGTAGGGCGGCGCCTCGTTGTCCCCGGGGACCTGTCCGGGGCCGCCTTCTTCCTGGTCGCCGCCGCCATCGTGCCCGGCTCCGACCTCCGGCTCCCCGGGGTCGGCCTGAACCGGCGGCGCCGGGAACTGCTCGGCTACCTGGAGCGGGCGGGAATGGAACTCGAGGTGGAACGTGAAAGCGCCGAAAGCGGCGAGGCGCGCGGCGACCTGCGCGTGCGCTACAGCCCGCGACTGCTCTCGGGCGCCCTACCCCCCATCGCGGGCGCCGAGACCGCGGCCCTGATCGACGAGATCCCGGTGCTGGCGGTGCTCGGGTCGCAGGCGGCGGGGGGGCTGGAGATCTCCGATGCCGGGGAGCTGCGGGTGAAGGAGAGCGACCGGATCGCCGCCGTGGCGGCCAACCTCGCCGCCATGGGGGCCCGGGTGACCGAAAAGCCGGACGGGCTGGTGATCGCGGGCGGGGCGCGGCTCCGCGGGGCGGACATCGCCACCCGCGGCGATCACCGTATCGCGATGGCTTTTGCCGTGGCCGCGCTCGCGGCGCAGGGGGAGACGCGCATCCACGCGGCCGATTGCGCCGACGTGAGCTTCCCCGGTTTCTGGGACGCGCTCAGGAGCGTCCGCTGATCCCGCTGCGGCGGGGAAAGGAGCAACGATGGCCGGCCGGCATCCCGATTCCTTGAGGGCCCGACTCGACTACGAGCCGGTCGAACTCCGCTTCGGCACCAGCGGGCGCCGCGGCGAGGTTCGGCACCTGACCCAGCTCGAGGTCTACATCAACGCGCGGGCGGAGATCGACTACCTGCTGTCGCTCCCCCCGGGGGAGGGGGGGGTCGTGCGCGGGGACCCGCTGTATCTCGCCAGCGACCTGCGACCGAGTTCCACCCGCTACGTCGAGGAGCAGGAGGGGCGCGGGGAAATCGCCCAGGCGGTCGTGTGCGCGCTCGAGGACGCCGGGATGCGGCCGGTGAACCTGGGGAAGATCCCGACCCCGGCCCTGGCAAGGTACGCCCTGGCCCGCGCCCGCGGGAGCATCATGGTCACCGGGAGCCACATCCCGTTCGACCGCAACGGCTACAAGGTCAACACCTCGCGCGGGGAGCTCCTCAAAAAGGACGAGGCCCCCATCAACGCGCGGGTGGCTCGGGTACGCGCCACCATCTATGACCAGCCCTACGACGCGTCCCCCTTCGACGCCCGCGGGCGCTTCAAGTCCGGGCACCGGGAATTGCCGCCTGAACAGGGTGGGGCGCGCGACGAATACGTCGCCCGCTACACCGATTTTTTCGCCGGGCGGCCGCTCGCGGGGATGCGGGTGCTCTGCTACCAGCACTCGGCGGTGGGGAGGGACATCCTGGTCGAGATCCTGGAGCGCCTGGGCGCCGCGGCGATCCCGGCCGGGCGGAGCGAAACCTTCGTCCCGATCGACACCGAGAATATCCAGGACGAGCTGCTGGCCGCGATCCAGGGGATGGCCGACCGGGCCGCGGCGGAGCACGGGGCGCTCGACGCGGTGGTGTCGATGGACGGGGACAGCGACCGTCCCCTCCTCCTCGGCGTCGACGCGGGGCGCGTCCTCTTCTTCGGCGGGGACCTGCTCGGAATGGTGACGGCGGAGTTCCTCGGGGCGGACGCGGTGGTGGTCCCGGTCAGCTGCAACGACGCCATCGACCGGGGGAACCTCCGCTCCGTGCTCGAGCCCAGGACACGGATCGGCTCCCCCTACGTGATCGAAGGGATGGAGCGGGCGCTCCGGAAGGGGAGGCGCGCCGTCTGCGGCTGGGAGGCCAACGGCGGTTTCCTGACCGGGAGCGCGATCGTGCGCGCCGGGCGCACGCTCCCGCCTCTGCCGACGCGCGACGCCGTGCTTCCGATCCTGGCCGCCCTGGCGTCGGCGCGGGAACGGGGTTGCACCCTCGTGGAGCTCTTTGCGCGGCTCCCGCGGCGCCGGAGCCGCGCGTTGCTGCTCCGGGACTTCCCCCGCCCCGCGAGCGCGGCGATGATGCGCCGCTTTTCCCCCTCCGAGGAAAAGATCCGCGAGGCGACCTTCGATCCCCTGTTCCTCGTCGGGGATGACGGCGGGGAGATCGCCCCTTCGGAGGCTGCGACCGCGGAGCTGGGGCGGATCCGGGAGGAACTCGAGCGGTTGTTTGCGCCGGAGCTCGGGTTTTCCCCGGTCGCGGGGATCAACTGGATCGACGGAGTGCGCATCCGGTTCGCGGGCGGGGAGGTGGCCCACGTGCGGCCGAGCGGCAACGCGGACGAGTTGCGCATCTACGCCGTCGCCGACGGGCAGGAGCGGGCGGATGAGATCGCCCGCGCCGGGGTGGCGGAGCCGGACGGGATCCTGCGCCGGATGGAGAGAATGGTTGGCTAGCCCCGTCAGCTTTCGGGTTACAATGGCTGCAAAAAGAGGAGGACTTATGGATTCAGGACAGGGAGAGAAGGGATGGACGCGCAGGCATTTCATGGCGGGCGCCGCGGCGGCCGGCACGGCCGCGCTGGCCGCCGCCGGCAGTGCCGTCGGCAATGCCGCCGCCAAGGAGGTCACGCCTGTGCAGCAAGTGAACACCTACGGAAACGATCTGCTCGGCATGCTGGTGCTCAGGACCTACCCGATCGCCATCAGGATGCTCAAGGAAGAAAGCGAAACCCCCGCGGGAGCGGTGCGGCCGAAGCGGGACCTGGGGGAGCACTACTCCACCTGCCAGGCGTTCGGCATCGTGCGCCGGCGCGGCACGGCGCTCGCGATGTTTCTCGAGGACCACTGGTGTTTCGAGCCTATCATCGGCTACGGGCTGGTGGAGCCCCCCGCCGATTTCATGGAGGGTTCCGGGAGCGCCTTCTTCGTCCAGGACAAGGCCGCGGCCAAAAAGAGGACGCAGGAAATCGCCCTCCTTCCCCATGGAAAATACGCGGGGATGGTGATGGCGCCGCTCCACAAGGCCAACTTCATCCCTGACCTGACGGTCTTCTACTGCAACGCGTCGCAGCTCAGGCACCTGCTCTTTGCCCTGCTTCTCAAGAACGGCACCCGCGTCACCTCGACCATCGATCCCCTCTGGTCCTGCGTCCATTCCGTCGTGCCGCCGCTCCTGACCGGGGAGTGCCAGGTGACCGTTCCGGACCCCGGCGAGTTCGAGCGCGGCGGGGTCGGAGACGACGAGATGATGTTCTCGGTGCCGGCCTCCCGGTTGGAGGAGCTGATGTACGGCGTCTACCACTACGAGAAGGCGGGGATGGGGTACCGCAGCTTCGGCCGGGACGTGAAGGGCGACTTCGTGCAACCCCCCTTCTACCGCGATTATTTCAGGAAGTGGGGGCTGGACGAGCCGAAGAAATAGCGGGAACGAAGTTCCCTGGTCGGGCGGTTCCGGGTCCTATCGGGAACCCCGTCCGCTTTTCCTATTATCGGGATGCACTCCCGCGGCTTGTCCTGGTTCTACCTTGTCCAGGCTGGGGGTCGTTCCCGTTTTCGGACCACAGCCGGGCGAGGTTCACGATCGTTTCGACGGCATGCACCAGGGCGCGGGAGGAGACCCACTCGAGCTTGCTGTGGGGGTTCTGTACGCCGGCGAACAGGTTCGGGGTGGGGAGCCCCATGAAGGAGAGGCGCGCGCCGTCGGTCCCCCCGCGCACGGCGTGGCGGAAGGGGGTGACTCCCGCCTGCCGCATCGCCTCCTCGGCCATGGCGACGACCCGGGGGTGCCGCCCGAGCACCTCCTTCATGTTGCGGTAGCTGTCGGTGATCTCGAGCCCCACCGTGACCCCGGGGAACCGCCCCTCGACCCGGGCGGCCATCTCCTTCAGGATTTCGCCCTTGGCCGCCATCCCCTCCACTTCGAAATCCCGCAGGAGCACCTCGAGTCGCACGAGCTCCTCGTTGCCGCCGAGGTCATGGGGGTGCAGGTACCCTTCGCGCCCCTCCGTCGTCTCCGGCTTCATCCCCTCCGGAAAGAGGGAGAGGAAATGGCCCGCCGCGTAGAGCGAATTCACGAGGATCCCCTTGGCGTAGCCGGGGTGGGTGTTTCGCCCCGCGAAGGTGACGACGGCCGTCTGCGCGTGGAAGGTCTCGTCGCTGATCTCCCCGGTCTCCCCCCCGTCTACGGTATAGGCGAAGTCGGCGCCGAACCCCCGGACGTCGAAAAACGCCGTCCCTTTCCCCACCTCCTCGTCGGGGGTGAAGGCGACCCGGATAGTTCCGCGCCGCTCCCCGGGATGCGCCATCCAGTATTCGACCGCCGTCATGATCGCGGCAATCCCCGCCTTGTCGTCCGCCCCGAGCAGGGTGGTGCCGTCGGAGGTGACGATGTCGGCCCCGACCTGGCTCCGCAGGAAGGGGTTTTCCCGGATCACCTGCGCGGGGTCGCCCGGGAGCGCGATGTCCCCGCCGGCGTAGTTTTCGTGCACGACCGGGCGCACGCCGGTCCCGCTGACCGAAGGGGAGGTGTCCAGGTGGGCGATGAAGCCGATGGCGGGGGCCGCGGCCGCCTCCGCGGGGGGGAGGGTGGCCGGGACCGTGGCATAGACGTAACAGTGTTCCTGGTCGAGGCGTACGTCGATGATCCCGAGCGCCCGGAGTTCCTCCACGAGCAGCCGGGCGAGAGCGAACTGCTTCTCCGTGCTCGGCACCCGGAGCTCCCCTTCTTTGGACTGCGTGTCGATTGCGGCGTAGCGCACCAGCCTCTCCACGACTTTCGGCTTGATCTCCACGACCCCTTCCCCTTTGTCCGGAATGTTTCGGAAGTGTATGCCCGTGTTCCGGGTTCGCCCGAGTATACTTGCTTTCAGCGCGAAACGACACGCTTTTGGCCCGGGAGGCGACGGCGTCTTTCGTGATCCCGGGGATCGAAATCAAGGCGGGGCGCGACATTATGCGGAGGCGCTTGCGTCGCTGGAGTCTTCATAATGGAGGGGCTATGATAAGAAGAAGTGCCCGGGCGGCGGCGCTGTTGACGGCGACTTTTTGGGGAGGGATGGTCATGGACATGAACGTGGCCGACGGCAACGAACGGAAGGTCTCCTTCGGGATCGCCCACCACCATGTCGGCATCAGCGTGCCGGACGCCGAGGCGTCGGCAGCCTGGTATGGTCGGATGCTGGGGTTCGAGGTGATCGCGCGGATGAAGGAGGACGGGGCGCAGAAGATGAACATCGTCCATATCCGGCGCGGCAACTGCTACATCGAGCTGTTCGAGGTGGAGGGGGCGAAGCCCCTGCCCGATTACCGGCGCGACCCTTCGACCGATTTCGGCGTGCACGGGCTCAAGCACATGGCCTTCGAGGTGGACGACGTCGCCGCCGCCGTCGCGGAACTCCGGGCCAAGGGGGCAGAGGTCGCCTTCGGGCCGGTCGACACCCCCGGGGTGGCCTTTGTCTTCATCCGCGACAACGCCGGGAATCCCTTCGAGCTGATCCAGTACAAGCGGCCGCAGCGGTGAGCATGGACATGAAAGACTTCGCACCCAATCTCGCGCCGACGGACATCATCGATTCGGGGCACCCCGATATCCTGGCCTTTGTCGCCCGGCACACCGCGGGCGCTGCCGACGACGTGGAGCGGGCGGTGCGTCTTTACCGCGCCGTGCGGGACGGGATCCGCTACGACCCCTACACCCCGTTTCACCTCCCGGAACACTACCGGTCGAGCCGCGTGCTCCGGGCGGGGCGCGGCTTCTGCGTTCCCAAGGCGTCGCTCCTGTGCGCGGTTGCGCGCGCGGCCGGCATCCCCGCCCGTCCCGGGTTCGCCCACGTGCGCAACCACCTGGCCACCCGGCAGCTGCTCGACTACCTCGGCTCCGACCTGTTCGCCTGGCACGCCTTCGTCGAGCTCCACCTCGGGGGGAAATGGGTGAAGGCGACCCCCGCCTTCAACCGGGAACTGTGCGAACGGCACGGTGTGCCGCCGCTCGATTTCGACGGGCTCGAGGATTCCATCTTCCAGCCGTTCAACGGGGAAGGTCGCCGCTACATGGAATACGTCACCTTCCTCGGCAGCTTCGATGACATTCCCGTAGCCGCCATCGTCGCGGGCTTCCGCGCCGCCTACGGCGAGGAGCGGGTTCAGGGATGGATCGAAAGCTACGGCACACCCGGAGCCCCCCGCGCGCGGTTCGAGACCGAAGAGGTGGTTTAGGGGCTGATCGGGGAACCGCGATTATTTGCGCATGGCGCGTTGCAGCAGTTCTCGCAGCCGGGTGCGGGCGCGGAACACCTTCAACCTGGCCGCCTGCTCGGTGCACTGCATGATTTCGGCCATCTTCGGGTAGGGGATCCCCTCCAGGTCGCGCAGGACGATGGCCGTGCGCTGCTGTTGGGGGAGATGGTCCAGCGTCCGGTGCAGGAGCGCCGCCAGCTGCTTCTGGTCCTCCTCGGTTTCCAGCGGGGGTTCGTCCTGGCTGATCAGCGTCTCCAGCCGGTTGGAATCCTCCAGGCTCAGCTCGCTGAAGGTGTGCACCTTGTGGCGCCGGAGCTTGCGGAGTTCGTCGTAGCATTGGTTGGCGGCGATGCGGTAGAGCCAGGGGAAGAAGGGGCGGCGCAGGTCGAACTTGGCGAGCGAGAAATAGATCTTGGTGAAGATCTTCTGGGAGACGTCCTCGGCGTCGTTGCGGGAGCCGAGGTAGTGGTAGACCAGGTTGAGGACCGACTGCTGGTACTTGCGGACCAGGGTCTCGAAGGCGCTCTCGTCCCCTTCGCGGCAGCGGGTCACCAGGAGGCGGTCTTCATCGGAGTCCGAATCTTTCCACACGCAGCGGATCTTAGCGTATCAGGGCTTCGGGGAGCCAGAGGATAGATGGAGCGGCCTTGTGCGACAACGGGGATCGGTTCATGGGCCTTCTCCCTGTGCCGCGCGGGGAGCGCCCGATAGTAATACCCTGTAGCGGGAGCGGTTGTCCAGCACCCGCCGGACGTAATTGCGGGTTTCGCGGAAGGGGATCCGTTCGACGAAGGCGGCGGTGTCGGTTTCGCCGAACTTTTCGAGCCAGAGAGTCACCCGGGAGCCCCCCGCGTTGTAGGCCGCCAGTGCCAAGTCTTCCCTCCCGTACCGCTTCACCTGGCTGGCCAGGTAGCGGGTGCCGAGGGCGAGGTTGACGGCGGGTTCGTAGAGCCGGGCGGGGCTGAAGGGGCGGAGGCCCGCCTGCCGCGCCAGTCCCCGGCCGGTGGAGGGGAGGATCTGCATCAGGCCGCGGGCGTCGGCGCGGGAGCGGGCCCGGGGATTGAACGCCGACTCCTGCCGGATCAGGCCCAGGACCAGGGCGGGGTCAAGTTTCGTCTTGGCCGCTTCCGCGCTCACGGCGTCGCGGTGGGGCGTCGGGTAGAGGATGTCGCGGGCCTCGGCGGGGAGGTCGGCCAGCGGGCGGCCGGCATAATCGGGGAAGACGCTGTACAGGCTGGAAATCGCTCCATGGTAGTCCTGCTTGCGGGCCTGGACCCGGGCCATCAGGTACTGGAGCGGGCGCCGGTTGTGGGGCTGGGTGAGGATCGCGTGCCGGAGCTCCACGAGGGCCAGGTCCTCGAGCCGGGCGGCGGCAAGCTGTTCGGCTCGGTCGATCGGACCGGCCGCCGCATCGTCCGGGGCGGCGACCGTGGCGGGGGCGTACCCGATCCGGTCGGCGCGGGCCCGGAAAGAGTGGAAATCGGCCCTCGCCTTCTCCGCGGCGGGCAGGGTGCGCGCCCGGTCTCGGGCCAGGTCGCCGTAAAAGGTGTTTGGCAAGAGGACGGCGGTGCGCCCGTAGAGGTAGCGCGCCCCGGCCGCGTCCCCCATTTTTTCGTGGCAGCGGCCCATCCAGTACAGGGCGGGAGCGGCCGCAAGGGGCTCGGGGTAGGTCGCCACGTAATCGGCGAAGCCCGCGGCCGCCTGTTCGAAGCGCCCGTCGATCCATTCATGGAGCGCCACCTTCCAACGCGCCCGCTCCGCGTGCTTTCCGCGGGGGAAGGCTTTGAGCAGGACCCGGTAGGCGTCTTTCGATTTCCCGTCCTCGTACCGAGTGTCGTACCAGGTCGCCACCGAGTAGCAGAGCTCTTCGGTATCGGCCGAGGCGGGGTGGAGCCGGAGGGCCCGGTCCCGCACGGCCAGGAAGCGGGCCTCCTCCCCCTGCCGCCGCCGGCAGCCCCCCTCGAGGTAGAGGGCCCGGGCGTGCAGGCGCGCGTCGGCCGTCGTCACCTTGCCGATAGAGACCAGGGCCGAAGCGGTCCGGTTCAGGGCGTAATCCGCTTCAGCCAGCAGCAGGGTCCGCTTTTGGGAGGCCTGGGAGTCGGGGGCCGAAACCTGGCCTAGGGCCAATAGGAGGACGCGGGCGGCGGAATTCTTCCCCGCCGCGAGCAGTTTCTCCGCACGCAGGAGGCGGGGCGCATAGTTCCGGTTTTCCGTGAGCGCACCGGGGGAAATGGCCTTGAGGGCGCCCGCCGCTTTTTCAGCGTAGGGGGAGGTGGGGCTTTCGGACCACACCTTGAGATAGAGCGGGGCGGCTGCCTTCTTGTCCCCCTTGAGCTCGAGCGCCCTGGCCCGGGAGAAGAGGGCCTCCGGGCCCGTGTACCCTTCATGACGGTCGAGCAGTTCGAGCACCGCTTCGGGGTCGCCCAGTTCGAGCAGGGAGTCGCACTGGCCCATGACGGCTTCCCGTTGGTGGGGGGAGCCGGGGTGGCGCCCGGTGAGCGCGCGGAACGCTTGGTTCGCTTCCCGGTACTGCTTCAGCCGAAAATGGGCTTTGGCCCGGTAGAGGAGTGCGTAGTCCCCGACGAGAAGACCCGGGGTGTCCGGTCCGGGTAGGGTGTCGAGCGCTTTTGCCCAGCGCCCGGCCTCGAAGTGGTCCACCCCCTGTTTGAGCGCCTCGAGCAGCGCGCGGGGGAGCCGCTCGTCGTCGGGATCCCACCGGTCGATCCCGGCCGGCGGCGGGGGTGCATCGACCGAAACCCCCTGGGGGGGAGGCGCGAGGCACGCCGCGAGCAGGGGGACCGCCAGCGCCGAGAGGCAGAGGGGTTTCAGTCGCCCCCGGCGCCCTCCTCCTCGGGATTTTGGGAATACTTGCACGGGCTAACTTTCAATCCTGGGCCCCGGATAATCGCTCCCAAGTGTGGCGGAGTCGTTGTCTCCCAGAATGCGGACGATCTCGTCGTGAAAATAATCGATCCGGCTGGCGACGATCGGGGCAACCCGTTTTTCGTACATGTCGCGGCTCCGATCGATGTCGCGCTTCAGCCGCAGATAGAGATCGCGGTTCTGGCGCCCTTCCAAGACGTGGGTTTCGTTGTAGAGCTTGATTTCCGACACCAGGAGGCGGGCGAACCGGCGGGCGTCCGCGTGCAGTTTTTCATCCTCGGCAACAGGGGCGACGGGAGCAACGGGGGATTCTTCCGCGGCGGTTTGCGCGGCGGCGAGAGTGCTCCCCCCCCAGTCACCGAAATCGTGCACGGCTTCTTCCGGGGATGATGCGGTCGATTCCTCCTCGGCCCTGGGAGTCGGGGGTTGCAGCGGCGGCTGCTCCACCGGGCCGGCCTGCGGCTCTTCCACCGTCCTGTGAGGCGGAACGGAGGGCGCGGCCGGGGCAGGGGCCGGGGCCGGTTCGCGGTATTCGTTGATGAGCCTTAGCGCGATGTTTTCGAGGCGCAGGGCGGTGAAATTCGCGAGGATGGAGAGCGCCTGCGGTCTGGCTTCGGCCCCGTTCTCTTCCCCGGCGATCAGCAGGGCGACGGGACGGTCGAGTACGCGCAGCGCCTGGAGGCGCCAGGGGCCCCGCGACGAGGCCCGGATGGCTGCGAGCGATTCCGCCTCGGGCAGGCTCGCCGCCTCCACGAGCGCGGTGCCGGCCAGGGCTTCCCCGAATTCAGGGCACGCGGCCGGCGAGAAGGAATCGCTTCCGATCGTCCGGGCGGCGTCCTCGGCAAAGCCCCGCGAGGACCAGCCGGACAACAGGTCATCACGCAGCGCGAACAGGGCGACGCGTGGAAAGCAATTGGCGGCCGCGTCGAGCAGGAGGGTGAGGATCTCCTCCTGGGTCTCCTTGCGGGTAAGATCGCGGGTGAACCGGGCCAGGTTCTCCGATTCCAGGTCCCGCCTGCGGATCGATTCCTCGAGCATTCCGTCCAGGGCGGGCGCCATGGCGGGGAGTTCGGTGCGGCGCAGTGCCTCGATCCTCTGTTCGAGCTGCCCGATCCCCGCGGCGAAGGACGCGCGGACCTGTTCCAGTTCGTCGTCAAGCGCTGCGAGCTGCGGCGAAAGGGTTTTGTAGGCCTGTTCGCGAAGCCGATCGGCACATTCTCTTGGGGAGGGCATGGATCGCTCCTAATCACTCAAAAAAGTTGGTGTGAAGACTATCGAAAGCCTCCAGGGGTGTCAACCGGGATCGCCGATTCCCGAGGAAAAGGGAAGGGCGGCGGGGATGGAGCCTTCCATCCCCGCCGCCCCCTGAAAGGAGGTGTGGTGCTGGGTTTGAGGATCTCCTTTCAAAAACGACAATTTTCCGAAAAAGTTCCTTTTCCCCCCGAAAAATGATGGTTTCCGGCGCGGCCGCGCGCCGCACCCCAGGATCTTATCGGCAGCCCGTTCCGGGTGCGATAGTGACCCGGGTCACCTTATTGGGAGAACCGTATGGGTTGATGGGCAGATGGAAACAACCGGGTGCGGGTGTCGTATGTTAGTCCAGCGGAGGCCCTTCGGGCTGCCGGACCGGCAGAACGCAAACCTGTGGGAGGTTGGGACATGAATCGACAATCGGGCGGGTGTATGCGCCAACGGGTGTCCGGCTGCGCGCGGGTCATGCTGGCGCTGACTATGGTCGTTTCCGGGTGCGGCCGCGCGCCGGAGGCACCCGAAGCGAAGGCTCCCGGGGCGGCGGCGCCCGAGGCGGAAGGCTCTTGGGCGGAGGGGCTCCTCCGTGAGCGGGAAGCGAAGGACGCGGCTTTCAGGTCCGGGTCGCAATCCCCCATCCCCGCCGCCGGGCGGGCGGATTTTGCCGGCCTGTCCTACTATCCCGTCGACCCGGCGCTCAGGTTCTCGGTGCAGCTCCAGCGTTACGAGATCGCCGCTCCGGTGCGCATGGGGACCAACACCGGCGAGATCCGCGACGCCCTGCACTACGGCCGGTTCGAATTCCGGGCTGTGGGGAGGGACTGCCGGCTGGAGGTCTACCGTATGGAGACGGCCGGCGCCCCCTCGCTCTTCATCCCGTTCCGGGATGCCACCTCGGGGGGTGAAACCTACGGGGCCGGCCGCTATCTCGATCTCGCCGAAAACACTTCGGGGACCTACGACCTCGATTTCAACCGGGCGTACAATCCCTATTGCGCCTATAACCCCGATTACAGCTGCCCGCTGCCGCCGGCGGAAAACACCCTCGCCGTCCCGATCCGGGCGGGTGAAAAGATGTACCGTGCCGGCGCCGGAATCGAGCGGCTCCCATGACAGGGTGAGGCAAAGAGCTTTTTCGCGCCCCGAAAGGGTGTGCTATCATGGGTCCAATCATTACATCGACAAGGAGCCCTATGGCAGAGATTCACTCCGCTCTCAAGGAACTGTTGAGCCGTACCGAACTGGTGGTTTTCCCCGAGGACTACGTCGTGGTCGACCTCCCGGTGGACATGCACTCCATCCCGGGCGAATGGTTCAATCCCGCAACCACCCGTTTTGCGCTGATCGTCCAGGAGCCCAAGTCCGTCACCCTGGTGGTCCCCCGCCGGAAGTGGCTGCGTATGAAGGGAATGCTGGAACAGTATGACGTGAAGGGGCTGGTGAAGGTGGTCGGGTTCGACAAGAAACTGTCGCTCGTCACCACCGGCTACATGTGCGTGGTCGGGACCGTCCTGTCCAATCACGGGATCCGCGCCATCCCGACCTCCACTTTCAAGAGTGACCAGATCATCGTCCCCAAGGAAGAACTCCCCCGGGCGGTCAAGGTGCTGCGGGAACTGCTTGCCAGCTGCAGGCAAAAGCCCGCGCCGACCGCGAGGAGGAAGACTTCCGCGCCCGCCGCAAAGAAGGCCCCGGCGTCCGCAGGAAAAAAGAAGGCGCCCGCGCGCGCGGCTGCGAAAAAGAAGGGTTAGCTGTCGGCGGGCTCTTCGGGGAATCGGCAGCGCGCCAGGAAGTCCTGCAGGAAGTTGTCCGGCTCGGCGCCTGCCGCCCGCTCGGCCAGGGCCGCCCGGGCGGCGGCTACGGCCTGGCCGTACCTCTCGGGTGTCATCCGGCCCCGCAGCAATTCCACCCGCAGAAACAGCAGGTAGGTCTGCACCACGTCGGTGACGCAGTACTGGTTGATCTCCTTCTGCCGCCCCTGCCGGTAGAGATACTCCACGTCGTCCCCTTCGATGCTGTACTTCCCCGGCAACCCGATCAGCCGGGTCAGGATGTCGAGCGAACTGCGCCGGTGCGCGGCGCCGAAATTCGACAGGAAATCGCACAGGTCGATGTGGTAGGCGTCGCTGTACCGGCTGCCCCGGTAGGTGCTCCGCCCCTGGTCGGCGCCGAAATAGCGGGGGAGAGGAAGGGCGAACTTCAGGGCGCGGGTCTCCAGCACCGGGAGGTCAAACCCACGACCGTTGAAGGTGACCAGCGTCCTGGCGCTCTCGAAGATGCTCCAGAACCTGGCGACCATTTCCTCCTCCGTGTAGCGGTCCGCGCCCAGGCACCCAAGCGATAGGATCCGGTAGTTTTCGTCCACCTGCATGGTGGAAATGGCGATCGGGATGTGGAAGGGGATGGGGAAGAAGTCGCTCTGCTGATTGCTTTTCTCCAGGATCCGGTCCCGGGCGGTGTCGTAGGCTTGGTCCAGCGTCAGGTTGTTCTCGGGGTCGTAGACCTCCTTCACCAGTTCTTTGTCGACGCGGGTCTCGATATCGAAAACGAGGTATTGGACCATGTCACCTTCCGGGGGGCGCGGTTGATCTATGGGAATGCATTGTGAAAGATAACGCCCCGGATGTCAAACGGATGCGCCACCCCCCGTCATGTGTCCCGTAACTCGCCACCGTTGCGTGATTTAGGCGATTTTATGCAATATATTGTGGTTAACTGGATGCCGGAGTACTATATTTAGTGGGGCTTTTTGGATATTTTTAATTGACAGCGCCGACGACCTTCGTGTAAAAAGCCGGGCATACTTTTATAAAAACCTCCAGGGAGGAGTCTTCTCATGAGCGGCAACAAAGTGGTTCCAATGGAAAATACCGCCTTGAAAGCAATGGCTTTGGAACGGCAGGACGCCGAGGGGATCGAATTTCCCCGCCACTTCACGAAGGAGGGGACGAATCCGTACGACACCGTGGAGTGGGAAGAGCGCACGGCCGTCATCATGAGTGAAAAGGGGGAGGAAATCTTCCGGCAGGACGGGGTGGAGGTCCCCAAGAGCTGGTCCCAGAGGGCGACCAACATCGTTGTCAGCAAGTATTTTCACGGCCAGGTCGGGACGCCGCAGCGGGAGCGGAGCGTGCGCCGGCTGGTGGAGCGGGTCGCGAGCACGATCGCCGGGTGGGGGATCGAAGGGGGCTATTTCGCTTCCGCCCAGGACGCCCAGGCCTTTCACGACGAGCTGGTCTACCTGCTGCTGCACCAGCATGCCGCGTTCAATTCCCCCGTATGGTTCAACTGTGGGATCGAGCCCCACCCCCAGTGCTCCGCCTGCTTCATCAACTCGGTCTCGGACACCATGGACTCCATCCTTTCGCTTGCGTGCACGGAAGGGAAGCTGTTCAAGTTCGGATCGGGGACCGGGACGAATTTCTCCCCGCTGCGCTCCTCCCGCGCCCGGCTCTCCGGGGGGGGGACCGCCTCCGGGCCGGTCAGTTTCATGAAGGGGTTCGACGCCTTCGCCGGGGTGATCAAGAGCGGAGGGAAGACGCGCCGGGCGGCCAAGATGGTCATCCTCGACATCGATCACCCCGATATCGAGGAGTTCATCGAGTGCAAGGCAAAGGAGGAGAAGAAGGCCTGGACCCTGGTGGCGTCGGGGTACGACAGCGGGGTGGACGGGGAAGCCTACAGCAGCGTCTTCTTCCAGAACGCCAACAACAGCGTCCGCGTCACCGACGAGTTCATGCGCCAGGTGGAACAGAACGGGAGCTGGATGACGCGTGAACGCCCCTCCGGAGAGGTCGTCGATACCTATGCCGCCCGCGACCTGATGCACAAGATCGCGGCCTCGTGCCACGCCTGCGGCGATCCCGGCATGCAGTACGACACCACCATCAACCGCTGGCACACCTGCAAGGCGGCGGGGCGCATCAACGCGTCCAATCCCTGTTCGGAATTCATGTTCCTGGACGATTCGGCTTGCAACCTGGCCTCTTTCAACCTGCTGAAGTTCGTCGACCGGGAGGGGGTGTTCGATACCGAGGGGTTCCGCAAGGCCGTCGACATCATGATCACGGCGCAGGACATCATGGTCGACAACGCCAGCTACCCGACCGAAAAGATCGACAAGAACAGCCGCGAATTCCGCCCGCTGGGCCTGGGCTACGCCAACCTGGGGGCCCTGCTCATGCACAATGGTTTGGCCTATGACAGCGACGAGGGGCGGAATTACGCCGCGGCGATCACGGCAGTGATGACGGGGCAGTCCTACCTGCAGTCCGCGCGCATCGCGGCCAAGCTGGGGACGTTCGCGGGCTATCCCCAGAACCGCGATTCCTTCATGGACGTCATGCGCGCCCACCGCGCCGCCGTGCAGAACGTCCAGGCGAGTTGCGTGCCGGAGCCGCTCCTGCGGGCGGCCCAGGAATGCTGGGACCTGGTGGTGATCGAGGGGGCCGAACACGGGTTCCGCAATGCCCAGGCCACGGTGCTGGCGCCGACGGGGACCATCGGCTTCATGATGGATTGCGACACGACCGGGGTGGAGCCCGACCTGGCCTTGGTAAAGACCAAGAAACTGGTGGGCGGCGGGGAAATGAAGATCGTCAACCAGACCGTCCCGGCCGCCCTGTCCAAGCTGGGTTACGACGAAGGGCAGATCGGTGCCATCACCGCCTACATCGATGAAAACGGCATGATCGAAGGGGCACCCCATGTGAAGGCGGAGCACCTGCCGGTGTTCGACTGCGCCTTGAAGCCGCAGCGCGGCGACCGGTCGATCCACTACCTGGGGCACATCAAGATGATGAGTGCGGTGCAGCCGTTCATTTCCGGCGCCATCAGCAAGACGGTCAACGTGCCCGAGAGCATCAGCGTCGACGAGATCGCCGACCTCTACATCCAGGCCTGGCGGATGGGAGTGAAAGCCATTGCCATCTACCGCGACAATTCCAAGCAGACGCAACCGCTCTATGCCTCGGCAGGGTCGAAGATAGAGGGGCTCCAGGCGCTCCCGGAATTCAAGCCGGTGCGGCGCAAGCTCCCCTTGGAGAGGAATGCCATTACCCACAAATTCAGCATCGCCGGGCACGAAGGATACATCACCGTCGGGATGTACGACGACGGGCAGCCGGGGGAGATCTTCCTGGTCATGGCCAAGGAGGGGAGTGCCATCTCGGGCCTGATGGACTCCTTCGCCACCGCGATTTCGCTGGCGCTGCAGTACGGCGTCCCGCTGCGGGTGCTGATCGACAAGTTCAGCCACGTCCGCTTCGAACCCTCGGGGCACACGGGCAACGCGGAGGTCCCGTTCGCCAAGTCGATCGTCGACTACATCTTCCGCTGGTTGGCGTCGAAGTTCCTGTCGGTGGAGGATCAGCTGCAGACCGGGGTCCACGTGAGGGAGAATACGCTCAGTGCGGCGCGCGAAGCCGTCATCCCCGACGACGCCGGGCCCAAGACCCTCAACGACATGAAATCGATGTACGCCCTCGACGACGCCCCCAGCTGCGCCTCGTGCGGCAGCATCATGGTGCGCAACGGTTCCTGCTACAAGTGCATGAACTGCGGCGAAACCAGCGGCTGTTCATAATCGGGTCCGCCGCCGCCGGCGCGTCCGCGCGGCGGCCGTGGACCGGGTGATTTCATGCGTCAGAGCGGCATCCTGCTTCACCCCACCTCGCTCCCGGGCGAATTCGGCATCGGTGACCTGGGAGAGGAGGCCTTCCGCTTCGCCGACTTTCTCGCGGAGAGCGGGTGCGGGCTGTGGCAGGTCCTCCCCCTGGGTCCGACCGGGTTCGGGCACTCCCCCTACCAGGCGTATTCCGCTATGGCGGGGAATCCCCTGCTGGTCAGCCTCCCTCCCCTGGTGAAGCGGGGGCTCCTCGCACCGGAGGACCTCGCGTCCCATCCCCCGTTTCCCGCCGGGCGTGTCGATTTCGACGCGGTGATCCCGTGGCGCCGGCGGCTGTTGGAAACGGCGGCGCGCGCGTTTTTCCGCAAGGGTCCGCCCGACCCTCAGTTCGAACGCTTCTGCGCCGAGGAGGATGCTTGGCTCGATCCCTTCGCCCGGTTCTCCGCGCTGCGCGAGGCCAACGGCGGGGCGGCCTGGACCGAGTGGGACCCCCGGATTGTTCCGGGCGAAGAGGATGCGCGGCTGCAGAAATTCATCCAGTTCGAGTTCTTCCGGCAGTGGCGCGAACTGAGGGCCTACTGCCGCGGGCGGGGGATCCGCATCATCGGCGACCTCCCGATTTTTGTCGCCCATGACAGCGCCGACGTCTGGGCCCACCGCGCGCTCTTCGACCTGGACGAACGGGGGTTTCCCCTCACCGTTGCCGGCGTCCCCCCCGATTATTTCAGCGCCACCGGGCAGCTCTGGGGGAACCCGCTCTACCGTTGGGAGGAGATGGAGCGCACCGGGTACCGCTGGTGGATCGAGCGGGTGCGCGCGGCGCTCGAGACGGCCGATATCGTCCGGTTGGACCATTTCCGCGGTTTCGAGAAATATTACGAAATCCCCGCGGGGGCGGCCGACGCCACGCGCGGGCGCTGGGTGGCCGGTCCCGGGGACCGCTTCTTCGAGGCGTTGCAGGCGGCGCTGGGCCCCCTCCCCTTCATCGCCGAAGACCTGGGCTACATCACTCCCGAGGTCCTCGCCCTGCGCGACCGCTGGGGGTTCCCCGGGATGAGGGTCCTGCAGTTCGCCTTCGGGGACCAGTCGCGCACCAATCCCCACAAGCCGTACAATTTCACCCGGAATTCGGTGGTCTACACCGGGACCCACGACAACGACACCACCGCCGGGTGGTTTGCGTCCGCGGGGACCCGCGGGGAGGCGGAGGCGGCGCTCCGGTACATGGGAACGGACGGCGGCGACGGGGTCGGGGACCTCGTCCGGCTGGCGCTCGGGTCGGTGGCCGACACCGCCGTCGTTCCCATGCAGGATATCCTGGGGCTCGGGACCGAGGCGCGCATGAACACCCCCTCGACGGTCGGTGGGAACTGGTGCTGGAGGATGCTCCCGGACGCGCTCACTGCGCCGGCGGCGGCCCGTCTGCGCGAGATGAACCGCAGGTACGGGCGCGGCGCCTAGGCGGGGCTAGTAGACCGGGACGCACAGCTCGCGGTACTTTGGGTTTTTGCCGCGCACCACGTCGAAATAGATACGGCGCAGCTCCCGGGCGATGGGGCCGAGCTTGCCCGTGCCGACCGGGCGGTGGTCCACCGCGGTGATGGCGGCCACCTGCACCCCGGTGCCGCAGAAGAAGGCCTCCTCGGCCAGGTAGACCTCGGTCCGGTCGATCGGGCGCTCCACCACTTCGATCCCCATTTCCTCGCGCATGAGCATGAAGATGGTCCGCCGCGTGATCCCCTCGAGGATGTTGTCGGTCACGGGGGGGGTGCACACGACCCCCTTTCTCACTAAAAAGAAGTTTTCGGCCGAACCCTCCGCGATGTGCCCGTCGTTGTTGAGCACGATCGCCTCGTCGAACCCGGCGCGCACCGCGTCGGTCTTGATGAAGGCGGAATTCACGTAGGTCCCCGCGATCTTGCCGCGCGCCGGGATCATGTTGTCGTCGACCCTCTTCCAGGAGGAGATCGTGACGTGGACCCCTTCCTCGTTCTGCACGTAGGAGCAGAAGGGCATGGCCATGATCGCCAGTTCCGCGTGCAGGTTGTGCAGGCGCACGCCGATGATCTCGTCGCCGTAGTAGCAGAGCGGGCGGATGTAACAGTCGGCGTGGTGGCCCTCCGCCCGGAGCAGCTCGACCGTGAAGCGCGAGATCTCCTCCTTGTCGTAGGGGAGCTCCATCAGGATCAGCCGGCCCGATTCCAGGAAGCGCTCGTAATGGTCCTCCGGCCGGAAGAGGAAAAGCTGCTTCTCCTCTTCGTTCCAGTATGCCCGCAGCCCGCCGAACACGGCGGTGCCGTAATTGAGCGCATGGGTGAGCATTCCGACTTTGGCGTCGCCGTAGGGGACGATGCGGTCTTTGAAAAAAGCGAACTTGGGCAGGGCCACGATACCAACCTCCTTGACGCCGCTAAACCACGATCGGTAGCCGAACCGTCATCGGTTACGGCGCTCGGCATATCATATCCCTCCCGGGCGCCGGTTTCCACCGCCGCCCGCCCGATTTTCCTCGATTTTTCGGGAAATCTCCAGGAACCGCCCGTTTCGGGGTCACCGGAGGCTCCGGGCGTGATGAACTCCCGCCGCACACGCGGCGGGAGCCGCCGACCGGTTATCGCGAGGCGACGAGTCCGGTCACGTCGGGGGTGACCCAGCCCTCGGGGGGAACGAGCTGGTGGCATTGGCTGCACATCAGCACCGACTTGCCGTGCATGGTGTGGCAGCTGCTGCACTCCTGCTTGCCATGGCGCGGGTCGTGCGGGTTGTAGTCGGCCTTCCCGGCGGGGAGGTTGGCGCTCTTGAGCGGCTCGGTCGCCTCGAGGATCTCCTGCTCGTCGTGGCACCCCGACTCGAGGCAGAAGGCGCGCGTCCCCATCGTCTCCTTAGGGAGCGGGAACTCGTAATCGCCCGTCACCCAGCGGACGCCCCGGACGGTGTTCCCCCTGAGTTCAGAATCGTGGCAGTCGAGGCAGACCAGCGGGGTGTCGGCCCGAGCGTGCCCGGTGATCATGAGCGATGCGTCCCCCCCGTGGTAGTTGTCGACGTAGGCGGCCATCGGGGTGTGGCATACGCCGCAGGTCGAAGGCCGGCGGTACACCGTAGCCCCCCCTGCAACCGCCGCGATCAACACGATCAGCACGACTCCCGCCCGGGCTAGTTTCGACCCCTTCCGGCGGGCCGGTTGGTTCCCCTTCTGCATGTCCAGTTCTCCCATGTGTGTGTCTCCGCCCTACAGCCGCGCCACGTGGCGCCCGGTGAGGTAGCCGAAGGTGTAGCAACGCCCCAGCGAGAGCCCAAAGACGGTGAGCGGGTAGTCAACGCCGCCGTAGAACCCCCCCCCGAGGTTGCCGATCACGAACAGGCCTGGAATGGGGCTCCCCTTCGCGTCGAGGCAGCGGTGGTGCTCGTCGACCAGGAGGCCGGAGCAGATGGCCGACACCCGCAGGGTGCGGCGGATGCCGTAGAAGGGGGGGGTGTCGACCGGGTGCAGCATGGAGGCCGGTTTGCCGAAATCGGTGTCCCGGCCCGCGGCGGCCATCTCGTTGTAACGGCGGACGGTGGCCACGAAGGTAGCCGGGTCGACCTCGATCTTTCCGGCCAGTTCCTCCAGGGTGTCGGCCCGGTGGGTGTTGATGAAGGCCTCGAACACCCCCTCGTGCGGTCCCGGCTCCCCGGGCATGTAGTGCCGGAGCCCCTCGGGCGGGACCAGTCTCCCCGGCCAGCCGGCCGCCTGCTTCATGTAGTTGGCGTCGAAGACCTGGGCATACTCCCCCGTCCGCTCCGCCTGGCGCAGGTAGTTGTTAATCACCGACATCTCGACCGATTCGTTCGTGAAGCGGCGGCCGTGCCGGTCGACGGCCAGGAACGGCATGTCGCTCATGGTGGCCGGCCCGGCGTCGAAGTCGTGGATCATCTTGGTATGGCCGATCGGCTCGATCACCCCGCCGGCCCAGTATCCCAGGATGTGCCCGTCCCCGGTCCGGTTCAGCTGCTTGCGGCCGTAGTGCTTCAGGTCGGGGATGAAGTAATCGCACATCGCCCGGTTGTTCTGGTAGTCCCCCGTCGCCAGGATCACCCCCTTCTGCGCGAGGAACTTCGTGCATTTCCCCCCTTCGCCCCGGCCGATGACGCCGGCCACCCGCCCGGAAGGCTCCTGGACCAGCTCGACCGCGGGGGTGCTGAAGAAGAACTCCACCCCCCGCTGGGCCGCCAGCGCGCCCAGGGCGCGCATCCCGTCCCCGTTGGTGTAGGGCTTGGGCCCGAAATAGGCGGTGTGGTAGTTCAGCCGGTAGCCGTTGATATTGACAATGGCCGCCTGCTGCAGGTTCCCCTGGTCGATGACCTGCGCCCCCGCCTTCCCGGCGCGGTCGATGACCCAGCGCACGGCCTCCCCCGACTGGTGCGCCCACTGTCGGAGGAGCTTGGGATCGCAGCGGTGGGCGTTGTCCTTCATCAGCCGCGCCACCAGCGCCTCCACCCCCGCCGGGTCGCTTTCTGCCAGGTTGATCCCGGTGCCGGAGTTCCCCTGGGAGACGACCACGCTCTCCTTTTGCAGCACCGCCACCTTCGCCCCGTTTTCCGCGGCGGAGAGGGCGGCCGTGACCCCGGAGGCCCCCGCGCCGACCACCACTACGTCAAAGGTCTTTGTCGACGCGATCTCGCTCTCTGCGACCGGCTCCGGCCTCCGGAGGAAGGAGAGGACGGCGCCGCCGTCCGAACTATGGCCGAACCCCTCCGCCTCGATCCCGCTCTTTTCCCCCGGGCTGCGGGGGGAACAGCCGGCGGCGCCCAGCACGCCGGCCCCGGCCGCGGAGACCGCGGCGGATTTCAGGAATTTCCGGCGCGAGAGGCCGCGTTCAATGATGTCTTCGGTGTATCGGTCCATGGCTCTGCTTTCCTCAACGGCCGGGGATGTCGTCCTCCCCGGCCGCGGTCGTTGACAAAACGTCCGTTCGCACCTGTTCAAGATATAGACGGCCGCAGGGTTGTCAAGGGGGCGCTGCCGCCCCCTTCATGAAGTCACGGCGCAAAACCCGGTGCTTCCATCCCTCCATTATAAAAGCGCCGCTCCCGGCGAAACAATCAGCGAAAGAGCTGCGGCGCGAACTCGCGCAGGTACTCGCGCCAATTGTCCCAGGTGTGCCCGCCCCCCGTTTCCTTGTAGACCGGGGTGAAACCGTGCTTTTGGAGCATCGCCACCGTGTTCCGCGTCGTCTCGACCAGGAAATCGTCCGAGCCGGTCGAGAACCAGAGGAGGCGCAGATCCTTCTTCAGCGCGGCGTTGCCGAGCGCGGCCTTGTGCTGTTCCTCCCAGTCCGCGGCCGGGGCGTCCCCTTTCGGCTTGGCCCCCATGCTGAAGATGCCGGAGCTGAACACCCCGATGTAGGCGTAGCGGGAGAGGTCGCCGATCGAGATCTCGAGCGTCTGCAGCCCCCCCATCGAAAGCCCCGCGATCGCCCGGTTCCGCCTTCCCGGCGCCACCCGGTACCGGCTCTCCACCAAGGGGACGATGTCCTTCCGGAAATCGGCGGCGAAGGCGTCGACCATGTTCCCCGGCGCCCCCATGCTGAAATCGGCCGAGGTGTGCCCGGCGGGCATGACGACGATCATCGGCCGGGCCTTTTTTTCGGCGATCAGGTTGTCGAGGATAAAGCCCGCGCGGCCGACCGAGGACCAGGAGTGGTCGCAGTCCCCCGCCCCGTGCAGCAGGTAGAAGACGGGGTATGTCCCCTTCCCCGACTCGTAGCCCGGGGGGGTGTAGACGTGCAGCCGCCGGTGGTAGCCCAGGGCGGTCGAGTAGTAGGGCACGGCCGCGACCGCCCCGTGAGGGACTTGCGCGTTGTCCATGAAGGCGGCCCCCGGGACGTAGGCGAGGCTCCACACGTTCGAGTTCGATTCGCTCACCGCGGGGTTGCGGGGGTCGACCACCGCGACGCCGTCCACCGTGAAGGTGTAACGGAACGCCCCGGGCTTGAGGGGCCCGATGGTGGCCTCCCACACGCCGTCCTCCTTTTTCACGAAGGCGGGGGCGTTCCCCCCCATGCCGAGGATGTCGCTGGCCGAAAGGCCGACGGCTTTGGCTTCGGGGGCGTGGATCCGCAGGGTCACCCTCCCGTCGGGGTGCACCTCGGGCGATTTCACGGCCGGCGCCATCTTCGGTTTCGCCTGGCCGAACAGTCCGGCCGGCCCCAGCGCGGAAAGGACCAGTAAAATGGAAAGCATCGGGGGGAGAAATCGGTGTCGGGTCATACCATCTCCTTTATGGATTGAGAATAAGCCATTATGTCGCTTCCGCCGTCCGATGGCACGGCAATTTTTCCGGGAGCGAACCAGCTCCTCTGTGGTCCGATTGGGATTGGGGACCGGAGAAAAGGAGGGGGAACCGAGCCGGAACGCGGGACCCCGATCTGGCGGCCTTGCAATGGTGGGGCAAATTTGTTTTCCTGATCTTTGAATGAAGAATTTAAAAGAAAGGAAACCAATAGGCCAACCGATCAGAATGTAGCGCAGTATGAATGGAAATCAGGGAAGAGTGGGAAACTGAAAAGATTTATTTGCGCATGGAAACAGTGGTTTGGTCATGCAGGAGAAGTGAATTTACAGAAAACACGCTGCTTTGCCGAAAAGACAGGCGTCATTTGCAACAGGCAGTCTCTTTCACTGCGAAAGTGAGGGGATACGATGAGTATTACTAAAAAAACCATCCGTTGTTTTTCCGTGTTGATGTCGTTGTTGCTCGTTCTGTTGGTCAATCTCTGGTTCATATTCAATAACGGGCAAACTCTTAACCGCCTGCAAAAACGCCGATATGAGTCACGATTGCTTGCTGAAGAGTTTCGGCGCAGTTCCGACGACTTGACCCGCATGGCGCGTACCTATGTTGTAACCGGTGACCCGCGTTTTCTTGAATATTTCAAAGAAATATCCGCTATTCGAGACGGGAAATCGCCGCGACCCGAGAATTATCAGAATGTTTATTGGGACTTCATTTCCGCTCAAGAGAATTATCAAGGCAAGTTCGGGAAAAAGGTATCCCTCGGTGATCAGATGAGGGCCTTGCATTTCTCGAAAGTAGAACTGGATATGCTTCAAGAGGCAAAAAAACATTCCGACAATTTAATGAAACTGGAAAATCGAGCATTCAATGCGCTTCAAGGATTGTATCAAGACGATGAAGGCGCCTACAGCGTAAAAGGAAATCCGGACCCGGTTCTGGCTCGAACAATCGTTTTCAGTGAGGAGTATTATCAGGCAAAATTCAGAATCATGAAAAAAGTCAACCAGTTTTATGAATTGCTTGATTCCCGTACGGAGAGAGAAGTCCGTCATGTGGCGAAACGGCAAAAAGGCTATCTGGCAAATGCCCTGGTGCTATCGATCGTCATTATCGGGATGGGTTTTCTTGGTTTCCGGTCGATTAAAAGGGATGTCATCAGGCCGCTTAACAATCTGTCCGAATGGATCAAGCAGATGCATGACGGCAAATACAATTTCGATGTACGAGAATTCAAAAACGATGAAATAGGCAGAATAGCCCATGCCTTTGTCAACATGGCCTCTCAGGTGTCAAGTAACATCTGTAACCTTGAGCAGGTTTCCCAAACGGATCCCCTGACTCAAATCAGTAATAGAATCGCACTCGATAAAGTCCTTCTCAACGAAAGGTATAAATTCGATCGTTACGGGACTCCCTGTTCCATCATGATCATAGACATAGATCATTTTAAGCAGATCAATGATCGTTACGGTCATCCTGTCGGGGACAAGGTATTGAAAGAAATCTCCCAAATGTTGACAAATACGACACGAAAGACGGATATGCCGGGTCGTTGGGGTGGAGAGGAATTTTTGATTATCTGCTCCGGTACAGATCTGACAGGCGGCAGAGCCCTTGCCGAACTGCTTAGGAAGCGGATCGCCAATCATGAGTTTGAAGTAGTCGGCCATATCACTGTGAGTATTGGCGTCAGTGCCTTTGAACATGGGAAATCCGTCGAAGACACCGTCGAGGATGCCGATAAATTATTGTATAAAGCCAAAAACGAGGGTCGAAATCGGGTTTGCTAAACCGATCTTGCAAGCGGCTGTGCTTTTGTTCTGCAATCTGAGAAGTGGATTCGGGAAACTGGACAGGGAGACAAGTGATAATCTTGCCTGGCTGAATGGCTGGAGCCCATCAAAGATTTGATGAAAGAGAGGCTTCTGGCCCAGGGCATTCTTCATGCGGATGAAACTACGCTCCAGGTGTTGAAGGAGCCTGGCCGGGCGGCTGAATCCAAATCTTATCTGTGGCTTTATCGAACCGGAAGTCAGGGTCCGCCGATCGTGCTCTATGATTATCAGGAAACGCGAGAGGGGCAGCACCCGAGGGACTTTCTGAAGGGGTTCAAGGGGTACCTGCAGACTGACGGCTATGCCGGGTATCACAATATGCCCGACGTGATTCTTTGCGGCTGCTGGGCTCATCTTCGGCGCAAGTTTGACGAGGCGCTGAAGGGGTTGCCTGCCAGGAAGCGTGCCACAGGAAGCCGGGCGCAAGAAGCCATAAATCAAATCAGGCAGCTGTTCGACATAGAGCGGCAACTCAAGCGATGTACCCCGGAGGAGCGGCTGACCCTTCGCAATCAGAGAAGCCGGAAAATTGTCGAAGACTTTCATGAATGGTTACTGGAGATCCGTCCCGGCATACTCCCCAAGAGCTTGCTCGGAACAGCGGTCACTTATGGCCTGAACCAGTGGGAAAACCTTGTGCGTTTTCTTGAGGACGGCCGCGTAGAATTGGATAACAACCGAGCCGAGCGGAGCATCAAGCCGTTTGTGATTGGCAGGAAAAACTGGCTTTTCGCCAATACTCCAAAGGGCGCGCGGGCCAGTGCCACCATCTACAGCATCATTGAAACTGCCAGGGAAAATCGGCTGAACCCGTACGCCTACCTCAATCACCTGTTTGAGATCCTACCCAACCTGGATTCCCATGACGATGTCACCCTCGAAGCACTGCTGCCCTGGAATGTGAAGCTACCGTAACCATCCCGTGTGCAAGAATTGACGCTTACGAGGAGTTGAACAACGCTATCTACTGCGCTACATTCGGATTGGTGGGCCACTTCGGTTTCCTTTCTTTTGAATTGGTCGTTCAAAGATCAGAAAAACAGATTTGGCC
>JAAYAJ010000029.1 GCA_012719455.1 Acidobacteriota bacterium | reverse complement strand
CGGTGGAGCATGGAAAATGGGAAACATGTGGGACGTCCCCATTATTTTTTCGACGGCCCGAACATCTTGAGGTTGACCGGTCCGCCCCAGTCGAAGGTGGTCAGGTCGAAGTTGGGCATCCGCACGGCGTCCAGGCTCGGCCCGAGGTAGAGCGCGTGGAAGAGCACCGGCTTGCGGATCGCCCGGAAATTGAGCGGGCTGTGCATCACCCCCTTGGGGATGAAGATGACGGTGGTGGAGGTGATGGTGTGCTTCTCGAACTCCTCCCCCATCCAGAAATCGATCTCCGCGTCGAAGCTCTTGCACAGGTCGGGCAGCTCGGCGCCGAGGAAGATCAGGAATTCATCGTACTTGTGGGTATGGGGCGTCTCCCAGCAGACGGGAGCCTGAAACACCTGCCACCCGATCGTGGCGGTCGCGCCCGGCAACGCGGAGGCGCCACGGAAGTATGTCTGGGGACTGGCGATTTCGGGAAAGGGGGGAAGGCTGTTGAGGGAGACGAAATCGTTGGCCTTGGGCGGCTCCCCCTTGTCGCTGAGAAAGTATTTCCCGTACTTCGTCCCGTCGGCGGACGGGGCGTCGGCCGCGGCCAGGCCGGGCCGGGGCGCGAGTGCATCCAGCAGCAGGCCGCCGAGCGCCAGCCCTCCCGCGCCCGCGGTGATTTCCTTGACAAACCCCCTGCGCGTCGTTCCCTTTTCCCCGCTGTTTACAGGGTCCATGGTTTTCTCCTTTTTCGTGAATGCCTGTGGATGAAATCGATCAAGTATTGGGGCTATTTTAGCACATTTGGGGCAGGGCACGGAGCTTTCAGGAATGTGCGCAAAGGGTGAACCCGGACCGAAGGAGGCAATGGCGGAAGCGGACCGAATCTCAAAACTCCTCGCCCGGGCGGGGGCGCGGGCGGCCGAGAACCGCCGCGACTGGCTCAGCTGGCCGCGGAGCCGGGAGCGCAGAAGAATTTGAGGCTTTCGACCGGGACCGATGCCCGCTCCTCGCCGATATCCTCGACGTCGATTCCCCGCTCCCGGAGCTGCGCCTCCCGCCCCAGGAAACCGGCGGCGGCCAGGCGGTCGACGACGAAGATCATGTTCCCCCCGGAACGGGCGAAGGTGTGCCCGTAGGAGATCGGGACCGAGCAGTCGGGCTCCATGAAGAGAGCCTTGGCGATGGCGTCCGCCTTGCGCTTGCCGTTGGCCAAAAGCAGCACGGACTTGGCCCGGTAGACCAGTTCCGCCCCCATGGTCACAGCGTAGGTCGGGGATTCAGACCGGCTCGCGAAGTGGCCGTCGACGACGGCGTTGTGAACGGTGTTGTCGTCCAGCTTGACCAGGAGAACCTCGCTCCCCTCGAAAGGAATGCCGACCTCGTGAAAACCCACATGCCCCCGCCCCCCGACCCCGACGATGTGCAGGTCGACACCGCCCGCGCGCGCGATCTTGTCTGCGTAGCCGTCCAGGACCGTTTCCTGGAGCCAGCGGAGATAATCCGAACCCGCTTCGGGGTGGATGACGATGGCTTTGCCCCGGTCGTTCCCACGGAGGGTCCAGTCCCCGGGATGGGTTTTGAGCTCCAATTCCATCTTGTCCTGGTCGATCAGGGTGCCCAAGGGGATGTTGACCTCGTGAAAATTGGTCGCGAGCAGCCCGAACAGTTCCTGGACCATGAAGAAACTGTAGCTCTCCCGGTGCAGCGCCCGCTGCTCGGCGTTTTCCCCGGGCAGCCCGACGTATTCATCCAGGTTGAAGCTGGTTATCCGGGCGGGATCGATCTCCCCCGCGTTCGCCTCCCTGGCGAGGTGTTTGTACAGCCCCGTCGGCGAATTGCCGGTGGCCAGGCCGAGAACGTAGGAGGGGCGGGAGGCGAGGGTGCGGCGGATGTCATCGACGACCAGGCCGGCGGCCACCTCGCTCATGTGATCGAAATCCCGGGTGACTATAACCTTGAATGGCATGCGGGTCTCCTCGGCCTGGGTTAACGGCCGATGCACTCCCTGACGACGTCCGCCAGGGCCATCGTCAACCGTCCCGTCATCTCTTCGGTGGGCCCTTCCACCAGGACCCGGCACATCGACTGCGTCCCGGAATAGCGGATGAGCACGCGCCCCCGCTCGCCCAGTTCCGCCTCCGCCGCCCTGACCTTCTCCTGCAGTCCGTGAAGGGTCTCCAGCGGGGGCTTGTCGGTGACATCCACGTTGACGATCTTTTGCGGGGAGGGGGTCATGACCTCCGCCAGTTCCGACAGCGGTCGGCCGCTCTCTTTCATGGCCCACAGCAGTTGCAGGGCGGAGACAATCCCGTCGCCGGTGGTGTGGTGGTTCAGGAAGATGATATGCCCCGACTCCTCCCCTCCGAGGACGCCACCTTTTTCCTGCAGCAGCTCCAGAACGTAACGGTCCCCCACCTTGCTGACCGCCTCCCGGATCCCGAGCCGTTTCAGGGCGGCGAAAAAGCCGAAATTGCTCATCACCGTCGCCACGACAAGGTTGTTCCTGAGCAACCCCAGGTCCTTGTACATCCGGGCGCAGATGACCAGGATCTGGTCGCCCGACATTCTGACCCCGCGCTCGTCCACCGCGATGAGCCGGTCGCCGTCGCCGTCGAAGGCGAGCCCCACGTCGGCCCCCAGCTCGCGCACCCGGGCGGATAGATCCTCGGTGTGCTGCGACCCACAGCGGTCGTTGATGTTGACCCCGTTGGGCTCGCAATGGATGGTGCTCACGTCGGCTCCCAGCTCCGAAAAGACCGCGGGCGCCAGCCGGTAGGTGGCACCGTTGGAGCAATCGAGCACGATCTTCATCCCGGCGAGCGTCTGATCCTCGGGAAAGGTGTTCTTGCAGAAGACGATATAGCGGCCGCTCGCGTCCTTGATCCGCTCGGCCCGACCGATCTCCTCCGCCGTCGGCCTGATGTCCTTGATCCGACCGGAGGTGATCAGGTCCTCGATCTCGTCCTCTTCGGCGTCCGGGAGCTTGAAGCCGCTGCGAGAGAAGATCTTGATCCCGTTGTCCTGGTACGGGTTGTGCGACGCCGAAATCATCATCCCCGCGTCCGCCCGCATGCTGCGGGTGAGAAAGGCAATGCCGGGGGTGCTCATCGGCCCTACCTGCAGCACGTCCACCCCCATGGAGCAGATGCCCGCCGTCAGCGCCGATTCCAGCATGTAACCGCTGACCCGGGTATCCTTGCCGATCACGATCTTGTGCCGCTGCTTCGGGTGCTTCTTGCAGACATAGGCTGCGGCGCGGCCGATTTCGAGCGCCATCTCCGCCGTCATGGGGTGAACGTTCGCGATCCCCCTTATCCCGTCTGTACCAAACATGCGTTCCATTCGATTATCTCCGCATTAATGATCGGTCCAGAGAGCTCCGGCGCCCTCCACGATCCCCTTGAGCCATGCGCTCCCCTCGGCGCGCGCCCGCGGGGAGAGCGCGCCCACCGCCCCACAGTGACCGGAGGAGAGATCCATCCCCTCCCATTCTTCGAGAAAGGCGTCGCGCTGCAGCACCCCGCCACCCTCCGGCGGCCCCGTCTCGAGCCGCGCCTTCATTTCAGGCCACCTCTCCAGGAGCGCCCGCTGCTCCTGGCGGACCCCGTCCGGCAACTCGGCGCCGGTAGCGGTCCGGGCGTGCCTGAGCGAATATTTCATCTTATCGGCCAGTTCCCCGAGTCTTTTTACTCGTTCCTCCAACCCCTCCCCGATCCGGGCCAGGGCGCCCGCGCGGCACGCCTCGCGGTAGGGATCGCCCCCCATGCTCCCGATGCGCACCCGGAGGTACCACTCCCGGAGGGCCCACAGGTTCCCGATGTAAAGGAGGTTGTTGACCACGACGCGCCGGATGGCGCGGTAGATCCCGGGAGCGAAAGCGCGGGCCTCCGCCGCCGCGCGGGGCGCCGCCGCGATCCACCCCTCCTCCAGGATGTCGTCGCGCCAAACCGTGCCCGCGGGGATGACGGTCCCGTAAGCGACCCGCGCCGGCCCGACCAATCCCCCCTGCCCCCCGAGGAAGATGGGGGCCTGGTCCAGGAACACGCCGCGGGCCACGTCACCGACCAGCGAGGGGGTGGCCTTGTCCTGGCGCGGGGTGAAATTGAAATGGATGTAGGAGGAGCCGATCTCGCTGTGGTTCTTCCGGCTGGTGCCGCCCGCCATCAGGGCATCGCAAAAGTTGATCAGGCTCCCGGCCGTGACGTAGGAGAGAAAGATGGTCTGCTTGAAACCCACGGTGTGGGCGGCGCCGGCCTCCTCTTCGAGAAGGGTCCCGGGACGGACGTGGGCCCCGCTTCCCATGTTCGCCCCGTCGAGGAAGGTGGCGCCGGAGACATAGCCCCCCCTCAGCTCCACCCGGTGGCCGAGTTGGCAGGCCTCGATCGTGACCGGGGCCTCCCGGCCGATTTCGGAACCGGGGCCGATGGAGGTGTCGGCGCCCGTTATCCGGCACCCCGCGTGGATCCGGACCCCGGGAGCTATCCGCTCCGGGACGACCGATTCGTCGATTTCAACGGTATGGGGGGAAGAGATTACAACCCCCCGGGCCAGGAGTCTCTCGACCTGCGACGGCAACCGCACTGATTTGTTCATCCGGGGACTCTCTCCATCCTGCGCCGGTTCAATCCGGACCTGGTCCACTTCGACACGGCCGGAGGGTTCCAGTATACATTCCCGGCACACGGAGGTCCGATTATTTTCGCGCTCCGTCTCCGGCCCGGCACGATGCCGGCCGTCGAGCGCCGCGGATGGTTTGCAGCTTTGCGTCCGCGCGGCTTCGGGGTACACTCGATGATGAACCCTGGCACCCGACAAGGAGAGCGACCGATTCCATGAAACGCCCGATCCGATTCCCCGTCTTCATCACCCTCCTTGCAGCCTGGCTTTTCCTCCCCGGGCACCTCTCCGCCCGGGGCGCGGGGAACGAGCGCCTCATCCGCGAAATCGAAGACACCCTGATCGCCCCCTGCTGCTGGAACCAGCCGATCTCGCAGCATTACTCCGAGGTGTCGGAACAGATGCGGCGGGAGGTGCGCGCCATGGTGGCCGCGGGGCAGACGAAACGCGACATCCTCGATCATTTCGTCGCCCGGTACGGCGAGCGGATCCTGGCCACGCCGCGCGCGCGCGGGATCAACGCCTTGGCATACCTGCTCCCCTGGGCCGCCTTGATCGCGGGCGGGGGATACCTTTTCCTCCTACTCCGGAAGCGGCGCCGCTCCGCCCCGGCAGCACCAGCCGCTCCACCCCTGCCGGCCGACGCCCGTTTCGACGCCGTGATCGAACAGGAACTCAAGGAATTGGACATCTAGGCCGGATACGCTCCCCATGACACCACTCCCCCGCAATGAACCGGCGACATTCAACGATCATTTCGAAGCGAGGGCGCTCCGCGTCCCGGACCGGACCGCGTTCCGGCTCAAAATTCCGGGGGGCTACATCTCCGTCTCCTACCGCGAAGCCCATGCCGAGGCCCGCTCGGCCGCCCACGGCCTGCTCGCCCTCGGCCTGGAGCCCTTGAGCCGAGTGGCCATCCTCTCCGAAAACCGCCCGGAATGGGTGACGACCTACCTCGGGGTCTATCTCTCCGGGATGGTCGCGGTCCCCCTGGACACCCAGATCTCACCCGAGGAGTGGCTCCGGCTGATCCTCGACTCCGATTCGCGGGTGATCTTCGTGAGCGGGGGGTTGAGGGAAAGACTCGAGCAGGCCCTGGAAGGAGAGGGGGCGCGGCGGCAGGTGATCTCTTTCGACCCGCTCCCGGAAAAGCAGGGGACGCGCCGGGAACTCGCGGAATTCCTCGAGTGGGCCGCGGCGCTGCCCGACCCTCCCCCGTTGCCGCGCTGCCTCCCCTCCGACCTCGCCACGATCATCTACACCTCGGGAACCACCGGGACCCCGAAAGGAGTGTGCCTCACCCACGGCAACATCCTCTCCGAAATCGAAGGCACGCTCGGCGTCATTCCGCTCCGGGACGACGAGGCGTTCCTCTGCCTGCTGCCGTTGCAGCACGTGCTGGCCTCGGTGATCAACGTCCTGATCCCCCTCTACCTTGGGGGGCAGGTGGTGTTCGCCGACACGCTCCGCCGGACGGAAATCCTCGCGGCGCTCGAGGAAGCGGGCATCACGATCCTGGTCACGGTGCCCCAGTTTTTCTATCTCTTCCACAACCGGATCCATGAGGAGTTGGCAAACAAACCGGCGGCCGTGCGCCGGGCTTTTCACGCGCTGCTCCGGCTGAACCGCTTCAGCCGAAGCGCCCTCGGCCTCAACCTGGGCCCCCGCCTCTTCGCCCGGATTCACCGCAGTTTCGGGGCGAAGCTGCGCCTCTTCATCAGCGGCGGCTCCGCCTTCGATCCCGCGGTGGCCCGGTTTTTTCACGACTTGGGCTTTACCATCCTCCAGGGGTACGGCCTGACCGAAACCACGGGAGCCTGCACGGTCACGCCGGTCGAAAGCAACGTGATCGGCTCGGTGGGGCCGGCGCTCCCGGGCACGGACCTCAAGATCGCTGATCCGGACGAGGCCGGCGTGGGGGAGATCCTGGTCCACGGCCCCGTCGTCATGCGCGATTACTACCGCAACCCCGAAGCCACGCGCGAAGCCTTCCTCGACGGCTGGTTTCGCACCGGGGACCTCGGGCGCCTGGACGCGGGCGGGAACCTGTTCGTCACGGGGCGCAGGAAGGAAGTCATCGTGCTCGCCAACGGGAAGAACGTCTACCCGGACGAGCTGGAGACGTACTACGGCCGTTGCCCCGCGATCCGGGAGATCGCCGTCATCGGGGTGGTCTCCCCGCAGGAGCGCGGGGAGCGGCTGCACGCCGTCGTCGTCCCCGATTTCGACTACCTGAAATCCAGGAAGATCGCCAACACGCGGGAAATCCTGCGCGACGAGATCGCCGCGCTCTCCAACCGGCTCCCCCGCTACAAGCGCCTGATGAGCTACCAGCTCCAGTCCGAGCCGCTGCCGCGGACCACGACCCGGAAGATCAAGCGGCTCGAACTGAAACGGATGGTGGAAAGCGGACAGCTGCGGGAAGGGGAAATCGCGGCGGAGCCGGTCGCGGTGAGCGCGGCCGACCGGGCCCTGATGGAATCGGCCGTCGGGCGGGAGGTCGCCCGCTGCCTCGCCGAGACCCATCACCGGGAAGCGGCCCTCCACCCGGCGATGAACCTGGAGCTGGACCTCGGTTTCGATTCCATGGAAAAGGTGGAGCTGCTCGCCAGCCTGGAACAGAGACTCGAGCTCGCCCTGCCGGAGGATTTCGGCGCCGAAATCTTCACGGTGGCCGACCTGGTCCGCGGCCTCCAGCGGCAGGCGGGGGCGGGCGAGGGGGGCGGGGCGGCCTCCCGCCAGAACTGGAAAACGATCCTCGCAGCCGGGTCTTCGTCGGACGAGCCGCCCGTCTCGGGCCCGGTCCTCTCCCTGGTCAAATACCTGCTCGCCCGGCTCCTGTACTACCTCCTGTTTCTCCCGCTGCTGAGGCTGGAAACACGGGGCATCGGGAACCTGCCGGCGCAGGGACCCTACCTCGTCTGCCCCAACCACCAGAGCTACCTCGACCCCTTCGTCCTGGTCTCCATCCTCCCCTTCGGCCTGTTCCGGAGGATGTTCTTCGTCGGCTACAGTATGCTGTTCACCTCCCGGCCGATGAAGCTGGCCGCCCGGCTCACCAACATCGTTCCCGTCGACCCCGACGCCCACCTCCTGCGCGCCATGAAGGCGGGAGCGGCCGGCCTCAGGCGGGGGCTGATCCTCTGCATCTTCCCCGAGGGGGGGCGTTCCTACGACGGGAAGCTCCAGGACTTCAAGAAGGGGGCGGCCATCCTCGCGCGCGAACTGGGCGTCCCCATGGTCCCCGCCGCCATCGACGGGACCCACGCCGTGTGGCCCCGCGGCAGTTTGCGCATCCGCCCGCACAAGGTCCGGATCACCTTCGGCGCCCCCATCCCGCCCGGCCCCCCGGCCGGCGGCGACGCCTACGCCGAGGATACCGACCGGCTGTACCGGGAGGTGGCCCGCCTGCTAGCAGAGTGATTCGTTACCTCAGCAGGAGGAGGACGAAGGCGGTCACGAAGATGTTGAGGATCGAAGCCGGCAGCAGGAACTTCCACCCGAACCGCATCAGCTGATCGTACCGGAAGCGGGGGAGCGTCCAGCGGATCAGCAACAGCAACCAGCAGAAGAAGAAGACCTTCAGCCCCAGCGCCGCCGCCTGCAGCAGGACCACGGCCAGGTGCCCCAGGGCGAGGTGCGCCCCCCCGGGAAGGTGGAAACCGTCGGATTGGAGGAAAGGGACCTGCCACCCCCCGAAGAAGAGGGTGGCGATGAGGGCCGCGATGAGGATCGTCTCGATGAAGTCGGTCATGAAGAAGGCGCCGAACTTCATGCTGCTGTATTCAACGAAATAGCCCACGATCTCCGATTCCCCCTCCGGCAGGTCGAAGGGCACCCGCTTGGTTTCGGCCATCCCGGCGATGAGGAAGAGGAGGAACCCGAACGGCTGCAGCACGACGCCCCATTTCGGGAGCCAGCCCCAGAGGAGGTCCCCCTGGGCGCGGTTGATCTCTTGCAGGTCGAGGGTGCCGAAGATCATCAGGAGACCGATGAGGGTGGCCCCCATGGTGATCTCGTAGCTGATCATCTGGCTGGAGGCGCGCAGCCCCCCGAGGAAGGCATACTTGTTGTTGGAGCTGATCCCGGCCAGGAACGTGCCGTAAATCCCGAGCGAAGTCATGGCGAAGACGAACAGGATCCCGGCGTTGAGCGGGAGCACCTGCAGCGGGATGTCGCGGCCGGCCAGGGTGAGGGTGTCGCCGAAGGGGATGACGGCGAAGCTCATCAGCGCGAAAAAGAGGGCGATGCAGGGGGCGGCCGTGTGCAGGATCCGGTCCCCGCCCGGCGGCACGTAGTCCTCCTTGAAAAACATCTTGAGGGCGTCGGAAAAGATGTGGACCAGGCCGAAGGCGCGCACGCCCAGGATGGAGGCGCGGTTGGCGCCGAGGCGGTCCTGCATCACGGCCGACTGCTTGCGTTCCATCCAGGTCAGCAGCGATGTCAACCCCAACACGGCGCCGAGGACCAGGAGCGTTTTGGCCAATACGGCGGTCACGTCAAACAGCATGGTCGTTTCCCGCATCGGCAAGCCACCGGCCCATGGGGCCCAGCGCCTGCCAGGTCAGGGAGGAGAACTCCGGCACCCGCCGAGCGAGCTCTCCGAACAGTCCGGACGCCGTGGACTCGAACGGACCCGCCTCCAGTGCACTCGCAAGCCGCGCGAGGATGTCGAGATCGGTCAGGGCCTCCCCCGGCGGGGGGACAGCCGGTTCGAAGCGCTGGACCCGCCCCTGGAAATTGACGAAGGTCCCGTCCTTTTCCGCATAGACGGCGGCCGGGAGCACCACGTCCGCCAGCCGGGCGGTGGGGGAATCCCAAGCCCCCTCGAAGACCACGCACTCCACCTGCCGCAGGGCTTCGGCGAGCCGCCCGGGGTCGTTCCAGCGCGCCAGGTCGTGCCCGAAGATATGGAGGTAGCGGACGCTCCCTCCGGCGCACGCCTCGATGAGGTCGCGGCAGTCGCCCACGCCGGGGAACACGATGTTCATCCCCCGGGTGTTCGGGTTTTTGTCGGCCCGGACGAGGAGGCCGTCGTCAAAGGCGCTGGCGGGGGCGGGCGCGCGTCCCGCGATGCGCTCGATCCCAAGGCGCTCCCCGAACAGCCGCCGGGCGAGGAAGAGCTCCTCGTCGCTCATCTGCGGCGAAACCATGACCGCCGCGCCCCCGGGCCCGAAGGCTTCGAGCACGCCCTGGAGCGCGCCGGCCGCCTCGCCGAGCGCCTCCGGCCAAGAGGCCCGGCGCAACCCGCCCTCCCGCCTGAGCGCGGGAACCTTCAACCGGTCCGGGGCGTCGATGGCGCGATAGGCGTACCGCCCCTCGTCGCAGATCCAGAAGCCGTTGACCTCCGGGTTCCACCGGGGCTTCAGGCGGTGCACCCGGCGGTCGTGGTAGCGCGGGTTGAACCGCCGGTTGTAGTGGATCTCGATGTTGCATCCCCGGCTGCATCCGGGACAGATCGAGGGCGCGCTCCCCAAAAACCAGACCCGGCACTGGAAACGGAAATCCCGGTCGGTCAGGGCGCCGACGGGGCAGAGATCGGCCACATTCCCCGAATAGGCGTTGTTCAGTTCCCGCCCGGGGAAGACGTCGATCACGCTCCTGTGCCCCCGCGAGATGACGCCCAGCTCCGCGGTCCGGGCGATGTCGCGGGTAAAGCGCACGCACCGCGTGCAGAGGATGCACCGCTCCTGGTCCAGCATGATGTGCGGGCCGAGGACGACGGCCTTCTTACGCTTGGTCTTGTCCTCGTCGTGGCGCGCGTCGAACCGCCCGTGGGCCATGTAGTAGTTCTGCAGTTCGCATTCGCCCGCCTGGTCGCAGACGGGGCAGTCCATGGGGTGGTTGGCCAGCAGGAACTCCAGCACCGAGCGGCGGTTTTCGATAGCCTGGGGCGTCGTGGTGCGCACGACCATCCCCTCGGCGACCGGGGTGGCGCACGACGGCTGCAGCTTGGGAGATTTTTCGATCTCCACCAGGCACATCCGGCAGCTCCCCACCACCTCGAGCCCGGCGTGGTAGCAGTAATGGGGAATCCGGATGCCGGCGATTTTGGCCGCCTCGAGCACCGCCATCCCCTTCGGCGCCCGGATTTCCTGTCCGTCGATGGTCAGAGACACCGATTCCCGCATGCTCTCCTCAGTTTTTCGGTCCGATCAGCGGCTGGCGCCGGTCGACCGGGTAGTCCTTGCGCAGCGGATGCCCCTCGAACTCCTCGTACATCAGGATGCGCCTCAGGTCGTGGTGTCCCCGGAACCGGATGCCGAACATGTCCCACACCTCGCGCTCGAGCCAGTTGGCCGATCCCCACAGGGGCGTCAGGGAATCGACCTCGGGTTCCGCCCCCCCTGCCGGGACCTCGAGGCGCAGGCGGCGCCTGAACGGCAGGGAGAGGAGATGGTAAACGACGGTGAACCTGTGGTCTTCCTCCCCGGGCGCACCGCCTCCGGGCACGGGACCCCGGTCGACGGCGGTAATGTCGACCAGGAAGTCGAAGCGGAGGCGCGGGTCATTTTTCAGGAAATCGACCACGCGGACCAGGAACCCGGAACGGACCACGGCCGTCGCTTCCCCGAGGGGCGCGCAAGTGTCGACGATGCCCTCGGGAAACGTTTCCGTCAGCAGCGCAAGGACGATCTCCGGCGTTTCCCCGTTCATTCCCATTCGAGCGCGCCCATCTTCCAAGCGTAGGCGAAGCCCGCGCCGATCACCGCGATAAAAAGGAACATGGCGACGAAACCGAACCACCCCAGCCCCCGCAGGGCGGCGGCCCAGGGAAAGAGAAAAGCCAGTTCCACGTCGAAGACGACAAAGAGCATGGCCATGATGTAGTATCCGATGTGCATGCGCCCGCCGGCAAACCCCTCGGAGGGGATGCCGCATTCGAAAGGTGTATCCTTGACCGGATGGCGTTTTCCGGGTCCGAGGAAGACCGACGCCAGGATGAAGAGTGCGACGATGCCGGCAACCAGGAGCGCCATGACGGCCAGGGGAATCAGCGGGTTCATGCCGACCAATTTAGCATCGCGTGAGCCCGGAAATCAATCCATTCGGCCCCGCCCCCGACCGGGCCATTGACTGCCCCGCCGCCGGACACTATGATCTGACCACTGCGGGGGATGACGATGAGGATTCAGGCGGTCCTGGGGATGGCGGTGATCCTGGCTTGCAACGGGTTTGCGGCGGAGGAACCGCTCGGGGAGACAGCGGAACGACTCGCCGGCACGGTGGCGCGCCTGCGGGGACTCGTCCCCCGGGCCCCCATCCGGAAGGAACTCAAGGCGCATGCCGAAATCCGCGCCCTGCTCGCGGAGCGCGCCCGCGCCGGTATCGCCTCCGAATCCACGCTCCGGGAAGAAAAGCTGCTGCAAAGGCTCGGCCTCATCCCCGCAGGGGTCGCATACGGGGAGACAATGGCGCAGCTCCGCTCGGAGCAGGTGGAGAGCGTGTACGACCCGGAGCGCAAAACCCTCTGGATCGCCTCCTGGCTGCCGGCGCCCGAACAGGAGCACGTCCTGGTGCATGAAATCGCCCTGGCGCTGCAGGACCAGCATTTTGACGTGGAATCCATCCTCGCGGAGAGCGGGAGGGAGGGGAACGCCGACCAGGCCCTGGCGCGCAAGGCCTTCATCGAGGGGGACAGCACCGCGGTGATGCTCCAGCACCTGGTGGCCCCGCAAAAACGGCATTTCGCGGACCTGCCCAACCTGGCCTTCGTCATGCAGGCGCAGATGGAGGCGATGAAGTCCCATTACGAGGTCCTGAAGCTCGCCCCCGCGTTCCTGCAGGAAAGCCTGATGTTCCCTTACGGCTACGGCCCCTCCTTCCTGCAGCAGGTCTGGAAGCACAAACCGTCCTGGGACGCCGTCAACGACATCTACGCCGACCTGCCGGAATCGACCGAGCAGATCATGCACCCGGAAAAATATCTGCAAACGCGCGACCGTCCCCGGCCGGTGGACGCCGCCCCCTGGGCCGCGGCGCTGGGAGCAGGGTGGCAGGTGGCCCACAAGCGGGTGATGGGGGAATTCGGCCTGGGGCGGCTGCTCGGCCTCCACCTGACGGACGAGCGGGCGCACAAGGCCGCGCTGGGCTGGGGAGGGGACGAGGCGGTGCTCGTGGAAAACCGGGCCGGGAAAACAGCCGTCCTGCTCCTGACCGAATGGGACACGGAGGAGGACGCCGCCAAGTTTGCCGAGGCGGTACAGGCCTGGTTTGAGAAGCGGAATCCCCGCGCCGCCCGAAGGGAAACCCTCCCCGAAAGGTTCTCCTTCGTGGAGGACGGCGAGTTTCATGCACTCCGGCGCACGGGCGCTTCCGTCAGGATCGTTCTCGGGCTCCCCGAAGCGGACGCCCCGAAAATCGACGGTTTCTGACCCGCCGCCGGCATCAACTCCGAACGACGCGCGTCCCGGAGATCCGGTCGTGCAGGCAGAGGTTGTCCCGGTTCACGAGCCCCCACAGGAGCCCGAGCCCGAGCCCGAACAGGGCCACCAGGTGCCCCCCGCATCGGCCCAGGACCTGGCTCAGCGAGGGCCGTTCCCCGTCCATCCCCTCCACGCGCAGGTCCGTGATCATCATGCCGATCGTCTGGCTGGAAAAAGTGAGGAAGAACACGGAATAAACGAAATAGGTCAGCAGGAAAAGAACCGCAAAATGGACGAAACTCACGGCGTCCAGGACCAGGATCCCGGAGAAGGCATCAGCGGCGACCACGAAAATCCCGACGCAGACCACGACACAGATCAGGTCCACCAGCCCGGACAGGGTCCGGGAGAGGAGAATGAGCTTCCCCTCCGCATGGGGCGCGCCCCACTCCTCCGGGACCGCACGCTCTGTTGCAGGGGGGGGAGCCGCGGCGGCGGGCGCGGCGACCGGCTTGCGGGACACGGCCGAATCGATGAGGTTCTGGATCCTGCGCGGGTCCTCGGGGGCCGGTTGGGGGGCCGGTTGGGCTGCCGGCGGCACCGCCTTCAGGGGCTCGAGCTTTTTCTGCAGCGGGACGGGGACCGGCGGACGGGGCGCCGGCTTGCGCGCTTTCATCCGTTCCATGATCTCCGCCCGCAGCGCGGCGGCGGCGGCATCGGGGAAATCCCCCTTGGCCGGGTCCGGGGATGTCGCCGTGGAACGGGCAGCGGCCGCGGACGCCTCTTTTTTCATCTTGACGGCCCGCAAACGCTCGGAGAGCTCCTTGCGCCACCCGGGGATGGCCTCCTCCCCGGCGATTTCGGAATCCGCAATCTCCGCCTCCGGAGCCGCCGGAGCGGGAGCCGCGGCGGCCGGGTCGGCATCGGCCGGGGTCGTGCCTGAATCGCCGCGCTCGGGCTCCCGGGACTCCTCCACGGCGCGGTACCCGCAGCGCGGGCAGGAGCCCGCCGCATCCAATTCGATCACCAGACAGTGAGGACAGTGCATAAGCCGCTCCCGCGCGCGCCCGGCAAGCCGGCTTCACGCCGGCCGGAGGCTCGGCGCTCTCAGGAAAAACCGGGCTGATTATAGCACAGCGGGCGCCTGTTGCCCCTCCGCCCTTTTGCTATAATTAACGCCGGGAGGTCGTAGCCCGAATGACGTTGAAAAGGCGGTCGCTGGTGATGATGGGGTTGATGGCCCTTGCGGCGGCCGCTTACGGGACAGCCAGAACCTCGGCTCCAGCCCTGGTGCTTCATGTGGTGGAGCAATCGCTCAACCAGAAAGCGCCCGCGGATGTCGGCCCGGAGACGATCCGGCGGCGGCTCGACGAGGTCCTTTCAGCGACTCCGGACGAGAATGCGCGCATGCGCCTCCTGCTCCGCATTTCACGCGACCTGGAAAAGATACAACAATTGACCCATGAAGAATGGGAACTGCTCTGGCGGGAAGCTGGCCCGGGCGACCCTCCCGGCATTCGTCGTTGAGGATTTTTTTACCGGCAAGCGTCCGATAAACACGGAGGGGAGATCGCCGAAGAGCGAGAGCGCGCGATCGGGCGTCATTTCCCTTTTCGATTCCATGCATCCCCCCGGCCCCGCGGCGGCGGAACACGCTCTCCGGAGGCCCGCCGCAGGCTTTATGGTAACATCTCCGGGAATCGATCCGCCATGGGAGGGAGCATGATGGAGAACCTGTCCGAACTGATGGGCATCGACGCCCGCTATGTCATCTACCCGCTGCTCGCAGTGATCGCGGCCGCCGTCCTCCGTTTCGGCATTCTCAGGTTCCTGCGCAAGAGATCGGCGCGTACCGCCACCACCCTGGACGATCGCATCATCCACTACCTGGAGTCGCTGGTCAGCCCGCTGCTCGCGTTGGCCGTACTCTATTACTTGGCTTACCTGGTCCCGATCCCAGAAACGTTCGTCGGCTACGTCCACAAGGGGCTGGGAATCGCGGCCCTCCTGATCGCCGGCATCTTCACCGCGCGGCTGGTTTCGGTGCTGCTGGCCGATCTCGGCGACCGCTACGAGAGCTGGCAGCGGTTCCTGCAGCCTCTCCGGACCCTTGCCAACGTCCTCCTCGGCCTCGTCGTCGCCACCGTCTCCATGAAAACGCTCGACCTCAGCATCTCGGGCGAAGGGGCGCGCCTGTTCCGCGTCGTGGGAATCCTCGTGGGGGCCTATATCCTGCTCCGGATCATCAGCCTCGCCGTCATCCACATGGAACGGATGGTGGCGGGGACGGAGTCCGACGTGCCGTCGGAAGCCCAGAAACGGGCTCGGACGCTGGGCAAGATCATCAACAGCATCGGCTACGTCCTGGTCATCGGGGTATCCATCATGCTGGTCCTGGACCAGTTCGGCATCAACATCATGCCTATCATCACCGGGGCGGGGATCGCGGGGCTGGCGGTGGGATTCGGCGCCCAGAACCTGGTGCGCGACGTCATCAGCGGCTTTTTCCTCATCCTCGAAGACCAGATCCGCATCGGCGACGTGGTCCTGATCAACGGCACGGGGGGGACCGTGGAAGCCATCCGCCTGCGGACGACCATCCTGCGCGACATCGAGGGGATAGTGCACATCTTCCCGAACGGGGAGATCAAGGCCGTTTCCAACCGGACCAAGGAATTCTCCTACTACGTCATCGACCTGGGGATCACCTACAGTCAAGACGTGGACGAGGTCACGGAGGTGCTCCGCGACATCGGGAAAGAACTGCAGGAGGACCCGGATTACCAGCCCTTCATCCTGGAACCGCTGGAGATCATGGGCGTGGACGCGTTCGACGAATCCCAGGTGACGCTCAGGTTCCGGATCAAGACCCTGCCGCTGAAGCAGTGGGCGGTGGGGCGCGAACTGCGCCGGCGGATCCAGAACACCTTCAACCGCAAGGGGATCGAAACCCCCTTCCCGCACCGCACTGTCTACTGGCGGGAGACCGGTCAGCCCTGCGGACTTCCGGAGAAGGCGCCGTAGGCCTAGCCTTTCCGGAAGTTGGACTCCTTCCCCTGGGAGAGGACGCTCCCGGGGGGGACGCTGTCGGTCAGCCACACGTTCCCGCCGATGACGGAGCGCGCTCCGACGGTGATTCTCCCGAGAATGGTCGCCCCGGCGTAGATGACCACGTCGTCCCCGATGACGGGGTGGCGGTCGACCCCCTTGATGGGCACCCCGTTCGTGTCGAGCGGAAAGCTCCTCGCCCCCAGCGTGACCCCCTGGTAGAGCCGCACCCGGTCTCCGATGACCGAGGTTTCCCCGATCACCACCCCCGTGCCGTGATCGATGAAGAAGCTCCGGCCGATCCTGGCCCCGGGATGGATGTCGATCCCGGTGACGCTGTGGGCGTTCTCCCCGAGGATCCTGGGGATCACCGGCACCTCGAGGTTGTACAGTTCGTGGGCGACGCGATGGTTGGTGATCGCATAGATGCCCGGGTAGCAGAAGATGGTCTCGCTCGGGCTCTTGGCCGCCGGGTCCCCGTCGTAGGCGGCGCGCACGTCCTCCGCGAGCAGCTCCATCACCCCGGGGATCCTCTCGAGGAAACGGCGCGTGATCCCGGCCGCCCGGGCCCGGCACTCGGACGGGCTGTCTTCGTCCCCGGGGCACACGAAACAGAACCCGCGCCGGACCTGCTCCTCGAGCGTGATCGCGACGCGGTCCAGGATCGCCCCCACGTGAAGCTCCAGGGCTTCAGGGCTGAATTCCGCCAGGCGGAAGAAGCCGGGGAACAGGACGGACCGGAGCTGCTGCATGATCTCCAGGCAGCTCGCGCGCGACGGCAGCTGCGTCCCGCAATCCTTCGGAACATTGGGCAAAAAATCGTGCCGCCGGCTCACCTCGACGAGCCGCCGGGCGATCTCGGATATGGATACTCCATCTTTTGTTGCGCGCATCGCAATCCCCCTTGTCCGTTCGATCCCCTAGCGGATCACTGTACCATTTTTTACGCCCCCCGGCCCTGTCCGACATTATAATAATGGCGAAACCGACAACCCTGTATACGGAGGCAGAAACCAGGACATGAAACCGATCCATTCCTTCACCGTGGTCCCCAGGCTCCCGGCGGCGCTCGAACGCCTGCGCGACCTCGCCTACAACCTGCGCTGGGCCTGGAACCATGACGCCATCGAGCTGTTCCGCCGTCTCGACCGGGACCTGTGGGAAGAGAGCGGGCACAATCCCGTGCGCATGCTGGGGATGCTCGACCAGAAGCGGGTGGAGGAAGCCGCGGCGGACGAATCGTTCCTGGCCTATTTCGAACGCGTCGTCGCCGATTTCGACGCCTACCTGCAGAACCGCGGGAGTTGGTTTGACAAGACCCACGCCGGGGCGGGATCCCCCCTCGTCGCCTACTTCTCCGCCGAATTCGGCCTGACGGAATGCCTGTCCATTTTCGCCGGCGGCCTCGGCATCCTCTCCGGAGACCACCTGAAGGCCGCAAGCGACCTGGGGGTGCCCCTCGTGGGCGTCGGCCTGTTCTACCAGCAGGGCTACTTCCAGCAGTACCTGAACGCCTCCGGGTGGCAACAGGAGGCTTACGCCGACAACGATTTCCACACCCTTCCGGCCGTACTGCAGCGCGGGCCCGACGGCCGGGAACTCACCATTGAGGCGCCCCTGCCCGGACGGAACGTGACCGCCCGGATCTGGCGCGTCAACGTGGGGCGCGTGGCGTTGTACCTGCTCGACACCAACATCCCCGAAAACACCCGGGACGAGGACCGTGACCTGAGCGACCAGCTCTACGGGGGCGACCTGGAATACCGCCTCCGCCAGGAGATCCTGCTCGGCATCGGGGGGTACCGGGCGCTCGGGGCGCTCGGCCTGCATCCGACCGTCTACCACATGAACGAAGGGCACTCGGCCTTCCTGGCGCTGGAATTGGTCCGAGACCTGATCCGGCGCCGGTCGCTCTCTTTCGCACAGGCCCGCACACTGGCCTCCTCCGCCCTCGTCTTCACCACCCACACCCCCGTCGCCGCGGGGCACGACTATTTCCCCCCGGGGCTGATGAAACACTATTTCTCGTCGTACGCCGCGGAGGTGGGGATCCCGTGGGACGATTTCCTCGCCCTGGGCCGGAGCAACCCCGCGCAGAAGGAGGAGAACTTCTGCATGACCGTGCTGGCCATGAGGACGGCTTCCGCGAGCAACGGCGTCAGCCGCCTGCATGGAGAGGTCAGCCGCAGGCTCTGGAAGGGCCTCTGGCCCGGGGTACCCGAGCACGAAGTACCGATCACCCACATCACCAACGCGGTCCACTTCCAGTCCTGGATTTCGGAGGAGATGAACCAGCTCTACGAGCGCTACCTGGGCCCCGGCTGGCGCACCCAGCCGTCGGCGGAGAACGTGTGGAACCGGATCGAATCGATTTCCCCGGAAAGCCTGTGGCGCACCCACGAGCTCCGGAGGGAACGCCTCGTCGCCTTCGCCCGCCGGCAGCTGCGCCTGCAACTGGAGCGCAGGGGAGCCCCGCAGGCGGAGATTGCCGCGGTCGAGGACACCCTGGATCCGGATACGCTCACGATCGGGTTCGCGCGCCGCTTCGCCACCTACAAGCGGGGGACCCTCCTGCTGAGGGACCGGCGCCGGCTGGCCGCCATCCTCAACAACTTCAAATGCCCCGTCCAGGTGATCTTCGCCGGCAAGGCGCACCCGAAAGACGACGAGGGGAAGGAGCTGATCCGCCAGATTACCGCGCTGGCCCGGGAGCCCGAATTCCGGCGCCGCATCGTCTTCATCGAAGACTACGACATGAGCGTCGCCCGCTACCTGGTCCAGGGGGTCGACGTGTGGCTGAACACCCCCCTGCGCCCCAACGAGGCCAGCGGAACCAGCGGCATGAAAGCGATCGCCAACGGGGTGTTGAACCTGAGCACCCTGGACGGCTGGTGGGACGAGGTCTTCCGCTCGCGCACCCCGAACCACCCCCTGGTCGGCTGGGCGATCGGCAAGGGAGAGTCGTACGCGAACACCGAGGTCCAGGCCCAGGTGGAGGCCGAAGCCCTGTATGACATCCTGGAGCGCGACGTGGTGCCCACCTTCTACGATCGCCGCGCCGACGGGGTGCCGCACAACTGGATCCGGCTCATGAAATCGTCCATCGTCGACCTCTGCCCCTGGTTCAACACCAACCGGATGGTCCGGGAATACACGGAACGGTTCTACCTGCCGGCCCACGAACGCTTCCTTCGGCTCGAGGCCGACGGCGCCGCCCGTGCACGGGAGCTCTCCGCGGCTCTCGCGCGCATCCGCGCCGCGTGGCCGGAACTGGAGGTGGACATGATCGAGACCTCGCTGCCCGCCGAAATCACCGTCGGCGAAAGCATCCGGTTCCAAGCCCGGGTCCGCACCGGTCTCCTGTCGACCGAAGACCTGAGGGTCGAACTCTACGCGGGGCGCCTGAACGCGCAGGGGGAGATCGAAAACCCCCTCATTCTCGAGATGCGGCCCAAACGGGAGAAGGACGGGGCGACGATCTATGAAATCACCGCCGCCCCCGCCTGCGGGAGCGGACTGCACGGCTACACCGCGCGCGTCCTGCCGCGCCACCCCGACCTCCGGAACCCGTTCGTCCCCGGGCTCATCCTGTGGGCCAACGGGGCGTCCGGGAAGGCGCATTGATCCCCCGCAACCGCGGGGAGAAGAGAGGAGGAACCATGGAGACATTCCCGGTCCGGACCCGGCGGCACACCCAGTTCGTGGACATCACCCGGGAAATCGAATCGGCGGCGGCGGCCATGGGACTCCGGCACGGGGTGCTGACGGTGTTCGTGCCGCACACCACCGCCGGGATCACCATCAACGAGAACGCCGACCCGAGCGTCACCGCAGACATGGCCGCCGCGCTGGACCGCGCCGTCCCCTGGCAGGCCGGCTATACCCATTCCGAGGGGAATGCAGCCGCCCACCTCAAGGCGAGCATGATGGGGTCTTCGGTGCAAGTCGTGGTGGAGGACGGGCGCTTGATGCTCGGCACCTGGCAGGCGGTCTATCTCTGTGAATTCGACGGCCCGAGGACCCGCGAGGTCTGGGTCATGGCCGCTCCCGGTCGATAGGGAAAACCACGCGCAAACAGGCCCGCCTTCAATTCGCTTGACCCGCCGCCCCACAAAACCTTAGGATGAAAGGGCTCATGAACCCTGTTCTGCCGCATCGCCGACCAGACCGGGCGCCGCGCCATGTCCGGAGGGGCCCCCACCCCAGAAAAAAGGAGCCGAGAATTGAGACAAAACGGTCGCTTTCTTCGTAGATATAGATAGATGAATAGTTTTTCAAAGAGGTGAGCATCCATGGCTGGAGACAAAAAAACAGAAGCTGAAAACCCCGAGAAGAAGTTTTCCCGGCGCGCTTTCGTCGTGGGCGGCGGCACCGTCCTCGCCGGGGGGGCGCTGACCGCCGTATCCGGCGCCACCGCGACGGCGGCGCAGGGTACCCCCAAAAACGTTATCAACTATCCCCTGTCCGCCAAGTACCTAGTCTATGACAGCAAGCATTGCGCCGGCTGCCTCAACTGCATGATGGCCTGCTCGATGGTGCACGAGGGCGCGACCAGCCTGTCGCTGGCCCGCATCCAGGTCCACCGGGCGGTGCTCAACAAGTACCCCCAGGACATCATAAAGAACGTGTGCCGGCAGTGCCCGGAACCGCTCTGCGTGGACAACTGCCCCACCGGCGCCTGCCACGTCAGCGCCGCCAACGGCAACGTCCGGATGATCGACAAGGAAAAGTGCATCGGGTGCCAAACCTGCATGCGCTCCTGCCCCTACAGCCCCCATCGCCCGATCTGGAACCCGGCGACCAGGAAGGTCTCCAAGTGCGACCTGTGCGTCGACACCCCCTACTACAACAAGAAGGGGGGGCCCGACGGAACCCAGGCCTGCGTGGAAATCTGCCCGGCCAACGCGCTGGCGATCGTGGACAAGCTTCCAGACCAGGCCGATAACCGGGGGTACGACCGCAATCTGCAGCCGCCGCCGAAAAAAATGCCTCCTATGGGAGCCCCTGGAGCTAAACCAAAATCAAAAACGCCGGCGCCCAAGACGCCCGCCAACTAGGGAGAGGAGGAGACATTATGGCTACACCAGGATTTGGCGGAAAGATTCTATTTGTCAATCTGTCCACGAAAGAGATCAGGGCGCTCGATTCCCAGAAATATGAAATGTACGGCGGAGGTCACGGCACGGCCACGGCCCTCTTCTGGGAGTTCTGCGTGGCGCCCGGAGACTGGGACATGCAGGACGCCTTCCACCCGAAAAACATGGTCGCCCTGATGACGGGGGCGATGGCGGGCACCGGCACCCCGGCGGCGGCGCGCACCAGCGTCTCCGGCTTGTCCCCCCAGTGCTACCCGGTCCAGTGGTTCTGCCACAGCAACTTCGGCGGCGCCTTCGCCACGATGTTGAAATTCGCCGGCTGGGACGGCGTCGCCGTCGTCGGCAAGGCGGAATCCCCCGTCTACATCAACATCGTCGACGACAAAGTCACCCTGGAAGACGCCAAGGCGCTGTGGGGGCTCGATTCCTGGAAGACCCAGGAGGAGATCTGGAAGAGCTCCGGCGTCCGCTTCGGCGAGGAGTGGTGGCGCCTCGACAGCGGCTATTCCCTGCAACGGCCCCAGATCGTGACAATGGGTCCGGCCGGAGAAAACCTGACCCGCGTGGCGTCCCTCATCCACGGCGGCGGCAGCGGCGCCGGCCAGGGGGGGTTCGGAGGCGTTTTCGGGTCGAAAAACCTGAAGGCGGTGGCCGTCATCGGCACCGGCAGCATCAAGATCGCCGACCCCAAGGAGCTCAAGAACACCCGGGAATGGTGGGACAAGACCTGGCCCCGGATGGGGGGCTTCGGCGGGTTCGGACCCGCTTCGATAACCTCCGCCTGCGCCGGCTGCGGCCTCCCGCGGCAGTGCCACAACCGCAACCGCGCCCACAGCCAGGACTCGGACGACTGCGCGGAATCGACCTGGTATTCGCTTGTCGACCACCAGACCCCGACCATAATCAACCAGAAGGGGACCGACATCTGCCAGAAGCTCAGCCTGAACGCCATGGAAACCTGCTTCATGGGCCCCATGTCCTTCCCGACCGACCACAACAAGGACTTCCCGATCCAGCCGAGGGTTCCCGCCTACACGGCGCTGGGCTGGTACATGAAAAAGATGTACGACATGGGCATCATCGGCCCCGGCACCAAGTACGACACTTCGCCCCTGCCGATGGATGCCTACAAGAGCGAGCAGTTCATGGAGATCTACGGCATCGCGCTGGCCAACCGGATCGGCATCGGCGATCTGCTGGCGGAAGGAACTGCGCGCTTTGCCGAGAAGCTCGGGCGGACGGACGATTTCAACACCCTCTGCCGGCTGACCATGTGGGGGTACCAGGACCACTGGTCCATGCCCGGGGTCGAATGGGCCTACGGCAACCTGCTCGATTCGCGCGACATCAACAACCATGACATGTCCGTGGGGACCAAACGCGGGATCACCTGCGAGCAGTTCGTCAACATCCTCGCCGAGCGGACGCTGGCGAACGACCCCTACTGGTTCGACTACAGCTGGCAGGGGGAACAGGCCTACAAGACCGGGATCTACTCCGAGCACACCGCCAAGTGGGTGGCCTGGCACCAACACTACTGGAACTACTACAAGGAATCGGTGGGTTTCTGCGACTGGGGCTACTCCCAGCTCTACAACCAGGCCCACCCCAAGGGCTACGGGCACACGCCTGAACTCGAGCCCCGGTACCTCAACGCCGTCACCGGGCGCAACCACACCTTCCAGGACGGCCTGGAAATCGGCCGGCGCGCCTGGAACCTGAAGAGGGCGATCTTCGTCCTGCAGGGGCGCCACCGCAACATGGAAAACTTCACCGGGTACTACTACCGGCCGGGGGCCTCCTATTGCGGCTATGCCACCGAACTCCCCATCTTCGACGGTTCCAAGTGGCAGTGGGAAAACTGCCGGGAGCTCTACTTCACCCGGGAAGGGGTGGACACCTTCAAGACCCACTTCTACAAGGAAGAAGGGTGGAATACCGAATCAGGTTACCCCACCCGCAAGACGCTGGAGGACCTCGACATGAAGTACGCGGCCGACTATCTCCAGGACAAGGGCAAGCTGGGGTAGGCCAAACCGCGGCCGCTCCGAACGGCCTCCGGGGCACCGGCCCCGGGGGCCTTTTTTTTGCTGCCCCCGCCCCCCATTTGCGTTAACGTATCACTGCCATCCTGAAGAAGGGACACGACAAACAGCCCCGACGTTCCGGGGCCCAAACCGGGAGCCGCAGATGAAAAAAACAATGGTTCGTCTCTGTATCCTAATCGCCGCCGGATCCTTGGCCGCCGCCTGTTCGAGGGGACCGAAGCAGCCGGACCGCGCCGCCCTCGTCAAGATGATGGACCGCTATCTCGAAGCCGTCGTCAGGCACGACCCCACCGGGCTGCCCTTTGCGCGCAACGTCAAGCTCGTGGAAAACACCAATCCCATCGAAGTGGGCAAAGGGCTCTGGGAAACGGCCAGCGCCGGTCCGACCGACTTCAAAATCTATGTCGCCGACCCGAAGGCGGGGCAGGTCGGGTTCATGGGGGTGATCGGGGACAAGGGGGAACCGGCCCTGCTCGGGGCGCGCCTGAAGCTGGTCGACGGCAGGATCGCCGAAATCGACCACATGGTATCCCCGCTGGCGGGCGAGCTGCCGGCGGGCCTCCTCAAGCCGCGCGCCGGGCTGCTGACGCCGCTCGATCCTTCCGAGCGCGTGTCGCGCGCGGAGATGCTCCGGGCGGCGAACGCCTACTACGACGCGATCGAACAGAGCGACGGCAACGTGGCCCCCTTCGCCGACGAGTGCCAGCGCCGGGAGAACGGGGTCACCGCGGCCAACAACCAGGATCCCCTTCCGCCGGGGCCGACCCCCTTCGGCGCCATGGCCGCCTTCGGCCGGATGAAGTGCGCCGAGCAGCTCTCGACCGGGATCATGGGCTACATCACCGACATCAACCAGCGGCGCCTGTTCGCCGTGGACGAGGAGTTGGGACTGGTCATGGCCTATTCCGTCTTCAACCACGACGGCGAACCCAATCCCCTCAAGATCCGCAACATGCCCGGCGTGACCGAAAGCCCCAACGATTGGGGTGAATTCACCGTCCCGGCCGCTCACATCTACAAGATCAGGAATGGCAGGATCCACGAGATCGAAGCGATGGCCATCGTCGGCGTCCCCTACCGGACCAGCGACGGCTGGAGCCTGACCAGGCAGAGCCTCGTCGACATCATGGACAACTACCTGGCCGCGCTGGCCCGGCACGACCCCTCCGGGGTGCCGCTCGACCGCGACGTGAAGCTGGTGGAAAACACGAAGAAGATCCCCGTCGGCAAGGGACTCTGGGAAACGGCCAGCGCCGGGCCGACCGACTTCAAGATCTACGCCGCCGACCCCGACAGCGGGGAGATCGGGTTCATGGGGGTGATCGGGGAGAATGGGAAACCGACCATCGCCGCCGTCCGGCTGAAGGTGGACAACCACAAGATCACTGAGATCGACCACCTGGTGGCCCGCAGCGACGGGCCGCTCAACCCGAACATGTCGCAGCCGCGCCCGGCCCTGCTCGAGCGGGTGCCGAAAGTCGAGCGGGTGCCGCGTGAAAAGATGCGGGAGATCGCCGACTCCTACTATGAAGCGATCATTCAGGACAACGGCGCCGTCGCCCCCTTCGCCGACGAGTGCGAGCGCAGGGAGAACGGCGGCACGAGCGCGGGCGACCGCACGCCGCCGCGGGCGGGCGAGGACGACTTCTCCCCCTTCCGCCGGATGACCTGCGCCGCGCAGCTCTCGACCGGAGTCATGAGCTACATCGGCGACATCAACAACCGCCGCATCCTCGCCCTCGACGAGGAGAAGGGGCTGGCCTTCGCCTTCTCCATCTTCCGCCACGACGGCGAGCCGAAGGTGATGAACATCATCGGCGTCCCCGGCATCACCGAGCGCAGGAACGACTACGGCCCCTTCGACCTCCCCGCCGCCCACGTCTTCAAGATCCGCAACGGGAAGATCTACGAGATCGAGGCGATCGGCTACATGGACAAGCACGGCATCCCGAGCGGCTGGGAATAACCCCGCCGCCCGATTCCGCACCACCTCAGGGGCAGGCCTTGAGGGCCTGCCCCTTTTCGTTCTCCGCCCACGGTTCCCCGCACCCACAATTCGCTGGACCGCATGGCGCCCCCCATAATAAAATGCCGGGCAACCGAACCCTTGTTCATGCCTGGAAAGCATACCTAAGCCGAAGGGTGGCATTCATGAGCATCGAGACCCCCACGCCCCGCCGCCGACTGTTCCCGTTCCTGCTGCTCCTTTTGCTCCAGGCCGGATGGGGGACGGCCCAAGTCTTCAACCCGAAATCCGAGAACGATCTCGAGATAATCTCGGTCACCCTCGCCAGCACCAGGGTCGATGCCGGGAATCCCCTCTCCGTTACCGTCACCTTCCGCAACAACGGGGAGGGGGACATCACGGCCCCCTTCTACTGCCACCTGTCTGTACAGGGCATGTTCGGCACCACGGTGTCGGTGCAGGAAACGATCGCCGCGGGCGCCGAATTTTCGCTTGGACCGGTGGCGGTCGAAACGCTCCCGGAAGCCCCCAGGGGCACCTATGAACTTGTCGCCTTCGCATCATTTGCGGATCCGATCGAGGCCAATAACTACGGACGGGCGTTCTTTGATCTTGACAGTTCCTATTACGTCGACCTGCAGCTGTCGGCCATCTCGCCGAGCCAGTCCTATGCCCCCGCCGGGGGAGTCATTGATTTCTCAGTCGAGTGGAGCGACAACGGGAATGTGCCGCCGCGGGCCATTTCCATCGACATCTGCCTGTCCGAAGACACCGTTATGGACGACAACGATCGTTATGTCGCTCATTCTTTCGGTCACGGTGACACGATACCCCTGCATATCCCCTCGGACCTGGCCCCCGGCCCCTATTTTCTGGTCGGCTGCATCCATTCGCGGGTCGTGCCCGACGACGATGCCAGCGACAATTGCGCCAGCGTCCCCTTCACCGTCATGAGTTCCGAAAACGTCCCCAACCTCAAAATTCAAAGCCCTGGGAATGTAGGGGATCTCGCCTATATCGGGGAAACCATCACCGCCGCTATTCATTTTTATCCCAGCCCGGCCCCGGTGGATTCCTTCGATGTATCCATGGCGTTGCGCCAAGGGGAGCAGATTCACGACCTGGGGATCTATTCCCTGTCCGGGATGGATGCCGATGTCTCCTGGGTCAGCCCCCCCATCCAGATCCCGATTTCTGAAACGTTGGCCCCCGGCACATATGAACTGTACGTCTGCGCCGACCCCGCAAACAGCCTCATCGAACTCGATGAAACCGACAACTGCGGGGTGATTTCAACCTTCCGGGTCGAGGGAATTCCCGATCTCGAGATTTCCTCCCTGTCATTGAGCGCATCAGGCCCCGCAGAAATCACCTGGTCCGCCCGCATCAGGAACAACGGCCATGATTTGAACAGGGAAGTCCTCGTAACCAGTCATTGGTCGAGGGATCCGGTCATCGGCAGGGAAGACCGGATCATGCAGACCATACCGATCTACGGTTTGGGATCGCTTCAGGAACGGACCACTCCCAACGAGAGCGTCGTCGTGCCTTCATTTCCCGGCACCCATTATTTCGGAGTATGCGTGGATTTGATGGATAGCGTCCGCGAAAGCGATGAATCCAACAACTGCGTCTCGGTCCCGGTCACGGTGACGGCCGACATCCCGCCGGCCAAGCTGCCGCCGGACCTGGAGATCCTGGGCGTAACCACCGACGTCGACTGGGCGGCACCCGGCGAAACCGTCAACCTCTACTTCAATGTGACCAACAGCGGCGGCGCCGCCACACATCCCATAACCGTCAAGGTCTTGTTGAAGCCCCGGGGCGCCGCCAAATCCGAAGAGCCGATTGCGCAAAGCGGGGCGCAGACCATCGATCCCCTGCCCGCAGACTCGTCCCATTTTTTCGGGCCGATCCCCCTCCGGATTCCGGACGGTCTCAACCGGGAGGACCTGGTCCTGCAGGCCTGGGCGCAGACGGACTTCAATGCGGGCATCCTGAAATTCGTGGAGATCGCCACCTTCGACCTTCCCTTTTATATAGGCGCCGAGGCACCGCCGAGGGATCTGTCTCTAGACAACCCCTATACCCCGGGGTACATTCCTTCCAAACGCGCGTACGGAACCGTATCCTTCTTCAGGAAGCCGACCTACCAATCGCCCGCCCCCCTGCTCACCTCCACCCGCACGCGGATCACTTGGTCCCCCTATCCCGATCCCGCCCCGGGCGACCGGCTCCTGGCGAGCTTTTATACCGGGGCCATCGACCCGCGTGATGACATCAGCCGTGGGGGGGCGATTACGGTGGGGCTCCCGGAAAATGCCCCGAAGAAGAGCTATATCACCGTATGCGTGGACACCGACGACCTGGTGGCGGAGACCGATGAGAGCAATAACTGCCAAACCTTCGAGTGTCGGGCCGAGCCGCTCGGAGATTTTCTCCGAGTCGCCGATCTTGAACTGGACTCGCCGGCCGCCGGGATTGGGGAATACGTCACCGCCTCCTTTGCCATCCAAAACGGCGGGGAGGGCTCCAAGCACTGGCCCCATGCCAAGACGGCGCGGGCCCTTCTGTCTGTCCACCCAATTCGGAAAGACTACCAGCAGTTGAGCTTTATCCCAGTGCCCTCGATCGATCCCGGGGGGAAGCGGGAATATACTCTCCAGTTGCAGATCCCGCCGGGATTGAGCGCCGGAACCCATTACATTCTGGTCTGCCTGGATCCGTCGGACTTCAGGGACAAGAGGAACGAATGCGCTGTCGCACCCATCCAGGTCCTCTCCCCGAGGTCGCATGACTTGCGTGCATATGGATTGAGCGTGACCCCCTCCCAGGGCTTCGCCGGGGACACTGTCCGGGTGGAGTTTTCGGCAATCAACGACGGAAATGCCGGGACGGATTCCTTTCTCAACACGATTCGCTGGTCCAAGGATGCCCTGATCACGCCGGAAGATCCGCCCATCCGTCATTTCGGATGGGGCAGACTGGATCCGGGACAGAACATCCACGTCCGATCATCGGCCGTGACCATCCCCCGGAACGCTCCTCCGGGCGTGCACTATATCGCCGTGTGTGTGGATTCCTATGCCGACCCCTCGCTGAATGGGGTCGTGGAAACGCGCGAGGACAATAACTGCTCCCTCGTCCCCTTTACGGTGCAAAGCGCCGGCTCTCCCGTTACGGCCACGGCCGAAGTGCAGGAGGTCACGCCCGAACTCCTCCGGGCCCTCCCCGGCGAAAGCCTGGGGCTGAACTGGAGGGTGCGAAACACGGGCAGCGCCGACTCCGGGCCCGTCCTGATACAGTTCGGCATCGACTACGCCTTCTCCGAAGATGACAACGGTTTCCTCCCCCTGGGCTCGCTCGAAACCGCAGGGATCGCCCCCGGAGCATCCCGGGCCTTCGGTCCCGTCTCCATTCAAATACCCGGCTCCGCCCCCTCCGGCCCGGCATATATTGTGGTCCGGACCTCCCTGTCGAGCGGCTACTCCGATCAGGCCTTCGCCGGCTTCCTAGTCGGGCCTGCGGAGACTCACGAGCTGACGGCCGATATCCATGCCCCCTCCACAATCACGCGGGGTGTGCCGCTGTCCCTTGCCGTCGTTACTTCCAGCGGCGGCGACGCCTTGCTGACAACGCCCACCCGCACGACCCTTTTCTGGTCCCCTGACCCCGAATTCGCTTCCTATCAATATGTCATGGCGGATCTGCACATTCCTTTCCTGGGACCATTTGCATCCCATGCGGATTATTTCCAGGTCCCGCTTCCCGGGGATGTCCCCACGGGAACGGTGTACCTCACCGCCTGCGCCGACACGACCGATGCGGTGCGGGAAGCGGACGAAGGCAACAACTGCAAAACCGTCCCCCTGACGGTGAACCCGCCGGGCTTTCTCCCCAACCACTTCAGCATTGCCGGAGCCGCATCCGGCCCAGGCCCGGTCGCTCCCGGCGAGATCTTCACCGTAACCTATTCGGCCGTTCCGGACGGCCCGGCATACGTCAGCGGATCCGAGACTCCGGTCACCGCCTACTTTCTCTGGTCGCCGGACCCGGTTCTCGACGGGGGAGACGCCGTCATCCATGAAGCCGAGCTCGGTTCTCTTTCTGCGGCTTCGAACTACCATTTCAGCACTCGGCTGCGTGTCCCATCGGGAATTGCGGCGGGTTCCTACTATGTCGGCATCTGTACCCGGCCCGGCCCCTCATCGCTGGACTGGGAAGGGATGCATTCCTGCTCCCTGGTCCCAGTATCCGTTCAGTCGTCGAAAACGCACGATCTGAAGACATCGAACCTGTTCACCTCCGCCCCGGCGGGACGGCCGGGCGAGGCCGTATACCTTTCGTTCGCCTTGTCCAACAACGGCAACGCTGCAACCCCGGAATTCACGAACTCCATCCGGCTGTCGGCGGACAGGATCGTCGATGAAAACGACCCCGAACTCCGCTCCCTCCCCTGCGGGGAACTGGACGCTGGGGAGTCGCTCGAGGTGGGGCCCATTGCGGTGTCGCTGCCGGCGGATCTCAAGGCGGGAACCTATTACCTGGCCGCCTGCGCCGATTTGAGTCCGGACGGAACCGTCCGGGTGCCGGAATCGGATCGCGGGAACAACTGCACCCTGGTACCTTTTACTATAAGCGGGGAGCGAGGCGGTTCCGAGACGCCGGGGAAACTGCGATGGTAAGGACTTACTCTGCGCCCGAAAGTTCCAGCTCGTAGATGAAGTCGGGACGGCCGTCGCCGCGCAGGTCGCTGACCCGGAGGTAGTAGGTCCCCGCGGTGGAAATGTAGAAATCAGAGATCCCCGAATCCTGCACCACCCCCAGCTCCAGGTCATCGTTGTACGTCATCCGCACGCAGTCGGCGTCGAGGATTTCCAGAAAGGAATCGAGAAAAATGTCGGGGCTCGTGGGGTCCCCGTACAGCGACAGGCGCCGGGCCCGGATTTCGGCCGTGATCCTGGCTCCCGCGCCCGCCTGGAACCTATAGACATCGACATCGCCGTAGGGGCTCAGCGAGGCGCGGATCACGCCGTTCGATATGGGGCTGGCCGTCGCCGGGCCGCAGACGTCGTTGCGCCCCGGCGCCGCGGTGCGGACCGCAACCTCGAGGGGCTCCGTGACCGTCGAGCCCGTGGAATCGGTCACTTTCGCCTCGAACTGGAAAGCGGCGTCGACCGTGACAACAGGCGCCGTCCCCGTGATCACGCCGGCGGCGGAAAGACCGAGCCCCGGGGGGAGCGCGCCGGATTCGAGCGCCCAGGAATAGGGGGCGATCCCCCCCTCGGCCCGGAGCGCGTAGTCGTAGGTCCTGCCGGAAGCGCCCGGGGGGAGGCTCCGGGTCGACACGTAGAGACCGGGTGCGGCGACGTCGAGAGCGATCTGGCCGCTCGTCCCCCCGCCCGGGGAGGGATTCTGCACCTGGACCGACACACCCCGCGCCGCGGCCAGATCCGCCGCGGTCAGGGTCACCGACAGCCGGGTCGAGTTGATGAAGGTGCCGGTCCGGTCGGCGCCGTCGATCTGGACGATGGAGCCCGACACGAAATTCGCCCCGTAGAGAACCAGGGGCGTGGCGGCGCTTCCGGCCGTGATGCGGAGCGGGTTCAGTGAATGGAGGACCGGGACCGGGTTGTTGATGGCAAAGCTGGACTCGGCCGAGTATTCAGTCTTGGGGGATAAGTTCAACACCAGGACCTTGGCCGTCCCCGCCGAGGCCACGTCCGCCGAGGAGATGTCGGCCCGCAGTTCGGTGGCGCTCACATAGGCCGTGGGGCGCTCGTAGCCGTTCCAGCGCACCTGCGCGCCCTTCGTGAAGTTCCTTCCCTTCACCGTCAGGGTGAAGGTGACGGAGCCCGCCTGGACTTCCGCGGGCGAGAGGGAGGTGATCACCGGGCGCGTGTCCACCTGGGGCGGCGCGATCGGGGAGGAGGAGGATCCTCCGCCCCCGCCGCAACTCACCGCGGTCGCGACGAGGAAGCCGGCCAGCACCAGATGGAGAAACAAACGCATAGGATCCTTCCTCATGGGGCCGGACGCCCCCTTTTCATTCACCGCTCTCCCAGGCATCGTAGCGCGGCCCGGTTCCGATGAGAACGATATCGGTGCCGGTCGAGACAACCTGCCCCGCCCCGACGCTCACGGTCGTGCGCGTGCCGCAGTCGTCCGTCGAACGCGGCGGGTGGTGTAGATACTGGAGCTCGCAGCTTCCGGGCATCTTGTACTGGAAGCCGAGGTAGTCCCCGATGGGACCCACCCCGCTATTGTAGACGAAGGGGACGGAGCCCGAGTTGAGGATCGCCTCCACCTCAACCGTGTAGGTCCCCGGGGGAAGCCCCGGGAGGTCGTAGAAGCCGATCAGGTTCTGGTCGTGCGACCCGTAGAAAAAGCTCGTGTCCATTCCAAAGGGGACCAGGGGATTTCCGGCGCCCGCGGTGAACCGATACCCCGAAACCGAAGAGACCGCAATGACGCGCGGGTCGGCCGTATTCCGGGCGATCACGTTGTATCCCTGCGCGGGAGTGACCCCGTCGGAGAACACGACCCGGCCCTGGATCCTGCCCCTGGAGGAATGAAAGGAGGCTTCGGGGTAGAGGGAGGACACCATGGAGATATCGTCGGCGTTCAGGGTCGCCTGCCCGGGACTGACCAGGAACGGAAACATCGTGGGCACCCCCGAAAGGTCCTCGGCGGAGCATTCCGTGGCGCACTCGACGTTGATCTGGGAATGCCCGAGGCCGAGCAGGTGCCCGAATTCGTGGACGAAGGCGCCGTGAAACTCGTCGAGCGTAACCGACCGGTGCCCGGCCGAGTCGGGCGTGCCGTCGATGAACCTCCCGTTCATCACCGCCCAGCCGCGCGTGTAGGTCCCCAGCCGGTCGTCGGTGCAGACCACGCCGGTAAACCCGAGAACCGAATTCTTGTCCATCCCCAGGGCTTCGATGATGCTCCCATCCAAGTCGTAGACGATCGAGCCAGATGGCTGCGAGGGATCCGAGCACATGCCGAGCGCATTCTGAAAACCGAGGATATTGTCGGCGGTGACGTCGCCGGAGAGTTTCCCGTCGTGCTGAAACCCGATCGAGGCGGTATCCACATCCTCCCAGACCTGGAACGCCGCCGAGACCATGGCGTCGGCCTCCGCGTTGGTCAGGCGCCCCAGGTTCCCCAGGTCGGTCTTGTAGCGGAGGAGGCTTCCGGACCAGCGGTAAGCCTCCCCGGGAACGGCGGCGCCGGGGCCGGTCACGTAGTACGGCCCCCCGGCGAAGGCGGAAAAGAGCATCCCCGCCGCAAGCATCGCGATGGAGCAACAAATCGTTCGGGCGCAGCTCTTCATGGGATCCTCGGCAGCGCCGTGAAGGCGTGGATCACGGGAATCATCTCCCCCAGCCGGACCGGGCCGCGCTTGACGCCCAGGAGGCGCTTCTGGCCTTCGGTCAGCCGCACCCCCCGGGCCGCGAGCGCAGTGTTGCGGAACAACCCGGCGTTTTCCATTTCATTGGCCACGATTTCCTCCCCGCCGGAACCGCAGGTGATGTGAAAGCGTCCCTGCTCGATCCCGACCGGGCTGCTCAGGCCGTACCGGGAAGACGCGGGGAGAAAAAGGAGCAGCCTTTGTCCCTCCCGGTATCCCTGCTTCCCCTCCCGCGCCCGGAGTCCCAGGAAGACCTCCCGGAAGGTGTAGGTGCGCCCCCGGGGCCCGCGCAGCATGTTCTCGACCTCCAGCGTCACCTCCACCGTGGGGATGTTCGGGTATCCCGGCAGGGGCGCGTGCCTGACCCGGGCCACCCTCCCCTGCACGATGACGTCGGCCCGCTGCGTGAGATAGGCCAGGTTGACCTGGCGCGTGGCATACTGCGCGCAGAGCGGACGCGGAAGCGCCGTCAGGGCCAGCAGCAGCGCCGAAAGCGCCGCGAATGTTCCGCCTATATTCCTTTGCATCTTCCCTGCCTCGTTTCCTCGCGGCGCCGAAGGGAACAGTCCCCCCCGGCGCTCCCAAGCCATCGTATAATGGCCCGGATTTCAAGTCCATGATATTAATAAAGTGGAAAAACCGGATTTCCGCGGAGGACAACGCCCATGAAGATCCAGCCACCCCTGAGAGATCTCCCCGAATGGAACGCCCTTGAAACCCATGCCGCCGTGGTGCGTCCGCTCCACCTGCGGGAGCTGTTCGCCCGCGACCCGCGCCGCGGGGAGCGCTTCGCCGCCGAGGCGGCGGGCGTCTACCTGGACTACTCCAAAAACCGCGTCACGGAGGAGACCCTCCGGCTGCTCGTCGCGCTCGCGGAGGCACGCGGCCTCCGCGCGAGGATCGAGGCGATGTTCCGGGGGGAGGCGGTCAACACCACCGAACAACGGGCGGCGCTGCACGTGGCGCTGCGGGCGGAGCGGGGGGAGAAGATCGCCGTCGACGGCGCCGAGGTGGTCGGCGAGGTGCACGCGGTGCTCGACCGGATGGCCGCTTTCGCCCGCCGGGTTCGCGCAGGCGAGTGGACGGGCAGCACCGGCCGCCCCGTGCGCCGCGTCCTCAACATCGGCATCGGCGGATCCGACCTCGGCCCGGCGATGGCGTACAGGGCGCTCCGGCATTACGCCCGGCGCGACCTCCAATTCCGTTTCGTCAGCAACGTCGACGGCACCGATTTCACCGAGGCGGTCCGGGACCTCGATCCGGCCGAAACCCTCTGCATCGTCTGCTCGAAGACCTTCACGACGCTCGAAACCATGCGCAACGCCCGAAGCGCCCGAGCCTGGGTCGCCGGGGCGCTCGGCGAAGACGCCGTCGCGCGCCATTTCGTGGCCGTCTCGACCAACGCCGCGGAGGTGAAACGATTCGGGATCGACGAGGCCAACATGTTCGGCTTCTGGGAATGGGTCGGCGGCCGCTACTCGATGGAATCGGCCATCGGGCTCTCCACCATGATCGCGATCGGCCCGGAGCGCTTCCACGAACTGCTCGGGGGATCGCGCGCCATGGACCGCCATTTCCGCTCCGCCCCCTTCGAGCGCAACCTGCCCGTCCTGCTCGGGCTCCTGGCCGTCTGGTACAACAACTTCTTCGGCGCCGCCACCCAAGCCGTCCTCCCTTACGACCAGTACCTGGAACGTTTTCCCGCCTACCTGCAGCAGCTCGCCATGGAAAGCAACGGCAAGGGGGTGACCCACGGGGGGGCGCGGGTGGAGATCGACACCTGCCCCGTCTACTGGGGGGAGCCGGGGACCAACGGGCAGCACTCCTTCTTCCAGTTGCTGCACCAGGGGACCCGGATGGTCCCGTGCGACTTCATCGGTTTCTGCCGTTCGCTGAACCCGCTTGGGGACCAGCACGACCTGCTGATGGCCAATTTTTTCGCGCAGACCGAGGCCCTGGCCTTCGGGAAAACGCTTGAAGAAGTACGGGCCGAGGGGGTGCCGGAGCGCCTGGCGCCGCACAAGGTGTTCGAAGGAAACCGCCCCAGCAACACGCTGCTGCTCGACCGGCTGACGCCGGCTGCGCTCGGGGCGCTGGTGGCGCTTTACGAGCACAGCATCTTCACCCAGGGGGTCCTCTGGGACATCAACCCGTTCGACCAGTGGGGGGTGGAACTGGGCAAGGTCCTGGCCGGGCGGATCGCCCCTGAACTCGAAGGCACGGCCCGACCGGAACACGACAGTTCCACCAACGCCCTGATCCGGAGATACCGGGAGCGAAAATGACGCCTAGGCGCCGGGCTGGCCCGGCGGCGGATCCGAGCCGATGGGGACCTCCGGGATGGTCAGGATGATCAGGAAGGCAGCGAGCATGGTGAAGGCGCCGAGCCAGAACACCCGCTTGAGCCCCGCCTGCATCGCCGCCCGGATGGCCTCCACCGTCGGCGCGAAAAGCCCCGCCCCTTCGGCCCCGAGCCCCCGGAAGCGCTGTTCCAGCTCCCCCATCCTCTCCTGCGACAGCAGGACCTGGGAATCAGTCAAGTCCGCCATGGTTTCGGCGTCGGCCACCCGGCCGAGCCCCTCCGGGAGGGTGGCGGCAAGCGTTCGGACGTAGCCCGCGTTCATGACCGCCCCCAGGATCGCGGGGGAAACCGCCACAGCCAACATCAGGCAGAAAAAGATGGCCCCCATGACGGAGCCGAGGAGCCGCCGGGGGACGGCGTTCTGCACCACCACCGTGTTCACCGTCGGGATGGCGCCGAGCCCCAGGCCCGCCAAGGCGGCAACCGCCAGGCTCACGAGCGCAGGGGTGCTTTCGCCCAGGAAGGCGACGGCGAACATGTCCGCGGTCACGATGCCGTAGCCGGCGACATACATCCATTTGTACCGTTTCGTCCGGGCGAGCAGAAACCCCACCGGGACACCGATAAAGGCCATCAGCACGCTGTAGGGGGTGAAAATCCAGCCGCTCCTGGCGGCGCCGATCCCCTGAACCCCCTGCAGGAACATGGGGAAGTACATCATCATCGCCATCTGCCCGAAAAAGGAGAGAAAGGAGGCGGCGGCGACCGTGTTGAACGAACGGTTTCGCAGCACGAGGGGGTCGAGCACCGGCTCCTCGGCGCCGTATTCGGTCCTGAAAAAGAGGACCCAGCAGCCGAGCGAGACGGCCAGCAGCCCCACGATCTGCGGCGAACCCCAGGCGTACCGCCCCCCGGCCAGGGAGATCCCGATGATCAGGGCCGAGGAGGCCAGCACCATCCAGACGCTGCCGGCGTAATCGATCTTGCGCTTGACCCGCGCCCCGGAGGGGGCGGGAATGCCGAGAGGCACCAGCGCCAGGCAGAGGGCCAGAAGCGGGACGGTGGACCAGAAGAAGTAGCGCCACCCCAGGGTATCGGCGAACCACCCCCCCAGCGCGGGCCCGAACAGCGCCGCGATCCCCATCGGGAGCTGGAGCATCCCGATCCACTTGCTCCGCTCGACGGGGGGGAACATGTCCCCGACCACCGAAAACACCAGCGGCATCATCGCCCCGGTCCCGAGCGAGCCGACGCAGATGGCGGCGACGAGGAGCACGAAGTTGGGACTGAGGGCGCAGAGGACCGATCCCAGCAGGGCGAACGCGACCGCGATCAGCATCATGATCCGGCGGCCGTAGATGTCCGAGAGCTTTCCGAATATGAGGGTCACGAAGGCGCCGACCAGCCCCGGGAGCGAGACCGACCAGGCGTAGAGATCCATCCCTCCCAGGTCGGCCGCGATCTTGGGCCGGGCGATGTTGAGGGCCTGGAGGAAATAGGCCATCGTGAAGTAGACGAGAAAAATGGACACCAGCCCCACGACCAGGCGCCTGCGGTCGTAGACGTACTGTACTGACAGTTCCTGGGACATCGGGCTCCCCCTTCCGGGTGCGGATTCACGATATGGGTGACGTCTGGCGATTGCCCCTACTATAATCCTCAGCCCGTCCATTCACCTAAGGAGAAAAACAGGAAACGCACATGGTTCCCCCTGGCCGCCCTGGCCCCCCTCCGGAGCCGGCCGGATCCAAAATGGGGTTGCGCAAAGGCGCGGGAAACTGTACCTTATGGAGGTTTGCAGGATGCGCCCGTAGCTCAGTTGGATAGAGCGTTTGACTACGAATCAAAAGGTCGCACGTTCGAGTCGTGCCGGGCGCACCATTCAAATCAACAGCTTGGCGGAATTTCCCCAGACCGCTCACGCCCCGGCTCCCTGTGGCACCGGATCGCGTGCCGCCGCACTGATCCACTTCGCCCTCCCTCAACGAGACGCTCACACCCAGCAAGCCGCCACGGCCATGGGGCGTGATGTCCGCGGCAACAGCGCAGGAAACCGCGGATCCGCCATGCCCGATCTTTTCGCGGCGTACGTCCAGAATCAGGCGCTGGATGTCACCCAAGGCCAACCGGCGCCAGCCAGTCAGTTCCTCGTCCAGCAGTTGATTGGCCCGGCTAACCTGGGCATGCGCTACGTCGATTCCGCAGAGCCGGCGCATGAATTTGGTGGCCTTACCGCTGGCACACTACGTCAAGGCTTTGCACGCATCGACGGGCTAAAACGCACTAAATGCATTAGTTACATGGCAATAATGCGCGTGATATCCTAAAGTGTGTATGATATACGAGAAAAATGACGGACATGCCTGAAAAGCGGTGGGCAACGGGGAGAAGCCGCAATAAGTAGGGATTTGGAAAGCTTGTTCTCTGGGGCGGGACAATCATGAAATATGCAGCAATGGCAACTTACCTTTGCGGTTGTTTTTACGTGTTTCTTGGAACACATACAAGGTTTTTCAACTTAAAGAGTCGTGTAAACAAGCAATTTTTTCGTTTAACAACCTCATTGGCGATTTGGGCGATTGCCTTTGCCATTTCAAGCACAGAACCTACAGCGGAATCGAGTGCCTTTTGGAGGTCCATTTCCGTTTTCGGCTGGGGAGTCTTTCAAAGCGTTCTTCTGCACTTTATACTCATTATCACAGAATACAAAAACCTATCCAATAAACGAAGCGCGCTTCTTATAATTTATTTGCCCGCCGTTATAAACATCGTTTTATTCGCTCCCTTTGGATACTTTGCCGCGGCCCCATTCGAAACCCTGCCGACCGCCTTCAGCGGAATCAACGTGCTTGGCATGAATTTGGGGAGAATCTGGATCAGCATATATCGCATTGTATTTTCAACGGCAGCTGTTTTATTGGTCATTCGCTGGCGCATAGAACATAAATCCAATACCATTCGGAGGAAGAGAATAACATATTTATTGATGTCCGTAATATTGCCCTATTTTGTGATAGTGGCAGTGGATATCATGCCTTTTGAAAGCCCGCTCTTCCCCGCCTTAGAAGTTGTAATCAATATAATTCCCACGATAGTGATGTTCTATTTATTGAAAACTTCCGGAAGGCTTTTCGAAAGAAGCAGGATGGAGTTCCTGCACCTGGATTCCAACGATTTCCCGGATGAAAGCCGATTGCAATTATTTCGCACGGCGGCAAGGATATTTGGGGCAGGAGCCGCAGCATCCTTTTTTTTGGCATATTTTATCGGGGGAAGCGATTTAGCAAAAGAGCTTCCACTCGCTCTAACCGTGTTGATGTTTAGCCTGTTTTTGGCTCTTATACCGCATATAATAAAAAGCCATTCCCTTCAGAATACCCTCTTTCTGATAATAAGCATATTGGGCCAGAGTTATTTCATAATTACAAACATTGACAAGGGAGCGGAAACGGTATGGGTAGTGTATGTAGTATTTCTTCTGTATACCGTTCTTCTTAATAGCGACATCCACGCGCTTATCTTTATAGGGATAACCGTGGCAATTCAAGTTGCCCTTGCAATAACTCTCCCGAAAACTACTGTCGTTATCAATAATGTCCAGTATCTTAGCAGGTTTTTTATTATCCTACTCTCTTATTACGCCGTGCGACATCTGACGAAAGAATATGCGTTAAAGCTGCGAGGATATCGGAGATATGCAAAAGAGCAAGAAACGCTTGAAAAAGTTTCCAATATCTTTGTTTCGGTTAATCGGGAAACTGTTATAGAAAAAATGGGTGAAATGTATAGATTGTCGCAGGAAAGGCTTGGTTTTGACCAGGCATATTTGATCGAATTCAGCGCGGATTACGAAGACGCATTGATTTTTAGTTCGTATATTGTGAATGAATCGATTCCCTGTTGCCCGGGCATGAAAGTCAAGGCTGCTGTCTTGCCCATGGCCAAGACCCTGATCGATCAAAAACAACCCATAGCGTGTGAAAATATAGAAAACATCCCCGATGCCGAAGAAAGAAATTATTTTGCATCAAGAGGGATCAATTCTTATTACGCGATACCAATATTAATCAACGAAAACATAACGGGAATGCTAGTCGTTGAATATCGTGGAAAGAGCGATGTGCGCCTAAGCGACAATCGGCTGACATTTTTAGGAATTGTTGCAAACATATTGGGAGACGCAAAGAAAAAATCCTTATACGAGGAAGAGCTATACAATATCGCTTATTTTGAT
>JAAYAJ010000028.1 GCA_012719455.1 Acidobacteriota bacterium | reverse complement strand
CTAGTGGAGGCAGTCATGAATATCCGTTGGTGTTTAACAGCAAAGATTGTTTGCTCGTTGTTGCTGGTCTTTTTGTTGACCTCGAATCACGATTTCGGTCGGTTGCGGGCTATGCAGAGCCAGCCTCAGTCAGAGAAAGTTGAGATCCGGATGAGCTTTCTTGATGCCGCGAGATTCTATGAACATCAACTGGAAGAAAAGAGACGGGATGGGACGCTCGATCAGGAGGAATTTCGCCGGCTGATAGAGCGGATCGCTGTCAATTACACAATGGGCGGAAAATTGAAAAAAGCGAAAGGCACTTTCGAAAAAGCGATTAAGCAGGACCCTGAGTATCCGATGTTTTATTACTATCTTGCCTGCACGTATGGCGAAATGGGCAAGATGAAGGAAGCGCTGCAACAGCTCCGCGCCGCCCACCGGCACAAGAAGGATACGAAACTGCCGGATGCGCTTCGCGACAGTTCATTTGAAAAGTTTGCAAACGACCGGAAGTTTGTTGAAGCGGTACAGGAGATGCAAAAGCCATAAATTGCGCGTTGCTTGTGCGGCGAACGGTTTTTGGAAGGTTTTGGCTATTTAACGAGGCGCGTGAGCCGACGACATGCGCCCGATGGTAAAGTTGTTCATGAGGATCAGTGGTAACGGGACAACGTAAGCGTCAATGACAACAACCCCGATAATCCGCGACGAGAATCCGGGGGCGGGTCGCAAAATAGAGATCCAGACGGCGCAGAAGTCGCCGGCCCAAACGGGGGCACGGCAGCGCAACGCAACAGTGGCGGCGAACGGTTCTATAATCCGAAACAGTGAATGCCGAGGTGCCAGGGAACCAACTGAGTGATTGTGGATGGGAAGGAACGGTTGCTCTCTGTAGGATGAATCCGCTCAGTTGTACTCAGGGATGAAATATTATCCTGATGTTCTTCTTAAGATCCTCGAGTCCAGCCTGGCTATCATTCATGAACACCCACGCCACCCAATAGTCCCTTTTTTCAGTCAATATTATGGAAGTGAAGACTTCAAGGGGTTGCTTTTCTTATCACGGCGAAAATGAATGGCGCCGTTTTCCTGCGCATGATCTTAACTTTCCGGTTATTCGGGATTTTCTGCGGCGTCCAGCCGGTCGCGGATTCCCTGCCAGGAATTGTGCGCGCTGCAGGCGGGGTTCGAGCACTTCAGGAGATTGGCGTGGGGCATTTCCTCGCTCCGGAGGTTCCCCGTCCCGCAGGAGAAGCAGGGAAGGGCGATCCGGTCGGCCAGGCGCTGGAGCGTCGCGGCGTCGATCCTCCGCAGCCGGCCGCACTCCCGGCAGAGCGCGACGACCCCCTCCTGGGTGATCGCGAGTTCCTCGGTTCGGCCGCAGCCGGGGCAGGGCGTTCGGGCCAGTTCGGGCTCCAGTTCTACCAGCCGCTCGAGCACCCGGTTGGGGCGCGCCGGGGGGAGCGTTGGCTGTTCCTGAGCCTGTGCGCCGGGCGATGAGGAAAGCAGGTCTTCCATCCCCTCGGAGAGTTCCCATCCCGCTTCGTCATCGTCGGGGACGAAGTCCACGGCCGCGCCCGGTTTCAGCTCTAGCACGCATTCCTCCCCGCGCGCGCCGGTCAGGCGCAGGCGCGCCTTCCCCTCGGCCGTTTCGACCAGTTCGATCCGTGTGACCCGGAGGAGGAGTTCCATGTCACTCGCCGCCGCGCAACAGGCGGGCCAGGGCCCGGATGTGGGCCGGCGTCGTCCCGCAGCAGCCGCCGACGAGGCGCGCGCCCGCCTCCACCGCGTGCATGGTCCCCGCGGCGAAATCCTCCGGCGTCATGCGGAAAACGGTCCGGCCGTCCACCACCAGCGGGCGGCCGGCGTTGGGCTGGATCATGACCGGCAGCGAGCACGATTCCCGGAACAGGGGGACCAGGGCCGCCATTTCAAGGGGGGTGAGATCGCCGCAGTTGGAGCCCACGGCCGTTGCTCCCCCCTTCTCCAGTGCCCGGGCGCAGTTGGGGACGGAGTCGCCCATGACGGTCCGCGCGCCTTTCGGGGTGGCCTTGAACGTCATCGACACGAGGACGGGGAGCGCGGGCGCCGCTTCGCGGCAGGCGGAAAGGGCTACGAGCGCCTCCGGGAGGCTGATCATGGTCTCCACGATGAAGCCGTCCACCCCCCCTTCGGCCAGCGCCGCGGCCTGTTCGAGGTAGGCGGCGCGGGCGTCCTTTTCGGTGAGAGGACCAACGGGTGCGAGCAGCTTCCCCGTGGTGCCGATATCGCCCAGGACGTACTGCCCCCCCTTCGTCTCCCGGCGCGCGATCCCGGCGGCGGCTCGGTTTCCCGCGCTGATGTCGACATCCAAGCCGGCTGCTTGCGCCGCGATGCGGTTCAGGGTCAGGGTATGGGTGATGACGAGGTCCGCGCCCGCGTCGACGTAAGCCCGGTGGACCGCCCCGACAGCGTCGGGGTGGCTGAGGCAGGTTTCCGCCCCCATCGGCAGCCCGGCCGCGCCGAGCTGGGTCCCCATCCCCCCGTCGAGCAGCAGGGGGCGTTCCGCGGTGGCGATCAGCGTGGCGAGTGTCATACCTTGGTCCGGGTCCGTGAGATCATTTTTTTCCAACTGCGGCTGGCGGGGAGGCGGTGCGGAGTGACGGCTTCGCTCACGAAGCGCACGTCCTCCACGGAGTAGAAGGCGTTGGGATTGAAACGTTTGATGGTTTCGACCACTTTCGAGATGTCGCTCCGCTCCACGATGGTGAAGATCACCTTGACCGGGCCGGTGGCCCCGGTGGCGTCGTGGGCCGTGACCCCGAAGCCCGAGGTGCGCAGGAAGTCGACCAGGGCGTCCCCCTCCCGGCGGGTGATGGTGCGGATGATCACTCTGCCGATGGAGAGCCGGTTTTCGATGGCGAGGCCGATGATGTTTCCCGCAGCGAAGCCGCCGGCGTAGGCGATGTAGCAGAGCGGGTTGTCCAGGCTCTGGAAGATCTGCCGGATCACCATGAGCCAGATCAGGATCTGGACGAAACCGAAAAAGGCGGCCAGGTAGCGCAGGCTCCGGTTGATGAAGATGATGCGGAGCGTGTCGAGGCTCACGTCGGCGATCCGCGCCAGGAAGATCAGGAGCGGAAGGATCCCGTAGGTGTAGAGGGGGGAATTGAGAAACGCTGGCATGTCCATGAGGACTATTTATCATTTTCGGGGGGGTTCGTCCACGGTGACGAGAATTTCCGGCGCGGAGACTATAGGGGAGCCGGACCGCTCATGCTATCCTTGATCGCATGTTCATCAAGACCCTTCGGACCGCGCGGCGCTGTATCATGATCGTCTTCGGCTTTACCCTGCTGGGCCTGGGCCTGCTCCTCTCCATCCCCGGGATTCCCGGTCCCGGCCTGGTCGTGGTCTGGGCCGGGTTGGGCGTCCTGGCGGTGGAATTCCTCTGGGCGCGCAAACTGCTGAAGAAATTCCAGGAGGAGGGAACCCGGCTGAGGGACCTCCTCTTCCACAGGAAGGGCCCGGCGGCCCGGCCGGACCCGGCGCCCAGGCCGGACCCGGTGCCGGGAAACTCCGAAGCGGGTTCCGACTAGTCCGGCTCTACGGGCGCGCCCGGAGCGGGTCCCGGGCGCAGCAGGGAAGCCGCCACCGAGAGGCTGAGCAGGAGGGCGATGACGCCGAGCGAGAGGGCGATCGGGACGCGCACGAGGTCGATGAGGAGCATCTTGGTTCCGACGAAGGCGAGCACCAGGCCGAGTCCCACCTTCAGGTAGCGGAAGCGGCCGAGCATTCCCGCGAGCAAAAAGAAGAGGGCGCGCAGCCCCAGGACCGCGAAGATGTTGGAGGTGAAGACGATGAACGGGTCCCGGGTGATGGCGAAGACGGCGGGGATGGAGTCGAGGGCGAAGACGATGTCGGTCGCCTCGATTATGATGAGGACCGCGAGCAGGGGGGTGGCGTACCAGCGCCCCGCGCGCTTGACCACGAAGTGGGTGCCGTGGTACTCCGGCACCGAGGGGAGGAAACGCCGGATCAGCCGCAGCACCGGGTTGCGTTCCGGCTCGATCCCCTCGTCCCGGGCCGCCAGCAGTTTCAGCCCGGTGAAGATCAGGAAGGCGCCGAACACATAGAGGATCCAGTGAAACGCCGCGATCAGGGCCGTCCCCGCCGCGATGAACAGCGCCCGCATGACCAGCGCGCCGAGGATGCCCCAGAAGAGGACCCGGTGCCGGAGTGCCCCGGGGACTGCGAAGTAGGTGAACAGGACCAGGAAGACGAAGAGGTTGTCGACCGAAAGAGCCTTTTCGATCAGGTACCCGGTGAAAAATTCCAGCGCCCGCTCGCGCCCGAACCAGTGATAGATTCCGACGTTGAACACCAGGGCGAGCGTGATCCAGACTACGGACCAGACGAAGGCCTCCCGGACGCTTACCTCGTGCGCCTTGCGGTGGAACACCCCGAGATCGAGCGCCAGCATCGCCAGAACGAAGATGATAAACCCGACCCAAAGCTCCGGTGTGCCGATTCCCGCGCCCATAAGATTCCACTCCTCTCCAATCAATGGACGCATATCATACGAAGCCGCCATTACTTCGACAAACAGATAATATATGCTTTATCATTCGATTTAAGCGAAGTATCATTCCCCCGTGGAATGGATCAACTACCATCACCTGCACTACTTCTGGCGCGTGGCGCGCGAGGGGGGGCTGGCCAGGGCGAGCGCCGGGCTCGGCTTGGCGCAGTCGACGATCAGTAAGCAGATCCACCAGCTCGAGGAGGCGCTCGGCCACCCCCTCTTCGTCCGCAAGGGGCGGCGCCTGGTCCTGACCGAAAGCGGCCGGGTAGTCTACCGCTATGCGGAGGAGATATTCAGCCTGGGGCGTGAGCTCCTGGACACCCTGGGGGACCGTCCGGTCGGCCAGCCGCTCAGGATCACGGTCGGGGTGGCCGACGTGGTGCCCAAGCTGGTGGCGGAACGGGTGCTCCTGCCGGCGTTCTCCTCCGGGCCGGTGCGCCTCGTGTGCCGGGAAGGGCGGTCAGACCGGCTCCTGGCCGAGCTGGCGCTGTACGAGCTCGACCTGGTCCTGGCCGACGCCCCGGCCGCCCCGACCGCCAAGGTCCGGGCCTACAGCCGCCTGCTTGGAGTTTCGGAGGTGGCCTTTTTCGCCCGGCCGCCCCTGGCCTCCCGCCTCCGCCGCGGCTTCCCCCGTTCCCTCGACGGCGCCCCGATACTCCTCCCCACCGGCGACACGATGATGCGGCGCTCTCTCGAGCAGTGGTTTGCCGACCGCGGCCTACGCCCCGCCCTGCTGGGGGAATTCGAGGACAGCGCCCTTCTGGCCGCCTTCGGCCAGCAGGGGGTGGGAGCCTTCCCCGCCCCCACGGTGATCCGCCGGGAGATCGAAGCCCAGCTCGGTGTGCGCTGGGTGGGCGACGCCTCCGGGGTGCGGGAATCGTTCTACGCGCTGACGGCCGAGCGCCGGATCCAGAACCCGGCCGTGGCCGGGCTCTGCGCCGCGGCGGAAGCGTGGTTCGGGACGCCGCCCGGCGAAGATCGTTGATTCGGCGGCCCGCGCCTGGCTGACGGTCTCGTCCCCGCGCTTGATGACGAGCTGGATGTTCAGGTCCCACTCGTTCTGCCCCGGCTTGAAGCGGAGGGACCTGAAGGGGGTCTCGATATCGGCGTCCCCCCTTCCGGAACATGAAAGGGAAGGGGTTATTCGAACTGGAGGTTGCGCTCGAAATCGGAGGCGGAAGTTGCGGCTGATTTGGCCGTCTCGAGCGAAATCGTGCCGGCGCGGTAGAGGTCGGTCAGGTGCTGGTCGAACGTCTGCATGCCGTAGTGCTCGCGCCCCTTCTCAATGTACTCCTTCATCATGTGGATCTTGTCGGGGTCGGCGATGCATTCCTGGATGGTGGTGGTGTGGCGCATGATCTCGCACGCCGCCACCCGTCCGCTCCGGTCCGCCTTCTGCAGGAGGCGCTGGGAGACGATGCCCAGCAGGGTCTCCGAAAGGCGCAGCCGGGCCGCGGCCTGCTCGGAGGGGTCGAAGACGCTGAGAATCCGGTTGATGGTGCGCGGGGCGTCGGTGGTGTGGACCGTCGACAGCACCAGGTGCCCG